>CAJOFA010000005.1 GCA_905233985.1 uncultured Prevotella sp.
TGTTTGTATTTGCGATATTCGTTTGTGGCATGTTCCATTGCTTCTGCATGAGAAACGCTGCCAGCATCTTGCAACAGTTGCTCCCCTGACATTGTGAGAATGCGGTCCAGATAGTTGGCCCAGTCATTCATTGTCATTGGTTGCTCACGTTCTGCCTGCCGTTCGGCAAAGTCCAGATATCCCGAAACTAATTGCCCCATAGCTCGGAGTTCCTTAGCGTCAAGATAGTTTTTCGCTGTCTTGGCTTCTACTAATGTGGGCTGATTTCCTTTGAAGGTGAGAAGTCCCATGAAATCTTTCTCTGCATCTGCTCGCTCCACTATCAACTCTGCTGCCGTGCGCCCATGGATGGCATAATGAATCTTGTTCTGCACCTTCTTGAAGAACTCCTGAGATACAGATGCTCGTGGGTCATAGTCAATGCTTGTAGCATAGATTTCCAGCACTTGCCTATAGAGTACCTTTTCAGTAGCACGAATGTCTCTGATACGTTCAAGAAGTTCCTTCCAATAGCCACCGCCGCCAAGTTTTTTCAGTCGTTCATCGTCTAGTGTAAATCCCTTGACGATATACTCTTTGAGCCGTTCCGTTGCCCACTGTCTGAAGCGTGTCGCAATGATGGAACGCACACGATAGCCAAGGGCTATAATCATGTCAAGACTATAGAAGGTTGTTAGGTATGACTTGCCGTCTGCAGCAGTTGTTCGGAATTTCCGAACAACTGCGCCTTCCTGTAGTTCGCCTTCTTCGAAGATGTGCTTGATGTGTTCGCTGACATTCGATTTACTCGTCTGATATAGTTGGCACATCTGAGCTTGTGTAAGCCATAGCGTATCTTCTGTCAGTCTCACGTCAATCTTCGTGAGTCCGCTGCTATCTGTATATATGAGTATTTTATTGTTTTCTTCCATAACCTTCTTACCGTGTCCTTACTATACTCTTCCCAGATTTGCTCGAAATTGTCGGCGACTTGGTCGTTGGCGAGGCTACTGTCTCGCATCACGAAGTAGTATGGCTGTTGACGGGCTATCTCTGTGATGGTCGTCTCGTTTACTTCTTCATCGAAGCAAGCCATCAGATAGCCATCGCTGACACTCCAGACCGTCTTGCCTGCAATGCTCCGCTTTTCAATCTTGGCACTCAGTTCAATGCCAAGTTCTATCATCGTCTGGAAAAGAAGGTCTTCCTCTGTGCGGTCGGGCTTGATATTATCATCAAAGAGTTTCTGTTCATTGAACTCCGATGGGGTGTAATACACATCCTGCATGTTCGACGAGTCGAGTTTCAGCACGCGAAAGCCTGTGTCAAGGTCTTGGGTGGTCAAAGGACTTTCTTTTTTGATTTTCTTTCCTGCACGACGAATGCGCTCTTTGCCTATTTCACAAAGATTGCCATATTTATTATCAACATTTTCTGGTATTTGTACCAAGATAAATTTGCGATGAGCACTATCGGAAGCGTTGTGCTGCATCACGGCATGGGCGGTAGTGGCAGAGCCCGAGAAAAAATCGAGTACAGTACTATCCTCATCGGTAGCAATCTGAACAATGCGATCAAGCAAACGTACAGGCTTGGGCGTATCAAATGGAATATCACCGTCAAAGAGTGCTTTCAATTCTTTTTTCGCTTCGTCTGTATGTCCAACTTCAGTATGAGGCCACAGGTTAGTGACCATCTTCCCTTCTACTTCCGACAAATAAGTCTTTCGTCCGATTCCACCTGAACCATTCTTCGTAAAATAGAATTTAGGCCACGGTCCTCTTTGAAGTACAAATTCTGCTTTGATTTTGGAAACTTCCAAACTCTCTTTAAGCACAATTGCTTTAACTGCAGAACGCACATCTTTGACATCAACACCGCATATTTTAGCCCGAGAATCAGCATCATTTATATCTCTTAGTTCATATTCGCACCAGCCGTTCATATGGTTCAACATCTCTTGTTGGCTATAGCGCCAGTGTCCATTTGCATAGGGGTATATCATACTACCATTAAATGGATTCTGAATAGCGTATACCATACCTTGGTGTGTTTTTGCTTCTGAAGCGAAGGCATTATCATTTCTCCATGAACCTTTAGGATCATTATCCGGATTCCCATACATTTTATTCATCTCGTCTGTTCGTGACAGACGATTAGGAATCCAACCTGGATAACGGCTATAAATGACAATGGATTCTTTTTCCGCTGGTACACCTTTAGAATCATTTCTTGGAGAGTATGTCTTTTGCCAACTGATATTTGCTACGAAACATGATTCTCCATATATTTCATTGCAAACCTTAATAAGGTTCTCTGCCTCGCGGTCATCTATGGAAATGAATATCGCCCCATCCTCGCTCAGCAAATCCTTTGCTACCTTCAAACGAGGATAAATCATATTGAGCCAGTCTGTATGAAAACGACCATTGCTCTCTGTATTAATAGTATACTTATCTGTTAGCCAATTACCTTCTTCATCATAGTCACCACTACTATCACTCCATGTTGAAGCATCCATTCCAAAATTATCGTTATACACGAAATCATTACCTGTGTTATATGGCGGGTCGATATAAATCATCTTCACCTTGCCAAGATAGTTCTCGCGAAGGAGTTTCAGCACTTGCAAATTGTCGCCTTCAATATATAAGTTTTGTGTTGTGTCGAAGTCCACGCTCTCTTCACGACAAGGGCGCAGGGTGTCGGTCGTTGGGGCATTGGCCAGTCGGATAGCATTGCGCTTGTCGGGCCAAGTGAACTGATACCGTTCCTCAGCACCCTCTACAATATCCTTAGACAATTCCTGCTTGAGTTGGTCGAAGTCAATAGCCACTTCAGGCTTACCTTCTGCATTAAGCCTTTCAGTCAAGCAATTAGGGAATAGTTCCCCAATCCGCTTGATATTTTCATCCACAATGTTCGTGGTCTGCATGTTCATCTTTTTCATCAAATATATCTTTTAAATTTGCCAATACTAATGAATAAAACATTTGTGTTCCTGAAATAACATCATCAAGTGGGTTATAATTACCTTCTTCATCTAACAACATATTAAGGTCTTCTGATGGAGTTGTTGGTATTTCAATTTCCAATATCCACTTCTTTGCAGCTTTCTCACTTATAGCAATTAGTGATTTAAGAAGTTCCTTTTCTTCTTTTGTCACGAAACGATTTAAACATCCTGCTATATCGTGCGCATAATCATTTCTTTTTTCATAGCATTTTTCTAGAATAATGTAGTCGTCATCGTCAATAAACTGGGAATCTGCCATCCACCGAAACATTGACAATTTTGGATTATTCCTACCATTTTTCTTTACTCGTTGAAATACTATATGATTAAAGTCTTTCTCTTTTTCTGTATCTCTTGATGTATGGCATACACCATCAATCCATGTTACTTTCACGAAATCATAATACTCCCCAGTCTGTTCATCTTTTGCAAAACCGTTTGAATAGAATGAACGAATTGTATCCTTCCAATGATGTACGAAATTCTCAAACACCATCAAGAAAAGACTGTAGAAAATCAGTTCTTTCTGTACCTTTTCCTTATTTGTTACTATCTCAAGAAAATCTGTATTCATTCCAGTTTCCTTTTTATTATATGCTATGCTACTCATATTTCTTTTGTGTCTGCTGTTCAGCACAACACTTAGAATTGCGTATTTTTAGAAATAATCAGATTGCCAATATTATTCTGCTGGCAAAAGTCTTCATATTGTTCTATATCTTTCCGAGCTTCATGAATACTTTTTGCTTCTTTACTAATACCACGCCCCACTTTCAACAAGGCAAGGAAACAATAAGCATATTCTGCTTTAGCTTTCTTAAGCAAGAAAGACTCCAAGGAAATATCTGAGAGTCCTTTCTCATTTATATCCGCTTTCATTTCATTTGCCATGTTGTCATAAAATGCCATAACATCACCTATTTTAATTAAGTTATCCATTCCTTTCCCTAACAAGACGAAACTAACTTTACTTTTTACGACATTATTGCCAACAAGATCATTTGCCGCGGAAACCAAGTCCTCTTCTGATAACAGAAGTAAGTCCTTGCATGATGGAAAATCATTGATGGATATGGCATCTGGGACTGCCCTATATAATTCCATTAAAAAACCAAAAACTCTGTAAAGAGCAACTCTTTGATAACAAATATCATCAGTGTATTGTGCTCCATTAACAAAAACAAGGCAGCGCCGGATGCTTCCAAAAGTCTCATAGAAACATTCTTTCAAACATCCATTGACATCATGAAAATAGTCATGATATAAACTTTTTTCTTCTTTTGTATTATTTGCTTTCCTGCCACTATAGCTATCACACAATTCCTTAATAGCACAAACTGTTGTTTCTTTATCTTTCTTCAAGAGAAACATACCTTTGAATGTTTTCATTTGCTCACTCTCCTTTCTTATATCCCTCGTAATAGTATGACTGCTCAATGCCCTTGAAGAGGACGTCGCGGTCGTCAACCTTATCTGTTAGGTGGGCACTCAAGAGAGTACGGATCTCCAAGTCATTGATAGGGCTTCGCTCCATGGCAGAGAGGTATTCGTCCTTGTCAACATACTGCCAATCAACCACCTTCCCTAAATTCTTATTCAATATCTGGTCGAGCCAGATGCGTGTCGCACGACCATTGCCCTCCATAAAGGGATGAGCAACATTCATTTCCACGTATTTGGCTATGATCTCCTCAAATGTGCTCTCAGGCATTTTCTCTACAGCCTGAAGAGCAGGAACAAGATACATACTATTGGCAAAGCGGAAACCGCCTTTGGCAATATTCTTCTCTCGTATCTTTCCCGCAAAGTCATATAGCCCATCAAACAGATAATGATGTATCTCTTGTAGGCCCTTTGTGGTTCCCACCTCTATCTTGCTGATGTCGCCAGACTCATAAAGTCGTAAAGCGTTTTCCAAACTTTGTTCGTCTATCTTCTTCATTATAATTGCTCTTTAAGTTTTACTATTTGTTGATGCAACTCGTACTTCTTGCGAGTCTGCTTCTCCGTACGGCACTGTTTTTCTAATGATTCAATCTGCCGAAGCAGCTTCTCCCGCTGCTCACGACGGATGATCTGTTCCTCAATTGTTTCTTCTGCCTGAGCATCCAAGCCTCCGATGGTTGCAACGATATTATTCCAGACATCATCAAGCGTCAATCCTTGCAGTGTGATTGCCGCTTCACCAGTCTGCATCTATGAAAGATGCAGAACTGTGTCTGCTCCTCAAATTGGAGGGCGAAGATGAGCTTCTGTGGTATCAACTTTTGAAGCATGAGGATGTTCTTTGAGTCATAATCCTTTTGCTTCAACACTACTTGCAAGACGTAGAACCCCTCTATTTCTTTGCCTTTTGTCAATGCCGGGACTGTTGCAGTTGATACCCTTGCCACCAATGCCATACGGCTAATGTCAGCATCGAAACGGTCACGCTCAACCGCTTTGAGATTGAACTTCTCAAAGACTGCCTTCTTGTAGAGCGGCTTGTTGATGGCGGTAGCAGGTGGTAACTGGAACATGGGCATCATTTGATTACAAGGAAACAAATCAGTTCAAAGTCATCAAGCCCAGTGATGCGCTCTTCAAAGAGTTCACCCGCAAAACCATCGAGGAAACTGTCTATATCTGACTCTTCCTTCTTTGTGACAATAGACTCTATCGCCTTGCTCAGAAGTTCTGAGTATTTGCCCATACGCAGACCGTCGCGGGTCTCTTTGTTGAAGGCACTGCACAGTTTAACATCAGGTTTGGTTATGGGTTTGCAGAGCAAACGCATTTTGTCGAGCAAGTCTTTCGGGTGCAGATGATCAACGAGTACTTCGCCATCGTCTTTGATGTAAACCATGTAGAACGGATGCAACTGGTTCTTGTGGTCGATGTTTATGCCAGCAGTTCTGTTCTTCAGTACAAAAACGGTTCCGGCTGGTGCCTGGTCTGTAGCATGTACTACGGCATGAAGTCCGAAAGGAGTATGCTCTACGTCATGGTTGCTGTTGATGTATTCCAGCAAGTCAAGACGGAACTCATTCAACCCTAAATCCATGATACTGACACCAGTATTCATTTCCTCCAAATCGACTACATCTTCTTTCAGTCGCTCCAACTGCTGCTTGCGGTACTCCAAATCATCTTTCTCTTCAGGTGAAAGAATGTTGTCATCGCCAGTAGCAGTCATCACAGTCACCTTCATACGTGACTCTACACGTCCTTTCAGATTGATGTACTCGTCGAGAGTCATATCTGGCCAGTAGTTGACCAACTGAATCTGTGCATTCTTCGATCCGATACGGTCTATACGTCCGAAACGCTGAATAATACGCACAGGGTTCCAGTGTATGTCATAATTCAGCAAGTAGTCGCAATCCTGCAAGTTTTGACCTTCACTGATACAGTCGGTGGCTATCAGCACGTCTATTTCGTCTTTCAGATGTGGATAGATGGCTGCACGTTCCTTGGAAATTGGCGAGAAGAGGGTCAGCACTTTGTTGAAGTCAAGCTTCTCCTTCAGTTTGAGAGTGCTTCGTGCTTCCACGTCGCCTGTCACCAAAGCCACGTTTAAGCCATACTCTTTCTTGATGGGTTCTGCCAGACAGTCATATAGGTACAATGCTGTATCTGAGAATGCTGTGAAAACAATGACTTTCTTGTTGCTGCCATTGATAGGATGAGCAAACTTATCTTTCAAGTCAGTAATAAGTTGTTGCAGTTTGCTGTCATGCTCTGGCGTGATGCTTTGGAGCATGAGAAGGAGCAGACGGATGATTTCAAGGTCATCCTTGATTTCCTTCTGCCACGATATATAGTCCATATCCTCCAAGAGGATGCGGTTCTTCTTCTTACCGATGGTGAAATCCTGCTCGTCCTCGTCACCATCAACACTTTCATAGTCATCTACCGACACGCGTCTCTCGCCATTTTGGAAACGGGCAATGGCATCAAGCGTTTCCTGCATGTAGTCGCGAATGCGAGTCAAGGTCAAGCGGAAAGAGTTGACCGATGACTCCAGACGCTTCAACAACTGCATATTCATCAGTCGTTGAATACCTTGTTCGCGCTCTTCTATACTCAGACGGTGGCCTGTTGTGCTTTCCTCTTCCTTGTACTTCCAGAGCTGGCTCGGAAGAATAAAGGCAGAGGGCGCATAGATAGCCAGATGCAACATTTGCAGTTGCTCAAATATCTCATTATAGTTGATGGCTGTATCAAGGTCGGTCAGATGCGGATTCCTGGATATGGGCTTCAGACGTTCAGGGAAGGTTCCGATGTTTGCCGTATCGTAATACTGCTGTATATGCTTACGACTTCGAGCAATGGTTACGGCATCGAGCAGACGGAAGAAATCGAAGTCGAGCATCCTCAGAAGTCTCTCTGTGGTACGCTCTTCTGGTGGAAGGTCTGCCCAGATGTTATAAGAGCCTTGTGCCTGACGGAAGATGTCATCAATGCCCCGATTGGTGGGTAACAGTTTGTCGAAAGCTTCAGATTCCCCTTCGTATGCCAGCTGGAGCTGGTTCTTCAGGTCGTTGAAACGGTTGTTGACAGGTGTAGCTGAGAGCATCAGCACTTTAGTCTTCACGCCAGAACGGATGACCTTATTCATCAAACGCAAATAGCGGTTCTCACGTGGGTTCTCTCCATTCTCGTCTGTACTCACCTTTCCGCCATTACGGAAGTTGTGACTCTCGTCGATAACCACAAGGTCGTAGTTGCCCCAATTTACTCTCTCTAAATCGAGGTCGTTACTGCGGCCATGTTCACGCGAGAGGTCTGTGTGATAAAGTATGTCGTAATTCAATCGGTCTTTCGCCAACGGATTGTTGACATAGTTCTGCCGATAGGTATTCCAGTTCTCAAACAATTTTTTGGGGCAGAGCACTAAGACGGTTCGATTACGACTCTCAAAATACTTGATGACCGACAGAGCGGTGAAAGTCTTTCCTAAACCCACACTGTCTGCAAGGATGCAGCCATTGTACTTCTCCAGTTTGTTGATGACTGCCAGGGCTGCGTCACGCTGGAAGTTATAGAGTTTATTCCAGATGGCTGAATTCTTGAAGCCTGTTGCCTCTTTGGGTAGCTCATCTTCACTGATGTCTTCAAGAAATTCATTAAAGATGTTGTAGAGTGCCACGAAGTACAAGAACTCAGGGGCGTTCTCCTTATAAGCATTACTGATGCTGTCTATGACCTCTTCTGTCACCACCTGTAAGCGACCATTGTCGTTCCATATCTGGTTAAAGAGGTCGATGTATGCCTTGGAGAAGGGTGCTTCTGCCTTTTGAATCATCGTGTAGGCATTGTTGCCTTTCTCACACCCAAGGTCAACTGTGGTAAAACCGTTGATGGGTGAATAACTGATGTCATCAAGGTTAATGAAACCCATCATCTGCTCATTGGTCCTGTTTGACTTGAAACAAGCTTTTTCCCGAATCCAGTCAGCACATTCACGGGCAATAGCCTTTTGGATCAGTTCATTGCGGAGTTTTACTTCAAACTCAGATCCATAGAGTGTACGCTCACGGTCTAACCGTGGGATGTAGAATTCACGTTGCTGCTTTGGAGTCTCTGTTGTAAATGTCGGCGAAGTGAAAATAAAACGGAGTTCCTTGATGTCCTTCAATGCCTCCTTCAACTCCTGAAAGGCATAGATGGAGAAGCAGGATGCCGCTATGGATAGTCGGCTTCCTGTCTTTATCTGCGCTGTAAGGTCGTCACGCAGCGTCTTATTGATATTGTTAATTAATTCCACCTGTTAGCGTGCGATTGTTTTAGGAGCAATCAGACTATATCTTCAGGCGTGCTTACGGTAATCACCAAGAGACCTCAGGACACAAAAGATGCGCGTTCATGGCTCTGAATAAATAGCTGATGCTATTGTTTAACCCACAAAAGTCACTCCGCCAGCCTGCACTCAGGCTTTATTGGCAAAGCTTGGGGCAAAGATAGTGAATAATTTTGAAACAACAAAGGATTATACAGAAAAAGTTTCAAACTAAGGATAAGGGATTAGAAGAATAAAAAAAGTTTGTGCCTCGCGGTACAATAGTTTGTGCTTTACAGTACCTAAAAAGATACTCCGTGATACAAAAGTTTGTGCTCCGTAGAGGGGTACGCGGAGGTTGTTTTTTGGTATTGTGAGGCATCTTTTTAGGTACTGCGGAGTATCTTTTTAGGTAGCGCGAAGCACCAACTTTCTTCACGCGGAGTATCAACTTTCATCGCGTGAGGCATCTTTTTACATCGCGCGGAGCACAAAACATCAAAAGTATATTGATTGACCGCAAATTATAGCACGTCGCTCTCTATCAGATTGTACCTATGAGACAGGGACTTTCTATGGGACAAACGGGGACTTTCTATAGGACAAACAGGGAGTTAGTATAGGGGAAACTTTCTCGCAGCGGCCGCTGCGAGATTAAACAGCGCCCGCTGCGCGATTGAACAGCGGGCGTTGCGAGATTGAGCAGCGGGCGCTGCGTTCCTATTTTGTTTTGATTGGTCTGTAAACGACTGATAACTAACCTTTTTGCAAAGGTACAAAATTATTCTGAAACAACAAAGAATTTCAACGAAAAAGTTTTGATATTGAACATCGAAAGATATGCGAAAAGAACAGAATAAATTATGTTCGTGCGCACGTCTGGATAAGCTCGTCGATGGTGAGCATCCGCTGCTCGCCAGTTTCCATGTTCTTCAGCGTTAACTTGCCCTCGTTCATCTCGTTCTCGCCAGCCAGAGCCACAAACGGTATCTGCTTGGCATTGGCATACGACATCTGTTTCTTCATCTTGACTGCATCAGGGAACAACTCTGTACGTATTCCTGACTGACGAGCTTGGCTGACGAACGGCAGACAATAGGCCGTTTCCTTTTCTCCGAAGTTGATGAACAAGAGTTGTGTACCGCTAACGGAACTCTTTGGATAAAGGTCGAGCTGGTTCAGCACGTCATAGATACGATCAGCACCAAACGAGATACCGACTCCCGAAAGTCCAGGCATGCCGAAGATACCGGTCAGGTTATCATAGCGGCCTCCTCCCGTGATGCTGCCTATCTGCACATCAAGTGCCTTCACCTCGAAAATGGCGCCTGTGTAGTAGTTCAAACCACGGGCCAGCGTGAGGTCGAGCTGGAGCTCGTTGTTAAGTGGTGAGTGGTGAGTGGTGAGTGGTGAGTGGAGGGAAGCCGTCTTACCTGACAGGGTATTGAGAATGAAGCGGAGCTCCTCGACGCCCTTGAGGCCGGTCTCGCTGTCCTTAAGGACTTCGGCGATGGTGTTGAGCTTCTCCTCGTTGGTGCCTTCGAGCAGGATGATGGGCTGCAGCTTCTGAATCTGCTCATCAGTCAGGCCGTCCTCACGCAGTTCGGCGTTGACGTTGTCGATGCCAATCTTGTCAAGCTTGTCGATGGCGACGGTGATGTCCACTATCTTGTCGGCAGCACCTATGACCTCAGCGATGCCGGAGAGAATCTTGCGGTTGTTGATCTTGATTTGCACACGAATGCCGAAACGGGTGAAGACGGTGTCAATAATCTGCATCAGCTCCACCTCGTTGAGCAGCGAGTCGGAGCCCACTATGTCAGCATCGCACTGGTAGAACTCACGATAACGTCCTTTCTGCGGGCGGTCGGCACGCCACACGGGTTGTATCTGATAGCGCTTGAATGGCAACTGCAATTCCTCGCGGTGCATTACCACATAGCGTGCAAAAGGTACGGTAAGGTCGTAACGCAGTCCTTTCTCACACATCTTAGATGCCAGATGCAACGGATTACGTGCTATCAACTCCTCATCGCTCACCTTTGCCAGACAATCACCTGAGTTCAGTACTTTGAACAGCAGCTTATCGCCTTCCTCGCCATATTTACCCATCAGCGTTCCGAGTGTCTCCATTGCAGGTGTCTCTATCTGCTGAAAGCCATACAACGCATACACTTGGCGAATGGTATCGAAAATATAGTTGCGACGAGCCATCTCTACGGGGCCGAAGTCGCGCGTTCCTTTTACTATTGAAGTTTTCATTTTCTCACAATCGTTTGTTCGCGGTCAGGACCAATAGAAATGATGCAAATGGGAGTTTCCAACTGCTGCTCAAGGAATGCGATGTAGTCCTTGAACTGCTGGGGAAACTGGTCCTCGCTGGTGAACTTGGTCATGTCGGTCTTCCAGCCCGGCAGCGTCTCATAGACCGGCTCGATACCGTCCTCGATGTTGTAGGGGAAATAGTCAATCTGCTGACCGTTCTGCTTGTAGGCGACACAAGCCTTAATGGTATCGAAGCCGTCGAGCACGTCGCTCTTCATCATGATGAGCTTCGTCACACCGTTGACCATGATGGCATAGCGCAGGGCAACAAGGTCAATCCAGCCGCAACGACGCTCACGTCCTGTGACGGCTCCATATTCATGGCCAAGGTCTCGGATAGTAGCTCCCGTCGCATCAAAAAGTTCCGTGGGGAAAGGTCCTGCACCAACACGTGTGCAGTAGGCTTTCATGATGCCAAACACATCACCGATTTTATTCGGTCCTATGCCAAGGCCTGTACAAGCACCGGCACAAATGGTATTCGATGACGTGACAAAGGGATAGCTGCCGAAATCGATATCAAGCATGGTGCCCTGTGCACCTTCACACAGCACGCTCTTTCCGCTACGCAGAATCTGATTGATTTCATGCTCGGAATCAACAATGGGGAACTGACGCAGATACTCCACGCCCTCTAACCATTTCTTCTCCACTTCGGCGATGTCATAATCGAAGTTCAGCGACTTCAGAATAGCCTCATGGCGGGCCTTGGCTGCAGCATATTTCTCTTCGAAATTCTCCAAAATGTCGCCCACGCGCAAGCCGTTACGACTCACTTTGTCGGTGTAGGTCGGGCCAATGCCCTTACCTGTCGTTCCTACCTTGTTCTTACCCTTCTGTGCCTCATAAGCAGCATCGAGCACACGATGGGTTGGCATGATGAGATGTGCCTTCTTCGAGATATGTAAGCGACTGCGCAACTCATGACCGCTGGCCTCCAGCGCCTTGGCTTCGTCCATGAACAAGTCGGGAGCCAGAACGACACCGTTACCGATGATATTCACCTTGCCGCCCTGAAAGATTCCCGAGGGAATCGAACGCAGCACATATTTCTGTCCTTCAAACTCCAGCGTGTGGCCAGCATTCGGACCACCTTGAAAACGTGCAATCACATCATAATGCGGGGTGAGTACATCGACCACCTTGCCTTTACCTTCGTCTCCCCACTGAAGTCCTAACAGGACATCTACTTTTCCTTGATTCATAATCGTTGGGTTTATCTGTTTTTATTATTGTTTTGTTTGTTTCTTCTTAGCAACAGCCTTCTTCTGAGCCTGTTTAATCTGACGTGTTATCTTCGCCTGACATGTACTGCAGATACCATATATATACAATGAGAAACCGTCTTTGCGGAATCGCTTGAGGTGAACACTACTGATAACCGAAGCTATCTCGGGCGACTTCACCTCTGTCACCTTGCCGCACACCGTACACACCTGATGACTATGACAGCTATTCTCATAGCAGGCCTCATAGTGCGTACAACCCTGAAAGCGATGACGAATAACGAGGCGCAGCTCCATAAACAGCTTCAAGGTGTTATACAGCGTAGCGCGACTGACGGGAAAATTGTCCTCTTCACTAAGTTTCTCGCTCAGTTCGTCAAGTGTGAAATGACCGTTCATGTTATAGACGGCGTCCAGAATCGCATAGCGCTCAGGAGTTCTCCGATGATTGTTAATCACCAGATAGTTCGTAAGAATACGTCTGACAGCTGTCCTTACATTCTCTTTCATATCATACTTTGCACTCGGGCGACAAAGTTACTACAAAATATTGAAAACAATGCGTTTTTGTTTATAAAAAATCTAAATTGAGCCGTTTCTGCATGGTTTTGGCAAGTCGTTCGTACATTAATCCCAGTTCTGCAAAGCGAATCAAGCTCTGTACGGCAGCTTTTTTCACCGCTAACGACGGCCCTTCAATAGCAGCCTGAGCCTGATCAAGATACTCACTAATGCCCCGTTCGTTGGGTTCCTGTCCATTCATGAACAGGCGCGTAATCACATGGAAACCGCAGAGCTGATAGAACTCCTTGTCGGAAGCCATCCACTCATAGGCTTTCGCCGGAGCATAGGGAAGATACTGAAAAAGGTTCATGGCTGCCTGTTCCGCCATCTCTTGAGACGGCATCTGCTCCATCAAGATGTCGATAACCTCAGGAAGCACCTTGTCGGCAGGCATCAGCATCGTAGCAAGTATCTTACACTCACGCACGTCCTCCTTCCATAAAGCAATAGAGAGATCATAGAGATTAACATCTTCTTTCTTGATTTCCTCTGCCCGTTCCTTGAGCATTAACAACGAGGCTCCCCAATTCAATTTGTAGCTCAGCCCTTTGCTGCGCATGGAAGCAGCAGTCTGTCCGTCCATCATTTGGCGGAACGACTGTTTGATTGCTTTTACCTGTTCCTGTATAGTCATATCAATGTGGCGTATTCAGAACTATAGCGCAACATCTGGTCGGCATAGCTCTCTGAGTAGTTTAGTTGTATGTCTGTGATGTTTCCGTCTTGGTCGGTAACGGGTGCCATCACGGGATTGATGAATCCTTTATAGGGTGCGAGGTCAAGAAGCTTGTAGCGTTCCAACACTTCTTCATGCAACTCAGGCGACACCTTCACCGCATAGTGTTCCACCAACTGACGGGCAGCCTCATAATCACCTTCGCTCTTAATACGCTGCACCTCAGCCAGCAGACGGGCAAAGAGACGGCGCAGTTCCTCATAGTCGTTGATGCGTACATAGGTCTTCCCCTCACGCTTCACCAGTTCGACAGTCATCCCATGATCCATGCACCAATGGGCAATGAGCGCACGGTTGCGCATGTGAGCCTCTTCTATCTGGTTGCCTGGCGTGATACGGATAAGCTGAGTCATCAACCCGTTCATCATATACGTATAATACTGCGACTTATACGCCTCCGCATCGGGCGTCAGACCTAACTCCACAAGTTTCTCGTCGGCAATATAGTAAAGCCCGAACAAGTCAGCACGGGCTTCTTCTATCGTATTTCCGTAAGCCTTTAGCGCATCTGGGTCGGTGCCCTCGAGCAACTGACCGCTACCGTGGCCGAGACATTCATGCAAATCAGTATGCAGGTCATCGCAAACATCGCCGTATTTCTCAATGAGCGAGAGCGTTAGCTGGTCAATGACAAACGCCTCTTTGAAGCCGTTGCCGTGAGCTGCCTTGTTATAGGCTTCAGTAATATTGGAGATGGTGATGCTCTTTGAACCATATTCTGCACGAATCCAGTCAGCATTAGGCAGATTGATGCCAATGGCCGTCGAAGGGTATTCATCGCCACCCAGCATAGCAGCACAAATGACGTTGGCGGTGACGCCCTTTACTTGTTTCTTCTTGAAGCACTCATCCACAGGCGAGTGGTCCTCAAACCACTGTGCATGACTGCTGATGGTTTGCGTGCGCTTGGTCGCCTCCATATCTTTGTACTCCACCAGTCCTTCCCACGTGCCTTTCAGCCCGAGCGGGTCACCATAGACCTCAATGAAGCCGTTAATGAAATCCACCTGCCCCTCCGTCTCTCTGACCCATTCGATAGAGTATTCATCGAACAGTTGCAAGTCGCCCGTCTCGTAGTATTTTATCAATAGCTCTATGACGTGTCGCTGACGGTCGTTCTCTGCTACTTCCGCAGCCTTCGTGAGCCAGTAGCAGATAGGTTGTATGGCAGCAGCATATCTCCCACTTGCCGACCACACCTCTTCCACGAGTTCCCCATCGCGCTTGACGAGACGGGAGTTCAGCGGGTGATGCCCTTCACGATAGAAGGTCTCTGCCTCTTGCTGTGTCACTCCCTCATAGAAATTACAGGCGGAGGTCATCACCAGGTCTTCACCGTCGGCTTTGTTCACGCGCTTCGGCAACACCGTAGGGTCGAAGATAACAGGTCGCAGTTCATCGAACAATTCCCTGACGCTCTGCCCCTCGGCTAACGGCAATTGTGCGGGGTCAATCGCCAGCATCCCCTGCAGCAGATAGTCCTCGCTGAAGCCTGCCACGAACTTCTCGCAGCCGTAATGATGATGTATGCCGTTAGAAAACCAGACACGCTTGAGATAGACTTCCAACTCATGGAACTGAGCATCATCTGTTTTCTTTTCACGCTCCAACTTGTAAATCTCTTCCAGCGTCTTGCGTATGCGCAGGTTGTAGCTTCCAAACTGGTCGAACGTGATGTCACGACCGTAAAGCGTCGCCTGAGCCAGATAATAAATCAACTGCTTCTGTCTCAAAGACAGCTGCTCGAAACCGTTAAGACGGTAACGCAACAGCTGCAGGTCGGCAAAGCGCTCATCCGTATAGTTAAAGTCATTGTTCATCTGCATTATTTTCCCTTTTCTGTATTTCCTTCGCTTCGGCGTTCTCTCTGCTGTTGGTGATACTCTCGCGGCGTTATACCCATGAAACGGTAGAAGGCTGCATAGAATGACTGCCGACAGCTAAATCCGACCATATCACTCACTTCCTCCACACGTAGAGAGTCATACCGCTCTGAACTGAGAATTGCCTGCGCCTCAGCAATACGGTATTTATTTACAAACGTCGTATAGTTCATACCGAACTGCTCACGCAAGATCACAGAGACGTAGCGGGAGTTCGTTCCCATGTCCATAGCCAGCCGGTGAGCAGAATAGCTCTTGTCCTTGTACTTCTTCTTCTCCACCAGCAGGCGCATAATCTTGGCCTTCAGGGTCTTTGTCATCTCTTCGTTGACAATTCCCTGATGGGTCGCCGTACGCGGCTTGGGCTCTTTCACATGATACTTTGTCATATATCCACCGTATTACTGTTGCAAAGGTACGAATAAATCCCGAAACGCCCAAGAAAAAGGGCAAGTTTCTATGCGAAGCCTGCCCTACTCTATGTGACGAAACTAAGGATTCGAGATATCTACCTTGCGACATTTGGCGAACCACTGGCGGAGGCTGCCCCGAGGTATGCCGCGCTTGACGGCTTCTTCCAGCTCATAGCGCGCCTCAGCCATACGCTGTTGCGACAGCAGGAGGTCAACACACGAGACGACATAATCGGCATTGAGCGGTTCCAGTTCCATCGCACGCTCCCAGTCATAGAGCGAGGCTTCGAGCTGGTTTATCTCACGCTCCAAGGCGGCTCGCGTGGCATACACCACTGCCTCGCCAGGAAACATCTCCACCATCATGTTCAGCTCGTCAAGGGCTTCCGTCTTTCTCCCCATCCGCTGCTGCACATAGGCATGTCCCAAACGTCCCGGCATGTTCTTCGGCGCAATGCGCAAGAGGTGCTCATAGTCAGCCAATGCGGGTTCGTAATGGCGCTGCTGGGTGTGTACGAAGGCACGATAATAGAGGGCGGCAGGATTGTCCGGCTCATGGTCGAGGACAATGCCATACTCATTAATGGCATAATCCCATTGTCCCAATTCGATGTTCACAGCAGCCTTACGAAGATGCAGGTCAGTCGAATATGGCGAACGGGCTATCTCAGCATTGATGGCTGTCAGCGAGTCACGCCAGTTCTGCGCCCCGACAGGACACAGAGACAAAAGCCACACAACAAACGATAAACCGATTACTCTCCACATAAATCCTAACTTCTCTTTTCTCACCTCTTCCTTCTTACCTCTTAATATACTCTACAATCCACTTGCCGACTTCCTTTGTGCCGAACTTGGCACCACCTTCAATCTGAATCTCTGGTGTACGGACATTAGCATCGAGTGAGGCATTGACAGCTTCACGGATAAGGGCACCTTCCTCGTTTAGTCCAAAGTGCTCCAACAGCATGGCAGCAGAGAGAATCTGTGCCAGCGGATTAGCGAGGTTCTGTCCCTTAGCCTGCGGCCACGAGCCGTGTACAGGTTCGAAAAGCGGCGTGTGTTCACCTAACGATGAAGAGGGCTGCAAGCCCATAGAACCGGTGATACACGATGTCTCATCGGTAAGAATATCACCAAAGGTATTCTCCGTCACGATGACATCAAAGAACGTGGGTTCAGTCAGCACGCGCATCGAGGCATTGTCGATGAACATATAGTCGGTAGTGACCTCCGGATACTGCGACTCCATCTCCTTGGCAATCTGTCGCCACAGACGACTCGAAGCCAGCACATTAGCCTTATCCACAACAGTCAGGTGCTTCTTGCGTGTCATAGCCATCTCGAAGGCTACCTTGAGAATGCGCTCAATCTCTGGACGTGTATAGATGTCGGTGTCGTAAGCCTTATCGTTGTCCTGATACTTCTCGCCGAAGTACATGCCACCCGTCAGCTCACGAATGACCACAAAGTCGGCACCACGCAACAGCTCGTCCTTCAACGGCGACTTGTGCAGCAGACAGTCAAAGGTAGCCACCGGGCGCACATTGGCATAAAGTCCCAACTTCTTGCGCATGGCCAGCAAACCCTGCTCAGGACGAATCTTCGACGTCGGGTCGTTGTCGTACTTGAGGTCGCCCACAGCAGCAAACAACACGGCGTCGGCACGCATACAGACATCGTGCGTAGCCTCAGGATAAGGGTCACCCACCTCGTCAATAGCATGTGCACCGACAATGGCTTCCTCATACTCAAACTCATGACCGAACTTCTGGGCAATGGCGTCTAACACAGCCACCCCCTGCGTCATGATTTCCGGACCTATACCATCGCCCGGTAGAACGGCAATCTTCAGTTTCATATTTTATCTGTTTTCGTTATGACGTTATCACGTAATTATAATTCATTCTCAATAATGTTCAGCATCTTGAACGTGGCTTTGATGGCAGCTTCCGTCTGGTCGGCATCAAGGCCACGCGTACGCAACAGCCCATCCTTATAATGCCACGAGATGACCGTCTGCACCAAAGCATCGGTACGTCCTCCCGGCGGGATGCTGACCTGATAGTTGGCCAGAATAGGGAACGTGCGGTTAAGATATTTCTTATAAATGTAACGCAAAGCCTTGACGAACGCATCATACTGACCGTCGCCTGTAGCACCTGCCTCATACTGCTTACCGTTGATTTCCACACGTACATTGGCACCAGGCTTCAAGCCGTAAGCTGTTGAGACGACATAGCTGATAAGCTTTACCTTTTCCTCACTACCATCATGTTTCAACACATCGCTGACGATGTAAGGCAGGTCGTCCTGCGTCACGATCTCCTTCTTGTCGCCCAACTCGGTGATGCGCTGGGTCACCCGTCGTGTCTGCTCTGGTGTTAACTCCAACCCCAACTCCTCGAGGTTCTTGGCAATATTGGCGCGACCGCTGGTCTTACCCATCGCATACTCACGCTTACGACCGAAACGCTCGGGCATCAGCTCATTATAGTAGAGTTTGTCCTTCGTATCGCCATCGGCATGAACACCAGCCACTTGCGTAAAGACATTCTCACCCACAATGGGTTGGTTAGGTGCTACGCTAATACCGCTGAAGCTCTCCACCATACGCGAGAGATCGTTCAGTTCACTCTCCACAATGTTCGTCTTGGCGTGGAACTGGTCTTTCAGAATGGCCTGCACCGAAGCTAAGGGAGCATTGCCACAGCGCTCGCCGAGTCCGTTGACGGTAACGTGCAAGCCCTTGGCACCACTAAGCACAGCAGCCAGCGAGTTACTCACGGCGAGGTCGTAGTCGTTGTGCGCATGGAAGTCGAAGTGCAGGTCAGGATAGCGCTTGAGCATCTTGCGGAAATATTCAATGACCTGCAGGGGATTCATCACGCCCAGCGTGTCGGGAAGCATGAATCTTTGAATGTTGAAGTTTGAAGTTTGAAGTTTATGATGACCTTCCGTCAACGCATCCATCAGCTGATAGACATACTCCGGCGAGTCCTTCATGCCGTTCGACCAGTCTTCCAGATAGAGGTTGACGGTCATTCCCTTCGAGGCAGCGTATGCCACCTCGTCCTGAATATCGGCGATATGCTCCTCGGGGGTCTTGTTCAACTGCTGGAGGCAATGCTTCAGCGAACCTTTGGCCAGCAGGTTCACCACGCGCCCGCCACAGTCGGCAATCCAATCCACCGAGGCGTGACCATCAACGAAGCCTAACACCTCCACGCGGTCAAGCATGTCAGCCTGCCGCGCATAGCGGCAAATCTTCGTTACGGCCTCACGCTCACCCTCCGACACACGCGCTGACCCCACTTCGATGCGGTCAACATTCAGGTCTTTGAGCAGCTTACGGGCAATCACAAGTTTCTCATGCGACAGGAACGAGACGCCGTTCGTCTGTTCACCATCACGCAACGTGGAGTCCATAATCTCCACAAAGACAGGACGACCACGCAGACTCTCCCCCGCCCCCTCCCTGCGAGGGAGGGGAGCAGATTCTTTATGTATTGTTGTTTTCTCCATATCAATTCATTTGTATGGTAACCTCTCCCCTCACTTCAGGGAGGGGCTGGGGGTGGGTCTGTTTTTCTCCCATTCCTCCGTCTTTTCCTTGTTTCCTACCAAGAAGTCAATATCGTCGAGGCCGTTCATCAGACAATGCTTCTTGTAGCCGTTGATGTCGAAGTGCTCACTCCTGCCTGTGGCCTTATTGGTCACCTTCTGAAGGGGCAGATTAACCTCCACCTCCGTCTTTGCGTCGGCCTTGATGCTGGCGAAGAGCTCCTGCAGGAAGTCCTCACTCACCTGTACGGGCAACACGAAGTTGTTGAGCTCGTTGTTCTTGTGGATGTCGGCGAAGAACGACGAGATGACCACGCGGAAACCATAGCCGGCAATGGCCCACGCCGCATGTTCACGACTGGAGCCGCTTCCGAAGTTCTTGCCTGCCACAAGGATGCAGCCGCCGTATGTGGGGTCGTTGAGGACGAAATTCTCAACCACAGTTCCGTCGGCGTTGTATCGCCAGTCGCGGAAGAGGTTATCGCCGAAGAAACTCTCTTCGCGCGTCGTTGCCTTCAGAAAACGGGCAGGTATAATCTGGTCGGTGTCCACATTCTCTAATGGAAGGGGCACACAAGTACTGGTTATGATGTCGAATTTCTGTTTCATATCAATTCCCTTGGGTCTGTGATTACTCCAGTAACAGCAGCGGCTGCGGCCACTAATGGCGAGCAGAGGATGGTGCGTGCACCAGGGCCTTGACGACCTTCGAAGTTACGGTTACTCGTTGAGAGGCAGTACTTGCCGGCAGGCACCTTGTCGTCGTTCATGGCGAGACAGGCGGAGCACCCAGGCTGACGAATCTCGAAGCCGGAAGCCTCGAGCACTTTGTCAAGCCCCTCCTCACGAATCTGACGGTCAACGGCCCACGAGCCGGGCACCAGCCACGCCGTCACACCATCGGCCTTCCTGCGGCCCTTGACGATGGAGGCAAAGGCACGGAAGTCCTCAATGCGTCCGTTCGTACAGGCACCCAAGAAGACGTAATCGATGGGCTTGCCCAGCAACTTCTCTCCAGCCTTGAAACCCATGTAAGAAAGAGGACGGGACTCTCCCCCTGCCCCTCCCTGTGAGGGAGGTGTTGGAATGCTCTCCGTTATCCCGATTCCCATTCCGGGATTGGTTCCATAAGTGATTCTCGGTTCTATATCTTCCGCATTGAATGTCAGCTCTTTATCAAACACGGCATCTTCGTCGCTACGGAGTGTTTTCCACTCGCTGACAGCCTTGTCCCATGCCTCTCCCTTAGGGGCGAACTCCCTACCCTTCAGGTATTCGAAGGTCACCTCGTCAGGGGCAATAAAGCCGCCTCTTGCACCCATCTCGATAGATAGGTTACAGAGCGTCAGGCGACCTTCCATCGACAACGCCCTCACCACGTCGCCCGCATACTCCACAAAGTAACCCGTGGCGCCGCTCGTCGTGAGCTGAGCCATTAGGTAGAGCGCCACGTCTTTCGCCGTCACACCTTTACCGAGCTTACCGTTAATGTTGATACGCATCGACTTCGGTTTCTGCTGCAGGATGCATTGTGAGGCCATGACCATCTCCACCTCCGATGTTCCGATACCGAAAGCCACTGCACCCATAGCGCCGTGCGTCGAGGTGTGCGAGTCACCACAGACAATAGTCATGCCGGGCAATGACAGGCCTTTCTCGGGGCCTACCACATGGATGATGCCGTTCGAGGGGTTCATCATGCCGTAGTGCGTCAGCCCGAAGTCGCGGGCGTTCTGGGCTAACGTATCGACCTGCTTCTTTGACACGGGGTCTTCGATGGGCTTGTCCTGATCATGCGTCGGCGTGTTATGGTCAGGCATACAGAATATCTGCTTCGGACGGAAGCATTTCAGTCCACGCGCCCTCATACCATCAAACGCCTGCGGCGAAGTCACCTCGTGACAGTACAGACGGTCGATATACAACTGCGTGGGACCGTCCTCCACCGTCTGGACAACGTGTCTGTCCCATATTTTGGAAAAAAGACTCTCCCCCTGCCCCTCCCTGCGAGGGAGGGGAGCAGAATCTCTGGATATGTCTTGATAATTATTTTTATTCATACTCTACAATTGAGCATTTTTCTCCCCTCCATTCAGGGAGGGGATGGGGGTGGGTCTATTTAAACTTGTTGATACAGTCAATATACGCCTCGACAGATGCGGTGACGATGTCGGTGTTGGCGCCGAAGCCATAGTACAGCGAGCCGTCATACTCCACTTGCATGTGCACCTTACCCACATCGTCCGAGCCCTTCGAGATGGCCTGGATGGTAAACTCCTTGAGCGTCATCTGCTTCATGATAATCTTCTTCAGCGCCTTGATAGCGGCATCGACGGGACCGTTGCCCGAGGCGGCTGCCTCGAACTTCTGTCCGCTGATGTCGAGCCCGATGGAGGCGACGCTCTTCACGCCCTTACCCGTCGTCACCTGCAGGAAGTCGAGCTTCACGGCATGCGTCTCAGCAATGTCGGCGCCGGCAAGCATCAGCACGTCGGCGTCAGTTACCTCCTTCTTCTGGTCGGCCAGCTGCAGGAACTTCGCGTAGATCTTATCAAGCTTCTCCTCGCTCACATCGACGCCGTTGACCTGCAGACGGTGCTTCAGGGCGGCACGTCCCGAGCGGGCAGTCAGCACGATGCTGTTGTCGTCGATACCCACATCCTTCGGGTCCATAATCTCGTATGTGTGGACGTTCTTCAGCACGCCGTCCTGATGAATTCCCGAGGAGTGCGCAAAGGCATTACGTCCTACGATGGCCTTGTTCGGCTGCACAGGCATGTTCATGAGACTCGACACCATGCGGCTCGTCGGATATATCTTCGTCGTGTTGATGTTCGTATCGATGCCGAGCGCCTTGTGGCACTTCAGTATCATGGCAATCTCCTCGAGCGACGTGTTTCCCGCACGCTCGCCGATGCCGTTGATGGTCACCTCAACCTGCCGCGCACCGGCCATCACACCGCTGAACGTGTTGGCTGTAGCCATGCCCAGGTCGTTATGACAGTGCGTCGAGAGAATGGCGTTGTCGATGCCGTCAACATGCTCCTTGAGGTACTTGATTTTCTCGTAGTACTCCTGCGGCAGGCAGTAGCCCGTCGTGTCGGGGATGTTCACTACCGTGGCGCCGGCCTTGATAACGGCCTCGACCACCTGAGCCAGGTACTCGTTGTCCGTGCGTCCCGCGTCCTCGCAGTAGAACTCCACGTCCTCCACGAACTTCTTGGCGTACTTCGTAGCCTCAACGGCGCGCTCGATAATCTCCTCACGCGTCGAGTTGAACTTATACTTGATATGCTCGTCACTCGTGCCGATGCCCGTGTGAATGCGCTTGCGCTTAGCATACTGCAGCGCCTCGACAGCGATGTCGATGTCCTTCTGCACGGCTCGCGTCAGCGCACAGATGGTCGGCCACGTCACCGCCTTCGAAATCTCTATCACCGAATGGAAGTCGCCCGGGCTACTTACGGGGAAGCCCGCCTCAATGACATCGACGCCCAGCAGCTCCAGCGCCTTGGCCACTTGAATCTTCTCTATCGTGTTCAACTGACACCCTGGCACCTGTTCGCCGTCGCGGAGCGTCGTGTCGAAAATGAATAATCTGTCGCTCATAGTCTTCTAATATTGTGTTGTCTTTTCTATACCTATTATATATAAAGAAACAAGCCTCTCGCACCCGGAAGTGAGAAAGGCTTGTCAAATATTTAAATTAGTATTTATTTTTGAATATCATCACCACACCTTGTCACTTCCGGCCGCTCCACGCAGTCGAATAATAATCGAAAGGTTCAGTAACAGACTCATGTTCTTTGTCATCATGATTAGTCGAATTCTCAGGGTTAATCCTTCAAATCGGCTGCAAAGTTACACATTTTCCGCGAACCGGCAAACAAATTGAAACTTTTTTAACTAAAAAACTTACAATCTATCCAAACGGGCGATACGAAAGCCCCAAGCAAACTATACAAAAGCCCGAAGCAAACGCATCGAAAGCTCGGAGTAAACGCATCGAAAGCTCGGAGCAAACTCGACGCTAAACAACGTCAGACTTTTTAATGCCTTTTTAGCTTGCAAACGATGGTCGTTTCACCTGCAAACAAAGTTCATTTGCTCCGCAAACAAACATCGTTTACACCCCCAAAAGATAATCGTTTCAAACTCAAACAAGCATCGTTTGCTTTTCAGCCAATGTTTTCCTCAAAACCAGCCAGCTTTTTCTTCAACCTTAACCAATCATTGGCTCAAAACGAGACAGCCATTGGTTCACATGCCTAAATGAATCATTTGGAGTCCTCTTCCCTCACAATTCATTCAATTCCATCCTTCCTCATCGTTATTCTCCATATAGCGACTCATGCCATTATCTTCCATGTCGTCCTCAGACGCAGGGTCGAAGCCACGCATATTATCGTAGCTGTTGGAATTGTGAGTCCGTTCTTCCGTGCCTTCGTAGCTCCGTGATTCGTTATTCCCTCTCCCTTTAGACTTCTTTGGCACATCCTTCTTTACAAGGGTTGCCATAGAATCAGGTACCGAATGATTAACAATAGGTACGTCATCCCTGATTCCCACTCCCTTTGGTCGCTTCTCGTTTGCGCAAGCCAACAGCAGCAAGGCCAATGCGATGACAATGACGTATTTCTTCATAATTTTCTCACTAATTAAATCAATTGCCAACCTGTGGTCATCAATTTCACCAGCTTCATGTCATTATTATATTTTTTTGTATAAGCAATAAAAGAGCGCATAGCAAAATCGCATATATCATTATAATTTGCGTATATATAATCCCACCATTCTTCATCAATGACAACATACTTAGAGTGGATAGCATATAACCCATTAAAACTCTTTGCACACGATTTTTCTATAACTTCTGCGTCTGTAGTGTATTTTATCCATGGCGAAAGGAAACGATATGGTACATTTTTCATCAGCGGAGCCAGTATTTTGTCCACACCTTGTGAAGAATAGTGCTGCTTGAGGTAGTTCTCTACCACGTTACTTGTTGCACCTTTTATCAGTTTTGTCTTCTTTATAACCCCTTCAAGATATGATTTCATTATGTCACTGTTTCCTAAATCAATATTGTCCTCAAATACTATGGGCCACGCCATTGCAGCCATCCTTATAGTAATATCATCGAAAGATAATGCTAGGTGATGTTTTTCTTTGGCCAAAGAAATAATAGCCATCATCCAAAAGAACTTGTAGGAAGAAGCCACTTTATCAAAAACTGTCTGAAGTGTTTTCACGTCAATAGGCTTCCTTTCTTCTTCCTTAATAGATTGCGTTCCTTGTTTAGACACATCTATTTCCGTAAAGGGCTCTGCGGAAGGAACATCGACATAAATATGTACAATCTCTGGTCCGCCAACTTCTTTTCTACCCCCTTTTTCCTTGTTCGATAAATTCTCCTTTTGTTGAATACCATAGTCATGCTTCTCTATGATTATTCCCTTATAATATGGCAAACACTCAGCAAAATAAGATTTCATGCCATTGGGAACGACAATCTGCTTCAGGTTGTTGCATTCAACAATAGGGAAGGTTCCGAACATCGTCTTTCCTTCAAATTCAAGCGTTTCAAGTCTTTCACAATATGAAAAGGCTGTATCGCCAACAAACTCAATATCCTTAGTGATGACATATTTCTCAATTTTAGCTTCTAAAAACGCATTGTTACCAATTATCTGGTTAGCGACACCTGACGTTGTACGGGCCAGCCCTTTATAATAGACCTTCTCGTTCCGGTATTCTGGTATTTCTATAGTGCCTCGGAACTCTTCTTTCTCTTCTTCTGTGAATTTATCACCAAAATAAAAGCTCTCTAACATGGAATAGAGCATCTTAACATCTCCATCCTCCCCATTGTTAAGAATGAACGCCATGAACTCAATCCATTGGAAACTCTCTTCAATCTTTGAAGCAATGATGAGGTTGTCATCATTACAGTATTTGACCCATTTCGGGTTAAGCATCAACAAACGGGTGGATAGCAATAAAGCCAAGACATGCTTAGGCGTTTTATTATACTTTGCTCGGAGACTGACATTTGTGACCTCCCCAAAGAATCTGCCATCAATATATATAGATGAAACATTCGAAAGGGAAAAGCCATTTCTCACAAACGAATCCTTTACAATGTTATAGAAGACTTTCATTGCGTAATCGTCTTCTACAGAATTTTTGATAAAACTGATTAACGATACAGACTTCATATTAACACTGGTCTTTACTTATTTCTTCTATTGTATTCTCATGCTTCTTTGGCAGATGTTCGAACAAAGAATGATAGCTTTTTAGCTTTACTTCCTCATCGCTCACACTAACAGATAAGCCATAGGCAGTAGTAAGAAGAACGGATAGTTGAGAGACAACAGCTTTGTCTTTAATATTCTCCTCGTTCCAGATGGAAGCATTAATAACGTGGACATCCGTAAATGTATCAATAGGTTTAGTTAAGAAACCATATGTACTTCCGCCTCCAGAATATACAAGTATTCTGTCTTTCAGAGCATCCCTCAAGTTTTGTACAGGGATACTTGTCTCATCCTGTATTTTTCTTTGTAGGTCTTTAACCAAGTTGTAAACAAGTTCGTGTTTCTTGCGATTGAACTTGTCTATAACATCCTGATGCGCTCTTTTTGTGAAGTCGCCATCAGCATAATCAAAGCCTGATCTGTCAGCGACATAGTTTAGACCTTTTGGGATTGACCAGAACTTATATATCATTGGTAATCCGTCCTCTATTGTAAAGAAGGAAATATCTGTGGTACCGCCTCCAATGTCTGCTGTCAGACTCATGCCTGTAGGCAATTTGCCTCTTGATGTCAATGCCGTCAAACTTGCATAAGCTTCAGGGAAGATATTTATCCAATATTCGTCTTTCAGGTCTTTCGAATACATCTTGTTTTCTGTCTTAGCCAAAAGATCTTGATATTTCTCATTCAGGAAGCTTTGAAAATCATTTTTATACACATCTTCCACCAGATAATAAGATGTAGCCAGGATTTCAACCGCAAGTCTTTTCTTTGCTTCGTATGTTCCTTCATCTGTAGGAATGCCCATATTGATAGAAAAGTTCGTTCCGTACTTTTCTTCCAGCAAGAAAATGATATATGCAAGGTACCAGACACATAGTGTGCGGTTGCTGATGATAGTAGCCCTATTCCATTCCCCACCAATAAAGGTTGCCTGTTTGAAATATCGGAAAACATTTTTGACACCTTTATAGTCACGCATCTGCATATCATATTCCCTCTCAGCCTCTTCATTCTTCTTGGCATTTCTCGCCTTTATCTTCTGAAGATAGATTTTTAGCATATGGCCTAATACATACATATCTTCAGGCTGGTTCTCTGCAGTCGCATACTTTTCATACAGTTTTTCAGCCATTTCCGCAACATCGAATTCTTCTTCAAGTTGAACTTCCTGCTTGATTGGCTCATCGGGTTGTGCTTTCATTCTAGCACTATCCACATAACCATATGAAAGCGTGTCATCCTCATTGACTTGTATGATAGATGGAAGGAAGTATTGATTGTTTCCTTTCAAATCTTTGAACTGGAAAAACTCATAATTTGGCTCACCACGTCCCTCATCAGGAACGCGTTGAACACAGATTTTCGTTTGATGTGTACCGAAGTCCAGTCCTACTTTTATTTCGTCATTCATAGGTAATTTACACTACTTGTACAAGGTTCAACGATTTTATTTCAGGTGTCACTTTCAGATGAACGTCTCTATTGATACGTTCAATGTCTGACTCCTTTCTTTCCATCAAGTCACGAAGATTTGCTCGTTGCAGGCGTAATACGTTCTCAGCTCGTCTTAGGTCATCATCATTTCCTGAGGAAAGAGCAAATTCGCGTATCATTTCCTGATTGGCTATACTTCGTTCCAAACTTTTCTGTCGGGTATCATAATATTGAATGGTCTGTTGATAGCGCAGCTTCTTACTATTGTCGATACGAGTCTGCATTTCTTTTCGGTGCTCCCATACGTATGCATTCACGCAGTCATTAAAGTCATAACGAAGGTCTGCTATCAGTTCTTCATCAAGCCTGCATGTCTCATCAAGAGGAGCATACTGCCCGTCAACTTGTGCTCTACCCATAAATCTTTCTGCCAGTTCGTGATCATCTATAAGACAGTCATTGGTGATATCAAACAATATCGGATAGAGTGAATCTGTGGTCATTGGCTTTTCAAATTGTGTTCGAGACACTGATATCTTATAGATTGCCAGCATATACAAACCTTTGCCTATTTCCGATGGCAGATGGTTCGACTTTAGTTGGAAGAAGAACGTACATTGTGTCTTGTTACGCTTCGATTCAAACAGTTTAACTCCTGCACGAATGATGGGATGATAAATATTAATATAGGCAAGGCGCTTTTCCTTGAAAGCTCTTTCTTGATCGAATGTCATACGTAGTTCGAGTTGATCATCTATCTCCGTTAAATACCTGCGGAACAGTTTCTTGCTATCGGAGTCAATAGGGTGATATTGCTCAAGGAAACTTTTCATTACCTTTGGGTCACTCTTTGGAATGCGCAGAATGAATACGTCAGATTCTTCAGATGGCTTCAATTCGCAAGTGGTCAAATGCTCCTTGATAATCTGCAATACAAACTGATATAGCTCATGGCTGGTGACATAAGCGTTATTATTGATAATCTTATTGATCTCATCCCTGAAGTAAGAGTCGTTGGTGAGCGCATTAGTCAGACCCTCTTCAATCTTTTTGAGGTTCAGTTTCTCATTTTCAATAGCTCTTTCTATCTCTATCCGTTTCTTTTCCACCTCTTCCGATGTAAGTTTCTCTGAATAGAAATCTCGCTCCATGTATTTGAGCGCATCTTGAATTGTAATCGTTTTCCCGTCTGCTGTTCTCATCGTAGAATCAAGGATTGCCTCCAGGTCGCCAATAGACTCACGGAAGATACCGATACGATTCAAGAGTCTTTCGTAAATGTCTTCCAGTATGGATTCCTCAACTACAATGGTATTGATGTTGACCTTTGGTGATTCTTGTCCAAAGCGGTCAATACGGCCTATTCGCTGTTCAACAACCATTGGGTTCCAAGGCAGGTCGTAGTTTACCAGCGTATTACAGAATTGCATGTCAAGACCTTCACTTCCCACCTCTGACGAAAGCAATACTTTGATACTATCATCAAACTGGAAACGCCTCAATACTTCTGTCTTGTCAATGTTCGAATCACCATATATTAAAGCACATTTGTAACCCGCTTTTCTTAGTCGGATATTCAAATATTTCAAAGTCTTTTTGAATATGGCAAACACAATAATCTTTTTGTTGCCATGCTCAAATACAGTCTGTAGAACTGAAAGAAGTTGCTCGAATTTTGCATCCCTATATTCGCTATAGCGGTCAATGCCTCTATCTAAATCCTCATGTTCATTTAGATATGCCCACACGCTACTAGCCAACTGGCGTTTCACAGTAACAAGTCCCATGCTTCCAGTTCTTTCCCTGCCATATTCGTCAATCACCGTGTGGTCATCAATGTAATCTTCTATGGCTTGTTCGTAAGCATTACGTTCATCTTGCCATAAACTTACACGAAAAGTATAGGGGTTACGTTCTGCTTGTGTCCAGTCCTGAGTGACTTCACGTTTACGGGTTCTGGAGAAAATGGTGTTCATTGGACTCATTTCCGACAGATTGAATTGCAGTTGTGCTCTTACTGCTGGCGTATCTACACCTTTGGTCATCAACTGAATAATATCCTGGTAGATAGGATAATCACGGAAATAATCCTTTATCAAGAAGTTTTGAGTAGTTTCAATATCGTTGATGGTGTTGTATGTCGTAACCTCAGAGGCAGCCAATTCCTTAGCAATGCCCCCTAAATCAGCTCCACTATTTAACTGACTCAATGCCCTGACGAATGGACGGTTCAACTGAATGTTGTTCCTAAATACCTCAGGGTTATCATACAAGTCCTCATCCAGAAGGTGGAGCTGGTTGTAAAGGTTGAACTCGTCTATCATAATAGGCGTGGCCGACATGAAAACCACACTATTAGACACCTGTAGCAGTCGCTCCGCACCGTGGTATATTAAGGTCGTATTATTACGCAATTTATGTGATTCATCACAAACAATGATGCTGAATTTGATATTTTTCTCTTCTATAACCTTCAATATTTCACTTGTTTCCCTTATCTTATCGTAATTGATAACGGCGAGAACGCCACCATTATGGTGCTGTAGTTCATGAATGAGTGTTTCCTTTTTCTCTATTTCGATAAAGTCAAGTCCAAACTTCTCATTCAATTCTGTAGCCCACTTAGACCGTAGGGCCATAGGACATATAACAAGAGCATTGTGAAATTCGCCCCTTGCTTTCAGTTCGAGCATGATGTGACCTGCTTCAATCGTTTTACCTAGACCGACTTCATCCGCTATGAGCAAACGCTTATTGTCTGAATTCAGGTACTTCAGCAGCGGTTTAAACTGATAGGGACGGAATAGAGTGCGCGAAGCTTTTAACGATGATATGGTACTATTGTTCGAACTTTGTATCTTAAAAGCAGTATTTCCTTTCAGATATTCTGAATAATGGTCATAATAGTTTTCCTTGACACGTTCAAACGGGTCGGTCAAATCTACATTTGGCAGGAGATTGGCACTCAGTTCATCACATTCTCTGTCATCATACTTCACCTTATAAAGTTGACGTCCTCTACGAGGAGGATATACCTCAATAACATAGCCAATTTCATTGGTTACGATATTCTTTATTTTATCTCCCTTTCCAAATTTGCTCATGTACCTAATGTTTTATTTGAAAAGATTACACCAATATGGTTAGTTGGCAATACGTCGAATTGAGACATCTGCATATAAAATTTCTATTTAAGAATGTTTAGGCCGTATGTTATTCGTATAATGTATGCTGCAAAAGTAGTGAAAAATCTTTGAAACAACAAAGAAAATCAAAGGAAAATCAAAAAATATGCTCCGGACGTTGTTATTTTGTGCTCGACGCGTTGTAAGTTGATGCTCCGCGATGTGTCATTTTGTGCTTCGCGCCACATGAAAAGATGCTTCGGAGCATGTGATTTTGTGCTCCGTGCAGATACCGCGGCAAATCTTTTTAATCACGATGGAGCACATTTTTAGCCGCTGTGGAGCATAAAATGATACGGCGCGGAGCATGTCTTTAGAACGCCTGAGGCATCTTTTTACATCGCGCGGAGCACAAAATAACAAAAGTATATTGATTGATAGTGAATTACAGCGTCGTTAACATTAGGAATTGAACTCGCTGCGACTTTCCTTGCCACTCTCAGGGAGAAAGTGCCATAGAAACACGGAGTTTCTATAGGACAAACTAGGAGAAAGTCTAGGACAGACTGGGTAACGGGCGGCCGTGTCAAAAACAAGACACGCCCGTGTCGTGATCTTGACGCGGGCGTGTCGTAATCAGGACACGGGCGGGGAAATCCCTATGTGTATCTTCTTATATCCTCTATTGTTTCGATAACGTTCTTAAAGGACTACGAAAACTACCCTTTATACTTCTCGGCCTGGCTACGGATGAGTTCGGCGTCGTCGAAGTAGTTGATGCGCATGGCGCTGCGTACTTCGTCCATAGTCTGAGCGGCAGTCTCGCGAGCCTGCTCGGTTCCCTTCTTCAGAATATTGTAAATCTCAGGAATGTCCTGCTCGAACTCATGGCGACGCTGTCGGATGGGTTCGAGCATCTCGTTGAGTATCTGGTTGAGGAATTTCTTGCACTTCATGTCGCCCAGTCCACCGCGACGGTAGTGGTCTTTCAGCTCGTCGAGACTCTGATACTCGGGCCAGTAGGCGGCGAAGTGCTCGGGGCGCGAGAAGGCGTCGAGATAGGTGAACACGGCATTGCCCTCCACATGACCCGGGTCGTTGAGATTGACGTGCTCGGGGTCGGTGTACATGGAGCGCACCTTCTGCCAGACGGTGTCAGCATCGTCGGAGAGGTAGATGCAGTTGCCGAGTGACTTCGACATCTTCTCCTTGCCGTCGGTGCCGGGCAGACGACGTGCTGTAGCGTTCTCGGGCAGCATGATGTCGGGCTCCACGAGCACGGGGGCGTAGGTGGCATTGAAGCGGCGCACCAGCTCGCGGCAGACCTCGAGCATGGGCTCCTGGTCTTCGCCGGCAGGTACCGTCGTGGCCTTGAAGAGCGTAATGTCGGCAGCCTGCGACACGGGGTAGCAGAAGAAGCCGAGGGGGATGTTCGCCTCGAAGTTACGCATCTTGATTTCGGTCTTCACCGTGGGGTTACGCTGCACGCGTGAGACGGTGATGAGGTTCATCAGGTAGGTGGTCAGCTCGGCGAGCTCGGTTATCTGGCTCTGTATGAACAGCACGCACTTCTCAGGATTGAGGCCTGCGGAGAGATAGTCGAGAGCCACCTCGATGATGTTCTGGCGAATCTTCTCGGGGTTGTCGGCGTTGTCGGTAAGTGCCTGCACGTCGGCCATGAAGACGAACATCTTGTCATAGTCGCCGGCTTCCTGCAGCTCCACACGGCGGCGCAGCGACCCGATGTAATGCCCCAGGTGCAGTTTTCCCGTGGGGCGGTCGCCAGTCAGTATGATTTTTCCCATTTTACTATTTCACAATTTTACTATTTCACAAGTCATTTTATCCTCCGAAGTTGTCGTACATGATGCTTTCGGGTTCTACACCCAGCGAGTCGAGCATGGAGACGACGGCCTTCGACATGGGGCCGGGGCCGCACATGTAGTACTCCACGTCCTCGGGAGCCTCGTGGTCCTTCAGGTAGGTGTTGAGCATCACCTGATGGACGAATCCCGGGGTGTACTTCACGCCTGCGGCATCGGCAGCGGGGTCGGGACGGTCGAGGGCGAGGTGGAAGTGGAAATTGGGATACTCCTTCTCCAAGCCGAGGAAGTCCTCAAGATAGAACACTTCGTTCAGGGCACGTGCGCCGTAGAAGTAGTGCATCTCGCGGTCGGTCGTGTGCAGCGTCTTCGTCATGTGCATAATCTGTGCACGCAGCGGAGCCATACCGGCACCACCACCAACCCATATCATCTCCTTCTTCGAGTCGAAGTGCGGATGGAAGTCGCCGAAGGGACCGGACATCGTAACCTTGTCGCCGGGCTTCAGCGAGAAGATGTACGACGAGGCGATACCCGGGTTCACCTCCATGAAGCCGCTCTTGTCGGCCTTGAACGGCGGCGTGGCGATACGCACGGTGAGCATGAATACATCTCCCTCAGCGGGATAGTTGGCCATAGAGTAGGCACGGATGGTGGGTTCGGGGTTCTTACACTTCAAGGGGAACAGTCCGAACTTCTCCCAGCTGGGCAGATACTCGTCGCCGATGAGCGACTTGTCGAAGTCCTTGTCGTAGTCGATGCAGTCGAAGGCAGGAATCTTAATCTGTGCATACGAGCCGGGCAGGAAGTCCATGTGCTCGCCGGCAGGCAGCTGTACCTTGAACTCCTTGATGAACGTAGCGACGTTCTTGTTGGAGATGACGGTACACTCGTACTCCTTGACGCCGAGAATCGACTCATCAACGTGGATGCTGAGGTCGCCCTTCACCTTACACTGACAACCCAAGCGCCAATGCTCCTTGATCTGCTTGCGCGTGAAGTGAGGCTTCTCGGAGTCGAGTATCTCTCCCCCACCCTCGAGCACCTGCACCTTACATTGTCCGCACGAGGCTTTACCACCGCAGGCAGAAGGCAGGAAGATGCCGTTCTCGTTGAGCGTGGCCATGAGGTTGTTGCCCTGTGGCACGTTGAGCACACGGTCGCCGTTGACGGTTATATTCACGTTTCCGCTGGGCGAGAGATATTTCTTCGCCACGAGCAGGATAATGACCAACAGGAGTATAACAGCGAGGAATACTCCAATACTATATGCTATAAACTCTGCCATACCTTATTAAATATTAAGTCCTGAGAAACACATCATAGCCATAGCCATGAGTCCTACGGTTATAAACACGATGCCGAGGCCCTGCAGGGGCTTGGGCACATCTGAATACTGCATCTTCTCACGAATGGCACCCATCGCAACGATGGCGAGCGTCCAGCCGATACCCGAGCCGAAGCCATAGACGACGGCGTCGCCGATGTTGGTGATGGCCTGCGAGTTCGTGGGTTCCATGAGGATGCGCTGCTGCATGAACAGCGAGGCACCCATGATGGCACAGTTCACGGCGATGAGCGGCAGGAAGATACCCAGCGCGCTATAGAGCGAGGGTGAGTATTTCTCGACGGTCATCTCCACCAGTTGCACCATACCGGCAATGACAGCGATGAAGAGGATGAACGAGAGGTAGCTCAGGTCAATGCCGAAGATGCCACTCTCACCCAGCACCTTGGTCTGCAGCAGATAGTTGACGGGCACGGTAACGGTGAGCACGAAGGTCACGGCGAGGCCGAGGCCCAAGGAGGTCTTCACGGTCTTCGACACGGCAAGGTAGGAACACATGCCGAGGAAGAAGGCGAAAATCATATTGTCGATGAATATCGACCGGAATAAAAGACTTATTGCGTGTTCCATAACTTATTTCTCCTTATAAAAATATGCACGATGTACCCAGATGACACAACCCACGAGAATCAACGCCATAGCGGGCATGGTCATCATACCATTGTTCTGATAACCGAAGTCGTAGAAGCCCTGGGGCAGTATCTCGAAGCCTAAGAGCGAGCCACGTCCGAGGAACTCACGCAAGGCACCCACGATGACCAGAATCATCGCATAGCCCAGTCCGTTGCCCACACCGTCGAGGAACGACGGCCAAGGCTTGTTCTGCATGGCGAAAGCCTCCAGACGACCCATCAGAATACAGTTGGTGATAATCAGACCGACATACACGCTCAGTTGGACGCTCACGTCATAGGCAAACGCCTTCAAAATCTGAGAAACGATGGTCACGAGAGCCGCCACAACCACCAGCTGCACCACGATGCGGATGCGGTTGGGGATGGTGTTGCGGATGATGGAAATAATCACATTCGAGAACGCGGTGATGACCGTAACAGCCAAGCCCATCACAATGGCAGGCTTCAACTGCGACGTGACGGCCAGCGCCGAGCAGATTCCCAATACTTGTCCAAGTATGGGATGGTCGAGGTTCAACGGGTTAGTGAAAACCTCTCTATTTTGTTTACTGAAAAGTCCCATAGTTCTATTTCTCCTTTAAGAATTTCTCATACTGTTTAAAACCGTCGCGGAGCATGTCGCGCACGCCGTTTGACGTCAGCGTAGCGCCCGTAACAGCATCTACCTCATAGGCTTTCTTGCTGTCTTCAATTTTCTTCTCAACGCCAATGGCTATACTGCCCTTGTCATCAAAGACCTTTTTGCCCTGGAACTTCTCCTGCCATTCCTGCGAGTCCTTGATTTCAGCACCTAAGCCGGCGGTCTCGCTCTCATGGTCGAAGTAAGCACCATAGACAGTATTCTTGTCCTCATTCAATGCGATGAATCCGCTGATACCTGCCCAGAGTCCCATACCCTTCAAGGGGAACACATACTTCATCTGGCCGTTGACCTTGAAGTGATAGATGTAGGGCTTGCGGTCCTTACCCTCACCAATGGAGTCAATCTTCGTCAGCAATTTGTGATAAGTACTATCAGCCTCAGCATCACTCAAGTCGCGAATATTGAGCGAACAGAGAATCTGCTTCTCTTTGTCAAGAGCCACGTTAGCGTCCTGCATGGGTTTCAGCTTCTGATAGACGAACGCCAGCAGGAAGGCCACGATAACCACGAGTATCGCGCTATAAATGATAATGTACGCGTTATTGTTTGTATTAAGTTTCATAGCTACGTCCTCCTTACTCCTTTACTGCTTTATTTCTGTTCAATCGCTTCGAGATGTTACGCTGAACGATGAAATGGTCAATCGTCGGCGCAAACATGTTACCAAAGAAGATGGCGAGCATCATACCCTCAGGATAGCCGGCGTTCATCACGCGGATGATGATAGCCATCGCTCCGATGAGGAAGCCGTAGATGTACTGACCTGTCTTCGTGCGACAAGAGGTCACAGGGTCGGTGGCCATGAATACGGCACCGAAGGCGAAGCCACCGAGAATGAAGTGGTGCCACCAAGGCATGGCGACGGCAGGATACTTGGCAGCGTCCATGCCGATGTTGCCAAACAACAGCGCCATCAGCACACCACCGACAAACACGCTGAACATGGTGCGCCACGAAGCGATGCCCGTCCACAGCAGGATAATGGCACCGATGGCAATGGCAATCACACTGGTCTCACCGATAGAGCCGGGAATCAGTCCCGTAACCATATCCCAGTTAAAGGCGGCAACCTTACCCTGAGCAAGTTCTCCTAACGGTGTGGCTCCTGAAACGGTGTCCAACGGGGTACCACCTAAGCCGAAGATAGGACTGTCAGCCACCCACACCTTGTCACCCGTCATCACCGACGGATAACTGAAGAACAGGAACATACGGGCTGCAATAGCCGGATTAAAGATGTTCATGCCCGTGCCGCCGAAAATCTCCTTGCAGAAGATGACGGAGAAGGCACATGCCAACGCCAGCATCCACAGCGGACAGCCGACGGGAACAATCAGAGGGATAAGAATACCCGTGACCAGATAGCCCTCTTGTATCTCCTCGCCCTTCCACTGGGCCCAGGCAAACTCAATACCGAGACCTACAGCGTAGGAAACAACAATCTTAGGCAGTACGGCCAGGAAGCCAAAGGCAAACATCTCCCAGAACGTGGCATCGATATTAGCTGCTACGGCGTTCTGATAACCCACGTTAAACATACCGAACAGCATAGCGGGTATCAAGGCGATAACCACAAAGCTCATGATGCGCTTGGAGTCGATGGCGTCGTGAATGTTGACACCCGTCCTCGATGTGGTGTTAGGCACATAGAGGAACGTCTCAAAGCCGTCGAACACCGAGCGGAAGGCATGTAGCTTACCCTCTTTCTCGAAGTGCGGCTTAATCTTATTCAAATAATTCCTTAAAAACTTCATATTCTATCCTCCTCCATTATGCGTTTTCTTTGCGTAAAATATTCAGTCCTTCACGCACAATGCGCTGCAACTCAAGCTTCGAGGAATCCACGAACTCCGCCAAGGCAAAGTCTTCGGGAGCCACCTCATAGATGCCCAACTGCTCCTGGCGGTCAATATCGCCGGCGATGATAGCCTTGATAAGGTATTCGCCGTAGATATCCACCGGCAGCACTTTGTCGTACTCGCCACTCATAATCATGTGGCGCTCACCACCCTTCACACGGGCATCAGGTGCATACTTCTTCTTGCCGAAGAGCCATGAGCAGTAACTGCGGTTGGTAGAAAACTGACCGAAACGCGGCATAATCCAACCGAACATCTCGTCGTTGTCATCACCCTCTGGGATGATGGTAATCTCTGACGTGTGTGCACCGAGGAAGCCGTCTTTCGTTGTAGGACGTCCCGTGAGGGGGTTACCGTTGATGATGCGCACGGAGTGGGTAGCATCATAACTGTTGCTGACCAGCGTGGCAAGCTCCTGACCGACCAGCATATCAACATAAGTGGGACGAATCACTTCGCTTCCACATAGCGCTACCATGCGGGTTAAATCAACCTTACCCATTCTGAAGAGACGTCCGATGAACAAAACCACCGAGGGGTCGCCAATCGTCCAAACCACCTCGCCCTTGTTCACGGGGTCAAGATGGTTTACCTGAACACCGACATTACCTGCGGGACAGGGACCGTCGAACACGGTGACCTCAACGTTGCGGTAGTTCTCCATGCTGGAATGCATGCCTACGCCCAGATAAGTCTTGGCAATCTTCGACAAGGCTGTAAGTCCTGTCTGGAATTCGAGCTCTTGTCCTTTTACTTCTACCTCAAAGTTTGCAGCCAAGGGCATGTCACGCTTGGCACTGACAAAAATAGCCTTGGGAAGCGTCTCAGGATTCGTGGACACCGCATAGGGCAGCTGGTTGATGTAACCGAAGATGCCGGCCTCTGTAAGTGCCTTGATGACGGCAGCACCGTCCATCTTCTCCACGTCTTTCTTTCCAAAATCCACATACTCCTGCTGTGCATCGGCGTCAACCCGCACACAGAGTACTTTTCTTCGCTCACCACGCACCACTTCGCGAACCGTGCCGCTGACAGGCGAGGCAAACTTCACATCGGGATACTGTTTGTTGACGAACAAAGCGTCACCGGCTTTGACTTTGTCACCTTCCTTGACCACGACTTTAGGAATAACACCCTCGAAATCGTCGGGCACCAATGCGTATTTCCCGTTCGACTTCAGTTGGAGAATCTTCTCCTCTGCCGCACCTTTCAGGTTTATGTCCAAGCCCTTTCGTAACTTGATTACATTTGCCATATATCAATAAATTTAGATGTTACGGAGTTGTTGAGTTTGCAAAATTACATAAAAAAGCGTACATAGGAAAGAAAAATCCCCAAAAAAAGTGTGTAATGTGAAGAAAAATGATTAATTTTGTCTCAAAATTGAAAGCGTATCAAGAAATTTAGAAGAATTATCAGCGGAGCGGTGTGGACAATCCTGGGCATTTACATGCTGCTTACCACGCTCACTCATATACCCAAGGTGCAGAGTTTTATCGGTTCCGAAGTTGCTTCGGCGCTCTCTGAAAAACTTGGCACGAAGGTTTGTGTGGGGCGTGTTGACATTGGATTCTTCAACCGCATCATCATTGACGACGTGCTCATCTACGACCAGCAGCAACGCAAGATGCTCAAAGCCTCACGTCTCTCTGTGAAGGTGGATCTCCTGCCCTTGACGCAAGGACGCATCTCCATCAGTACGGCACAGATTTTCGGTGCACAACTTGCACTCTACCGTTCTCACGCTGACGCTCCTGCCAACTATCAGTTCGTGCTTGACTCCCTGGCTTCGCGCGACACGACCAGCCAGTCATCCATCGACCTCCGCATCAATACGTTCATTATGCGTCATAGCAGCATTCGATATGACCAGCTGGACGCACCAATCACCGAACGGAAGTTCAACCCGAATCACCTCAACCTGACCGACATCAGCGCACACATCATTCTCAAGGCCTTCCGCGAGGACTCCCTGAACCTACAGGTCAAGAAACTGGCATTCAAAGAACAGTCAGGGCTTCAGGTTGACCGCATGAGCATGCACGTGGAAGCCTCACAGCAACAGGCCACCATCAATAATCTGATGCTGCTGATGCCCAAGTCCAAGTTCACTTTAGGCCTCTGCTCGGCACACTATACCATTCAGGACAAACAGTTGGTTCCCCACTCACTAAGTTTTAAAGGTTCAATTGAACCGTCAAGGATAACCCTCTCGGACATAGAGTGTTTCCTTCCAGGCATACGTGCTATTCCCAATGAAATGGTGGTATCTTCTTCGTTTAGTGGAACCGACAACGGAGTAGATATCCAAGACATCCGCGTCACCTCTGCCAGTAGTGAACTTGACATCAGTGCCCACGGCTATATTCACCAATGGGACACTAAACCCGTATGGAGCGCACAGCTCGACCGCTTCCTGCTATCCAGCAACACCGTAGCCGTCACCCTCCAGCAGCTTCAGGGCAAGGTTGACGTGCCCGCCTTCGTCGAGCGACTGGGGTTCATCAGTATGACGGGCGACGCCTCGGGTGAAGGTAGCGCCGTCAACTGCCACGCAAACATGCAGACCGACATCGGACAGTTCAGACTCAATATGAACTTCGACGAACAGCGTCGCCTCTCTGCTCATGTCGAGAGTAACGGCATCATGCTCAACCGACTGTTAGCCGACGAGCAGTTCGGGAACTCGTCGATGAATGTTGACGTGCATGGTGTGCTGCCCAAGAACGGCTCGCCACAGTTCACCATCACCGGTGGACTCCCCATCTTCAACTACAACGGTTACCAGTATCAGAACATCGATGTCGATGCTAACTACTCTGACCGTTACATCAGCGGAAACATCAGTATCAACGATCCCAATATCGAACTCACCGCCGAGGGATTGGTGGAGAAAGCCACAGGTTCGCATCTTCAAACTTCCAACTCAAAACCTTATAACGTCAAGCTGACGGCTGACGTGCGTAACTGCTCACTTGATGCTCTCCACTTCACCAACCAATGGCCAGATACCCGCTTCGGTGCCGGCATTGAAGCCGACTTCACGGCGAGCAACCTCAACGATGCCGAAGGCTTCATCGACATCAGACAGTTCACCATGCAGTCGCCACGTACTGACTATCTGTTGGATTATCTGCATTTGGAGACAGGTTATAACGAAGACGATCATCACTATGTGACGCTGGCAAGCGACTTCGCCGATGCCAGCCTGCAAGGGTCGTTCGACTACGCTACCCTGCCCCGCACGATAACCAACCTCGTAGCCGCTCACCTCCCCACCCTGCCAGGACTTCACGAAGTAGATCCCACAGAGAACAACTTTGCCTTTGACCTGCAACTCAAACGCTCAGACTTCCTGACGGCACTCTTCGATGTTCCCCTGCAATTGGTATCACCCCTCACCATGACGGGTTACGTCAATGACAGACAGGACGGCGTACAGCTACAAGGTGCCTGCCAGAACTTCATCTATAGCAACGGTCGTTACAGCGACTGTCATCTGTCCACCTCCACCCGCGGCGATTCGCTGTTGTGTGACGTTGACCTCATCAAACACATGGACAACGGCACACGCATGTCGCTTGCCCTCAACGCCTGTGCAGCAGACAACAACCTCGCTGCCTCCTTCAGGTGGGACGACCACGAGCCCATGCGCATGAGCGGCGTTCTCAACACATCAGGACGTTTCTTCCTCAACGAGGCGGGAGAGCAGACAGGCGTCATCAACGTCCTGCCCTCACGAATCACCGTGCGCAATGCCGACTGGCAGGTGAACCCCTCGCAGCTTACCTATTATAAAGACCATCTTTTCGTGCGTGACTTCGCCATCAGCCACGAACAGCAGCACATCTCCATCAACGGACACGGCTCACGCTCCATCAACGACACGCTGACGGTTGACCTTCGCGACGTTGACGTGGAATATGTCCTCGACATGGTTAACTTCCACTCCGTTGACTTCAGCGGTTTGGCCAGCGGACGGGCACATGTGGCAGGACTCTTCGGAACGCCCAGCGCCAAGGCACAGTTGAAAGTACGCAACTTTCTCTTTGAGGGCGGACGCATGGGAACCCTTAGCGCAGAAGCAGCATGGAACACGGAGAAGAACCGCATCGACATTAATGCCATCAGCAACGACGGCCCTGATGCCATCACCTATATCGACGGTTTCATCGCTCCCTCCAAACCCGGTGAGATAGACCTTAACATCCGTGCACTCGGCACACATATAGACTTCGCCAAGTCCTTCACCTCAGCTTTTGCTGACCGTGTGGAGGGACAGGGACAAGGCAGCGTGCGCATCTTTGGTCCCCTGAACGCCATCAATATGCAGGGCGCTGTCGTCGTTGACGGCGAGGTTGACATCCGACAGCTCGGCACCACCTATACCCTACGCCACGATAGTGTGTGGTTCGAGCCCGACCTCATCGCCTTCGACCATGCACCGATGTTCGACCGCGACGGAAACAGCGCCAGCGTTAACGGACGTCTTCGCCACCATAACCTCAGCCACTGGACCTTCGACATCGATGTCAGCGCAGAAAACCTACTGGCATACGACTTCCACGACTTCGGCGACATGCCGTTCTACGGTACTATCTACGGTTCCGGCAACGTCGCCATCATCGGACGTCCCGGCAGCATCGTCTTCGACATCAACGTCAACGCACAACCCAACTCCATTCTGGTTTATAATGCCAGCGTGCCTGACGCTATCTCACGGCAGGAATTCATCACATGGAGAGACTTGAGTAATGTTGAGGAAAAAGACACCTTATCCCGCTCCTCACAACCCCAAGTCAAAGACCAAAAAGGACCGTCTTCCGACATGACGCTCAACTTCCTCGTCACTTGCACACCTACATCTACCGTGCGGCTACTCATGGACGCCCGAACCGGCGACTACATCACCCTCAACGGCGAAGGCACGTTCCGCGCCAGCTATTACAACAAAGGAACATTCAATATGTTCGGCACCTACGTTGTTGACCGCGGAACCTATAACATCACCATTCAGGAGCTCATCAAGAAAGACTTTACCTTCCAGCGGGGCGGCACCATCAACTTCGGCGGAAACCCCTTCAACGCCCAGCTCAACCTACAGGCGCAGCACACCGTCAACGGCGTGTCGCTCAGCGACCTTAATGTCGGACGCTCCTTCTCCAGCAATACAGTACGTGTCAATTGTCTCATGAACATCGGCGGAACAGCCGGAGCGCCGCGTGTAGATTTCGACCTCGCGATGCCTACCGTCAGCGCCGACGAGCAACAGATGGTACGCTCCGTCATCAACGGTCAGCAGGAGATGAACCAACAGGTTATCTATCTGCTTGGTATCGGGCGTTTCTATCCGCAGACAGGCAACAACGCCTCTACCGACGGCCAGAGCCAACAGAGCCAGACAGCCCTCGCCATGCAGAGCCTCCTCAGCGGAACACTCAGCAGTCAGATTAACTCACTTCTCTCTCGCGTGGTTAACAGTAAGCAATGGAACTTCGGCGCTAACATCAGCACGGGTGATGAGGGATGGCGCAACGCCGAATATGAGGGAATCCTTAGCGGACGATTGCTCAACAACCGTCTGCTGCTCAACGGACAGTTCGGTTACCGCGACAATGCCACTACTGCCACGACTTCGTTCATTGGCGACTTCGACGTGCAGTACCTCCTAACTCCTTCCGGCTCCATCGCCGTAAAGATGTATAACCAGACGAACGACCGTTACTTCACCCGTTCATCACTAAACACTCAGGGTCTCGGCATCATCCTCAAAAAAGACTTCACTACCCTCGGTGACCTCTTCGGCATTCGCCGCAAGCGCCTGGAAGTGCTAGAAAACTCGGAAGCCTCCGTAGTCCCAGAAGCCTCAACAGTCGAAGAGGAAAAAGACAGTATTCGCTAACCCACGACCTTCAAGCGGGCAAATTTCAGAAGAAGCTGCTTCTCGCCAGTATTGCGGAAGCGGACGGTAGCCTTTTGGTTCTCGCCAGTGCCCTCAATACGGATAACCTCACCCAAACCGAAACGCATGTGCTCGACTACAGCTCCAACAGTGAGAGTGGAGGATTCTGCGTTATGGGTGGAAGGTAGAGGGTTGAGGGTGGAATGTGTCACACGTTTGAAGCCACTGGGAGGTGTCGGGGGAACGATACGCGGCATGGGGTCGGCTTTGAACTGCGTTGCCACAGGACGGGCGTTCTGCAGATAGCGACTTGCTTCGTTCAACCTGTTACCGTTATAGTCGAAGGATTGACGTGGAGAGTTGAGGGTTGAGCGTGGAGTGCTGAACGTAGAGTGCTGACCGAAAGAGCCCTCCATACGCAGGAGGCTGGGGTCAATGTCACGGACAAAGCGTGAGGGACTACCAAATTCCAGACGCCCGTAGCGCCAACGGTTCTGTGCACACGTCATGATACAACGGCGCTCGGCACGGGTGATGGCAACATAGAGCAAACGGCGCTCCTCCTCCAGCTCCCGTAGGGAACCAGTGGACATGGGCGAAGGAAAGATATTCTCCTCCAAACCTACTATAAAGACAGTAGGGAACTCTAATCCCTTGGCACTGTGGATAGTCATCAGCACCACCTTGGGCTTCGTGTCATCATCATCGCTGTCAAGGTCGGTAAGCAATGACACCTCTTGCAAATAGTCGGTCATGGACACGGCATCGCCGAGCCCTTCCTCGCGGCGCGTCTCGACAAAGTCCTGCAATCCACTGACCAACTCCTCAAGGTTCTCTTGACGAGAGAGATCTTCAGGATCACGTCCGGAATAGATGTCAGCACTAATGCCGCTCTCCTTGATAATGTCACGTCCAAGCAGGAAGGCATCGTCGGTAACAAGACGTGCCACCCACCCTTCCACTAACTGACGGAAAGCGTCAAGCTTCGAAAGGGTGCCCTTGTTGACATCAAGGCCAAACAACATGGGCTGCTTGATAATCGTCCACAGGCTGACACCGTGTCGATTGGCAGCAGCGGCAATCTTATCTACGGTAGTATTGCCGATGCCTCGCATGGGATAGTTGATGATACGGCGCAGGGCTTCCTCGTCGTTGGGATTAGCCACAAGACGGAAGTAGGCAATGACGTCCTTGATTTCCTTGCGCTGGTAGAAACTGAGTCCGCCATAGATACGGTAAGGAATACCCTCCTTGCGCATGTATTCCTCAAACGAGCGACTCTGTGAGTTGGTGCGATAGAGGATGGCGAAGTCGCTATACTCACAACCGTCCTTGCGCTTGAAGCGCTGGATGTCGTTACACACAATCTGCGCCTCTTCCTTGTCACTATAGGCCTGCTTGAAGACAAGACGCTCGCCCTCGTCACCCATACTGTAGATGTCCTTGGGTATCTGCCGTTCGTTGTGACGGATAAGACTATTGGCTGCCTGCACAATGAGTTGGGTGGAACGGTAGTTCTGTTCGAGTTTGAAGAGCCGCACATCGTCGTAGGCTTGTTGGAAATTCAAGATATTGTCGATGTTAGCCCCGCGAAAGCTGTAGATGCTCTGAGCATCGTCGCCCACAACACAGACACGCTGACGTTCACGGGTGAGCTGAAGCACAATGGCTTGCTGGGCGAAGTTAGTGTCCTGATACTCATCGACCAGCACATAGGCAAAGCGCTCGGCATATTGCTGACGAATATCCTCGTGTTCACGGAAGAGCACATAGGTTTGCAGCAACAGGTCATCAAAGTCCATGACATTTGACTGCCGGCAACGGTCAGCATACCTTATATATATATCCTTGATAGCGGGCAACCGGCGCTGCACATCATCTTTAGCCCATGCACTGGAAGCATACTGACGGGACAATATCAGGTGATTCTTAGCCATCGAGATGCGGTCGGCCACCGAAGCTGCCTTATACTGCTTGTCGTCAAGCTGCATCTCGCGGATGATGCTCTTCACCAGCGAGCGCGAATCGCTCTGGTCATAGATGGTGAAGTTGCCATTGAAACCGATGTATTCTGCCTCACGGCGCAGAATACGGGAGAAGACGGAATGGAACGTACCCATCTGCAGGTAGCGAGCCCGCTCCTGCCCTACCAGCCGCCCGATGCGTTCCTTCATCTCTCGGGCCGCCTTGTTGGTGAACGTCAGTGCAAGGATGCGCCACGGCTCAATATCATAGCGTTCGAGCAGCCACGCAATCTTATACGTCAGCACACGTGTCTTACCCGACCCGGCACCGGCTATCACCAGTTGCGGGCCGTCACAGTACTCCACCGCCGAACGCTGACTGTCGTTCAGCTCTTCCAACAATTGATTATTCAAGACTTCTCCTTTCTATGACAATCACTGAATGCCACGTTCGCGCAGTTTCTGCTGCCACTGCCAAGCGGACCTCAGCGTGTCCTCAAGTGAAGTCTCTGCCTTCCAACCTAAAACCTTGTTGGCCTTGTCGGGATTCGCCCATACCTTCTCTACGTCACCGGCGCGACGCGGGGCATACTGCCAGTTGAGCTTCACGCCTGTAGCCTTCTCGAAGGTATCGACAATCTCCTTGGTCGTACAACCGTGACCTGTGCCGATATTGAACACCTCAAGCTGATCGGAGTCGGTATCGAGCACGCGCTCCATAGCCTTCACATGAGCCTTGGCAAGGTCTACGACATAGATATAGTCGCGGATGCAGGTACCGTCGGGCGTGTCATAGTCATTGCCGAAGACGCTGAGCTTCTCGCGGATGCCAATGGCCGTCTGAGTAACAAAAGGTATGAGGTTCATGGGCACGCCATTGGGCAGCTCACCGATGATGGCTGTAGGATGCGAGCCGATGGGATTGAAGTAGCGCAGCAGAATAGCCTTGATGGGAGCGCCGCTATTGATGTCGTCGCGGATAATCTCCTCGTTGATCTGCTTCGTGTTGCCATAAGGACTCTCTGCGGGCTTGATGGGAGCATCCTCCGTTACAGGCAGGTTCTCGGGGTCGGGCTGACCATAGACAGTACAGCTTGAAGAGAAGATGATGCCCTTCACGTCGTACTTCGGCATGAGCTCCAACAGATTAACGAGTGACACGATATTATTACGGTAATACTTGAGCGGCTTCTCCACACTCTCACCGACAGCCTTGGAAGCGGCGAAATGGATGATACCCTCTATCTTCGGGTACTTCTCGAACACACGCTGCATAGCGTCAAAATCACAGCAGTCCACCTGCTCAAAGGCCGGACGGATGCCCGTAATCTTCTCAATGCCGTCCACGACATTGGCGTTCGAATTGGAAAGGTTGTCAACAATTACAACTTCATAACCTGCATTCTGCAGTTCAACGGTGGTATGCGAGCCGATAAAGCCCGTTCCACCCGTCACTAAAATAGTCTGTTTCATATTTTGTTAATGCTTATTTCATTCTCATCTAAATCTTCAGCTCCTTCATGATCTCGCTCATCTTCTGCAGCGTAGAGATGCGGGTGGGTACTAACGGCAGGCGCAGCACATTCTCAATGAAGCCCATCTCATGCAGCATCGCCTTGACGCCGGCGGGATTTCCGTCAACGAAGAGCAAGGAGAAGAGGTCTGTGAAACGATGATGTATCTTGCGGGCGGCATCGTATTCGCCACGGAACTGCAGGCGTATCATCTTCGAGAACTCCTTGGGCAGCGCATTACCGATAACGCTGATGACACCCACAGCACCACAGCTAATCATAGGAAAGGTCAGTGAGTCGTCACCGCTGATGACGTCAAAGTCCTTGGGTTTGTTCTTGATGATTTCATCCACCTGCTCCAGATTGCCGCTGGCTTCCTTGATAGCAACGATGTTCTTGCAGTCGCGGGCCAGTCGCACGGTGGTCTCTGCCTTCATGTTCACACCTGTACGACCTGGCACGTTGTAAAGCACCACCGGCAACTGCGTCGCACTGGCTATTGCCTTGAAGTGCTGGTAGAGTCCTTCCTGCGACGGTTTGTTATAGTAAGGGCAGACGCTCAGCACGCCGTCGATGCCACGGAAATCACCCGTGCGCAACTCCTCCATGACTGCCGCCGTGTTATTACCACCGCAGCCCATGAGGATGGGCACACGTCCCTGAACCAAATCGACTACCGTATCCTTGATGGTCTGCTTCTCTTCCTTGGTCAGACAGGGTGTCTCACCCGTTGTAGCCAGGATGCAGAAGAAATCAGCTCCGTTGTCAAGCTGGTAATTGACCAGCCTGATGAGTGCAGGATAGTCCACTGCGCCGCTCTCCGTGAAAGGAGTGATGAGCGCAATGCCTAATCCTTTAAAGATATTATGTACCATATTATATTATAGGTGTCTTTACTCTGACTTAAACAGGTCCTTGATGCCGCCGATGCTGCCCATCAGGTTTGTGGCCTCGTATGGCAGATAGACGGTCTTCTGTGCAGGTCCCTGTGCCAGCTCCTGCAGCATCTGGATGTATTTCTGTGCAAGCAGGTAGTTGGCGGGATTGGTGCTCTTGCCCACGGCTTCAGTAATCAGCTCGATGGCCTTGGCCTCAGCCTCAGCCTTACGGATGCGGGCCTGAGCCTCACCCTCAGCATTGAGGATGGCCTCCTGCTTGGCAGCCTCAGCCTTGTTGATGATGGCGGTCTTCTCGCCCTCTGATGCCAGAATCTCTGCGGCTTTCTGTCCTTCGGAGGTCAGGATGGTGGCACGCTTGTTACGCTCTGCCTGCATCTGCTTCTCCATGGCGGTGAGCACGCTTTCCGGCGGCGTGATGTCCTGCAGCTCCACACGGTTCACCTTGACGCCCCACTTGTCGGTGGCTTCGTCCAGCACCAAGCCGAGCTTCTTGTTGATGGTGTCGCGCGAGGTCAGCGTCTCGTCCAGCTCCAACTCACCGATGATGTTACGCAGCGTTGTCTGCGTCAGCTTCTCAATGGCGTTGGGCAGGTTCGAGATTTCATAGGCTGCCTTGAACGGATCGACAATCTGGAAATAAAGCAGCGCGTTAATCTCCGTCTGCACGTTATCCTTCGTAATCACGTTCTGCTTGGGGAAGTCGTACACCTGTTCGCGCAGGTCAATGGTATTGGAGTACATATAACGTCCACGACTCAAGATGACGATGTCCTTGGCACGGTCAATAAAGGGGATGATGATGTTGATACCCGGATTGAGCGTGGCATGATAACGACCGAGGCGCTCAATAATCTTGGTTTCCGACTGCGGTATGATGACCAGTGCCTTCTTGATGAGCACCAGCGCACATAACACGACAACTATTAACACGATAACAAAAGGGTTGAATTCCATAACTATAAATTTTAAATTTTCAAACTTCAAACATCAAACTTGACCTTCGGTCGAGCCTGCTCACGCTCGGCAAACCTGATACAAGCATCGCTCTGCTCTCGCTCAATCGCAGCCTTCAATCTTCAACCTCCACCGTAATAATGGTGCTCTCGCGGGCGACGACCTTCACGTTCTTGCCGACGGGGATAGCAGCTTTATTTGCGCTCTTAGCCTTCCACACGTCGCCGTCGATCGCCACACGACCAAAGCCGTCAGCCTCTATCGCCTCGTTCACACGTCCCTCACGTCCCAGCAGCGCATCGGCATTGCTCACACGGTTAGGGTCGTTCTTGTGGAACCACCGCAAGGCCACAGGACGAACCGTGAACAGACAGACCACCGACACTACCGCCAGCACAGCCAGCTGCACATAGAAACTGGTGAACGGTGCCACCGCTGCGGTTACTGCTGCGCCAATGGCGAAGCACATGATAAAGAAATCACCTGACGTCAGTTCAAGAATCAGGCAGATAAAGGCTACAGCGGCCCACAACTGCCACAGGTTCTGCGAAATATATTCAATCATTTTCTTTGTATTATTAATATTTGTCGGCAAAGTTACGAAGAATCATCGTAATAGCCAAACTATTTTAGAAGTTTAACGAAGAAACCGGCACTTATCGTTCCCTTTTAGTATTCTGCTTGCAAAAATATACATTTTCAGCTAAACGGCAAAGGAAAAAGCTGAATTTCTTATGTCGGCGAAATTCTTCTGCTTAGGCTCTTGGACTCCGTAGCGTTCCAGTCCCAAAACAGTCCGACTATTTGGGACAAGTTGTCCGGACGGCTCGGACAAGTTGTCCGGATAATGCGGACGAGTTGTCCGGAGCACCCGGACAACTCAACCCGTTCGCTTCCTCAATACAACAAGATAGGAGATTAAAACACGAATCACCATGAATGGCCCATGAATGAATGAATCATTAATAATATTATTCATGAACATTCGTGAATCATTTATGGTCATTCACGTTTAAACTCGTTCATCGGCTGCCGATGCTGCTGGTAAGTGCATTTGCAATGCATCCTTTCTGCATTAAAAATGTACCTGCCAACTGCAGCCTCATTCGAGGCTCAGTCCTTAGCTTACGCACAACGTGTTTTTGTTTTTACTTTTTCTTTGGAACTCAGAAAGCAAGGCGCAAGCCGAGGTTGTCGTAGCGGAGCGCTGGCGCGTGGTCGTGACGATACGACACACGACAATACCTAGCAAGGCCGTCCCAGCAGCCCCCACGGCACACGCGATAGGAGCCCGAAGATGGACCACGAGGATTTGTTTGAGATGAAGACGGATAATCCCCCGTCCAATCTTGTCCGCAAGGCTGCGATTAAGCGAGGGCAATGATGCCAGCATCAATTCTTGCGTCTCTTCGGTAGCAAGCGACCAAAGGTTGAGCGGCCGAGCGTGAGCAGCTCGCAGACACTCGGCTGCAAAACTTCGCCAAACAATTCGGCTTTTTTCTTTAGTGCGAACCGATGTAAAGGAATATCATGCCGAGGAGCACGAGGGCGAGGTCAATGGCCTTGGCACGCAGGTTCTTCTCGTGGAAGAAGGCGGCACCGAAGAGGAAGCTGACGATGACTGAGCCGCGGCGAATCATCGACACAATGGAAATCATCGCCCCAGGGAGCGAGAGGGAATAGAAATACATGAAATCGGCGGTGGAGAGGAACACGCTGACGCCGATGACGGCCCAGCTCCAATGGAACGGCGTGGTCTTCTGGCGGTGGGGCCACCACAGCAGCATAAGCATGGCGAGCATCATGAAACACTGGTAGATATTATACCACGACTGCACCATCATGCGGTCAAGCCCTACCCCGCCGTCCTCGGGCGATGCCATGAGAAACTTGTCATAAAGCCCGCTCACAGCACCCAACGCCGCAGCACCCACAATCATCCATATCCAGTGGTCGCGGCGGAAGTCAATGCCTTCCTTCTTCCCGCTGCGGCTGAGCATGAAGAACGACAGCACAGCGAGCATCACACCCACCCACTGCCACAGGTTCAGACGCTCACCGAAAACGAGCAAGGCACCAATGAGCACCATGACGGGACGAGTAGCATTGATAGGTCCCACGATGGTCAGCGGCAGGTGCTTCATGCCGAAGTAACCCAGCACCCAGCTCGACAACACGATGACGCTCTTGAGCAAGATGTATTTATGTACCTCCCATCCGCCGTTGGCTACCTGAAACACGGTGCCGTCGAGCCATGTGGTGGTACCGCTGAGTACAATGAACGGCAGGAAGATAAGCGACGAGAACAGCGTGTTGAGGAACAAAACGGGAATGACGGCATTCTCCTTCAGCGCCTTCTTCTTCAAGGAGTCGTAACAACCCAGCAATGCTGCCGAAAGGAATGCTAATATTAACCACATTTAAATCTCCCCTCCTTGGGAGGGGTCGGGGGAGGCCCCATATTCTACTCGTTCCAGAAACAGCGCCTTCGCAGGCATGGACTCCCCTGCCCCTGTGCGGCTGCCCTGTTCAATGACACGACGGAACTCATCCATCGACATGCGTCCGCGTCCCACCTCAATGAGCGTTCCCACCACAGCACGCACCATGTTACGCAGAAAGCGATTGGCCGTAATCTCAAAATACCACTCCGTCGGCGACGTCTGGTGCCAACCAGCAGCATAGATGTGGCAGAGCGTAGTCTTCACGTCGCTGCCCGCCTTGCAGAAAGCGCCGAAGTCCTCATACTCCTGCAACACAGCGGCAGCACGGTTCATCGCCTCGAAGTCCAACTGGTAGTGTAACTGGCACGAGTAGTCACGCAGGAAGGGCGACTTATGTGTATGTATATAATAATGATAGGTACGCCTGACGGCCGAGAAACGGGCGTGCATGTCGTCGCTGACACGCTCCACACGCTCCACGCTGATGTCCTGGGGCAGCGCATGATCCAACTTATAGGCAAGGTTATCCATGTCGTAGGAACCGTCATAGTCAAAGTGGGCCACCATCTGTCGGGCATGAACACCGGCATCGGTACGCCCCGCCCCCACGACGTCCGTAGGCTGGCGCAACAGCATGGATAGAACACGCTGCAGCTCCTGCTGCACCGTCACGCCGTTGGGCTGTATCTGCCAGCCGTGATAGCGCGTCCCGTCGTATGAAAACCAGATGAAATAACGCATTTCGCGTGCAAAGGTACAAAATAATTCATAATTCATAATTCATAATTCATAATTATTTTATAACTTTGACTTCGTCGAAGGTACTTTCGCTTGACAAATCAAAATTAAACAAGTTTTATTTTGTTTTGTGCTCGCTTATTCGTACCTTTGCAGGCATGATATTCTATTTTAGTGGAACAGGCAATACGCGCTGGGCAGCACAGACGCTGGCCGAGCGCACAGGTGAACATCTGATCAGCATTGCTGAGGAGATGAAGAAGGACGTGGACGACTACACGCTGGCGGAGGGTGAGCGCCTCGGTTTCTGTTTCCCTACACATGGATGGCAACCGCCCCGCATCGTCCGTGAGTTCATCCGCCATTCCACCTTCCACCTTCCCACCTCCCCCAAGGGGGAGTCGGAGGGGGCTCCCTACATCTTCGCCCTCACCACTCACGGCGACAGCATGGGCAAGACGATGGACATTCTCAACAAAGAACTGAAAGCGAAAGGGCTGCATACGGACAGCATCTTCTCGCTGACCATGCCGGAGTCATACGTCTGCCTGCCTTTCATGTACACCGACACCCCCGAGCGGGAACGGCAGAAGATAGACAAGGCGACGAAGGCGTTGGAGGAAATAGCAGCAATCATCAGCCAGAACAAGAAGGGTGTGGTGCAAACGACAGAAGGTCCTATCCCCCGTTTCTTTTCCTATGTCGTCGGCGCCTACTTCAACGGCCACATGATTACCGACCGTAAGTTCATGGTTGATGAGGATGTCTGCATCAAGTGCGGCAAATGCGTCAAGGTATGCCCCGTAGATAACATTTCAGGCACACCGCCCACGTGGTCACACCACGGGCAATGTACCTGTTGTCTCGCCTGTTATCACCACTGTCCCGTGCATGCTATCAACTACGGCGAGCGCACACGGAAGCGGGGACAATACTTCTTTAAATTAAAGAAGAAAGATTAATAGATTCGCGGGCCGAAGATGGTGGTGCCGATGCGCACCATCGTGCTGCCGCACTCGATGGCGATGCGGTAGTCGTGGCTCATGCCCCACGAACGCTCACAGAAGGCATCGTCATCAGCAAAATATTTCGCTTTCACCTCATCAAAGAAATGACGGGCAGTCATCATCTCCGCACGAATCTGTTCCTCGTCATCAACAAACGAAGCCATCATCATCAGTCCGCATATCTGCACATGTTTCAGTTCGAGCCATTCGCCATCCTCCAACAACTGTCGGCAGGCATCAAGCGTCAGGCCATACTTCGTTTCTTCCTCAGCAATATGAAGCTCCAGCAATACACGGATAACACGGTCATATTTAGCAGCTTGACGGTCAATCTCCCTTAACAGCTTGAACGAGTCAACGGCCTCAATCATAGAGATGTATGGAGCAACATATTTCACCTTGTTCGTCTGCAGATGGCCAATGAAGTGCCACTCTATGTCATGTGGCAGCGTCTCGTGCTTCAGGCGCAATTCCTGCTCATGGCTCTCGCCGAAGATGCGCTGCCCCTCTTCGTAGGCTGCCTCGATATATTCGTTGGGATGATACTTGCCGATGGCCACCAGCCGCACTTCCTTGGGCAGGTCATCCAGCACCCGCCGCAAGTTACCCTTAACGTCGTAGTCCATCATCACTCAACTCTAAACACTCAACCTTTATGTTCATAGACATCCAAGAACTTTGTCTCGCAGATATTGACGACGGCAAAGTCCCGCATGGAGCCTTTCATGGCTTCCTCCATGTTCTTCACGGCACCGTTGAACGAACCTGCCTGCACAAGATATGTAACATTTGTGTGCTTCTCCTTTTCCGTTTTCTCGTCAAATTCGATATACGACACTTTGGCCTTGTACCAGCGGTCGTCATTGTCGTTGTCGCTGAAATATACTTCGTGGAAAGCCGCAGGCGTAATATTCTTCACCTCGAACTCACCGCTGATGTATGATGACATTTCCTGGGTGATGATCTCCTCTGCCTCGCCGAAGCTCAGCGCATCAACTACATAATATTCTGTTATCTTCTTCTGCAGGCCGTCCTCCATTGTTTTATCATAGCGGATGACAACCTCATACCAGTTTGCTATTCTGCTTCTCATGATTATAAATAATGTCTTTATTTCTGTATTCCGTAATAATTCAATCCCTTCTTCTTCTGTTCCGTCAGCGACTCTACGATTTCTGCCGCAATAACCTGGGCCTTCGCATCGCTCAGTCCTGCCTGCTCACCCAGCTCCAACTGTGCTCTCATCAGTTCCTCATTGACATCAGAGAGACCGGAGAGGAATTTCTTTTCGCTCGACGACAGGTTATCGTTATTATAAACCTTCGACAGAATCTTGTCAGCCTTCTCGGTATATTGCTTACGGAATATCTGTTCGGCCTTGGCCTCATACTCTTTCTGGTGTGCAGCCTGTTCGGGCGTGAGGATGACCGACGTGTCACTGCTTACCACGCCCAACTCCGTCATCGGGTCGAAACCATCGTCCAGCAGGTCATCAACATCAGACTTCGGGGCAGGCTTCACATACTCCACATTGGTTGGCTGGGGCATCAATTCGAAATAAAGACCGACGATTAACAGTGCCGCAATAACAGCGATAGCAACACCCCACAACGACTTATAGATGCCACGCTTCTTCACCAGCGCGTTCTTCATCTCCTCCGGCGTCTGATAACGGCCCTCAGGCATTTCGTTCTGCGCCTTCTTCGCCACACGCTTATATTCATAAGGAATATCAGCCTTCTCAAAGAGGTAATCGATGAACTTACCCAGCGAATAGATGTCACATCGGGCGTCTATTGTGCCGGCATTGCGTATCTCGGGAGCCACATACTCCTCCATACCCTCATAGAGTGACATCGGTTCACTCATGCCGAGATAGTAGGAGCCATGCGAGAGTAACATGACAGCTTGGTCACCCTTACGCACAAAGACGTTCTGCGGCGAGTAGCAAACATGCCAAATCCCCTTCTCGTGCAGATAAGCCGTCAGGTCAAGCAGGTCGTTGACAACACTATCGACAAACTCCCTCCTCGCCACGATAGCAGGCTGTTCACGGAGAAGCTGATCAATAGACAGGAAGTTACCTTTCTCCACCGTAAGCGACGTAATGTCAGCACCAGTCATGACCGGTTCGAAGTGCAGCTGATGCTTATGTATCAGTTCTGCATTTTCTTCACACTCCCTCTTCAGCCCCTCGGCAAACACAATGTTATCGTTCAACTGAGGACGGATATCAATGGTGTTCAGATACTTGTCATCTACCTGTTTCTTGTAGTACGTACCTATCGGCATTTGTACCTTCTTGGCACCCTCTGCCACTCTTGCTTCTAATAATTCCTCGTAATTCATTGTCGTTTGAATTTGACATACTTTCGGCTGCAAAGGTACGAATAAGTGAGAACAAAACCAAATATTTTGACAAATAAAAACGAGTTTTATTTGGTATTCTGCTTACTTAATCGTACCTTTGCACGCGAAAGAGAAACAAGACTAAACGATAGAGAAAGTAAAGATTAAACATTATATAAATAATACACCAATGGTAAAGATTTCGAAAGAGGCTGCCCTCGCCTATCACGAGCAGGGACGGCCGGGAAAGATTGAAGTGAAGCCTACTAAGGCTTACCGTACCCAGACAGACCTCTCGCTGGCTTACTCGCCTGGCGTGGCGTATCCGTGTCTGGAAATTCAGGAGAACCCCGATGACGTCTATCGCTACACAGACAAGGGCAACCTTGTTGCCGTTATCTCAAACGGCACAGCGGTATTAGGACTGGGCGACATCGGTGCCATGAGCGGCAAGCCAGTCATGGAAGGTAAAGGACTGCTTTTCAAGATATACGGCGGTATCGACGTGTTCGACATCGAGGTAGATGAGAAAGACCCCGAGAAGTTCTGCGAGGCAGTAGAGCGTATTGCCCCGACATTCGGCGGCATCAACCTCGAAGATATCAAGGCTCCTGAGTGTTTCTACATAGAGGAACGTTTGAAGAAAACCCTCGACATCCCCGTGATGCACGATGACCAGCACGGCACGGCCATCATCAGCGCTGCCGGACTGAAGAACGCGATGGAGGTCATCGGCAAAGACATCAGCAAGGTGAAGATTGTGGTGAACGGTGCCGGTGCTGCCGCTATCTCGTGTACAAAACTGTATATGGCTATCGGCGCTAAGAAGGAGAACATCCTGATGCTCGACTCAAAGGGTGTCATTACCAGTGACCGCGAGGGACTGAACGAGCAGAAGCGCTTCTTCGCCACCGACCGGCGCGACGTACACACGCTGGCAGAGGCTGTCAACGGCGCCGACGTCTTCGTAGGACTGTCGAAGGGTAACGTGCTGACGAAGGAGATGGTAAAGACAATGGCGAAAGACCCTGTCATCTTCGCGCTCGCCAACCCCGTACCCGAAATCAGCTACGAAGACGCTATGGAGGCTCGCACAGATGTGCTGATGTCAACAGGACGTACAGACTACCCCAACCAAATTAATAATGTGATTGGTTTCCCCTATATCTTCCGCGGTGCGCTGGACGTTCATGCCACAGCCATTAACGAAGAGATGAAGCTGGCTGCCGTGAATGCCATTGCAGACCTCGCCAAGCAGCCCGTACCCGACGTGGTGAACGATGTCTATAAAGTGAATAACCTGACCTTCGGACGTGACTACTTCATCCCGAAGCCCGTTGACCCGCGACTCATTACCGAGGTGAGCGCTGCCGTGGCCAAGGCTGCTATCGATAGCGGCGTAGCACGTAAGAAGATTGAAAACTGGGAAGCTTATAAGGACTCGCTCAGCATCATGCTCGGACAAGAGACGAAACTGACACAAAAGCTCTATGCCACAGCCGCTGCCCATCCGCAGCGCGTAGTATTCGCCGAGGCCGTGCACCCCACGATGCTGAAGGCAGCAGTACAGGCGAAGGCCGAGGGTATCTGTCATCCGGTGCTGTTAGGCAATGACGAGGTAATTGAGAAAATGGCAAAGAAGATGGAACTGTCGCTCGAAGGCATTGAGATTGTCAACCTGCGCCATCCCAACGAGCAGGAGCGCCGCGAGCGCTATGCCCGCATCCTCACCGAGAAACGTCAGCGCGAGGGCTACACCTTCCAGGAGGCAAACGACAAGATGTTTGAGCGCAACTATTTCGGCATGATGATGGTGGAGACAGGAGAGGCTGATGCTTTCATTACCGGTCTCTACACGAAATACTCGAACACCATCAAGGTTGTCAACGAGGTCATTGGAATACGTCCCGAGTACAAGCACTTCGGTGCCATGCACATCATCAACTCGCCCAAGGGAACCTACTACATCGCCGACACGTTGGTCAATGAGAACCCCGACGGAGAGGCACTTGTCGATATCGCCAAACTCGCATCAACCGCCGTACGTTTCTTTAACGAGAAACCTGTCATCGGCATGATGAGCCACTCTAACTTCGGTTCATCAACCAGCGCCGGAGCCAAGAAGGTAAAGCACGCAGTAGAAGAGATGCAGCAGCTTTACCCTGACCTGCTCATTGACGGTGAGATGCAGTTGGACTGTGCCCTTGACAACGAGTTGCGCGACGAGCAGTATCCATTCACCCGTCTGAAGGGCAAGAAGGTGAACACACTCATCTTCCCCAATCTGACGTCTGCACGTTCCAGCTACAAGATGCTGCAGATGCTCGGCACCGACGCCGAGATTATCGGTCCCATCCAGATGGGACTGAACAAACCCATCCACTTCATTGACTTCGGTGCTACCGTCCGCGACGTGGTGAACATTGTTGCCGTAGCAACCATCGATGCCTATGTGGATAAGATCAAGCAGCGACTCAACATGCTGAAATGATACAGGAAATAACGAGTCTTGATGCCCCGGGTGTCTCGCTGTTCAGCGCACTGACCGATGCGCAGCTACGCATGAACAGAGAGACGGCCGAGGGCATTTTCATTGCCGAGAGTCCGAAGGTTATCCGCGTGGCATTAGACGCAGGCATGGAACCTGTGGCATTACTTTGTGAACAGCGGCACATCACGGGCGATGCGGCAGACATCGTCAGCCGACTGACTGACATACCTATATATATAGGTACGCGCGAGCTGCTGGCGGAACTGACTGGCTACACACTGACCCGTGGCGTGCTGTGTGCCATGCGCCGACCTGTTTTACCAGACGTAGAAACGATATGCCACAACGCAAAGCGTATCGTCATCATCAAAGGCGTATCGGACACAACAAACATCGGTGCCATTTTCCGTTCGGCAGCTGCCTTGGGTATTGACGGCGTACTATTGACACGTGACGCTTGCGACCCTCTGAACCGACGTGCCGTGAGGGTATCGATGGGCTCGGTATTCCTCGTACCCTGGACATGGGTGGATGATGACCTGACACAATTACACCAATACGGCATGAAGACAGCAGCGATGGCACTTACCCACGACAGTATCACGCTCGACGACCCGCAGTTGAAAACTGAGCCGCGACTGGCTCTCATCATGGGCACAGAAGGCGACGGACTGCCACTGGAGACCATCAACGAGGCAGACTACGTGGTACGAATCCCCATGATGCATGGCGTGGACTCACTCAACGTGGCCGCAGCATCTGCCGTAGCATTCTGGGAACTTCGTAGGTATTGAGTGTTTAGAGTTGAGTGACCTTTGTTAACCTTTAACGACTCTAAAAAACCTCCGACAAAGCGCAAACAGCCGTTAAGCACAAACGATGAAGTGTTAAATCAAGACAAATATATATGACAAATTGTCTGTTTAACATTTTTTGCGCCTAAATTTGCACACAGCTTTTCAGCATAACGCAAATAACAATTCAAACATAAAAACAATAACGACAATGAAAAGAATGAAAAAAGTCCTTAACTACATGACTCCGGTATTGGCATCGGTAGCCATCGTTTTCTCGGTAGCAGCCTTCACCAAGGCCGGTGCCGCAACAGCTAACAACTCAGCACTGACAGAGCAGAGCACTCCGGCAGGACAGCCCGTTGACCTGACCTATGCTGCAGAAAAATCACTTCCTTCAGTAGTTCACATCAAGTACGTGCAGAACAGCCGCATCCAGACAATTGACGTGGAGAGCGACCCGTTCAGCGATTTCTTTGATCCCTTCGGCGGTTTCTTCGGACGCGGACAGGGTGGACAGCGTAAGATTCAGACCCCCAAGAAAGAGGCAACCGGTTCGGGTGTTATCATCTCTGCCGACGGCTACATCGTAACGAATAACCACGTGGTGGCAGGTGCCGATGAGCTCACCGTTACGCTTAACGACAACCGCGAGTTCTCTGCACGCATCATCGGTACAGACGAGACCACCGACCTGGCTCTTATTAAAATTGAAGGAAAGAACCTGCCCGCTATCACCATCGCCAGCAGCGATGACCTGAAAGTTGGCGAATGGGTGCTTGCCGTAGGTAACCCCTTAGGACTGAACAACACCGTGACAGCTGGTATCGTCAGTGCCAAGGCACGCTCACTGGGAGCCAATGGTGTGGAGAGCTTCATCCAGACCGACGCTGCCATTAATCAGGGTAACTCAGGCGGAGCACTGGTGAATACACGCGGCGAACTGGTGGGCATCAACGCCATGCTCTATTCGCAGACGGGCTCGAACATCGGCTACGGTTTTGCCATCCCCACCACTATCATGAATAAGGTTGTAGCTGACCTGAAACAGTACGGCACCGTACAGCGTGCCTTCGTTGGTATCAAAGGTAAGGATGTAAAAAGATATGTCGATGAAATGAAGGCTCAGGACCGCGAGGTTGACCTCGGCACAATGGAAGGTATCTATGTGGCAGAAGTCATGGAAGGCGGTGCTGCTGCCGATGCAGGTGTCACAACTGGCGACGTCATCATCGAAGCCGACGGACATAAAATCACGAAATTTGCTGAACTGCAGGAGGCTGTGGCCCGCAAGCGCCCGGGCGACAAGATGACCATCACCTACCTGCATAACAAGAAAAAGAAGTCAGAGACCGTCACACTGAAGAACGAGCAGGGCAACACCCGTGTCATCCAGAATCAAGACCTCGATGCATTAGGAGCAAACTTCCGCGCCATTACCGACCAGCAGAAACAGCAACTGGGTATTTCCTACGGACTGGAAGTAACGAAGGTGAGCAGTGGACTGCTGCAGAAGGCAGGTATGTCCAAGGGCTTCATCATCCAGCGCGTCAACGATGAGAACATCAAGAGCATCGAAGATCTGCAGAAGGTTGTGAAGAAGGCATCGACCAGCCGTGAACCCGTGCTCTATATTCAAGGACTCTATCCTACCGGCAAGAAGGCTTACTTTGCCGTTCCTTTGCAGGAGTAAGACCGGTGAAAGCATCAAGAACCCTCTCTTACATTTGTCAACAAGACAATAATACGCAAAAAGCGTAAAAAAGTAAGGTATTTTTTTGGCTATCCCAGAAAAATACCTTACTTTTGCATCCTGCAATTGCTTACTAACGGAATCATACCATATGAGACAACTGAAAATCACGAAGTCTATCACCAATAGGGAAAGTGAGTCACTCGATAAATACCTACAAGAGATAGGAAAGGAAGACCTGCTATCCAGCGATGAGGAAGTAGAGTTGGCCCAGCGCATCCGGAAAGGTGACAGAAAGGCATTAGAAAGGCTTACTAAAGCTAATCTGCGCTTTGTTGTCTCTGTAGCCAAGCAATACCAGAATCAGGGACTTTCGCTTCCCGACCTCATCAATGAAGGCAATCTGGGGCTCATCAAAGCTGCTGAGAAGTTCGACGAGACACGTGGATTCAAGTTCATCTCGTATGCCGTTTGGTGGATTAGACAATCTATCCTACAGGCTATTGCCGAACAAAGCCGCATTGTAAGACTGCCACTGAACCAAGTAGGCTCGGTCAACAAAATCAACCGCGCCATGAGCAAGTTTGAGCAGGAAAATGAACGCCGACCTTCCATCGAAGAGATTTCTGAGAAGACGAACCTGCCCGAAGAGAAAATCGATGAAGCTATCAAAGTAAACGGGCGCCATGTGTCAGTAGATGCCCCCTTCGTTGACGGCGAAGACAGTTCGCTGCTTGACGTACTGCCTAACGACAATGCACCTACAGCAGATAACGAACTGGTGATGGAGTCACTGAGGGCGGAAATCAAGACACTGCTAAAGATGCTCAACGAACGTGAACGTAATGTCATTACAGCATTCTTCGGCATTGACCAGCAGGAAATGACGCTAGAAGAAATCGGCAACAAATACGGGCTGACACGCGAACGGGTACGGCAAATCAAGGAAAAGGCTATCAGACGCTTGCGCGGTACCACAAATAACAAAATGCTCAAAACATACTTGGGACAATAAATAACAACGAAACAACGTAATAACGACATAACGAAACAACGTAATAACATGAAGATTATCAAGTACATCCTGCCGCTCATACTTGTTATGGTACTTGTAGTGGGTACCACCGATATCATGGCCAAACGAGTCAAACTACCACAGATTTATATGTTTGGTTTCTCGGCATCGTTCACTGATTCCATTGTTTATTTCACCGATGTACAAGCAGTCGAGAATGCATGGATTGACGACAGCAACGACTTCCTGGAAGGACGAGGCATCTACGCCAACCAGTTGAAGGATTACTTAGCCGATGAGTTGCAGATGCCCCATCGTGTTTGCATCATTATGTATGCCACAAAACGCGAGGATGTAGAAAAGAAGTTCCTAAAACTCAAACGTCTCTACACGGTAAAAGCCAAGGACATGTATGACGTGCGCTACTTGAACACACAGGAGTTCCGTTTCCAGAAACTTGACATCAACTTTGAAGAAGAGCAGTAGTCGTTCATAGTGAAACGGCACTTTGAGAAAGGTGCTGACCTTTTACAAGAATAATCCCCCGACATTCGCGATTCAGGAGTGTCGGGGGATAAATTGTTCTTACTGCATGTTAGAACGGCAGGTCGTCGGCACTGCCCTCGGCAGGAGCTTCACTTGCTGGCGGGAATGGTGATGCATCGGCGGCAGGAGCATCGGTAGCAGGCTGTGCGTCTAATGCCTGGGTAGCAGGAGCTACAGCGCCACGCTGGATGTTGTAGGCACGAATCTCATTAAACCAACGGCCGTTGTACTCGTGGGCATCGATGTCGAACGAGACGGTGAGTTCCTCGCCCATCTGAATATTGAACTGCTTGATGCGGTCCTCGCCGAAGAGACGGAACATACACTTGCGGGGATACTGACCGGGGACCTCGATGACATACTCCTGAGACATCCAGGGGTTACCCGTACGGTTTGACACGCCACTGTTGGCGGGCAGAACTGCGATAATTTTTCCTGTTAATTCCATATTATTAATTGTTTTATAATTGTTGTGTTTCTTGAAATCGCTTGCGAAATTACAAAAATAGTTTTAAATTACGACACTTTTTACCGTTTTTTTTTGTTTATACCATAGTATTTTTGTATTTTTGTACTCGTTTTACGACGATTAATAATTAAAAACAACGTATAACTCATGAGATTTACAGTATCAAGTACTGCCCTGAGCAGTAAACTGTCCGCCCTGTCGAGAGTCATTAACAGCAAAAATTCACTCCCGATCCTGGCCGACTTTGTGTTCGAGATTAATGACAATGTGCTCACGCTGACCGCTTCGGACAGTGAGAATGTGATGAAAACCACGCTGACACTCACCGAGAGTGACGGTCCTGGACGCTTCGCCATTGGCAACCGTGACCTGTTGGAAGCCGTCAAGGGTTTCTCGGAGCAGCCTCTCACATTCGACATCAACGAGGAAAAAGGGTTGGTACGCATCAGTTACCAGAACGGTCTCTTCTCGCTACCCGTTGACAATGCTGATGAATTTCCGCAGGCTCAGACGGTAGGCGACAACGCCACGGTCATACAGCTGCCAAGTAACATTATGGCAGATAACCTTGGACGTTCGCTCTTTGCTACAGCACAAGATGAGTTGCGCCCCGTCATGAACGGAGTGTACTTTGACCTGACACCTGACTGCCTCGCCATCGTTGCCAGCGATGGTCATAAACTGGTCCGCAACAAAGTACTGAATATCCGTAGCGAGCAGCCCGCATCATTCATCCTGCCGAAGAAGCCCGCCACGTTGCTGCGTAACATGCTGCAGAAGGAAGGCGGTGACGTCATCGTACGTTTTGACGAGCGTAATGCAGAAATCACCTACGACGAGGGTGTCATCATCTGCCGACTCATTGAGGGACGCTATCCGAACTATAACAGCGTTATCCCGCTGTCGAATCCCAACCAGCTGACCGTTGATCGTCTAACTCTGCTTAGCGCATTGCGCCGTGTACAGCCTTTCGCTAACGACTCCAGCAACCTCATCCGTTTCAATGTAGAAGGCGCCACGCTCAAACTCGATGCCGAGGACTTTGACTTCTCAAAGACCGCAACCGAGCAGATGACGTGCGACTACAACGGTACACCCATGAGAATAGGTTTCAAAGGCTCATCGTTCATTGAGATTCTCAGTAATTTCGACTGTAGCGAGGTTGTCATCCAACTGGCAGACCCCAGCCGTGCAGGACTTGTCCTACCCTCAGAGCAGCCTGAGAATCAGGATGTGCTCATGCTCATGATGCCCATGCTGATTAACGACTAAGGACATGAAGCTCAATCTAAAAAAGCCACTCGTCATCTTTGACCTCGAGACGACGGGATTGGACTTGGTGAAGGATCGGATTATTCAGATTTCCTATATCAAGGTATATCCCGACGGACATGAGGAAAGAGGTGATGAACTGGTTAACCCCGAAAAACTGATACCTGCCGAAGTGGAATCTTTGACAGGTATCACTAATGATATGGTCAAGGACAAACCGACGTTCAAGCAATTGGCACAGAATCTTAGCAATTCTTTCTCAGGTAGTGACTTCGCCGGCTTCAATTCTAACCATTTCGATATTCCTTTGCTGGCTGAGGAGTTTCTTCGTGCCGGCATCGACTTCGACTTTTCCAAGTGCCGCATGATTGACGCACAAACCATCTACCACAAGATGGAACGCCGCAATCTAGCCTCTGCCTATAAGTTCTATTGCGGAAGGAGAATGGAAGATGACTTCGAGGCACACCGTGCCGATCAGGACACCGAAGCAACATACCGTGTGCTGCAAGCAGAGCTCGACCACTATACGGAAGAGAACCAGCGTGCACTGGGTGAGAATCCTGAGGGACGCACACTACAGAATGACATGGACTGCCTTGCCGAGTTCTCTAAAGTCAACAACAACGTCGATTTCGCAGGACGCATCGTTTGGGCAGAGCAGTTAGGACCAGACAAGAAGCCCATGCTTGATAAGGACGGTAATCCCAAACAGATTGAAGTGTTCAACTTCGGCAAGTACAAAGGACTACCCGTAGCACAAGTGCTTCGTACGGATCCTGGCTACTACAGCTGGATACTCCAAGGTGACTTCACATTCAACACGAAGCAGGTACTCACTCGTATTCGACTGCGTGAGGCACAGAGGTAATAAAAAGAAACGGAAAGAACATCGCTTTCACTTCTAACAGAAAAGAATGAATTTGTCAGGTAAGAAAATAGTTCTCGGCATCACAGGTTCTATAGCAGCCTATAAGTCATGCCTTATCATCCGACAGCTCATCAAAGCCGGTGCTGAGGTACAGGTTGTCATCACGCCCGCAGGCAAAGAGTTCATCACTCCCATCACATTGTCGGCTCTGACACAGAAGCCCGTTATAAGCGAATTCTTCGCCCAGCGTGACGGCACGTGGCATAGCCATGTGGCTTTGGGACTATGGGCTGACGCTATGCTTATAGCACCCTGTACGGCATCAACACTGGGCAAGATGGCCAATGGCATTGCCGATAACATGCTGATTACAACATACCTGTCAATGAAGGCACCTGTATTCATTGCTCCCGCGATGGACCTCGATATGTATCAGCACCCCACCACGCAGCAGAACCTGGAACGGCTACGCTCCTTCGGAAATCATATCATTGAGCCGCAGTCAGGCTTTCTCGCCTCGGGACTTGAGGGCAAGGGACGCATGGAGGAACCTGAGCGTATCGTAGAGATTCTCTCTTCCTCACTCTCACCCCAAGATTCTTCCCTAAAAGCGAAACGTATCCTCATCACCGCCGGCCCAACCCACGAGAAGATAGACCCCGTGCGCTTTATCGGCAACTACAGCAGCGGCAAGATGGGCTTTGCTCTGGCTGAAGAGTGTGCCCGTCGCGGTGCAGAGGTTACACTCATCGCAGGACCTGTCAGTTGCCAATTATCCGAGGACATCAAAAATCATATCCGTCGCATTGATGTGGAGAGTTGCGAAGATATGTATCAGGCAGCCACCCAAGAATTTCCCCAGCAGGACGCTGCTATTCTTTGTGCTGCTGTGGCCGATTTCCGTCCTGCACAAGCAGCAGAACAGAAAATCAAACGTGAACATGGTGCAAACGATGAACCGTCATCAGGAGTATTGACACTTCAGTTGATTCCCACTCATGACATCGCAGCCAAATTAGGTAGCATGAAGCAAGAGCACCAGCAATTAGTTGGCTTTGCACTTGAGACGAACGACGAAGAAACTCACGCCCGTCAGAAACTGGAAAAGAAGAATCTTGACTTCATCGTGCTCAACTCACTCAACAACAAAGGCACATGCTTCCAGTCAGACGAGAACCAGATAACCATCATATCACGCAAATCGGAGAAGCAGTTTGACAAAAAGTCAAAAGCACTTGTTGCACAGGACATTATAAACGAGCTTGAAAGCATACTATGAAGGTTATCAGGGCTATTATGACGGGTTGTCTGCTGTTGTTGACAGCAGGAAGTCTGAAGGCACAGGAACTCCAGGCTAAGGTAACGATTAACCATAGCCAGATACAGGGTACAGACGCCAGCGTGTTTAATAACCTACAACAGACTTTGGAGCAATTCATCAACGACCGCCAATGGACAGCTTTACAGTTTCAGAAGAATGAGCGCATTGTCTGTAATTTCAACCTCACCGTGACAAAATATGTCAAAGAGGACAACCGCTTCAGTTGTACGGCACTCATTCAAGCCAACCGTCCCGTCTATAACTCTTCTTACAACAGTACACTCTACAACAACAGCGACAAGAATTTCGACTTTGACTTTGCTCAGTTTGACCAACTGAACTACAACGACGAGATGATAGACAATCAGCTCACGGCACTTATTGCCTACTATGCCTATCTCATTATCGGCCTGGATCTTGATTCGTTCAGCCCTATGGGGGGCACCGACGTACTGCAGCAATGTCTCAACCTGGTTAATAACGCACAGGATCTAGGTTTCTCTGGATGGAAAGCTTTTGAGGACAACCGCAATCGTTTCGGCATCATTAATGACTATCTGGACGAATCCATGAAACCGTTTCGGCAATTGCAGTACGACTACTATCGCACCGGACTCGATGAGATGGCCAACAATGCCGAACGAGGACGTACAGCTATCACTACCACTCTGGAGACGAACCTGAAAGCTGCCCATGACAACAAGCCACTTAGTCTGCTGCCACAGATATGGACCGACTACAAACGTGACGAGATAGCCAATATTTATAAAGGAAAGGGAACACAGAAGGAGAAAGAGTCCATCTATGAACTACTGTTCTCCATCAATGCCTCGCAAAACAATGCTTGGGAACAGATAAAACAATAATGCTGAAACAACTTTACATCAAGAACTATACACTCATTGACGAACTGGATGTCCATTTCGACAACGGGTTCTCCGTCATTACCGGTGAGACAGGTGCGGGTAAGAGTATTATCCTCGGTGCCATCGGCCTCATACTGGGTCGGCGTGCTGACGCCAAGGATATCAAGGCAGGTGCCAGCCGTTGTCTCATTGAGGCACACTTCGACCTGAGCAACTACGCCATGCAGGACTTTTTCGAAGCCAATGATCTGGACTATGATGCTGAAGACTGCATCATCCGCCGAGAGCTGACATCCACGGGTAAAAGCCGTTCGTTCATCAATGACAGCCCAGCACCACTCTCGGTGCTCAAGGAACTTGGTGAGCGACTGGTTGATATCCATTCACAACATCAGAACCTGTTACTCAACAAGCAGGACTTCCAACTCAACGTCATCGACATCATTGCGGACAGCCAACAACAGCTCAGCAATTACCATTCTGGATTTAGCCGTATGAACGACCTGAGAAGACAGCTCAGCCAACTGCAGAACGACATTGAGCAGAACCGGCAGAATGCTGATTTCCTTCAGTTCCAATACAACGAACTGGAAGGGGCGAAACTCATCGCCAGTGAACAGGAAGAACTGGAACAGCGTAGCGACACCATGACTCATGCGGAAGACATTAAGAGTGCGCTCTATGAGGCTGACGAAGCTTTATCCGCAGAGGACCGTGGCATCATCAGCCAATTAAAATCAACCTACAACGCACTTCATGGTATCTCCAACGTCCTTCCTCAAACGGCAGAACTTGCACAACGCATGGATTCATGCTATATCGAGCTGAAAGATATCGCACAGGAAGTCAGTACACGTATTGAAGATATCGACTTCGATCCGTCGGAACTTGACATCGTCAACAACCGCCTTGACCGTATCTACGAACTGGAAAAGAAATACCATTGCCAGACGGTCGAAGAACTGCTGACACTACAGGAAGACTTGAAGCACAAGTTAGGAGCCATTGAAAACAGCGACGAAGCGTTGGCAGAATTACAACAGGCTGTTGACAGCAAGCGACAAGAGTGTGAGAAATTAGCCTCAGCACTTACCAAACAACGCACCAAGGCAGCCAGACAGATAGAGAATGATATTCTTCACCGACTCACGTTGCTCGGTATGCCTCATGTCCGCTTTGAGATCAGCATCACAGAAAAAGAATTAGGTCCCGACGGACAAGACCAAGTCGCTTTCCTGTTCAGCGCCAACAAGTCAACACCCATGCTGCCCGTAGCACAGATTGCCTCCGGTGGTGAGATAGCACGCCTCATGCTTGCATTGAAGACCATCATCAGCAACGCTTCACGGTTGCCCACTATCATCTTCGACGAGATAGACACCGGTGTCAGCGGAAAGACAGCGGAGTGTATGGCCCAGATGATGCAGGAAATGGGACGCGAGGGACGTCAGGTCATCAGCATTACCCATCTGCCACAAATTGCCGCATTGGGTTCTACTCACTACAAAGTTTACAAGGAAGAGACAGCTGTCGGTACTATCAGCCACATGACGCGACTCGACAACGACGGACGTGTCCGTGAGATAGCACAGATGCTTAGTGGCAGCGACATTACCGAGGCAGCAGTCAACAACGCCAAGGAACTCTTACACCTCAAATAATCAAAAAGAAACATCAATATGACACAAGACAAGCATATCAACATGAAACGATGGCAGTTGCTAATGGTGCTCCTCATCCTGCATCTGTCTATGTTTTTTACCTCCGCAGAAGCACAAAGCTGGGCTTCGAAAGCCGCCAAGTCAGTCTTCACATTGAAGACCTTTGCTCCCGATGGCTCACTCATTGCCAGCAGCACAGGATTCTTCGTCAGCGAGAAGGGTGATGCTATGAGCATCTTCACACCGTTTATCAATGCCCAGCGTGCAGTCATCATTGACGCTTCAGGCAAAGAATATGCTGTTGACCGCATCATTAGTGCCAACGAGATGTATGACGTTGTGAAGTTCCGCGTGGCATCAAAGAATGCCGAGCCATTAGAGGTTGCCACAACTCAGGCAGCAAATGGCAGCGAGGTATGGATGCTGCCCTACTCTACCAAGAAAGCCAATGGCGTGAAAGGTACGGTTCAAAAATCGGAAACCATTTTAGACCAATATGCTTATTATACCCTCAGCCTATCTATGGCTGACAATGCTGTAGGTTCCCCGCTCCTGAATGCCAACGGACAGGTTATCGGCATGATGCAACCTGCTGCACAGTCGGGTAGCACCACCAATTACGCCATTAGTGCCGCCTATGTCAATAGTTTGAGTGCCAACGGCTTCAGCCCCAGCGATGCAACGCTCAAAAAGACACATATCAAAATTGCATTGCCCGAAGACAAAGACCAGGCACAACTGGCACTCTTTATGGCTGGTAACACGATGGACCCAGCTCACTACGCCGAACTGGTGGATGAATATATCAAACAATTCCCCAATGCAGCTGACGGATATATCACCCGAGCACAATTTAACGTCTATCATGACAAATTCGCTGCTGCTGATGCGGATATGCAGAAGGCCATCAGCGTAAGCGATGCCTTGGACGACACCTATTACAACTATGCACGTATCATCTATCAGAAGGAGATTTACATGCAGGACAAACCCTACGAGGCCTGGAGTCTTGACAAGGCACTGGAACATATACGCCACAGCATAGAAATCAACCCTCAGATAGCATACACTCATCTTGAAGCACAGATTCTCTTTGCAAAGAAGGAGTACACAGAGGCAGGCCAGCTGTTCGAGCAGTTATTACAGACTGACCTGCGCGGCGCAGAACTGTTCTATGAAAATGCCCGTTGTAAAGAGATGTTAGAAGACACTACTGCCTATCTCGCGCTTCTCGATAGTGCCGTCAACGCCAATTCACGTCCTTTCCTCCGCGAGGCAGCACCATATATCTGGGCACGTGCCACCGCGTTGTACAATACAGGGAAATACCGTCAGGCCGTCCTCGACTTCAACGAATATGAGAAAGTGATGGGTAATCAGGTAAACGCAAACTTTTACTATATCCGTGAGCAGGCAGAGCTGGGAGGACGACAGTTCCAGCAGGCACTTGAAGACATCAGGAAAGCCACAGAAATGGCACCCGAAGAGTTTATCTATTGGGCAGAGCGAGCCTCGCTGGAGATACGTGTATCGATGACAGACGATGCCATACGCTCAGCACAGACCTGTATCAATGTGGCTCCTGATGAGAGCGACGGATATCTCTTCCTCGGACTGGCACAATGTCTGAAGAACAACAAAGCCGAGGGACTGAGGAATCTGAACATAGCAAAAGAAAAGGGCAACGAACAAGCCGATGCCCTTATACAAAAATATGCCCAATAGGGATTCCAGCGGGGATGAATACTAACGAATAGAACTTATCTTATTAGAAAGAGCTGCTTATCTCATCACCTCCTGGTTCGAATGGCATGTCTGGCATAACATCAGGCATGCCATTATTCATTCGGCTTTCACGAATTTCGCCACCCATATCACCACCTTCTGCCGACGACGAGGGTTTAAGTTTTCCATCATCCTTGTTCTCGAAGCGTGTATATTCACCACGGAAATCCAGCACTACAATACCCGTAGCACCTTTACGATGCTTGGCGATGATAATCTCCGCTTTACCGCGAAGGTCGTTACCATGTTCATCCTCATAAAGATGATAATACTCGGGACGATGAACAAAGAGTACCATATCGGCATCCTGCTCAATGGCACCTGACTCACGCAGGTCGCTGAGCTGCGGACGCTTACCATCCAAACCTTCACGACTCTCCACACCACGGTTCAACTGACTCAAAGCGATGATGGGCACGTTCAGGTCCTTAGCCAGTCCCTTCAGGGAGCGTGAGATGTTGCTCACCTCTTCCTGTCGTGACGAGAAGCGCATACCGTTAGCATTCATCAGCTGCAAATAGTCAATCATGATGAGTCCTACCTGATGTTCGTGAACCAGACGTCGTGCCTTCGTCTGAAGTTCAAAAATGGACATGCCAGGTGTGTCGTCCACATACAACGGAGCACCTAACAACTGAGGCAGACGTTTGTCCAGACGATCCCACTCATCGGGACGCAACTGACCGTTCTGGATTATCTTACCCGGAATCTCACAGCAGTTGGCCATGAGACGTTGCACCAGTTGTATGTTACTCATTTCCAACGAGAAGAATGCCGTAGGAATATGTCGGTCAGCGGCAATATTCTTCGCCATCGAGAGCGCAAAGGCCGTTTTGCCCATTGCCGGACGTCCTGCGACAATCACCAGATCGCTTGCCTGCCATCCGCTGGTCATTTCATCAAGTTTATGGAAACCGCTGGGTACACCCGTCATTCCGTCCTTGTTCTTTGCTGCAGCCTGAATCACCTCCACAGCATTACGGATGACTGGATCTATCTGCGTGTAGTCCTTCTTCATGTTCGACTGTGCCAGTTCGAAAAGGCTTCCCTCTGCTTGCTGCATCAGTTCGTCCACGTCGGTGGTCTCGTCGAACGCACGACCTTCAATTTCGTTACAGAAGTGAATGAGCTGACGTGCCGTAGCCTTCTGCGCAATGACATTGGCATGATACTCGATATGAACAGATGATGCCACACGTGAACTGAGTTCCGAGATATAGACGGGGCCTCCCACTTGCTCCAGCGTACCGTTTTTGGCCAACTGCTCGGTAACGGTAAGCACGTCAATAGGCTTCTCCCTGATACTCAGGTCACGAATGGCCGAATAGATCATTTGGTTGCGTGGCTCGTAGAAACTCTCAGGACTCAGTATCTCACACACCATAGCGTATGCATCGCTGTCAATCATCATTGCACCCAGTACCGCACGCTCCATGTCAGGGGCTTGTGGCTGCAGTCGTCCCAGCCCATTGTCAACAGGCTGAGAGGTGCGAGGGCGGCGTTGGCCGCCAGTCGGTTTGTCTGCCATATATATATTGTTGTTTTCGTTTTTCGCGCCACAAAGTTAGCAAAAACCGATGGGACATGCAAATGTTTTGGAAAGTTTTTTCGCAAATCACGCGGCTATTTCAAATAAAAGCCGTAACTTTGCAAATTGAAACAGAAAAAAAACGATGCATACAAGAGAAGAGAAGTTAGAGGCTTTCGGGCGACTGCTGGACGTGATGGACCGTCTGCGTGAAGAGTGCCCTTGGGACCGCAAGCAGACCAATGACAGCCTGCGCCCCAACACCATCGAAGAGACCTACGAACTCTGCGATGCACTCATCCGCGATGACCAGCACGAGATATGCAAAGAACTGGGCGACGTATTACTCCACGTGGTGTTCTACGGACGCATCGGTGAAGAGAAGCAGCAGTTCGACATAGCCGATGTGTGCAATAAGCTCTGCGACAAGCTTATCTTCCGCCATCCCCATGTCTATGGAGACGCCGTAGCCAAGGATGCGGAAGCTGTTTTGGAAAGCTGGGAACAAATCAAGCTGAAGGAAAAAGACGGCAACAAGACCGTGCTCTCGGGGGTGCCTGCTGCCCTGCCCTCACTCATCAAGGCCTACCGCATACAAGACAAAGCCCGCAACGTAGGCTTTGACTGGGAAGACAGGAGTGACGTATGGAAAAAGGTACACGAAGAGTTGGACGAATTGCAGGCCGAACTGGAAAAGGACGACCGCCAACGCTCCACGGAGGAGTTGGGCGACTTCCTGTTTAGTGTCATCAATGCCGCACGTCTCTATAAGCTCAATCCCGACAATGCACTTGAGATGACCAATCAGAAATTCATCCGTCGCTTCAACTACATTGAGCAGCACAGCATACGCGCCGGCCGTCCGCTCACAGAGATGACACTCGAAGAAATGGATCACCTGTGGAACGAAGCAAAGCAAGAGGAGAAAAAATCTGAAACTCAACGTTAGAAGTTAAACATCTTATAATATATAGGTATATGAAAAAGCTTTTAGTATTCGCATTGTCAGCAGCTGTTATAGCTACGACATGTGCCTGCGGCAACAAGAACCAGCCGACAGAAGGAAACAATGCAGCAGACTCTACTGAATATACTGTGGAGCCTAACACCACCATCTACGGTGTCTGCCTTGAACTCAAGAAAGACAGTACCCTGAGTATGATTAACGACAATGGCGATTCCATCTCCATTTCGGTGCGTCTGGCTTTCGAGAGTGGTCGTATCATGGGCGGTATCAACAAAGGAGACCGCATCATCATCCACAGTAACGCCAAGAAGACTGAGGCTTTGAACGTAGTCAACCAGACCATGCTTTTAGGCAACTGGACCATGCCCAACCCGCTGGACGGTAGCGACGAGGTAGGCATCTCCATCAAGGAGGGCGGTATCGTCGAAGGTATCGAACAGAGCACCATCAGCTATCGTACCTGGCGCATCGTTGACGGACAGCTTGAACTGGTGTCCATACGCGAAGGTGGCGGTCAGGAGGAAGAGACCAACTACTATGACATTATCAAACTGACCAAAGACTCACTCATCTTCAAGGACGCAGACGACACCTTTGAATACGGCCGTCAGAAGCCCCGAGAGACCTACGGTAAGGACGTGAAGCTGGAGGAGGCATCATTTAATGATTTCGCCATCTAAGCGTTCATCATCCCGACAACATGGAGCCGTTCAAAGTACATATACTAGGATGCGGCAGCGCACTTCCCACACTTCGCCACAATGCGTCAGCACAAGTGGTCGAAGTGCGGGAAAAATTGTTTATGGTCGATTGCGGCGAAGGCACGCAGATGCAGTTACGCCGCAGCCATATACGCTTCACCAGACTCGGCCATGTGTTCATCTCACATCTGCACGGCGACCATTGCTTCGGACTCATCGGACTCATCAGCACCTTCGGACTGTTAGGACGTACCGCCACGCTCCACATCTATGCCCCTGACGCTCTGGGCAACATGCTGCAAGCCCAACTCGACCTGTTCTGCACACATCTGGGCTACGACGTAGCGTTCCACCCCATTGACACCACCCTGCGACAAATCATCTACGAGGACCGTAGCCTTACTGTCGAGACACTCCCGCTACAGCATCGCGTTCCCTGCTGCGGATACCTCTTCCGCGAGAAGCCTACCCTGCCCCACATTCGTCGTGACATGCTCGACTTCTACGGCATCCCCACCTCACAGGTTGACAATATCAAGGCCGGTGCCGACTGGACAGCACCCGACGGAACCGTCGTGGAAAACAGCAGGCTCGTGCTGCCGGCAGACCCACCCCGAAGCTACGCCTATTGCAGCGACACAGCCTACATGCCCACCTTGCAGCAGGAGCTGAAGGGTGTCACCACACTCTACCATGAGAGCACCTATGGTGAGGACAACATCGAGCGGGCCACCAATTACAACCATTCGACAGCGGCACAGGCAGCTACCGTAGCACGCGATGCCGGCGTGCAACAACTCATACTCGGCCACTACTCCTCACGCTACGAGGACGAGAATATCCTGCTCGACGAAGCACGAAAAATATTTCCGAACACCATGCTCGCACAGGAAAATATGGTCATTGACGTGTAAGAAAACGAGCGAAAAACAACTTTTTTGCCCTTCATAAGTAAAAAAACGGCCAAAAAGTTTGGAAGATTCAATGATTATACCTATCTTTGCATCGGATTATATACGAGAAGTTATGAAGAAAAAGACAATCATGCTGATGGCAAGCGCCCTTTTGATGCTCACCGCACCGATGAGTATCATGGCAAATGATGCCGATCGTCAGGGGCTTGAGCAGCAGATTGACAACCGTGAAATCACTATCTCCGTGGAGCAGTCCACCCTTCTCGTCAACAATGCCACAGGCTTGACGCTCGAGGTTGTTTCCCTCACGGGCAAGCAGGTTGCCGTGGTAAAGATTGACAGTCCTGCCCAGCGCGTAGAGCTCAGCGTTCCCAAGGGATGCTACATCGTCAAGGTAGGCAAGGTAGTCCGCAAAATAGCCATCCGATAAGCGCTTCCACACATGAAGCCCAATCCTCCCCTATCAGAAAAGGATTTACTTGACATGCTCCGTCAACCTGACCAGCAACGTCAGGCTTTTGGCATTCTCGTCAGTCAGTACAGCGAACAGCTCTACTGGCAGATACGTCGCATCGTGCTCAACCACGACGATGCTGACGATGTCATGCAGAACACCTTTCTGAAGGCGTGGAACAATCTCGATTCCTTCCGTTCCGACTCCAAGCTCTCCACGTGGCTTTATCGCATAGCCATCAACGAAAGCCTTGACTTCATACGCCGGCAGAAGAAACACCCAGAGATGAGTACCGATGACGACCTGCGCGGCGTAGCCAACACGCTCATGGCTGACCGCTATTTCGACGGCAACGAGGCTGAAGCCCTCTTACAGGCAGCCATTGCCCAACTGCCCGACGTACAGCGCATGGTCTTCAATATGCGCTACTACGACGACATGAAGTACAGCGAAATCAGCCGCCTGCTCAACACCAGTGAAGGTGCACTCAAAGCCTCCTATCACATCGCCGTTAAGAAAATATCCCAATATTTCCATCAACATGATTAAACCTTTTAAATCCTATAACGTCAAACCATTACAAGAAGAAAGAATAATATGATCAACGAAGAGAATATCATCACCACACAAGCAGGCAAGCGAAATGCTTTTCGCGTGCCGGATGGCTACTTTGAGCTGTTCACGGAGCGGATGATGCAGCGTCTGCCCGAGCAAGAAACAGAACAGGTAGCACAGACGGTACAATTGCCCAAGCGCGAGCCTGCCAAGACCTCGCGTCTGCGTAAACTGCGTATCTACTTTGCTGCAGCAGCATGCCTTTGCTTTGCTGTCTTCGGCATCACGTTCTACATGCATCAGCATCAGGAGAGCAACGACACGCAGGCACTCAGCGCTCAACACTCAACACAAAACGCCCAAAGCCAGACACTCAGTTCCGCCGAAGAGACATACTTCGAGGAAGCAGTTGACTATGTTATGCTCGACAACGCAGAAATCTATGCATATTTGTCAGAATATTAAGAAATGAAAAGAACTATATTTATCATCCTTTGCACATTCTGTGCCCTGACGCTCTCCGCACAGCACATGCCGTGGAGGTTCTCACCCGAGAAGTTCCAGCAGGACATGGAACAGTACATCGTTCGCGAAGCCAGGCTCACTCCGCAGGAAGCATCGAAATTCCTCCCTATCTTCGCCGAGATGCACCAGAAGCAGCGCGCTGTCTATAAACGCCAGCGTGACCTGTGGAAGCGTAATCTCAACGACGATGCCACCTGCCGTGAAGTGGTCAAGCAGAACGATGCGCTTGACCTTGAGCTGAAGAAGCTACAGCAGCAGTACCACGAGAAGTTCCTCAACGTCATCCCGGCACGCAAGGTGCTCGACGTCATCCACGCCGAGAACCGTTTCCACCGCGATCAGTTGAAGAAGTGGGGAAAGCACAGACCTTAGCTAACCCGCATTGTTCACAATGCGGACGTCGTGCCGTACAGACATAACGGCCGTGCAACAACAACCAATGATGTGCCCGAGGGATATCTTCCTCGGGTATATTTTTGACCAGCGTGCGCTCTACCTTCAATGGGGTATCGTCGCTCTTGCTCACCAGTCCTAACCGATGGCTCACCCGAAACACATGCGTATCTACCGCCATCGTCGATTTGCCGAACGCCACACTCTGAATCACGTTTGCCGTCTTACGTCCCACGCCAGGCAAATCCAGTAGTTCATTCATATCTGCAGGCACCTCGCCGCCGTGTCGCTCCACCAACAGCCGGGCCATCTTTACCAGATGCTCTGCCTTCGCGTTCGGATACGACACGCTGCTGATGTACTCCAGCACATCCTCCGGCTCCGCTTTCGCCATCGAACGGGCATCAGGATAATGACGGAACAGTTCGGGCGTCACCTGATTGATGCGCTTGTCCGTACATTGCGCACTCAGCACCACAGCCACCAACAGCTGGAACACGCTTCCGAACTCCAGTTCCGTCTGTACCTCCGGCATCTGTTCACGGAACCAGCGTAGCGCAAAGTCGTATCTTTCCTGCCTTTTCATTGCCCGACTTAAGCCTGTGCTTTGAGGGAGGCAATGGACTCGCGCAGGGCAGCAATCTTCTCCTGTGAGTCGTGCTGCTTCTTACGTTCCATAGCAACCACAGCCTCGGGAGCATTCTGAACGAAGCGTTCATTACTCAGCTTCTTCTCCACACCGGCAAGGAATCCTTCCAAATGCTTCAGTTGTGCCTCCTGCTTCTCAATCTCAGCAGCCACGTCAATCAACGAGCCAAGAGGAACGGCAAACTCATCGGTACCTACCATGAAAGCCGTTGCGTCAGCAGGCTTCTCCGTCACACGGTCTATAGATTCCAGATTGGCAAGTTTCTTCACAATGGGTTCCTCGGCAATCTGTGCATTACCAACAGCCAGCAACGTCAGCTTCTCCTTTGGCGCAATGTTTTTGGAACTGCGCACCATGCGGACAGAGCTGACCAACTGCTTTGCTTTCTCCATCTCGCTCACACGAGCCTTCGACTCCTCGTTGGGTTTCTCCACTTCCAGTTTCTCACGCATGATGGACTCACCAGCCTTGCGCTCGATGATGTTCTGCCACAGCTCTTCAGTAATAAACGGCATGAAGGGGTGCAGCATCTTCAGCAACACGTCGAAGAAGCCGAGCGTCATGTTATAGGTTGAGAGGTCGATGGGTTCCTGCTTACCGTTGACATAGGCGGGCTTCACCATCTCCAAGTACCAAGCGGAGAACTCATCCCAGAACAGCTTATAGACCACCATCAGGGCCTCGCTGATGCGATACTTCGAGAAGAGGTCCTGCAGTTCCTCGTTGGCATCCATCAGCTTGGAAGCAAACCACAATACAGCCTGCTTATTCACCTCACTCGGTTTCTTGTCCTCAAACTCCCAACCCTTCACGAGACGGAAGGCATTCCATATCTTGTTGTTGAAGTTACGACCTTGTTCGCAAAGAGCCTCGTCGAAGAGAATGTCATTACCTGCAGGAGCCGAGAGCATCATACCCATGCGCACACCGTCGGCACCAAACTTCTCAATGAGCTCGATGGGGTCAGGCGAGTTGCCAAGCGACTTCGACATTTTACGCCCCAGCTTGTCGCGTACAATACCTGTGAAATAGACGTTCTTGAACGGGAACTTGCCCATATACTCCTCACCAGCCATAATCATACGGGCCACCCAGAAGAAGATGATGTCGGGAGCTGTCACGAGGTCACTCGTCGGATAATAATACTTGATTTCCTCGTTGCCGGGGTTGTTGATGCCGTCGAACAGCGAGACAGGCCACAGCCACGACGAGAACCACGTATCAAGCGCATCCTCGTCCTGACGGAGGTCAGTATCCGTGATGGCAGGATTCTTCTGCTTGGCCAGCTCCAGCGCCTTCTCACGCGTCTCGGCAACCACGAAGTCACCCTCCTCATTGTAGTAGTACGCCGGGATGCGGTGTCCCCACCACAACTGGCGACTGATGCACCAGTCCTGAATGTTCTCCAGCCAGTTCTTGTAGGTATTGACGTACTTTTGCGGATAGAAGTGCATCTCACCGTTCAGCACGGGCGGCAGAGCGATGTCGGCAAAGTGCTTCATTTTCAGGAACCATTGCAACGAGAGACGCGGCTCAATGGCCGTGTCAGGATTACGCTCCGAGTAACCCACCTTGTTGACATAGTCCTCCACCTTCTCCATCAAGCCAGCTTCCTGCAGGTCCTTGGCAATCTGCTTGCGGCAGTCCATGCGGTCCATGCCGACATAGATGGGCGACTGCTCCGAGATGGTGCCGTCGGGGTTGAAGATATCAATAGTCTCCAGGTTGTGCGTCTTACCCAGCATATAGTCATTCGTGTCGTGTGCAGGCGTCACTTTCAGACAGCCCGTACCAAACTCGATATCCACATAACGGTCTTCAATGACAGGAATGACACGGTTCACCAACGGCACGATGACCTTGCGGCCTTTGAGCCACTGGTTCTTCGGGTCCTTGGGGTTGATACACATCGCCGTATCGCCCATGATCGTCTCAGGACGGGTGGTAGCCACCACAGCATAATAGCCGCGTTCGTCCTTGTGGACAACGTTGCCCTCCCCGCTGACAGCATCAGCAGGCACCGGACCGTCCACATAGTATTTCAGGTGGAACAGATGGCTGTGCTCCTCCCTATAGATAACCTCCTCGGTAGAGAGGGCAGTCAGCGCCTTCGGGTCCCAGTTCACCATGCGCAGGCCACGATAAATCAGCCCCTTGTTGTAAAGGTCCACAAACACCTTGATGACGCTCTCCGAACGTTTCTCATCCATCGTGAATGCCGTACGGTCCCAGTCGCACGAAGCACCCAGGCGGCGCAGCTGCTTCAGGATGATGCCGCCGTGCTCATGCGTCCAGTCCCAAGCATGCTTCAGGAACTCCTCGCGTGTCAGGTCATGCTTCTTGATGCCCTGCCCTGCCAGCTTCTTCACCACTTTCGCCTCCGTAGCAATCGAGGCATGGTCGGTGCCAGGCACCCAACAGGCGTTCTTGCCCTCCATGCGGGCACGGCGCACCAGGATGTCCTGAATAGTGTTGTTGAGCATGTGTCCCATGTGGAGCACGCCCGTCACGTTGGGCGGCGGGATGACAATGGTGTAAGGCTCGCGGCCATCGGGCTTCGAGGCAAAGAGCTTATTGTCTAACCAGTACTGATACCACTTCGATTCGACCTCTTTCGGGTCATATTTACTTGCTAATTCCATATACATATTTAATTAATGGGTGCAAAGGTAGTGAAAACCGAGTGAAATGCAAAATAAATATTCATTTATTTTCATTTCCGAGGTGCATCCTACCTTCGACCGAAGGTCAAAGGTACGAATAAGTGAGCTTTTATATCGTTTGCTCCGAGCTTTCGATACGTTTGCTCCGAACTTTCGATACGTTTGCTCCGAGCTTTCGACCTGTTTGCTACGGGCTTTCGTCACTTTTTCTCGCAGATACCGCAGAAACATTCTCCTTTAACATATAATGTCCATATAATCGCCCATATATATTCATGATAATTGACTTTCCCCTTCGGGCCGTCGAGCTATACCTTCGCGGGTCATTCGTGGCAATTCGTGTTTAATATAGCCCTTTTGACCACAAAACACCTTCCAATTGAGATCCTGATACTGAAATTTTGCGACGCCGTTTTTTGCGCAAAGTACAGGAAAAAAAAACGAAACTGGGGGTTCATGTATGTTTTTGAAGCAAAAATGAGGGCAAATTTGATGTTTTTTGTCACATTCCGAGGTTTTATATAATGTGCGCAGTCACTTTACTAATATCATATCTCATTGTATTACAGCTTTTTAGATGAATTAATAATTGCCGTTTGTTCCAGTTCCAGTTGTTCCAATTATTTTTATGTTAGT
>CAJOFA010000006.1 GCA_905233985.1 uncultured Prevotella sp.
GGCCTTTTCCTCCTTCTGACAACAAAGGTAGGGAATTGGCCGGGATTAAGCAAATTCTTCACCGATATTCTATATCGAGTGCAAAGTTAGAGTCCCGTGGTCAGTCTGGTTTCCATTGAATACATAAATTAAATAAATTCCAGCGCAAAGCGCTAATAATAAGCGTATTACCATTGTCAAGAGAAAGTCACAAAGTCACAAGTCACATTAAGCATTTTCCAAGGCGGAAAATTGAATTTTATGTTTAAAATATATATTATAATATATATTTTATTTTTTTCCATTTTTCTTAATGTGACTTGTGACTTTGTGACTTTTAGTTCAATCCTCCGATTTTCTGGAAAATCCAGCATCTCCGGAATTTCCAGCTTATCCGGCAATCCCGGCATCTTTGAGCATTTTCTTCAAGCGGGCATTCTCTTTTCGTAGGACCTCTATCTCTGCAGCCTGTCGCTCTATAATTTGTCGCTGCGTTTCGCGTTACCCCCCCCTTAAAAAGTGTTAACGGTTTTCAAGTTTTTCGGCTTCTAACGCCTAAACCTGCCGCTAACCCGCTGTGCATCGGGGTTTGAGAGAATTGGAAGAAAAATTACATGGCATCTTTTGATGCGAAAGGTGCGATTAAACGCAAAGAAACATCTGATGTATAAAGTTTCCCGTTGGTTTTCAGTGTGTTAACAAGTCTTTCGTGGTAGAGAAAATCCTTGCAGGCTATCATGAAAAGCTGTATCTTTGCAGTGCAATCAGGCTACCCCACCCGCACGGCGCCAGCGGGAAGAAGACAGCACGATGCACACCGCCATGCCCCTCTCCCAGTGCCACAAGGCACCTGACCGCTCACGAAGCGGTACCTTAGCAACGATGAGGCGGCACCTTAGCAGGCGTTTAATGCTATCCCTTGGGTACGAAGGTTGCGAGTAAACTCAAGATGACCATGGGACGGTTCTGTGATCATTTTCGCTGAAGTCAATGTATTGTGCCGTATATGTTGTTTTGTTCTCTCACTTAATCACTACCACACGGCCGTTATGGATGTAGATGCCTTTGGCGGTGGGCTCGCGGTCGAGGCGCAGGCCGTTGAGCGTGTACCACCCTGTGGCGGATTCTTCATGCTTCATCCTTAATTCGTCATTGAGCGAAGTGGCAAAGTCGAAGACTGTTTCCTCCACGGCACGGGCGCCGTTGGTGGTGGGGTGACGGAAGATGCAATTAAATGTAACAGAGACGTTGATGACAGAATACTTATTAGAAGCTGTAAAACTGAATATGTCTGTCACCGCTTTCGGATTGGTGGCTGGTTCATCAACAGGGCCAAGGGTTAGGACACCAGTGGTGCTATTGAAAGAATATGTGCTTGGCTCTGTATCGCTATGTTCCGCGTCAAAGGCGATGACAAGCTCCTCCGTGCTACCAGAGAGATAATCGTGAAGGTTGATTTCTCTCGTAGTGCCGAAGTCAACGATGATGTCATCTATTTTATCCCATAGCGGGGCATTGCCAACAGTGATATAGACATCCTGGTTAACACTACCACAACTATTACCAGCATTAAAGCTAAAAGTGTATGTACCAATGGCATTGGGGTCATTAGGAGCAGTGAAAGTAAACACGCTTTCGTGGGGGTGCAGACCTTGCGTGATGGTGTAGAGCGAAGGGTCGATTTCTTCGTATTGGGGGTCAAAGGTGCTATTGATGGATACGACAGGCGTGGGGTAACCCGTGACCTGAGCATCCAAGGGGATAGTTACTTTTCCACCGATGCCGATGGTATAGCTGGTGTCGCCAATCCAGGAGGGAACGGACTGATCAGCGTTAACCCCACCGCGTCCAACATACACGCCACCGCCACCATAATTTGATGTCTTGTTACCAATGATGGTGCCACCATTCATGATGAACAAGCCGGCAGGAGTCACAAACACACCGCCACCAGATTGATCACTATCTCCATAATCATAACCACCGGTGATGGTGCCGGTGCTGGGATTACTGCTGTCGTTGAGCGTCAGCGTGCCATCGACCTTGATTACAAAGCCACAGGTTGTTTTTTCTGTCAGCCCGCGGTCAATGGTGTGCCCGTTGAGGTCGAGCGTCACCGTCTTGCCCGAGGGAACGTACAGGTAACTGCCACTCGTCTTGTCGGGGTCGGTGACGTCGGCATCCAGACGGATGTAGCCACCTGCCTCCATCTTTGCCTTCAGGTCGGCCCACGTAGTGACTACGTAGGGATTGTCTTCGGTGCTGCCCGGTGCGGGGTCCTGCGCCCACGTCGTCACAGAAGCTAACATCATTGCGAGCAGCGCCATTGCTGCCCGCATGAAATAGGTTTTACTGGATTTTTCATAGTTAGGTTCTTAGATTTGGTATCCTTCCTAAAAGGATGTGCTCTACAGGCGGACGCTGAGTTCCTTGCCGTTGTAGTTGACCATGCGGCCCTCGGGGTTTTCGAGGTTGAGGGCACGGGCATTGTCGGGGGTGATGAGCACGATGTTGAAGCGGCGCTGCTTCAGCATGCCGTCGAACGAGCCCTCGCGCTTCGAGAACGTAACGGTGCGGGTGGCATCGTTGTAGTCGATGTTGATGGTGGCGAACTTGCCGCGTTCGTAGTTGTAGTTGTCGCCCTCGTCCTCATAGAGCAGGAACTGTCCGTCCTTGCCGGCATAGACATAGAGGTTGATGAGCTCGGCAGGCTTCTCGTCGCAATACTGCATCTCAGGACCGAAGGGAATGATGCTGCCCTCACGGACAAAGACGGGGATGCGCTCATAGGGTGCATCGACGACGAGCGACTGCCCGCCATTGATATGTTCACCCGTATAGAGGTCGTACCATCCTGTCTGCTTGGGGAAATAGACGCTGCGGTTGCGGGCCTTGTAATACCCCACGGGGCATGCCATCAGTGCCGGTCCGAACATCCACTGGTCCTTGATATTCTTCACCTGACGGTCGCCGTTGAAGTCCATCATGAGGCCACGCATCATGGTGTAGTCCTTCAGGTGTACCCAGCCGGCCATCGAGTAGAGGTAAGGCATCAGGCGGTAGCGCAGCTTGTCGTAATAGACAAACGACTGATAGGCAGGATGCTCGTCGGGGGCGACGTTCCATATCTCACGTGTGGGCCACTGTCCATGTACGCGGAACAGGGGGATGAAGGTGCCGAACTGACTCCAGCGGGCCTGCAGCTCACGCCACTCCTTCAGGTCTTCGTTCTCCACACCGGTGCTGTTGAACAGCTGCTGGGCTGCCACATAACGGCTCTCCACACAGAAGCCTCCCTGGTCCATGCCCCAGTAGGGCAGTCCTGACATCGAGTAGTTCAGGCCGGCAGTCATCTGGGCACGCATGTCCTCCCAGCGGGTGCCGATGTCACCGCTCCATGTGGCGGTGCTGTAACGCTGCTCGCCGGCGAAGCCGCTACGTGTCAGCAGGAACACACGGGGCTCGTTCTTCTTGCCGTTCCACACCGAGCGCTGACCGTTATAGATAGCGTCGGCATTGACGATGCTATAGGCATTGAAATATTCCGTCGTCGTACCCAGTGCCGTAGGACCGCTGAGCGCCTTGCGATACCACATCGGCGTGCAGTCGCGGACATTCGGCTCTGAGGCATCCATCCACCAGGCATCCACACCGGCGATGCCGTCGTGGTTGTACTTGCTGTAGAGGTTCTCGTCCATCTGGCGCCAGAACATCTTTCGGGCTCCGGCATCATAGGCATCGTAGAACGAACCCACATAGCCAGGACCTACCCAGTCATGGATGTCATCGACCACTGCCTGGTGGTACATCCAGCCCTTGGCGTCCAGTTCCTTGTAGTTGTCGGTGTTGCAATAGAACTTCGGCCACACGCTGATCATGAAACGTCCGTTCATGGCATGAACGCTGTCGAGCATGGCCTGCGGGTCAGGGAAGCGCGAGGGCTCAAACTGATGCGAGCCCCACTGGTTCTCGGTCCAGTAGTTCCAGTCCTGCACGATGTTGTCGCAGGGTATCTGGCGCTTACGGAACTCTGCCAGGTTATCTACGATTTCCTTGGAAGTGGTGTAGCGCTCACGGCTCTGCCAGAAGCCCAGCACCCACTTGGGATAGACGGGCGCCTTACCCGTCAGCGTACGATAGCCGCTGATAACCTCGTCGGCATTCTGTCCGGCAATGAAGTAGTAGTCCATATCCTTGGCCATCTCACTCCATACGGACAGCTTGCCCTGGTCTTTGTTGGGCTTTGCCACACGCAGTCCGCAGTACGAGACATCGCCGTCGGGACGCCACTCAATGCGCAACTGCACTCGTTTGTCCTTCTGCAGGCTCTTACGGAACTTATAGGTGTTGGGGTTCCATGCCGTGCGCCAGCGCTCGGGCACCACCTCCTTGCCGTCTATATATACCTTGATATAACCGGCATAGTAGAGGATGAAGTGATAGCGCATGGAAGCAGGGGCCTCGATAAAGCCCTCATAGACTACCTGCGCCCCGTTGAGACGGAAGTCCTTGGGCAGGTTCTTGATGCCGCCCGGCTCGGTACGGTTGGCCAGTTCCGAGGCGGCAGGACAGTCGAACTCAAAGTAAATGGAATCCTCGTCGCGCACCAGACGCTTGCCGTCCTTGCCGACATAGGTTCCTGTCAGATGGCCTTCCTTACCCTGCTTGTCGAATATCTTGAAAAGACCTCCCAGCTGCAAATACTCCTCGGGATTACCCCATCGGCAGTAGGAGTAGCTGTCCCACAGCAGTCCGTAGTTCTTATTGGACAGCACGAAAGGCACGCTGACCTTGGTGTTATACTGGAACAGGTCCTCGTTCAGGGCCTTCATGTTCAACTCCTCAGACTGATGCTGACCGAGTCCGTAGAATGCCTCGTCGTTTGGACTGTCGAACAACATGCGCCATGTCAGGCCGTGACGCTGTTCCTCGGGCACCTTCGACATGTCAACGCCAATCTCCCGCTCCGGCACGGTGAAGTCAGCAAACGTCTTGCCGTTGGCCGTTTCCTTGAGCAGCTGCTTGCCCTCGCCATCAAAGAAGGTCAACTCTCCCGTAGCCTTGTTCACCACAGCCTTCACGTTCTTGACCTTCACGGTCACGGTCTGGTCGTCCTCGCTGACATCAAACTTCGGTTTGAAAGTCTGCGGCACAATGATCAGGCTCTGCGGCTTCTCGGGCAGCGCATCCTTCGACGTGGCCTGCACGCGGATAATGTTATCGTTAATCACTTGCAGACGGACTACCTTTGCGCCGTCAGCTGTCGGTTGCTTCATCTGGATGGTAACATAGTTGTCCTGCACGGTATAGTCGCCGGCCATCACTGCTGCCACGACCATCGACAACACACCCGTCATCCATGCTCTTAGGTTCATTTTCATTGTTCGTATGTTTTGTTGTTAATCTTCTATAAGCTCGGCCTCGGCAATTTCCTCCTCGGGCTCACTGTCGTCGGGCAGCGTGATGGTGAACACCGTGCCGCCGCCTGGGTTGTCAGCCAGCGTGATAGTGCCGCCATGTGCATCGACAATGGCTTTCACGCGGTCGAGGCCGAGGTCATAGCCCTCTCCCTCGATATGTTCGAAGGTATGAGGCTTGAACTCGTCCTTGATGCCTATGCCATTGTCAGCCACCAGAATCTTCACCTCGTTATCGGCAGGAGCGAAGACGCTTATCTGGGCGACACATTTGCCTGGCGCAAAGTGAACGGAGTTGTTCAGCAGCTGCACAAGTGCTTGTTTGAGAAAGTGGGAATCGAACATCATTTCACGCGACTCAACGGTAGAGTTGAACGTGATGCTGGCTTCCTTGTCTTCCACCGGATGATATTCTTCGGTGCAGTGACGTACAAAGTCAACGATGTCAGCCTTCTCTTTCTCCAGTCTGATGTCATACTGCGGGACGGTGTACTGTATGTCAGCCTCCTGCTCTGCCTGTAGCTCCGAGCGTACCTGGCTACGGATGTGGCGTTTCTCCGTCTCATGTTGTATCTCCATAGCTTGGAGGTGCTGCATGAACCGACGGTGGAAGAATTTACGCCAGAGCCAGAGAGCACCGACAATGAGGAGAAGATAGAACAGATAAGCCCACCAAGAGCGGTAGAACGGCGGAGCAATGGTGATGTCGAGCTGACTCTCAATTTCACCCATTGAGCCGTCATCGTTAAGCATACGCACACAAAGCGTATAGCTTCCCGGCGGCAGACTCATGTAGGTCACACTCGGAATCTTCTCGTCGGTACGTATCCACTTGTCGTTGAAACCTTCCAGCTTATAGACAAAGCGCGAGGTATTGTGAATCTCGCCGCTGTTCGATGCCAGCTCAATGGTAAACTGGTTCTCGGAATATTTCAGCGACAGCTCACGGCACACGTCAAGCGCCTCGTCAAGGATGACACGTCCCTCGTATTCCTCACCTGGGTTCACCTCAGAGTCAAACAGACGCAAGCCGCTGAAGACAGGAGCTTCTTTTTGCTTACCCTCACCGATTTTCAGCGGACTGATGATGTCCAGACCATCCTGTCCGCCCACCAGGATACGACCGTCCTTGGTGGACCACACAGCACGCTCGTTGAACGGTCCAGGCTGCAGTCCGGCACGGCTGTTGTAGCTTCGAATGATGAACGTCCATTCGCCGTCCTCCTCCTGCTGCGGGATGATATTCGAGACACCGTGCTCGGTGACGACCCAGATGTTTTTCTTCTTGTCCTGTGTGATAGCTGTCACCTTCGAGCCGTAGAGTCCCGACTTCATGTCAAACAGCGTCACGTGGTTGGTCTTGCGGTTGTGAACCAGCAGTCCCGACGACGAGCCGTGCCAGACGAGGTCGCGCTCATCCCACAGCACATCCGTCGCATTGGCAGTAAAGGTGCTGCTATTGGGGTCCTGCGGTATGTCGCAGTTCATAATCTCGAACGTATTGGGGTTGATGACGGTGAAGAACTCCGACGAGCCGGCAAGGATATTTCCCTTGTAGGTGCAGCGGATGGACGACAGCCAGTCAGTATTGATGTTGGAGTTACTGGTCATGAAGGCACGGAACTTGCCCGTCGCAACGTCCAGACGGTGCAGTCCGGCACCCAGCATCGACAGCCAGATGTTACCCTTCAAGTCCTCGGTGACGCTCCACACGTTGTTATTTCGCAGACCGTCTTCCTGTCCGTTGAAGAGATAGTTCGTCCAGTGTCCCTCGTGATAGCGCAGCAGTCCTCCCTCATAGGTACCAAACCACAGGTCACCGTTCTTAGCACAATAGGCATACACGATGACGTTGCCGTGGAAACCGCTGTTCGACCGGTCGAAGACGGTTTGCTCGGAGGTATTAGGATTATAGCGTATGACACCTCGATCGTTGGTACCCAGCCACCAGTTGCCCTCGTGGTCTTCGCAGATGGCGTTGATGTCGCCCAGGTCCAGATGGATGAAGTTCGACTGGCTCTTATGATATTCGTTGATACCGTTCTTATAGGAAGAAATCCAGATGCGACCCTCTTGGTCACGGTAAACGCCCTTCACGGTGATGTCGCTCAGCGAGGTCTCGTCGCCCTTGACATTGATGAACTGACGCACCTCCTTGCTGTGCGGGTCAATGACAATGATACCAAAGTGGTCGGTGGCTATCCACACAAAGCCCTTCGGCTCAAACAGGATGTCCCATACCACCAGCTCCGGAGCGGGCAGCTTGCTCACGTCAACACCCAGCAGTGCCATACAGTTCTTCAGACCGACAGTCAGGTGCTTGTCCTTGTCGAGCATGAAAAGGTCATAGCTGCGGCTCATAATCCACGTATTACCACGCGGGTCCACACGTAGCGAGTGGTCGGTAGCTGTGGGGTGATATTTCTTGATTTCATCGACACGCCACAGAATCTTTCCCTTCTCGCCATCGACACAAACCAGTTCACCGAGACTGGAGATAAACGTCACCGTGTGGTCAGCATTCTCAGCAAAGTATGTAATGGACAAGTCCTTCGATATCTGATCTACCTGATAGCCCTCGTCGATGTGGGTGAGTTTCTCCGTCTTGGGGTTATAGTAGTAGAAACCATGATCTGAGGTCTTGACCCAGAAGCACTTCTGACTGTCAATAAACATCTTCTCTATCTCGCCCTGAATGCCATACTCGTTGAGCAGGTAATGCGGGTTACGGTCGAAGCGCTCCGTCACAGGGTCATAGCTGCTGTAGTTGAAGCCGTGATTAATCCACAGGCGTCCATCGAACCCCTCGAACACCTCGTCAATGCGGTTACTGCGGAGCGTGGTAGTGTCACGGGCATACGACAGGAACGTCTTGAAGCGGTAGCCGTCATAGCGGTTCAGTCCGTAGGGCGTACCGAGCCACACGAAGCCGCGTGAGTCACGGAACATGCAGTTAATCTGCGAATTACTCAGTCCGTCACGTGTGTCCAGATGGCGGAATTTCATGTCAGGAATGACCTGAGCGACGCTCAATGAGCAGGGAGCGATGACCAGCAACAAGCCAATCATCCATCCCATTACTCTACCCGTTGTCATGTTTTTAAGGTTCATTTTCATATCGTCTCGATTTACTGATTTTCATTTTAGGTTTGTAGTAATTTTGCTGATGAAGATTCGACTTAGAACGGCTCTGCCGCGTCATTCTGCATGCTCTTCACCGCCATACACTCCATCTCGACCAGCCATCCAGGACGGCACACGGGAGCATGAACGATGATGTAGGGCTTGTCGCCGAAACGTTCCTCATAGAGCGAACGTACCACAGCATAGTCAGCCGTATCACGCAGATAGACTATCATATATGTCGCGTCGTCATACGTACACCCTGCCTCAGCGAGCAGTGTCTCCACGTTCTCCCACATGCGGTGTGTCTGTTTCACCACATCGCCCTCATGCATAATCTGACCTTTGTTGTTGATGCTCGCCGTGCCAGAAATGAACACATGGCGACGGTCACCATAGTCGATGTAGGTACCGCGCTCGAAGCTCACGCCGTAGTCACTGGTACGGTTCAGGTGAGTCGGTGCATAGAGGTAGTGAACTTGTTCCTCGCGTATGCCGGCTATGGCGTAGTTATCCATCTGTGCCAGCACGTTCGGGTCTTGCTGACGTCCGCCGATACCCGTAGAAGCAATGAAATGCGTCTCACGTGTCAGTCCCTGGGTGAAGAACACCTGGTTACGGGCACGTACCACGCCGCCGTAGTTCAAATCCACGTCGTTCACAAAGAGCCACGTACGGATAGCGTTATCCTTCAGCGTACAGCCCTCCTCCATCAGCTGCATCACCCATTCGTTGAACAGCAGCCGCATCTGATACTCGGAGTTGGCAGCCAGGTTACAGGCGCTGGCATTCCACAGATGACGGTAACTACCGTGACTCACCTCATAGAGTCCGCCCTTGGTGACGGCAGTCTTCACACCCGTCATCAGATAGACCCACAGACCGACCTTCGTACCGTCGAGGGGAGCCTGCTGGATGATGCTCTTCGCACAGTCCGTCACGTCAGCCAGTATCACGGCATCAGCCTGGTTCGCTGCATCGCTTAGGAAGTAGCGCTTGAATACAGCATGTGCTCCCGTCAGTTTATCCAGCAGCCCGTGATAAGCCGTCAGCACGGCTTCCAGCTGCTCTGCAAACGAGAGCATCGCATTATTTACATGAATCATGGCGTGGTATTCACGCACCTCAGTCTCATTGTCAAAACAGAAAACGTCAGCCTGCGCACAGTCAAACGTTAAATGTATGATTTCGTTTTTCATTTTTAATTGTCCTTGCTTTTGCGTGCAAAGATAACAAATAATTCCGAAACGACAAAGAAAACAAAAGAAAAAACCTATTTCTTAGCCGAGGTGTCGCGGATTACCACCTTCTGTGGCACAATCTCGTGGTAGATGGTGTGGTCACCGCCGATGTTCTTCAACAACAGCCGACAGGCTGTCTGGCCCATCAGGAAACTCTGGTCCTCGATGGTCGAAAGGCGCGGCGTGACATAGACTGCGTGGGGGTCTTCGGTAAAGCCAATGAGCGCCACATCCTCTGGGATGCGCATTTTCATTTCCTTGATGGCAGAAAAAGCGGCGAAAGTAATGATGTCATTGAATGCAAGGATAGCATCAGGACGGTCTTCACGCTCCAGCAGACGCTTCGTAGCATCAAGAGCCAGCTGATAGTCAATTTTGTCACAGACCACCAGCTCACGGTCAATGGGCAGACGATTCTCACGTAGCGCCTCCAAATATCCGTGCTTACGGCGGCGCACCATATCCAAGTGATTAGGACCGCCCATGAAGGCAATGCGGCGACTACCCGTGTCTATCAGATGCTGCGTAGCCTCCTGCGCAGCCTCGTCATCATTAGCTTTTACAGATGAGAACTGCTCAGGCAGGCAGGTACGCCCGAAGAAGACCAGAGGAATACCCATCTCGGCAATCTCCATATAGTGCGAGTAGTCCGTCGTGCTCTGTGCCAGACACGCCACGATGCCCTCCACATGCATACTGATGAAGTTATCCACGGCGCGGGTCTCCGTGCCGAAGTCCTCATGGCTGTTAGCGTTGATAATGCTGTAACCCACCTTCGACGCTTCGTCCTCAATGCCGTCAAGCACGGCAGCATAGTAGTGCGTCACCAGATTAGGCACCACCACACCAATCATTTTCGGAGCCTCGCGGCGCAGACTCTGCGCAAAGGGGTTCGGACGGTAGTTCATCTTCTTGGCCAGCGCCTTCACGCGCTGCTGCATCTCGATGCCAATCTCGGGAGAAGAGCGCAAGGCACGGCTGACCGTAGCAATGCTCACGCCCAACTCTTGCGCCAAGTCTTTCAACGACGTACGACGCCGGGGATTATTCGAGATATTATTCATAGCGCAAAGGTAAGAATTATTTTTGAATTCGCAAACGTTTACGTTTATTTTTTCGAACAAGCCACCCATCACACCAGAAAAAAGCCTTACCTTTGCAGCACAGAAGCAAGAGAGTAGATGTGAAGAAAGAATGAGTAATGAATAGTTGATAATAAGTTAGTTGAAAAAACAGTAAGGTCTGTCATGATGACAGACCTTATTTTTTGTCCCTGACTATTCCTTGCCGGAAGTTAGCTGCTGATATAACCTGTTGCATAGGGCTTCATGGGTGCGGCACATGTGCCAGTACATCAGGGCGAAGAGGGTGAGCTCGGCAAGAGGGTAGATAATAGGACAGCCGAGGCAGCAGGTGACATAGACGATGATAGCCCGCAAGTTGAAGGTGAGCAGGTTGGTGTACTTCATCAGCGGCAGGGAGCCCCTACGGAAATCATCACGCAGCGTCTGAGGCATGTCCTCTGCATTGGGCCAACGGCGTTTCACCTCGTGGAAGAAGCGCTGGAACTGCGGCGAGCGCTGCTCCTGACCGTGACAGTAGTTAGAATAGTTAAAATAGAACAGGCGTGCAAACCAACGGCGACGGGGCAGACTCTCATAGATGGCACGCTGAGAGGCATAGCTGTCAAGCTCGCTGCCCTGCTTACCCAACAGGAAAAAGAGATGTATCTGACGGTAGTAGTCAGCCATCATGCATTGCGGCTGGTGACAGAACACGCCGGCGCAGAAGCAGATGAAAAAGGTCAAGGAATAAGCCCAAAGGCCCATCGTAGGATACCAGGCGCTGCCCTCACGGAAGATGATGGCAAAGTAGATGAAGAAGAACCACACGTTCTCAGAGAACCCGTCGAGCACGCGCCCCACAAGAGTTTTCTTACCCGTCAGACGTGCCATCTGCCCGTCGGTGGAGTCACAGAAATTACCCAGCATCAACAGCAGCACACCGATGAGGTTATGCGTGAGGTCGGTAAAGTAGAACATCACTCCTGCGGCGGATCCAAGGAAGATGGAGAGGATGGTGACGGCGTTGGGATGAACACCGAACTTCATCCACATCAGGGCAAAGACAAGGCCGATGGGACGGGTGAAATGTACGTCAAGCCACTCCTCTGTGTCGTCTGACTTAAACGACATGCGCAGCATTTGTTTGAATGTTCTGTTTTCCATTTTCAACTTTCAATTAAAGAATTTGCCTTCTCTATGTCTGTGGCGTGGTCGATGTCAAAGACCTGAGTGAAGGTATATGCCTGCAACCGCAGACCATCACGCAACAGGGCACGCTGGAAGTTACGCATACGCTGCTCACCACGCTCCACACAGTCACGAAGGACGACAAGGGACTTCTGTGTCAGGCCATAGATGCCGGCAGAGACGTATAAAAGGGGCATGGGGCATGAGGCATGGGGCATGGAGTAAGGAGCAGGAGGATTGTCATAAAACCCTGTTATTAGGGGATAGGACCCCTCAAGCCCAACATACAGCGGTTTCTCGTCGTCGATGTAGTCGGTGACACCCATCAGTCCGTCGCAGGTGTCTGCTGCTATGAGGCGCTGGAAGGTGCGGACATAGTCAGCAAACTCGTTCTCGTGAAAAATGGTGTCAACGGTGGTGAGGATGAAGTCTCCCTCTAAGAAGGGACTGATTTCGTAGAAGCTGTGCATGGAGCTGGGGGTGGTCTTCATAACGAAGCGCAGGGGCACGGGACGTCCCTGCAGCCCGTCACGTTGCAGCATCTGCAGGTGACTGCCCACTTCAGGCATAGCAGCGTTGGAGATAACGACAATCTCATCCGCATCGTTCTGCATGAAGATACGGATGAGACGGTCTATCATGGCCTCGCTGCCAATCTTGACCAGCGGTTTGGACTGTGTGATGCCCTCAGCTGCTAACCGTGAGCCTTCGCCCGCGGCAATGATTGCATACTTCATTTATTATTTTAAATGCATCATTTATCATGCATCATTATTGTACATTCAGAGCCTCGGTGTGAAAATCGCCACTGCCCAGGAGGGTTTTGTTCATGGCGTGTACGTCGCCTGAGAGGGTGATGTCACCCGAGCCACGCAGGTCGCCCTTGACTTCTCCGCAGCTGTTGAAGGTGCACTTCACATCTCCGGAACCTTTAAGCAGGATGTCGGTGAGTCCCACGTTCTTATGATTAATACCTACGTCGCCGCTACCTACCAGTTCAATCTGTGACGTCTGTGCCTCAGCGTTGGAGATGTTAATGTCGCCACTGCCCACAGCAGAGGTGACGAGGTGGTCGCAAATGACGTCCACCAGATTGATGTTACCCGAGCCACGCAGGGACAAGAGAAGGTTGTCAGTGTCTATCTTCTCATTGCTGACGAACTCTCCGGAGCCCATGAGCGACACCTCTACGAGGTCAGGAGAAGAGACAAAGACACTGATGCCGTTATCCTGGAAAAATACTATCTGCTGGACGAGATTTTGGGCATCGTCGCTCATCTTGATGGTGAGAGTGCTGTCATTTACCACAGTCTCCACATATTCTATCAAATCCTCAGGAGCCTCCACACGCACGGAGAAGCTATCGCTTTGGGTATAATAGACGGTGGTGGCACCCATGAGCTGTATGCGTTCAAAGCCAGCCACCTCTCGAACGGCAGATGCTATAGGGCTGGAGTTCTTAGAGCCAGCGCGTTCGAGACGAACGTTACACGATGTGAGGAGCAACAAGAGTAGCAAGGTGCAAGATGCAAGGTGCAAGGTTTTCTTAATCTGTTTCATTTTCATTTTCTTTTTTGGGTTTAACTTCTGAGTGTTTGACGAAGGAGGAAACAAAAAAGTTGCACGCCTCATGAAAAAAAGTCAGAATGTCAGGTGTAACATAAACCGAACACCGTTCTTATGAGCTGTCGGCAGGTCATTATAATTCATGCGATGTACGAACTCTACACGCAGAAAGCGGAAGATATTATGCACACCGACAACGATTTCCCAGTAGGGCACGTGGGGGTCCATGACGTAGGAGCCTTCAGGGAAGGCCATGAGCAGGGTATTGCCGGCATTCTCCGGCAACGTGGGATTGTTCTTGTCTGTCAGCCCGCCCCATAGCATCCGCACCGCCAGATATTCACGCCACTTAAGTTTCTTTATGAGCGGAATGCGGTTGAAGATCTTGCCGTTCATATCCCAGCTGATGTGGGCACTCATAAAGTGGTCGTTCAAGAACTCCATGTTGTTCATCAGCCCGAAAGTGTTTTTATGTGTGACGTAGGAAAGGTTGACCTCAGGCATACACAACAGCGGGAAGGGCACTTTCTCCCACTCTATGCCACCCTTGACGAAGCAGTCCACCTTGCCCCAGCTATTCAGCCAGAAACGTTTGTAGATGCTTGCCTCGGTGTAGTTATAGCTATAGTCACCACCCAGCAGATTCTTGATACCCAGCGTGTGACTGACGGTGAACACGGGTGCCTCACTATTCACCTTCGTACGTCGCTGTTTGGTGTTGATATAGGTAGCCCCCGGACAGTATTCCAACTCTGCACGTATCTCGGTGGTACGGAAGGATATGGAGGCAGGTGAGTGGTCTGTGGTCTGTGGTGAATCGTCAGCTGTTGAGAGCTGTTCTATCATCGACAGGGGTGTGAAATAGAGGTTACCTGCGGCTTCGTTGTGTTCGGTCTTGAATGCCAGCGTGGTTTTGAGGCCAAAATCTTCTTCACGCACAAACTCCAGTTGCTGGCGGTTGTAGAACATCATCTTGTCCACCGTTGCCCATTTGAAGGAGGTGAACACATTGTCCTTGTCAGTTGTGAGAAACTTGTCCGAAGGTGACATGACATCATAAGTGGAGAGGAACATCAGCGTGCGTTGGGGGAACTCACGCGGCAGGTATTCTTTCTCATTGAACGAATAGGTCAACTCCGCTCGATAATAGTTCTTATGGCTCTTCCATCCATGAGCATAGTAACCTTTGAAGAACCAGTGCCGGCTGAGGTTGGCGGTGGTCTGGATACTGGCTCGGGTACGGAACCCGTCAATAAAGTTCTTGCTGATGATGGTATTGATGGGGCCTATGTCCACCTTGCTGGGGGTTCCTGTCTCCACAAAGTTCTCGACCACAGCTTTGAGGACAACCATGATATACTTGAAGCCTCCTACCCGCTCGATGTTATGGATAAAGTCATCCATGGAGCCCTCGCTCCTGGTCAACTCCACTTGGCGGTACTGATCCCAGAAGGCATCATCACGCATCATGGCATTGACATCACGTATCTCCTTCTTCGAGCCTCGGAACATCTGTTCAGGCAACTCACTGAAGTCATAGTCGGTGAGGCGCGTCGTCCTGATAACAGCAGCCTTCTGCAGAAAGTCAAACAGGGCGAGCTCCACCAGCATGTCATCCACACTCAGCACCCACGAGCCATCGGGCAGACAAGTGAACTCCTGCACAATCTTCATGTCCTCCACGAAGTTCACCTCACTCTGCTTGGGCAGCGACAGTTCACAGCGCTTGACCTGATAGGACGAGTCAGCCAGAATATAAATGTCACCACGAAAACCGAAGTCCTGTTGATTGTTGGGCATGAAATGCAGCTGGATGCATTTGTCATTCTCCACATAGAGCGTGTCTTCTATATAGAAGCGGTAGAAAGCAATAGCACCTTTACCGATGGGCGACGTGAAGGGATGCTGCAACAGACGTATCTGGTCATCATATATATTCACATCACAAAATACATCCTTGAGCACCGTGTTCAGGATGTCACCCGTCTGGAAGAGGTCATTGATACCCGTTGACTTCTGCCCGAAAATGACGTTCCGTTCTGTACGTGGGTCTTTGCGATAGCGGCATTGCATGACAGTTTCCTCGACAGAGATGGGCAGGATGAGCTTGTTGTTGTATTCGCACACCTCGGCATGGTCCTTAATCCACGGTTTTTTCTTGAAGAAAGGTTCCTCGAAAGTACTGGGCGTCATGTCGTTCAGTGCCAGCGTAATCTTCTGGTATTTGTTGTATTGGAAGAAGTCTCGGTTGAAGAGGCTGGTCTGTTTCTTTTTCTCTATGACCTTCTTCATCAGTTCCACAGCAGGGTTGTTCTTCCTGCTGTATTTTCCTGGGTCTGCTGTCACGTTGACCACCTCCAATGCCGTTGACTCAGGTTTCAGTCTGATAATTATAGGACTCTTGACAGAGGCATTGACAGCAACGGTCTGTTCCTCATAACCCACAGCGCTGAACGTCAGTGTCCAACCATTGTGGCGTGCCACACTGAAATGTCCGTTTATATCAGAAGCGACACCGACCTTGTGCCCCTTATAAAGCACACTTGCCATCGGAATGCTGTCACCGGTCTCGGCATCCAGCACCTGACCAGTGAGTTTCTGCTGGGCATAGGAAGTGAGGGAAGAGCAATATGCAAAGAGGAACACCGCCAAAAGCAGCATTCTCCTTGTCCGAACAGTATATGTAAGTCGCTCTCCCACCCTCGATAGCTAATAATTAATCTATTTCCTCATCTGCCTCGTAGCCGCCCATCTCACGGATGGCGTTCTTCAGCATGGTATATTGCTGGTAGAGGTTATTGACAGCCTCCTCGCCACAAGTATAGTCATGCATCGGACTTTTTAGGAAGAAGCTGAGGAAGCGCTGGATACCAAAGCGTCCTGCCCGTGCTGCCAAATCACTCAGCAGACAGAGGTCGAGACAAAGAGGTGCCGCCAGAATACTGTCACGGCAGAGGAAATTGATCTTGATTTGCATGGGATAATTCATCCAACCGAAGATATCTATATTATCCCAGCCCTCCTTGTTATCGTTGCGCGGCGGGTAGTAGTTGATACGTACCTTGTGGTAGTAGTCCTGATAGAGGTCGGGCTGTTCCTCGGCCTTCAGGATGGTCTCCAGCGTAGAAAGCTTCGACACCTCCTTGGTACGGAAATTAGCAGGCTCATCCAGCACCAGACCATCGCGGTTACCCAGGATATTGGTAGAGAACCATCCACTGAGTCCAAGTTTACGCACTCCGATGATGGGAGCAAAACCCGACTTAACAAGTGTCTGTCCTGTCTTGAAATCCTTGCCAGCAATGGGCATATGCACCTTTTCTGCCAGTTCCCACATAGCAGGAATATCGACCGTCGTATTCGGAGCACCCATGATGAACGGTGCCCCTTCTGCCAAGGCTGCATAGGCATAGCACATCGACGGTGCCACATGTTCGCAATCGTTGGTTTTCATCGCCGCCTCCAAATCGCTCAAGCGGTAATGTACCTTTTCCTCCACAGGAATATAAATCTCCGTCGATGCTGCCCAAAGCACTACGATACGGGAACACCCCTTCTCTTTCTTGAACTGGCGGATGTCCTCACGCAACATCTCCACCATCTGCCAACGGGTAGGCATACATTTTCCAGCGTCTTTTGCAGGAAGACTTTTCACGTTATCCCCGTCAATACGCTTGGCATAGTTCTTGTCAAAGGCTGCTTTCAAGGGAACTATCTGCTGCAGCTCGTCCTTGACGGGCAGGATGTCTTTCTCCTGCAACACCTCGGCATACATCGCTGCTTGAAAGGCATTTTGCGGATAGACATCCCAACAGCCGAAGACGATGTCATCAAGCCGGGCCATAGGTACTATCTCGTTGTAAGTGAGGTACTGTCTGTCGGCTCCCTGCCCCACCCTGATTTTGTCGTACTGCGTCATGGAGCCAATGGGCTTTGCCAATCCGCGACGTGCCATAAGCACACCTGTCATGAAGGTCGTGGCTACGGCTCCATTGCCAACAACCAAGATTCCGAGTTTGCCGTCTGCCGGCTTTACGTGTGTCTGTTTCATATCTATTTCGTTTCTTATATGATTGTCAATAATTCCCGAAGGTCTGTGATGAAGTGATCGGCCTCCTCTTGTTGAAGAGAATTTGGAATCCCCGACTTCTGAGACACGGATTTGAAATCCGCATCAATGGGCCATCCTTGTCCTTTCAGCCATACGGTGTGGCAGCCAATGCTGCGGGCTGGCCGGATGTCGTTCTTCATGCTGTCGCCCACTACCATGACCTGCTGCGGTGACAAGCCAAGCGCCTCGACGCCAAGCATGAAGATGCGCGGGTCGGGCTTTCGCACGCCCACGGCAGCCGACTCCACCACATGCCCGAACAGGTCAGCAAGCCCGTAATCGCTCAGCACAGCGGCGAGGTTGCCGTAAAAATTGCTGACCAGCACGAGCGGGAGGCGCTCCTTCAGTTGCAACAGCACCTTACGGCTGTTTGCCGTCTGTCGACGTGCCAACTGGTCAAGCTCATCGACCAGAGCACTCAAATCCGCGTCAACGACACCCCGACTCAACAGGTACTCCCTCTGGAGTTTCAGCTTCGCCTCCAGCGTCCGTCGGAAGTTCTCAGCACACTGTATAATCGGTTCGCTGCCTAACGTGCGCTCCGCATAGACGTAAGCCTCGCAGTACTGCTGCGCCGTGACGGGCAAGTGGTGACGCTCATAGGCCTCCCAGATAACCCGTCCCCAGTGGTTGCCGCCCGTGTCGAGCGTACCACCATAGTCGAAGATAATTCCGCGAATGACGTTTCTCATTTCACTTTTCACTCATCCGTTTTACGATGCACTCGGCGATGACCTCTGCCGCCTCTTCCATACAGGGCGAGAAGCTGGGCCAGTCGTTGAAATCGACGATACAGCTGCTACCGTCTTCACGCACGATGGCATCGCCGCCATAGACGGTGATGCCCGTCAGCCTAGCCGCCTCTTCCGCCTGCTTTCGCAGACTGTCGGGGCTGATGCAGTAGGCTTGGAAGAAATCCGTACCCGCCACACCGTAGAACTTCACATGACGTCCAATGACGTGTGGACTGACCACCCAATCACAAATGCCATGATGACGAAGCGACAGCTTCAGCTGCTCCAGTCCGTCGGCATTGTGTGCAAAGGTGACATGACCGGCCATACTGTTGAACTTCAGCCAGCAAGGGCCTTCACCATTGTACTCTCCCGGCACATCGACACCGCCTTCGCGCAGGCGACGTTCCAGCTCCCGTCGGTTCAGGCAGAGACGCACGGCACTTGTCGCATTGATGACCAGCGCCCCGCTACGCTCGCGGGCCTCCAGTTCGCTGAGCATCTTGCCGCTACGTGCCATCGACACATAGACGTCAGCTTGAGGCAGTTTCTGGTCTTCCCGCATCTCATAGACACCAACGCCTTGCCCTCGCAATGCCTGGGAGACATAGCCCATCAGCGACGAGTCACGGCTTATATCACCCGTTGACAGTTGCGGAGAGCGCCAGATCAGTGTCACGAGATTCTTCATCAACTTGCAAAGGTACAACTTATTTTTATTCTAAACGAATAAATCGTCAAAATATGACGTTTTAAGCATTTTCTTTACTTTTTTTTACCAATTGCAGGTTTTCTTTCGCACAACTTAGGACATCAAAAGGGGAAATCAAAGGGGTCTATCAAGACGAGATGCCGTGTTGCCGTTGATGAGGGAAAAACTCAAATAATCTTTAATTTATTTGGTTTTTCGCTCGGTTTGCATTATCTTTGCAGCCAAAGGACTTAACAACTTTGTTGACTATGGAAAAGATTTATAGATTGATTTGGTTTTTCGTGCTGCTGACGGTGGCAGCGACGGCAGCATGGGCGCAGAATAGCGGGAAACTGGAGTATAATGGATGCAAGATGACCTATAGCGTCTCGGGAGGAACCATTGTGCGACAAGGCGATTCCCATGCAGGCGTGCAACGCACGCTGACCTGCGAAGTGAAAACAGGAAACACTATTACCTTCACGTGCACGGGAACGGGCGTCAACAACCGTAAATGCCATTTCAAAATGGTAGCAACCACCGGCAAGTCCGAAAACGAAGGGGTAGTGCTGGAGAGCAAGAAAATAAACGAACAGACCGTCACATACTCCTACACGATTCCACGGAATGCGCGTTATGTGAGGTTGCAGGCTACTTATGACACAAACTCCTCTAGGGAAGGAAGGAGTAAGCCCTTGAGTATTGCTGTCAACTGCTCCGTCGTCGAAGGTGCCTCCACGACAGGCCCAGTGACTGTTCGTGAAGAAGACGACGATCCCTGTGGCTGCAAAGGAGGATTGTTTAGCGAAAGGTCGCTTAAAGACTGGTCGCCGAAGTATAATAGGTATAAGGACTGCAACGTACGTTTCAAGGATATCACAGGTGACGTGGCAGTAAGACCAGAATGTGAGGACGATGACTCCTATGTAGGAGCCGAATTTGAAACCGTCCTCCACTATTGTGACAGAATTAAGACCGAGGATGATTCTGAGGCTATACTTGGTTTGGCGGATAAGACTTCACTTACCATGTTGTCGAACACCATCCTGCGCCTGCCTCCTTATGAAGGAGAAATCAGTAACGTCAAAATGGTGATGGGAATCATCTGGATAAACATGAATAAATCGATGTTCAAAGGTGGAGAACTCCGTCTCCATGGAACACAAGCCGTTTCAGGCATCCGAGGCACTATCGTGGCAATGGAGGAGACAGGCAAAGAGACGAAGTTCTGGCTCTTGGCAGGCAAGGTGGACGTGACGAGCAAGAAGACTGGCAAAAAGGTAGTACTACAAGCTGGTCAAATGACAATTACCGGTAAGGACGGCCAGACGAAAATCCAGAAGTTCAACATTGAGCAGGCCGCCAAGAAGTTCAAGATTCCTATGGATGAGATTCGCAACCATTATTCGGATACCGGTAGCACAGGCAATACGAGTGTGCTGTTCACTGCTGATAAACTGAACTACAAAGTTCTGACTGCAACGACCGTTGAGGTGACGGGTGAGCTGCGCGGCACGTACAAGGGCAGCGTGAAGATTCCCGCACAGGTGAAGCATCAGGGAAAGACGTATCAGGTGGTGGGCATCGGCAGCAACGCCTTTGCCAACCAGTCGCAGATGACGAGCATCACCATCCCCACCAGCGTACGTAGCATTGCCGGCGATGCATTTGCGAATAGCGGACTGACGAGCGTCACCGTCCCAGGTGATAAAGTGAGCATAGCCGCCAACGCCTTCCGCAATTGCAAGAAACTCCTCACGGCCACCGTCAGCGGAAAGAATCCGCAATGCCAGGGCGATGCCTTCACGGGCTGTAGCAGCATGAAGGAGCTACGCATCCGCGACATCAAGGAGAGCAACTACGGCAAGACACTCCCCGGCACCACCGCCGTCATCAAAAAACTCCAATAACGTATAGGAGTAAGAATAGGAAAGCATTCCAAGTATGGAAAGCTACTCGACGGGCAGTTCAGCCCAGAAGGTGGAGCCGACGCCCAGCTCGGAATCGACGCCCACACGACCGCCAAGCATCAAAGCTATAGCCCGACAAATAGGGAGTCCGAGACCGGTACCTGGGATAAATTCATCGAGTTTGAAAAACTGGTCAAACACCTTATCAAGCTTTTCCTCTGGAATTCCCTTACCCGTGTCCTTCACCCAGATACGCACAAAGCCGTCCTTCGCCGGGTCACATCCCACCGTCACGGAACCTTTAACGGTAAACTTCAAAGCATTGTTGATAAACTGGTCAAGAATGTCGGCCACACGGGAACTGTCACTCTTAATCATAATGTCATCTTTAGGAATCTGCTCATTCACGATAATGTCAGGATTCTCATTGCGTGACGCACAGGAGTCAGCCATCTCATGAACAATAATACAGAGATCGAACTCACTCTTTTCAATATCGCTACTGCCAGCCTCGATTTTTGACATAGTTACAATGTCATCAATCATGTGTAGCAGTTTCGCGTTGTTGTCCTTGATGAGGCGGAGAAGTTCTCCACGCTCCTCCTCCGTCTGCACCATCGGCAGGATATCGCTGAAACCGACGATGGCATTGAGCGGAGTTCTGATCTCATGACTCATATTCGCCAGGAACGCCGACTTGAGCCGATCACTCTCCTCTGCTCGGTTACGTGCCTCCAACAGCGCTACCTCCGTCTTTTTCTGTTCCTCAATAGACATGGATGTTCCGACTATAGTAAGCGGCACCCCGCTGGGACTAAGTTCTGAAACCATGCAATAACTTGCCTCCCATATATATTGTTTGGAACTGAAGGGTTTGACGCGATACTGGGTATAATAATCGTTTATCTTCCCCTCCATCAACTGAAGCACATTTTGATGGATGCGGTCACGGTCCTCTTCTGCGATACGCCGCGAGAACTCACTCATCGGCATTTCGGCCGTACCTATATAATCACCTTGATCACGATAATCGCTGCCAAACGTAACTTTCTGTGTGGCAACATCTATCTTCCAAACGGCAAGCTTCATGGTCTTGAGCACCATGTCAAACTCGATGCTGCGACCCTGCAACAAGTCAATCATCTGCAGTTCTTTCTCCAACTTAAGCTTTTCCTTGCGCTGCATCCACAACGCAAAGGCACACGGCACAATCACAAGCAGTCCGACAACCCACATCAGAATGTCGAACCTGATTTGAAACAGTGGCATCACGTTAAAAAGAACTGTCATCGTCTTGGTTCCGATTTTTACACAGATAAGTTTACGCCACAAAATTACAATTATTTTTTTATTTATGCAAGAAATAAAAATAAAAATCGTACCTTTGCAGCATATTTTAGCATCATCATGGAACAAACATTCGAAATGATTGCCAAAACTTTCATGGGTTTGGAACCCGTTTTGGCAAAAGAACTGACCGAGCTGGGGGCTAACGATGTACAGATTGGACGACGCATGGTGTCGTTTACGGGCGATAAGGAGATGATGTATCGCGCCAATTTCCAACTACACACCGCCATCCGTATTCTCAAACCTATCAAACACTTCAAGGCACGCTCGGCTGACGACGTGTACGAAGCAGTCAAGCAGATGGAGTGGAGCGAGTACCTCGGTACCGACAAGACCTTCGCTGTCGATTCTGTTGTATTCAGCGAGGAGTTCCGTCACTCGAAATTCGTTGCCTACAAAGTCAAGGATGCCATCGTTGACCAACTGCGTGAGAAGACTGGCAAGCGTCCTAACATCAGCGTGGCCAACCCAGACATACGTCTCAACATACACATTGCCGAAGACAACTGCACGCTCAGCCTTGATTCCAGCGGCGAGTCCTTGCACCGTCGTGGCTATCGGCAGGAAAGCGTAGAGGCTCCCCTCAACGAAGTGCTGGCAGCCGGCATGATTCTGATGACGGGCTGGAAAGGCGACACCGACTTCATTGACCCCATGTGCGGCAGCGGCACCCTGCTCATCGAGGCTGCCCTCATCGCCCGTAACATGGCACCGGGACTATTCCGCAAGGAATATGCCTTCGAGAAGTGGGCCGACTTCGACCGAGAGCTCTTCGACGACATCTACAACGATGAGTCACAGGAACGAGAGTTCAACCACCACATCTACGGCTATGACATCGACATCAAGGCAGTCAACACGGCACGCCTCAATGTCCGTGCCGCAGGGCTGACCAACAACATTACCGTCAACGAACAGGACTTCAAGGACTTCACCCAGCCGCCGGCAAAGAGTATCATTGTCACCAATCCGCCCTATGGCGAGCGTATCTCCACGCCCGACCTGCTGGGCACCTACAAGATGATTGGCGAGCGGTTGAAGCATCAGTTCCTCGGCGGTGACGCCTGGGTGCTCAGCTACCGCGAGGAGTGCTTCGAGCAGATAGGTCTGAAGCCCAGCATCAAAATTCCGCTCTTTAACGGAAGTCTGGAGTGCGAGTTCCGCAAGTATCAGATTTTCGACGGCAAGCTACGTGATTTCCGCTCTGAAGGAGGTGTGGTAAAGACCGACGAAGAGAAGCGCCAGATGGCCGAGAAGCACCGTTTCAAGAAAGAACGTGAATTCAAGAAGCGCATCAGCGAGGAAGAGGAGAACGAGGAGCAAGACATCCGTTCGTTCAAGTTCCTTTCCCTGGAGCGCTTGGCTGAACGCGAAGCCCGTACCAAGGAGCGTGGAGCATGGAAAAAGGAGCAAGGGGCAAGAGGAAAGGGACAAGACGGCAACCGGGAATTCAAGAAAGGAGACCGAGAATTCAAGAGAGGTGACCGTGACTCCAAGAGAGGTGACCGTGACTCCAAGAGAGGTGACCGTGATTTCAAGAGAGGTGACCGTGATTTCAAGAAGGCCGGCAGAGACTTCAAGAAGGGAATACGTGATTTTAAGAAAGAAGGGCACGAGCGTTTCGACCGTAGCGGGAAGAACCGACGTGACTTCGGCAAGAATAACAGGAGATTTGAAGAAGATGATGAAGATTAACCAGCAGAAGTGCGTCCAGCTCGTCATGGTTGCCGCACTCACCTTATTCACATTCTGTCCACAACCTATGGCAGCACAGAAGAAAAAGTTTTCACTCGAACAAATCGGTTACGGAGGCAACCAGCTCCTGCGGGGCGACTACCTCTGGACCACCTGGTGGGGCGACCAGCTGATGTATCTCGACGTCTCCGACGGCGGTATGCTTGACGAGAATGGCAGTCGCACCAAGCTTTTTAGTGTCAAAGACATCAAAGGGAACTGGTATGCCGCCTACGAAGCCTCATACCCCTACCCCAACGAGACACTCGTCAAGCTCGACAACGGACATGAGCGTATTCTCTTTGACTGGCAGAAGAAAGAGACTGTATGGACACAGACCTCTCAGGACGAGGAGCACAGCGACTGGAACGCCAAGTCACGTAACGTGGCCTACGTCAAAAATCATCAGCTTTATGTGCGTACTGCCGCCAACGAGGAGCGCCAGCTCACCACCGACGGCAGCCGTGAGATAGTCTATGGACAGAGCGTACACCGCAATGAGTTCGGCATCGATAAAGGCACCTTCTGGAGCCCCGACGGACAGCGTCTCGCCTTCTACCGCATGGACCAGTCGATGGTGACTGACTACCCGCAGGTAGATATCAACAGCCGTTGCGCTTCCTACGAGCCCGACAAATACCCGATGGCAGGAGAGACCAGCCATCAGGTCACCGTCGGCATCTATGACGTACAGTCAGGAAAAACGGTCTATCTGCAGGCCGGCGACCCGACAGACCGCTACTTCACCAACATTGCCTGGAGTCCTGACAGCAAGACCGTCTATATGTTCGAGCTCAATCGCGACCAAAACGACTGCCAGCTTGTCAGCTACAATGCCACGACAGGCCAGCGCCTTGCCATGCTCGACGAAGAGAAGAGCGAGAAATACGTGGAGCCTCTCCACCCCATTCAGTTCCTGCCCTGGGATGCCGACAAGTTTATTATGCAGAGCCAACGCGACGGCTATAATCACCTATACCTATATAATAAGGAAGGGAAACAGCTGCGTCAGCTCACGAAGGGAAACTTTGTCGTCATGGAGGTGCTGGGCTTTAACGAAAAAGAGAAGAGCATCATCATCAAGGCCAACATCAACCATCCGCTGTACCATAACCTGTTCTGTGTCGATGTGAAGTCAGGTAAGTACACACCCCTCGACAACGGACTGGGCGTCCACTATGGAGAGCTCTCGGCCAGCGGTCAGAAGATTGTCGATACGAACATGGCTCCCGACGTGCCACGTAAAGTGGACCTCATCAACATCAACAAGGGCAAGGCGCAGACCGTCAACCTGCTGACCTCACGCGACCCTTGGGAAGGCTACGAGATACCGCAGTTCGAAAGTGGTAGCATCAAGGCTGCCGATGGCGTCACCGACCTCTACTACCGACTGGTAAAACCCGCCGACTTCGACCCCACCAAGAAATACCCCACCGTCATCTACGTCTATGGTGGCCCGCATGCCAATAATGTCGAGGCATCTTGGCACTGGGGCTCACGTCCCTGGGAGACCTATATGGCACAGAAAGGCTACGTGCTGTTCATCCTCGACAACCGAGGCTCACAATATCGTGGACGCGACTTCGAACAAGTCACCTTCCGTCAGCTCGGACAGGTCGAGATGCTTGACCAGATGGAGGGCGTTAAGTTCCTCAAGAGCCAGCCTTACGTTGACGCCGACAGAATCGGTGTGCACGGCTGGTCATTTGGTGGCTTCATGACGGTTTCGCTCATGCTCAACTATCCCGATGTGTTCAAGGTCGGCGTAGCTGGTGGACCTGTCATCGACTGGAAATGGTATGAGGTGATGTACGGTGAGCGTTACATGGACACACCGCAGACCAACCCCGAAGGCTATGAAAAGACCAGCCTCATCAACAAGGCAGGAGACCTTAAAGGCAAGCTGCAGATTATCTCAGGCTACAACGACAATATCGTCGTGCCGCAGCACTGCCTATCATTCCTGAAAGCCTGCATCGATGCCGGCACACAGCCCGATTTCTTCTTCTATCCCGAAGAAGAGCACAATATGCGCGGCCACCGCAGCATCCACCTGCACGAACGCATCACACAGTACTTCGAAGACTATCTGAAATAAAATACTTTGCACCCAAATTTGTAAATAAACGGAAAAGAACAATGAAGATATTACTCTTAGGCAGTGGCGGACGCGAGCACGCACTGGCATGGAAAATAGCTCAAAGCAACAAATGTGAGAAACTCTATATTGCCCCAGGCAATGCCGGAACGGGGAATGTGGGTGAGAATGTCAATATGAAGGCTGACAACTTCGAAGCCGTCAAGCAGTTCTGTGTGGACAAGGAGATTGGCATGGTGGTAGTAGGCCCCGAGGACCCATTGGTAAAAGGTATCTACGACGACCTTCAGGCTGACCCGCGGACAAAGCATATCCCCGTCATTGGCCCATCGAAGGCCGGTGCCGTGCTGGAAGGCAGCAAGGACTTCGCCAAGGCGTTTATGGTGCGCCACAACATCCCGACGGCATGCTATGAAACGTTTGACGGTGAGCATCTGGAAGAAGGACTCCAGTTCCTTGAGACCTTAGAAGCTCCCTACGTGCTGAAAGCTGACGGACTGTGTGCCGGCAAGGGGGTGCTTATCCTGCCGACGCTGGACGAGGCGAAGAAGGAGCTACGTGAGATGCTGAGCGGCATGTTTGGCAATGCCAGTAGCCGTGTGGTCATCGAGGAGTTCATGAGCGGTATCGAGTGCTCGGTGTTCGTGCTGACAGATGGTGAACACTATCAGATTCTGCCCGAGGCGAAGGACTACAAGCGCATCGGCGAAGGTGACACAGGTCTGAACACCGGCGGCATGGGTAGCGTCAGTCCGGTACCCTTTGCCACGAAGGAGTGGATGAAGAAGGTGGAGGACCGCATCATCAGCCCCACCGTCAACGGACTCCGCAAAGAGGGCATCGACTACAAGGGTTTCATCTTCTTCGGACTCATCAATGTGAAGGGTGAGCCGAAAGTCATCGAATACAACTGCCGCATGGGTGACCCCGAGACTGAAACGGTGATGCTGAGACTAAAAACAGATATAGTGGAGCTGTTCGAGGGTGTGGCCAAGGGTAATCTCGACCAGTACCAAGTAGAGTTTGACGAGCGTGCCGCAGTATGCGTCATGTTAGTCAGCGGGGGCTATCCCGAGGCATATAAGAAGGGATATGAAATTACGGGAACTGACCAAGTGGTGGGTAGCATTGTCTTCCATGCTGGTACGGCATTGAAGGAAGGACAGGTGGTCACCAACGGCGGACGTGTCATCGCCGTCTCGTCCTATGGAAAAGACAAAGCAGAGGCGCTGCAGAAGTCGTTTACTGAAGCTCAGAAGATTCAGTTCACTGATAAATACTTCCGTCGCGACATCGGAGCGGACCTTTAATTAAAGGAGCAAGGGGCAAGGAGCAAGAAGTAAAGAGATGAAGTTTTTGCAGAACACGGTTTCTGAGAGTCGCATGGCGCTGCCTTGTACGGCAGTGTATGCCATTTGTATATGGCTGCTGGCGGGGCTGCTGCAGGAGAACTGGTGGATTCAGTTTGCCATTTTTGCCGTGTGTACCTATCTGATGGTAGAGCTGAACAATGCCAATGCGCTGCTCCGCATATACTCACGCATGGTCAGCTGCACGTTCCTCGTGCTGTCATGTACGGCGTGCTTCATGTTCGGTTCCCTGTCGGGGGCCGTGACGGAGCTGTGCATCATTGCGTCTTACTATACCCTCTTCCACTCCTATCAGGACAAACGGGCCACGGGCTGGACATACTACACGTTCTTGCTCCTCGGACTAAGCAGTATGGTATGTGTGCATATCGTGTTCTTCCTGCCTCTACTATGGCTGCTGATGGCGTCCAAGATTCAGTCGCTGTCGTGGCGCGCGTTCTTTGCGTCCCTGCTGGGCTTGACGACACCTTATTGGTTTGCAGGGGTTTACTTTATCTTCACGGAGGACTATGAGACGCCAATGGGACACTTCTCGAAGCTGGGTGAGTTTGGCATACCCTTTGACTTCAGCCAACTAAGCGTTCCCCAGCTCATCGTATATGTCTTCATGTTCGTGCTGGCGTTGACGGGCATCATTCATTACATCCGCACTCGCTACCGGGACAAGATACGTATCCGTATGTTGTTCGACTGTTTCATTTTCACCGACCTGCTGACGTTCCTCCTGCTCGCCCTGCAGCCTCAGCACTACGACATGCTGATGCGTCTCATCATCATCAATACCAGTCCGCTGCTGGCCCACTTCATTGCACTGACACATACCCGCTGGACCAACATCGCGTTCTATGTCATCACCGTTGCGGCACTCATCGTTACGGCACTATGCTTATTTAATATTTCCTAATTTATTTTGTGTTTCGCTCGGTTTGCACTACCTTTGCACATTATTTATAAATAACAACCCAAAAAGTAATGAAACAATACAGATTGGTGGACAACGTGCTGGGCTGGCTGACCTTTCTCATAGCCGCCTTTGTCTATTGCTCCACAATTGAGCCGACAGCCTCGTTCTGGGACTGCCCTGAATTTATTTCCACAGGCTACAAACTCGAAGTAGGACACCCCCCCGGCGCGCCGTTCTTCATGCTTACAGCCAATCTTTTCTCTCAGTTTGTCAGCGACCCGAGCAACGTGGCCCGTATGGTAAACATCATGAGTGCGTTGCTCTCGGCAGCCACCATCCTGTTCCTGTTCTGGACCATTACCCACCTGGTGCGCCGCCTGCTCATTGACAACTGGGAGGAGCTGACGACCGCCAAACTCATTGCCATCGAAGCATCGGGACTGGTGGGAGCGCTTATCTATACATTCAGCGACACGTTCTGGTTCTCTGCCGTCGAAGGTGAGGTATATGCCTATTCGTCGGCGTTCACCGCTGTAGTGTTCTGGCTCATACTGAAATGGGAAGACCAGGCAGACCAGCCCCATGCTGACCGCTGGCTGGTACTGATATTCTACATGACGGGCCTCAGCATCGGCGTTCACCTGCTGAACCTGCTCTGTCTGCCTGCCATCGTGCTCGTGTGGTACTACCGCCGCTACCAGAACCAAGACCCGAAGAAAGACCTGCGTGGCTCGCTGATTGCCCTGGGCATCTCGATAGTCATTCTGGCAGCCGTACTCTATGGTGTCGTGCCGGGCATCGTACGTGTGGGAGGATGGTTTGAACTGTTCTTCGTCAACACCCTCGGCTGTCCGTTCAATACGGGTGAGATTATTTACATGGTGCTGCTGACAGGCATCATCATCTGGGCTATCTGGGAGACCTACACCGACCGCAGCTCTCTGCGTCAGAACCTGGCGTTCACGCTGTCTGTCGGCATGTTGGGCATCCCGTTCTTCGGGCACGGATGGCTGTCAACACTCACCGGTATCTTGGTACTCGTCGTGCTTTTCGTCCTGCTGCAGTACAAGCGCAGCAACAAACCGCTGATTTCTACCCGCATCAAGAACACATCGCTGCTCTGCATGCTGATGCTGATGATCGGCTACTCGTCGTATGCCGTCATCGTGATACGTTCGGTGGCTAATCCCCCGATGGACCAGAACTCTCCCGAGAACTTCTTCCAGCTGGCAGAATACATGGGACGTGAACAGTACGGGCAGTACCCGTTGTTCTACGGACAGGCTTACACGTCGCAGGTGGAGCTGAAGCAGGAAGGCAACTACTGCCGCCCTGTAGTCAAGGAGGGAGCCCCCGTCTATAACAAGAAGGAGAAGAAGTCGGCCGACGAGCCCGACGAGTACGAAATCGTACAAACGAAGGACAAGTACGTCTATGCTCAAAACATGTTCTTCCCCCGCATGTGGGATGCCGGTCATGCCCGCTCTTACGAGCAGTGGATGAACGGTGTGGACGGTACGGAGGTGCCCTACGACCGCTGCGGTGAGGACATCATGGTGAAGGTGCCGTCGCAGATTGACAACATCTGGTTCTTCATCACCTACCAGTGTAACTTCATGTACTGGCGTTACTTCATGTGGAACTTCGCCGGTCGCCAGAACGACATTCAAGGCAACGGCGAGCTGGAGCACGGCAACTGGATAACGGGTATTCCGTTCATCGACAACGCCCGTCTGGGCGACCAGGACCTGCTGCCCGACGAGCTGAAGGAGAACAAGGGACACAACGTGTTCTATTGTCTGCCGCTGATTCTCGGATTCATCGGTCTGCTGTGGCAGTCGCTCATGCGTCAGCAGAAGGGCATACGCCAGTTCTGGGTGGTGTTCTTCCTGTTCTTCATGACCGGTCTTGCCATCGTCATCTACCTGAACCAGACGCCTAACCAGCCACGTGAGCGTGACTATGCCTATGCCGGTTCGTTCTATGCCTACGCCATCTGGTGCGGCATGGGTGTCGTGGCGCTGTGGGACATCCTGCGCCGACTGCTGAAGAAAGTGAACCCCGCCGTCATCGCTGCCGCCGTCTCTGTACTGGCCATCGTGATTCCTATCCAGATGGCGTCACAGACATGGGACGACCATGACCGTAGCGGACGCTATACCTGCCGTGACTTCGGACAGAACTACCTGATGTCGCTACAGGACGAAGGATTCCCGATCGTGTTCACCAACGGCGACAACGACACCTTCCCGTTGTGGTATAACCAGGATGTGGAGGGTGTGCGTACCGATGCCCGAGTCTGTAACCTCAGCTATCTGCAGACCGACTGGTACATCGACCAGATGCGGCGTCCGGCTTACGACTCACCAGGCTCCCCCAGCGTGCCTATTGAATGGCCGCGCTATGACTATGCCGGACGTGCCAACGACATGGTACAGGTTTATCCTGAGCTGAAAACGCTCATCAGCAATGTCTATCAGGACTACCCCGAACAGGCACGTGAGCTGTTCGGCGACGAGCCGTTCGAACTCAGCAATGTGCTGAAGTACTGGGTACGCAATGACGTTTCTCCGAAGCAGCGTGAGGTGATGCAGCTCCTGCTGGGCAACGACAACCTGCATGTCATTCCCACCGACACGCTCTATATGACCATCGACAAGGAGAAGGTGCGCAAGAGCGGCATGAAGATTCCCTATGACTCCATCCCCGACAAGATGGTCATCTCACTCAAGGGCCACAACGCGCTCTACAAGAACGACCTCATGATGCTCGAGATGGTGGCCAAGTGTAACTGGACACGTCCTATTTACGTCGCCATGACCGTAGGAAGCGACAACTACATGAACCTCGGCTACAACTTCATTCAGGAAGGTCTGCTGAACCGCATCACGCCGTTCACCACGGTCAAGGATGACGAGTACGGTATGCCGAGCCCTGTTTCTCTCGGCAGCAATTTCGATACGGAGAGGACCTATCAATGTCTGATGGAGCGCTTCAAATACGGCGGACTGGAAGTGCCGGGACTCTATCTCGATGAGACCGTCATGCGTATGTGCTTCACGCACCGCCGCATCTTCGCACAGCTGGCCGCCCAGCTCATCTCCGAAGGCAATAAACTGGAGCAAGAAGGCAAGGCCGACGAAGCAAAGGCCAGCTTCGACAAGGCCGCCAAGGTATTGGCACGCTACGAAAAAGTGCTGCCGCTCAGCAATGTCCGTGAGGACTATATGTCCGGCTCTGCCGACATAGCACGCTCCTATGCCGCTCTGGGCAACAAGGAGATGGCGATGCTGCACGTCAAGGAGCTGTGGAAGAAGTACTCACAGTATCTCAACTGGTACTATAACCTGAGCGACCGCTATTGGTTCCTGTCGTCACAGCTGGAGATTTCCGAGGCGCTGAAAGCCCTGTTGAGCACCAGCGACATCGCTGCCAGCATCGACCCCAACTGGGCGAAGGACATGAAGGCGATGGAGTTCATCAACCCCATCTGGAAGCAGTCCGTTGCAACGCTCCGTGCCGACCTGGGCAGCACGAACTTCATGGATAGCCAGGAAGAGATTTCACTCCACTTCTATATCCTCAAGCGACTGGCACTCATCGTACGTGATGCCAACGACCCGGAACTCAGCACGAAGTATGGCGAGATGAATATGATTATCAAGCAGCTCGAGGACATGGGATATCAGGTGGATTAAAGTTCTGCATACACGATGCTCATAGAACAACCGACCGCATTTCTGCGATGGATATTCCCACAGGCACTCTGGCGAATGGACGCGTCGGAAAAGGCAGTCTATCTGACCTTTGACGACGGGCCCATTCCCGAAGCCACACCGTTTATCCTTGACACGCTGCGTGAGTTCGGCATCAGGGCAACGTTCTTCATGGTGGGCGACAACGTCAGGAAATATCCCGAGCTCTTTGAGCGCATCGTGGCAGAAGGCCATCAGATAGGCAACCACACGTTCAACCATCTCGGCGCTTTCAAGCACTGGGTTTCCACCTATCTCATCAATACACAAAAAGCCAACGAACTCATCCATGCCCACCTCTTCCGTCCTCCTCATGGACTGATGCGCTGGAGCGAATACTACTGGCTGAAGAAGAATTACAAGATTGTGATGTGGGACCTGGTGACGCGCGACTACTCCAAGTGGCTGAGTGCCGAGGACGTGCTCAACAACGTGAAGCGCTATGCCCGCAACGGCAGCATCATCACCTTCCACGACTCGCTGAAGAGCATCGACAAGCTGCGCTATGCCTTGCCGGAGTCCATCAAATGGCTGCGACAGCAAGGCTACGAATTCCGCACCTTCGAATAGTTTAACCTGTAGCATGGAGAACAAGCCCTACACGCTAAACTCAAAACTCATCAAAGAAACAGCCTATGAACTGGGTTTCTCTGCCTGTGGCATTGCCAAGGCAGAGCGAGTCAGTACAGAGGCAGAGCAATACTTCCGCCAGTGGCTCGGCAAGGGCGGACATGCGGATATGGCGTATATGGAGAACTACATCGACCAGCGCCTCGACCCCCGTCTGCTGATGGAAGGAGCCAAGAGCATCGTCTGCGTAGCACTCAACTACGCCCCCCACCACTCAACGCCTAAACATCAAACTTCAAACTTCAAACTTCAAACATCAAACATCAAACATCAAACCTTCACCATCGCCGCCTACGCCCTTGGGCAGGACTATCACGATGTCGTCAAGCAGAAGCTCCGCCAGCTGTTCAGTAAGCTGGAAGCCCTCGCAGAGGGCATCAGGGGGAGAGTGTTCTGCGACAGCGCCCCCCTGCTCGAACGCTACTGGGCAGAGCGGTCAGGACTTGGCTGGACAGGGCGCAACCGCCAGCTCATCATCCCCCATGCCGGTACCATGTTCTTTCTCGGCGAGCTGTTGTTAGACGTCGAGCTTGACTACGACAGCCCCATGCCTAACCGCTGTGGCAACTGCCACCGTTGCATCGATGCCTGTCCCACCCATGCCCTCACCACCCAAACATCAAACTTCAAACATCAAACTTCAAACTTCAACGCCGAAGCCTGCCTCTCTTACCAGACCATCGAAAACCGAGGTCCCATTGCCCCACAGTATGCCAAGGCAATGGGAAACACCATCTACGGTTGCGACCGCTGTCAGCAGGTCTGTCCGTGGAACCGCTTTGCCGTGCCCAATACCGAGCCGCTGCTGCAGCCCAAGCCCGAACTGCTTGCCATGAGCCGCGACGACTGGGAGCAGCTCACCATAGAAGACTACCGCCGACTGTTCAAGGGCAGCGCCGTCAAACGGGCGAAATACGAAGGACTGATGCGAAACATCCGCGCCGTCAGCCATTCCCAGGAAGAGAAAGAAGAATAAAAAAACGCCAAGCCGTTCCCGACTCAGCGTTTTTTTTATGATGATTCCCGATGGAAACTTAGAGGGGATAGTCCTCAAAGGCGTAGAGCACCGTCGAGAGGTAACGCTCACCCGTGTCAGGCAGCAGCGCCACAATCTTCTTACCCTTGTTCTCCGGACGCTTGGCCACCTCGATGGCAGCATAGAGTGCAGCACCGGCAGAGATACCCACCAGCAGACCTTCCGACTGGGCAATCTCACGACCTGTGCGGATAGCATCGTCGTTCTCCACGTCAAACACCTCGTCAATGACGTCGGCATCGTAAGTCTTGGGCACGAAGCCGGCACCGATACCCTGAATCTTGTGCGGTCCGCTCTGTCCGCCGTTCAGCACAGGGCTTGACTTCGGCTCCACGGCGATGATCTTCACGTTCGGGTTCTGCTCCTTCAGATACTTACCCGTACCCGAGATGGTACCGCCGGTACCAACACCGCCGACGAAGATATCGACCTGTCCGTCCGTGTCGCGCCAGATCTCAAGACCCGTTGTGGCGTAGTGCTTGGCGGGGTTGGCAGCGTTCTCGAACTGCTGCAGGATGACAGCTCCGGGAATAGAGTCGCGCAGCTCCTCGGCGGCGCGGATGGCACCTGGCATACCGTCCTTGCCAGAGGTGAGGCGCACCTCGGCACCGTAAGCCTTCACGAGGTTTCTGCGCTCCACGCTCATGGTTTCAGGCATGGTAAGGATAAGATGGTAGCCCTTGACGGCGCTTACCAGAGCCAATCCTACGCCAGTGTTTCCCGAGGTGGGTTCAATGATGGTGGCACCAGGCTTCAGGATGCCCTTCTTCTCTGCATCCTCAATCATCGCCAGTGCGATACGGTCTTTCACGCTGCCGCCAGGATTAAAAAACTCTACTTTGGCAATGACGGGAGTCTCCAGTCCCTTAGCCGTTGAATACTTGTTGAGCTCCAGAAGTGGGGTGTTGCCGACGAGCTCAGTCAGCTGCTTTGCAATCTTAGACATATTATTTTTTGTTTTTACGTTATTCCTATGTTTTTGCGACTTATGCACCGCAAAGGTACAAATTAATTCTTAAATTCTCCAATTCTTGACAAATTAAATCTTGTCGAGGGCCTGGGCGAGGTCTTCGATGATGTCGTCGATATGCTCGGTACCGATGGAGAGGCGTACGGTAGCAGGCGTGATGTGCTGCTCGGCGAGTTCCTCGGGCGAGAGCTGTGAGTGGGTGGTGGTGTAGGGATGAATCACCAGGCTCTTCACGTCGGCCACGTTAGCCAGCAGCGAGAATATCCGGAGCGAGTCGATGAATGTCCAAGCCTCTTTCTCACCGCCCTTTACCTCGAAGGTGAAGATAGAGGCACCGCCGTTGGGGAAATACTTCTGATAGAGCTTATGGTCGTGATGGCTCTCGAGGGCCGGATGGTTCACCTTGGCAACCTTCGGATGCTTGCTGAGGAAGTCAACCACCTTCAGGGCATTCTCCACATGACGCTCCACACGCAGACTCAGTGTCTCAACTCCCTGCAAGAGGATGAAGGCGTTGAAGGGAGAGATGGCGGCACCAGTATCGCGCAGGATGACGGCACGGATGCGGGTGACGTAGGCAGCAGCGCCTACAGCGTCGGAAAAGACGATGCCGTGATACGAGGGATCGGGCTTGCTGAGTGTGGGGAACTTGTCATTCTGCTTCCAGTCGAACTTACCACCATCAACGATGACTCCACCGAGTGAGGTTCCGTGACCACCGAGGAACTTCGTTGCCGAGTGTACCACGATGTCTGCGCCGTGCTCCAGCGGACGAATCAGATAGGGTGTGCCGAAGGTGTTATCGACGATGAAGGGGATGCCATGCTTGTGGGCTACGGCTGCCACGCCTTCGAGGTCGAGCACGTCAGAATTGGGGTTGCCGAAGGTCTCGGCATATACTACTTTTGTGTTGGGCTGGATGGCAGCATCGAGCGCCTCGAGGTCGTTGACATTTAGAATCGTGTTGCTGATGCCCTGGGTGGCCAGTGTGTGGGTGATGAGGTTATAGGAGCCGCCATAGAGGTTGTCGGCAGCGACGATATGATCACCTGCCTGTACGATATTCTGCAGGGCATAAGTGATAGCGGCAGCACCAGAGGCGACGGCCAGACCTGCCACACCACCCTCCAGGGCAGCGACACGATCCTCGAACACGCCCTGCGTAGAGTTGGTCAGACGACCATAGATATTACCGGCATCACGCAGACCGAAACGGTCGGCAGCATGCTGTGAATTACGGAACACGTAACTGGTGGTCTGATAGATGGGCACGGCACGTGCATCTGTGGCGGGGTCCGCCTGTTCCTGACCAACGTGAAGTTGTAAAGTCTCAAAACGATAATTCTTTTTTGTACTCATAATCAATTCAATTTACTATTTAACAATTTACTATTTACTATTTATTTGTCGATTTTAGTGATTTAGCGATTTTGCTATTTGCTTCACTTAGTTTGACAGTGCAAAGGTAGAAACTTTAGAAATATCCTCCAAATTTCTTGCGTAATTCAGAAAATATACCTAAATTTGCAGCCGAGAAAGAATAACTCTCTGATTTGGGCTCTTTGAATGCCCTCAAACAGAATAGAATTCTAAAAAGTAAAAAAATAAAAGAGTAAAAAGGTGAAAATATGGCTGAAATCTTAGATGAAACCGACGTGCAGATACTGAAAACGCTGCAAAAAAACGCGAAATTGACCACAAAAGAGTTGGCCGATGCGGTACATTTGACCCCGACGCCCGTTTTTGAGCGTCAGAAACGATTGGAGAAGAAAGGGTATATCAAGAAGTATGTGGCCATCCTCGACCCGGAGAAGTTAGACCAGAAACTGTTGGTGTTCTGTAAGGTGAAGCTCAACCAGATTAACCACGAGAAAGCCGACTCCTTCGTACGCCGCATCATGCGTATCCCAGAGGTAACCGAATGTTACAACACCTCAGGAGCTTACGACTATCTATTAAAAGTACGCGCGCGGGACATGAAGCAGTACCAGGAGTTTGTGCTCAACAAACTGGGCGACATCGATAACATCAGCTCCATTGAGAGTACCTTCGTCATGAGCGAAGTCAAACAGAGCTACGGCATCAATCTGTAATTTTTCAGTAAAATATGTTCGCAAAATTTGCGAGTTACAGAGAATTGTTCTATCTTTGCAAGGTGCACGGACAACGTGCGAGGTTTTGATTGAAAAGAAAAATATATAACATTCGTGGAAACAATTGAATTCTTAGGCTTTGGAATTCATGCCTGGATTACCATTGTGACGGTGCTGGGCATGTTTACCATTCTGTTGTTTACCAAGCTGCGCACCGACCTGGTGTTTCTAGGCGCCATCGGCGTGCTCTACGTCACAGGAGTACTTGACGCGAAGGATGCCTTCTCGGGTTTCAGCAGCACGTCGGTGGTTGTCATCGGTGTGCTGTTCGTGGTCGTAGCGGGACTGACGCATACCGGTGTGTTGCAGTGGATTGTGAAAAACCTGCTGGGACAGCCGAAGACGTACTCCAGAGCTGTTGTCAGACTGATGTTGCCCGTGGCCGCACTGAGCTCCTTCCTGAGCAACACGACGGTGGTGGCCCTCTTTGTGAGCATTGTCAAGATGTGGTCGAAGAAGCTGGGCATCTCACCTTCCAAGCTGCTGATACCCCTGAGCTATGCCTCGGGCATGGGTGGGGTGTGTATGCTGATCGGTACGCCGCCGAACCTGATTATCTCGGGCCTCTATGCCGACCATACAGGCACGGCGATGAACGTACTGGCGACAACGATTCCGGGTTTGTTCTGCCTGTTCATCGGTGTGCTGAGCGTCATCGCCATGCGCCGGCTGTTGCCCGACCGCAAGGCTCCGGAGTCCGACTCAGAGGACACGGCCGACTATACCGTCGAGATGCTGGTGCCGTCGAACAACAAGTTTATCGGCGAGACGCTGGGCTATGCCGAACTGCTTAACGTGAAGGGCGGAAGGCTCATCAAGATGCGCCACTTCGACAATGTGGCGGTACCCATCAACGAGAACGAGTTTATCATGGGTGGCGACCACCTGGTGTTTGCCGGACAGATCAAGGAAATACTGGAACTCCAGGAGACGCATGGACTGGTGAAGGGCGAAGAGGTGATTAATGTAGGCACGAAGACGCTGATTTCCACCATGATTATGATAGTGATGGTGGTGCTGTCGGCACTCAATGTGATGCCGCTCCTGCAATGCGCCTTCATCGCTGCCGCTGCCATGCTCATCTGCCGCTGCTGTAGTCCGAAACAGGCCATGAAAGCCATCAACTGGGACATTATCATGGTGTTTGCCGGATCGGTGGTCTTAGGTTTGGCCATCCAGAAGACAGGCATTGCCGAGAGACTGGCGTTCAGCATCCTGGACGTGTGCGGCACCAACCCCATCATCGTGATGACAGCCATCTGCTTCGTCGGAACGTTTATTACCGAGTTCATCTCGAACACCGCTGCAGGTGCCATGTTCTTCCCCATCATGTACGAGGCGGCAGAGAAGCTGGGCTACGAGCCCTACCCCTTCCTCATCGCCCTGATGGTGAGCGTGAGCAGCAGCTTCGCCACACCTATCGGCTCACCCACCCACATGCTGGTCTATGGGCCCGGCGGCTACCGCTTCAGCGACTTCATGCGCATCGGTCTGCTGATGAACCTCATCATCCTCGCCGCCAACATCTTCATCGTTAACATCGTGTATCCCTTAACACCGCTGCCATGAAGACGCTCTGTCATTACATATCGGAATACATGGGCGTGCTAGTGCTGGTGGCAGCGTTGCTGGCACTGGCATTCCCCGGTGTGCTGCAACAGATACCTACTACGGCCATCAATTATCTGCTGGGCGTGGTGATGTTCGGCATGGGACTGACGCTGAACCTCAAGGACTTCAAAATCGTGTTCAGCCGCCCGAAGGATGTCATCGTCGGCTGTCTGGCGCAGTTCACCGTCATGCCGCTGCTGGCATGGGGACTGGCAAAAGCCTTCCAACTTGACGAGGCGCTGGCGCTCGGCGTGGTGCTGGTGGGCTGCTGTCCCGGCGGCACGGCATCGAACGTTATCACCTATCTGGCAAAAGGTGATCTGGCATTGTCGGTAGGCATGACAGGCGTTTCCACCCTGCTGGCCCCGCTACTGACGCCCTTGCTGACATGGGTCTTGGCAGGAAAGAGCGTCAATGTCGATGTGGTGGGTATGCTGCTGAGCATTCTCTGGGTGGTCATTCTGCCCATCGTCGTGGGATTAATCGTCAAGGGACTTTGGCCTAAGTTCACGGAGCGGGCAACGGACTACCTACCGGCTTTCTCATCGCTCGCCATCGCCTTCATCGTGGCTATCGTCATCGCTGCCAATGCCAATAAGCTGCTGGCAGGCGGTCTGCTCATCGTCATTGTTGTCATGCTTCACAACATCTGTGGCCTGAGTCTCGGCTATCTGATTGGACGGCTCCTACGGCTTGCCGAGCCGAAGAAACGCGCCGTCAGCATCGAGGTGGGCATGCAGAACAGCGGTCTCGCCTCGTCGCTGGCCACACTACATTTCGCCGCCTATCCCATGGCCACCATTCCAGGTGCCATCTTCAGCGTTTGGCACAACATCAGCGGTGCCATCGTCGCCCGCATCTATTCAAAAACGGATAAAACGTAAACAATTTTCTCCAATTCTTTGTATTGTTTTGGAAAAAAGTATTATCTTTGCACACGGAAGCATGACAAACTTATAAAACTTATATACGATATGATTGACGTAAAAGAAACATTAGCCTCAGCAGAGGAACGCATGGAGATGGCAGCGATGTTCTTGGAAGAAGAGCTGAGCCGCATCCGTGCAGGACGTGCCAACGTAGCCATTCTCAGTGGCGTGAGAGTAGAGTCGTACGGACAGAAGGTGCCCCTGAACCAGGTCGCCACCGTGAACTGTCCCGATGCCCGTACCATCGCTATCAAGCCGTGGGACCGCAAGCAGATCCGCGACATTGAGAAGGCCATCATGGACAGTGATGTTGGCATCACGCCCGAGAACAATGGCGAGGTCATTCGCCTTGGCATCCCCCAGCCTACGGAGGAGCGCCGTCGTGACTTGGTGAAGCAGTGCAACAAGATTGCCGAGAAAGCCAAGATTGAGGTACGCAACGTGCGCGGCGACATCAAGGACAAGCTGAAGAAGGCCATCAAGGACGGACTGAGCGAGGACAACGAGAAGGACGCCGAACTGGAACTTCAGAAGTTGCACGACAAGTACATCAAGAAACTCGACGAGCTCATCGAAGCCAAGAACAAGGAAATCATGACCGTGTAAACTTTGAAGATTGAAATTTAAAGTTTGAAGTTTATGATGTGATGGGGCTATTAGGTCACATCTTAAGTAATCTTAAATTTCAAATTTCAAACTTCAAATTTCAAAAATGAAAGGTTTAGTAATCAAGAACACAGGCAGCTGGTACACCGTCCGTTTGGACGATGGCCAGTTGATTGACTGTAAAATCAAGGGCAACTTCCGACTGCGTGGCATACGGAGCACCAATCCCGTGGCCGTAGGAGACAGGGTGAGTCTCACCCCGCCCCTCGCCCAAGGAGAGGGAGCTACCGCCTTCATTACTGAAATCGAGGACCGTCGCAACTACATCATTCGCAAGAGCATCAACCTGTCGAAGCAGAGTCATATCATTGCTGCCAACGTGGACCAAGCGCTACTCATCGTCACCGTCAACCGACCACAGACCTCCACTACTTTTATTGACCGTTTCCTCGCATCTGCCGAGGCTTACCGCGTACCTGTCATCCTTATTTTCAACAAGACCGACCTGCTTGACGATGACGAGCGGCGCTATCAGCAGATGATGATGACGCTCTACGAGAACATCGGCTATGAGTGTCGTGCCATCTCAGCCGAGACGGGCGACGGCGTGGAAGAGCTGCGGCCGTTGCTGGCAGGAAAGATTACTGTGCTGAGCGGTAACAGCGGTGTGGGTAAATCGACGCTCATCAACCGCCTCATTCCTGGTTTGAACCTTCGCACGGCAGAAATCAGCGACGCCCACCAGACGGGCATGCACACCACAACATTCAGCGAGATGGTCAGCCTCCCTCCTCTTGCCCCTTGCTCCTCACCCCTTGCCCCTTCATACCTCATCGACACCCCGGGTATCAAGGGTTTCGGCACGTTCGACATGGAGCCGGAAGAGCTGACAAGCTACTTCAAGGAGATTTTCCATTTCTCGAAAGGATGTCGTTTTTCCAACTGTACCCATACCCACGAGCCGGGCTGTGCCGTAAGAAAAGCTCTCGACGAGCATTACATCGCCGAGAGCCGTTATCAGTCATACCTCTCCATGCTCAACGACAAGGAGGAGGGTAAGTATCGAGAGGCGTACTAATCATCACCCGATAGTTATCGTATATTCACTCATGAACGAGGCACCTGGCTGCAGGTGGTTCATGAACGGTTTGTCCTTGAACTCACCGTCGTAGCCACGCGGGTCCCCTACCCCATACCAAGGTTCGATGCAGACAAAGGGAGCATGCTTGTCGAACGGGCTCCAGAAGGCAATGACGGGTGTACGGAAGTCAACGGTGACGGCGGGCTGGTCATCCTCATCAAGCAGTACAGCCTGACGCACCTGACTGTTGTGAATCTTTACGCTGTCATTGCGGAAGAAGGCGTTATCGAACTCTATCACACCATACTCTGCCTCCACGGGAACCTCCACCATTTCGTGCGAGCCGTCAACGTAGCTCTTCAGTCCGATGAGCGCCTCCTTGTTGTCGAGCGTGATACAGCCCTTCAGCGGCTCGCCCTCTTTCATGCCAGGCACGTTGAAAGCCGGATGGCCGCCAATCTGGAAGTGGATATCGCGCTTGTCGGTGTTCTCCACGTGCCAGATAACATGAATCTTATTACCCTCTAACCGATAAGTGACGGCGAGGTTGAAACAGAAGGGATAAACCTTCAGCGTCTCCTCCGACTCATGCAGGGCAAACGTGGCGCGGTCTTCACCCTGACGGATGAGAGTAAAAGCCATATCACGGGCAAAACCATGACGTGGCAGGTGATACTCCTTACCATCGACGCGGTACGTATCATTCTCCACACTGCACACCAAGGGGAACAGGATGGGACTGCGGCGCGCCCAGTATTTCGGATCACCCTGCCACAGGTACTCCCTACCCTCGGCATCTTGAATACTCTGGAGCTCTGCTCCCAATTCAGCGACACGAACGGTCAGCTGTTCGTTCTTCAGTTCTATCATATATATTTACAATTTGACAATCCAACTCACGATGTCCCTCAGCACTTCCTCGGAGAAGGTTTCCTCAATCTGCCCGTATTCGTCGGGCATTCCTGTCGTGCAATGCTGGAACAGATGGTTCAGCCCGTCATAGGCCTTGATGCAGTTCTTCTTGTTCTTCGGCAACAGGCGGCGCAAGGCACCGAGATTCATCTCAGCATCCACCTGTACGTCCTTCTTGCCATTGACTGCCAGGACGGGACATGTCGTGTGGCGGATATTCTCCGAGGGGTCATAGACCATAAAATAGTTAACCCAGGCGTTGTTCTGGGCTGTGATGACTTCACGCATCTGTTCCATCGTGAGGTCGGGTGTCTGCAGCTGCATCTGCTTCAAGAGAATGCTGTCACCACAGACACCAGTTCCTGCCAGGCTGACAATGAAGTCAACGGCGTCCTTGCCGCCCAATATAAAAGCGATGAGCCCGCCCTCGCTATGGCCGATAACACCCACCTTCTTGAAACGGTCATCCTTCCGCAAGAAAGCGATGCCTGCCTCCGCATCACGGGTAAAGTCCTCACTGGTGGCGTTTGCCACGTCACCGCCTACAGACTGTCCGGTAGCACGGTCGTCATAACGCAGAGTGGCAATACCATGACGTGCCAGATAGTCAGCTATAACGGCAAAGGGCTTATGTCCCATCAGTTCCTCGTCACGGTTCTGCTGTCCGCTGCCTGAGACCATGATCAGCACCTTCTCCGCTCCAGCGGGCACGCTGAGTGTACCAGCCAGCGTAGCACCGTCCTGCTCGTTGCGGAACGTCACTTCCTCGGTCGGATAAGGCAATGGACCTTCAATGGTCTGCGTCCTGCGACGCTCCACCTTCCCTGCCTTCAGATTCAAAGGAAATTTAAAGCCTGCCTGTGCAAACGTGCCTTGCAGCTCATCACCCAAAAGCCGTCCCTTATAGGAAGCTTGCAGCGCGGCGATGCTGACAGCAACGGAGTCGGCAGAGAGGAAATCAACGGTGGCAGGAATCTTCTGGTCCGTCTGGTCAGGACTCTCCATCGTAGCATTTCCGTCGGCATCTATATTCAACACAATGGTTAGTTTCGCCATTCCTACATCCAACTTTCCTACGTAGGAACCGCTGAGGTTACTCTGAGCACGTGCCGTCGTAGCTGTCAGGAATGCGGCACCCATGATAAGTATCCGGATTATTCTTTTCATTTGTACTTCTTTTTAGTTTTCAAAGCATAAAGGTATGGATTTATTTTCGTCCTGCCATATAATCATCAGAACTATTAACAACGTTTAACTTTGAAAAAGAACATCGTTTACGGAGTAAAAAAGGAAAGTTATTTTGGTGGGGCCGAAAAAAACTATTAACTTTGCACGGTCGTTTTGAACGAACGCACATAAAGAGAGAGACGAAGGAAAGAGAACAGATGAACACGAAGGAACTGGAAGGAAAGCACATTGCGGTGCTATTGTCGGGTGGTGTTGACTCGGCCGTAGCGGTGCACCAGCTGGCAGAGCTGGGGCTGAAACCTGACTGTTTCTATATCAAGATAGGAGGTTCCCCAGACCCGTCGCATGACGGGGAGGAATGGGACTGTTCCATGGAGGAGGACATGGAGATGGCAACGAGTGTGGCGCACAAGTACGGCTGCCGTCTGGAGGTGGTCGATTGCCACCGCGAATACTGGGAGCAGGTGACACGCTACACCATGGAAAAGGTGAAGGCCGGACTGACGCCTAACCCCGACGTGATGTGCAACCGCCTCATCAAGTTCGGAGCCTTCGACGAGAAGCGCGGCAAGGATTACGACCTTATTGCCACAGGACACTATGCACAGACAGAGGAAGAGGAGAAAGAAGAAGTTGTAAATGGTAAATTGTCCAATTGTAAATTGAAATGGCTTTGTACCGCTCCAGACCCCGTGAAGGACCAGACGGACTTCCTCGCACAGATATACGACTGGCAGTTGCGTAAAGCAGTGTTCCCCATCGGCCATTTGATGAAAGATGAGGTCAGGGCCATTGCCGAGCGCGAGCACTTAGTAAATGCCAAGCGCAAAGATTCACAGGGTATCTGTTTCTTAGGAAAAATCAACTATAACGAATACGTGCGTCGCTACTTAGGTGAGCAACCTGGCAATGTCATCGAACTGGAGACTGGCAAGCGAATCGGTCAGCACAAGGGACTGTGGTTCCACACCATAGGCCAGCGTCATGGTCTCGGCTTCGGCGGCGGTCCATGGTTCGTCGTGAAGAAAGACATGGCGGAGAACGTGCTCTACGTCAGTCACGGCTACGACCCCGAGACAGCTTACAGTCAAGAGTTCAAGATAAGGGACATGCACTGGCTGACACGGGATATGTGGAGCGAGGTGCAAGACATTACCTTCAAGATTCGGCACACCCCCGAGTTCCAACGAGGGAAGATGAGCCCTCTTAGTCCGTCCACCTTCCTCATCCGCTCCGAGAAGCCCATCCACGGCGTAGCACCGGGACAGTTCTGTGTCATTTACGACGAGCAACATCACCGTTGCTTCGGCTCCGCAGAAATCACACTATAACGGGGGCAGGACAACGAAGAATCCCCCAAATTCAGTCTATTTCGCAAAAAAAAGACATTTTTCTTGGCAGATAACTTGTTTTTTCGTACTTTTGTATGCTGAACAAGAAGAACGCTACTGACCAAGAACCATATGTGTACGTCTTTTTTGCATCAAGCAATCTATGCGAGTACGCTGTCTGCTGTTCCAGCATTCGTACAGGCTGTTATCGTCGTAGCGATAACACTAGTCTTTGCTATGCTCTTTTATAACTGGCTCTACAAACGTACGAGAAGGAACGAGTCAGCCTACCTTAGAATGAGCAACAGCAGACTTGCACTCATCCTGCAGTCCTGTGGTATCAGCGTATGGGTGTATGATGTCGAGAAGCGCAAATACTGCAAGCTGACCTTTGACGGAGAGATTGAGTCGGAGTATATCTCCCTCGACTTCTCACGTTTTTTTGACTTGGATGACTTCGAACAGTTGCGCATGGCCATCTTCGACATCAGAGACAGGAAGAAAGAGTCACAGGTCATGTTTGTTCACACTCCCGAGAGAGAGGGCGAAAAACAGCAACTCATCGAAATCAAGCTCTCCGTGCTGACTACCGACAAGAACGGCAAACCCAGTGCCATCCTGGGTATGCAGCGCCCCGTCACTGACGAGCGCAAGAAGCAGTTCCGCGAGCAGTCAAACATCATCCAGTATCAATCCGTGTTCAACTCGTCACTCATTGACATGACGTTCTACGACGAAGAAGGAATGCTGGCAGACATCAACAGTCAGGCATGCCTTAACTTCCATGTGGAAAGCGGAAAGCAGCTCATTGACGGAGGCTGTTCCATTCACGACACGGTGGGGTTCAACGTTGACCTGAACATGAAGGAGCCCGTGCAGTGCACATGCATCATCGACTTAGACCAGCTGGCAGATGAGGGACGCCGCGGAAAGGGAGTCCGTCTGGGCGGAAAGATTTACTATGAAGTGATCATCTATCCCCTCCGCTATGACACGGGTGAACCACTCGGCCTGTTCATGGAGGGACGTAACATTACGGAGATGGTGGACAGCTTCCACCGTCAGCAGGAGACGATGCGGCAGTTAGAGAAAGCCACCAACGACCTAAAGACATCTATTGACAACATGAACATGGCCCTGAAGGTTGCCGAGTGCCGACTGACGAACTACTATCCCGACAAGCATGAGCTGGCCATCATCACCGACCTGAACAAGCCCCAGCATATCCTGTCACAGGTACGCATGCTTGACACCATCGACACGGAGGACCGCCTCAATGCACGCCGGCTGCTGACCCAGATGGACCGCAAACTCCCCAAGAGCATTGATGCCCGTCTCAAGACCGTCTTCGAAGACCATAGCGGTTCGAAGATGTACCTCACGTTCAACAGCGTCCCCATGTACGACAGCCACGGAGCCATCACACACTACTCCGGTCTGTGCCGCAATGACACGAAGCTCATCAACACCGAGCTAGAATTGAAAACCGAGACACAGAAGGCACAGGAAGCGGAACTGCTTAAAAACGTTTTCCTGCTGAACATGAGCTATGAGATACGAACGCCGCTGAGCAGCGTGCTGGGCTTTGCCAAAATGTTTGAGTCAGAGCATAACCCAGAGGACGAAGCCGTCTTCGTGGATGAAATCAAGAAGAACTCCAACAAGCTGCTGCGACTGGTCAATGACGTACTCTATATCTCACGCATTGATGCCAAAATGATAGAAGTAAAGCATCAGCCTGTTGACTTCGCCAGCCTCTTCGACGGCTTCTGTCACATGGGTTGGAGCAATAACCTCAAGACTGAACTGAAGACCATCGTAGAGAACCCTTACGAGCATCTGGAGATAGTCATCGATCAGGAGATTACCGGCCGCATCATTGAGGAGCTGACCCGTAACGCCGTTAAATTTACCCATACCGGCACCGTTCGTGCCAAGTATGAGTACCGCAGCGGTGAGCTGAACATCACCGTAGAGGACACGGGTATGGGCATCAAGAACGAAGACCTGCCACACCTGTTCGACCGTTTTAGCCATAACAGAGAGACGGAATTCGGCAACACAGGACTACATATGGCCATTATCAAGGGACTTATCGAACTGCTGGACGGAAAGATTGACATTATCTCTGCTCCCGACAAGGGCACGACGGTATGGGTTACTATCCCATGTGAACTGATTAATATGGATTTGAAAAAGGATTTGCAGATATGAACGATATAGCTTCTAACGAATATACATCCATCTTTACGATGATCATTATCATGGTCATCATGGTCATCATGCTGGCCGTCGTCTGTATCGTTGTCTATTACCTAGTCAAGAAGAACGTTGCAAAGGCAACACAAAGAGCCACGAACGTCAACAACATCATACAGCAGGCCATAGCCCGCAGCGACAGCATCGTCGTGGGCTACAGACTGGAAGACGAGCGATTCTACAATATCCACGGAAACATGCTTCCCCATGATGCCGTGACTCTGGATGAGGTACTGGTTCTCGTACACCCCAACAACCAAGAGGTAATCAGGCAGTTCTGTGAGAAACTTATATCAGGAATCCAGGATGAAGCCCAAATCGACAACATGCATGACGTCAACTACGGCATGGGCAAACCCGTATGGCACCATGTACACACCCACGGCATCGCCGAATATGAGAACGGACAGCGCACACACATCATCTTCTGCATCACCGACAAGACCGACGAGCAACGCTTCAGTAAGATGGACAGTGAGATGAGTGACAAGTATAAGCTGATATTCGAGAACTCAATCATCGGCATGTCCTTCTATGATGCCGACGGATACCTCATTGACGCCAACAAGCAGATGCGTGAGATATGCAACTTTGACAGTCGTTATGACAAGAGATATTTCGGCACCTGCATCTTCGAATTCCTGCATTATCCCGACAAAAGGCGCGGAAAAGTAGAAGAATACTGGGGATGCCAGAGAATGGTCGATAGCGAACGCGGTGTCGATAAATATGTGGAGTCACGCATTCATCCCGTCTTCGATGCCAACGGGCGAATGGAGTATTTTGTCATCTCTGCACGTGACATTACCCAAGAGCGCACGCTCTATATGCAGAGCAAAATGAACAACAAACAAATCAGTTATGCCAATCAGGAGGTGCTTCGCTACGAAGAACAGTTGCGCTACCTGCTGCAGCACTGCAAGATGCACGTCTGGCGCTCTTCGTTCGACAAACAGGAAATCGTGTTCTTAAAAGACCTGCATGAGCCGGTGCTCACCATCCGTTTCGATGAATTCGAGAAAGCCCTGAAGCCCGAGCACCGGGACATGACAAGAAGCATCATGATGGAGCCCCGAACCTCGAACCCCGAATCCCGTACCTCGTACCTCGAGAAACTGCCAGTAAACAACCTCTTTGAACAAGATGACAGCACACACTGGTACAACATCAACAGCCTGCCGACATACGACAGTCAGGGACGGCAGGCGGGCAGTTTCGGACTGATACGCGACACTACAACGCTCATCGAGGAGCAGGAGATGCTACGGCAGGAGACCGAACGTGCCAACGACTCAGGCAGGCAGAAGAGTATCTTCCTTGCCAACATGACCCACGAGATACGCACGCCGCTCAATGCCATCGTCGGTTTCAGCGACCTGTTGCAGAGCATAGAGTCGCCCGAGGACAAGCGCGAGATGATGCGCATCATCCATAACAACTGCGATATGCTGCTGCGTCTGGTCAACGACATGCTTGCCGTGTCAACCATCGACAACAGTGGCATGCAGATGAACGTTGCAGAACTCGACTTTGCCAAGGCGTTCGACGATGCCTGCCAGTCACTGGCACAGCGAGTGACAGAGCCCGCCGTCGAGTTCATCACCGACAACCCGTACGAGACATTACGCACTCGACTCGACAGAGAACGTATCGTGCAAGTGATGACCAACTTCGTCACCAATGCCGTCAAATATACCACCCAAGGACACATCAAGATTGGGTATCAGGTAACAGAGAGCGAATCAGACAATCCCCCCACCCTCCGCATCTACTGCGAAGACACGGGTGCCGGCATCCCCAAGGAAGACAGTAAACGCATCTTCGAACGCTTCGTTAAGCTCAACGACTACATACAGGGAACAGGACTCGGTCTGAGCATTTGCAAAGCCATTGCCAATAGCTGCAAGGGAGATATCGGTGTAGATTCCGAGGTCGGCAAGGGCTCCACCTTCTGGTTCTGGATGCCTTGTGAGCTGTTGGAAGTAAAAGAAAAGACGAACAATTGAATAATCAGGAGAAAAATGAAGATATACGGACGATTTATTGTGGCGATATTGGCAGTAATGCTCTCTACGGGAGTGTTCGCACAGTCAAAGCCACGAAACTACTCACAAGAGCATCCTCTCATCTATGAGGATGCCAACGACTTCTGGCCCTATTCATTTACGAACGAGAAAGGTGAACCTGACGGTTTCAACATTGACCTCATCCGTATGTTATTTGAGGAGCTTCGAATACCCTATATCATCAAGCTCAAGCCCAGTCAGCAGGCATTGGAAGACCTGCGTGAGAACCGTTCAGACCTGACGCTGGGCATAGCAGACGGTTTTCATGACAAGGGTAGCAGCCTGTACGGAAAGAATGCTGTGCTGCTGTTGACACAAAGTGTTGTCACACCGAAGAAGAATCCTGTGGAGATTTTTTATCTCCGCGACCTCGGAACGCATCAAGTCATCGTATGCGACAGCAGCTTCTGCCATCAACTCATGATTTACTACAAGTGGGAAGGCAATGCCATTCTCTCCAAAGACATCTCAGAGTCCATCCAGCAGGTAAGCAACGAAGAAAAAGGACAAATTGTATGGAACACCCTATCGCTCAAATGGCTGCTGCACAAGTACCGTATTGACAATCTGGAGCTGACGCCCGTCAACATGCCACATGGCGAATACAAATTCATGTCGCATAACCCCCAGTTGCTCCAGTCGCTCGACAGCATCTATGCCGTGCTTTATTCCGATGAGAAGTTGACGGCCCTGCAGAACAAATGGTTCTATCCGGAACACAACGATGTGGTAACACCGGCATGGGTATGGTATGTCGTGGGTGCTACTGGTCTTTTAGCGTTTCTCTTCCTCATCTACATCATCAGTTACCGACTACGCGGACGCGCCATCAACCATAAGAACAGCACACTGAACAAACGTCTGGCACTCATCATCGAGACCTGTAAGGTACGCATGTGGACCTACGACGTTGACACGCAGCTCTTCACCTGGCGCAACGAGAACGGTCAGGTTGGACAGACCTACACGGCCAAGGAGTTCTCACGCCGTTATCATCCCGAAGACTTCTCGAAGCTGATGGAAATCATCCACAAGCTGGAACATACGAACAGCACGGATGGAGAGGAAAAAGATGTCACGCTCAACATCGAAGCCATCGACACGGAAAGCGGCGATGACAACTGGCGCGACTTCACCATCACATTGTCCGTGCTGCGTCGTGACAAGAACGGACGGCCGAGCATCATCATCGGCACAAAGATGGATGTGACAGAGGAACACCGCCTGCAGCAGTTGAAGGAAGAGCGTGAGATGCGTTACTGGTCAGCCTTCGAGAATCCCATCGTCGGCATCCTGCTCTTTGACCGCGACGGTTACCTCATCAATATCAACAAGCGTGGCTGTGACATCTTCTGCTGCGACTATGACGAGATGATTGCAGAGCACGTTACCTACCAAGACCTGCTGAGTCTCAAGGGTCTTGACATGAACGATGCCGACGGTTACCACTGCACACAGGAAGTGGACATCGACAGCATTCCTCCCGAACAACGCAAGATACACTTCTGCCGGCGTCAGGGCATGTTCTATAATGAGATACAGCTCAGCACCATCAGGGGCGAACAAGACGAATTGCTGGGTATGTTTGCCTTCTGCCGCGACATCTCACTCCTACATGCCGAGACAGAACAGCTCAGCAAGACTGCACAGGAGGTGGCACGTACCGAGAAAGAATTGAGCGACTACATCAATGCCATCAATTTCATCCTTGACAGAGGTGACGTGAGAATGGTCAACTACTCCCCCACCTCACACACACTCACCATCTTCCGGCACATAGACGATGTGCAGCTCACACTGACACAGACACGCTGTATGACATTCGTCGATAACCTGTATCGCCGCAAGACCATGTACCTGATAGAGAGAATGGATGATCGGCAGAACAAGGACATGGAGACCGACATTAAGACCACCATCCGCGGAAACAAAGGACTGCCCCTGTCGCTCTATTTCCACATGTACCCCGTCAAGAACCGTTCCGGTCAAGTCACAGAGTATTTCGGACTCTGCCTCGATGTGTCTGAGGAAAAGAAAGCCGAGAGCCTTATGGTGGTGGAAAACCTGAAAGCACAGGAGATTGAGAACACCCAAAACAAGTTCCTGCGTAACATGATGCAAGAGATACGCACCCCGCTGAGTGTCGTGATGAAACAGACGAGCAAGCTAAATGCCGAGCAACGTCAGCCCAGCGAGGAATACGACATACAAGTCATATTAGCCAACTCACAACGGCTGTTGCAGCTCATCAACAACATTCTGTATATGTCGCGCTTGGAAGCTCACATGGTGGAAATCAAGAAAGAGCCGAGTGACTTCGCCGCCACCTTCGAATCACATTGTCAGGCGGGCTGGTCGAAATACAAGAAGCCGGAAGTACGCTATATCGTAGAGAATCCCTACGAGAAACTGGTCGTCAACATCGATGTCAATAACCTCGGACAAGTTATCGAACGGGTGATGGAAATGTCAGCACGCAACACCAACAAGGGTACCATCCGTGCACGCTACGACTACATCGGACGTAAGCTTATGATTTCCGTAGATGACACGGGAGAAGGCATCGACCCTGAAGAGCTGCACCACATACAGACAGAGTTCTCCAAAGGCAACCAGACGAGCAAGACGCTCGGACTGTCGATTTGCAAAGAACTTGTTGACCAAATGGGCGGCACATTGGAAGTGAATTCTGAGAAAGGGCTGGGCACCACGATGTGGATTACGATACCCTGTCAGGCCAGTACCGTCAAGCGTAGGAAAATGAAATAACAGATAACCACCGCAAAAAACAAGAAAAGATGAAGATACGCCATATCACACTCTGCCTTCTCACCCTCTTGTCGCTCAGCATAAGTGCACAGGAACTGACAGAGAAGTACAATCGGGACCATCCTGTCACAGTCGTGTGCGACTGGGACAAGGCTCCCTATGAGTTCCTGAACGACCAGGGTGATCCCGACGGCTCCAATATTGACGTGCTCACAGCCCTGTTCGATGAGCTGAACATCCCTTATAAGTTCATCATGAAAGAATGGGGAAATGCCATTAAGACCTTCGAACGCGGTGAGGCGGACCTGATTCTGGCCAACACCCGCCGTTTCCGGAAAGCACCCTATATCTGCAGCGACAACATCATCAACTACAACCGCATTGTCGCAGCCACAGCAAAGGCTAATCCGGCACCTCACAGCTCGCTCAGGGCTCTGGTGGAACAGGGCGTGGCGCTCAAGCCCTCCGACTATTCCGTGTTCTACTTCCTTGCAGAAGACTCATCCTACATTCACAAAATGGAGTTCCAGTCGCCCAAAGTGGCATTGATGGGACTGCTTGCCAGCGACGTCGAGTACTTCGTCTGGGGCGAGGAACCACTCAAATGGAAAATCAAAGAGTTGAACATGGAGGGCATCCATCTTACCGAAGTCAATATACCCATCAGCGAGATACACATTGTGGGCCGTGACAAGCAACTCGTTGAGGAGCTTGACGACCACTTTTCACGCTTGAAGCAGCGCGGCGAACTGGAGGACATCACCAACCGATGGTTCCATCCTGAGCGCATACAGAACAAGAAGACACCAGTGGCGCTTTATGTCATCATCGCCATTATAGCCCTTCTCGGCGTCCTCTATCTCCTGAACCGGCTGGCACATCTTCATGTCATACGCGCCACACGTGAATCAACAGACATGAACAACATGATGCTGAAAGCCCTGCACATGGGTAACTTCCACATCATGGAGTACGACATAGCCCGGAACCTCATGGTCAACAAGTACGGCAAGGTACTGCCCGAGGCAGGTATGACGCTTGAGGAATTCACCCGTCGCATCAAACCCGAGGAACAAGGTGAGTTCACACTCAAGATGCAGCGTCTGTTGAGTGGCCGCGACCGCAAGTTCACGCTGAGCAAGCGCTGGAACGCTGGAACGCCGGAACACCCCCAATGGCTCCTGTTCGAAGGACATGCCATTGTCGAGTTTGACGAACACGGGAATCCCCTCTATATCATCAACGCCGTCAACAACCTCACCCACAACGCAGAGGCAGCACAGGCCGCCTACGAACTGGAACGGCAGGGGAAAGTGCTGGAGGAGACACCCTTCGTCGGCACGTCCTTCTACAACTCCGACGGTCAGCTGATGATGCTCAACGATGCCATGAAGCAACTCTGCGGGTTCGACGACAACAACCCCAGCGTCGAACGTTTCTGGCGACAGTTAGGCATGTTCGACGTGCCGCTCTTCCATAACGTCATGACACCAGAGCGCAAGACCGACCTGCACATCTGTCAGCATATGGATTATCCCGACCTGCGTGTTGACCGCTACATCGAGTTCTACATCCACCCCACCCTCAACAAGAAACAGGAAATCATCAGCTACTTCGTCTCTACGCTTGACATCACGGACGAGCATCAGCATGCCAAACAGAAAAACATCAACGACCAGTCGCTGAAGCGAGCCCGCCGCCTCATCAACGAGTATGAGCAACTGCTCGGTCACATCGTCGATTTGAGCAAGCTCTATATGTGGCACACCAACCTGGCTGAGGGCACCATCAGTTTCTACAAGTCATTGCAGAACCGCCATCTGCTGGTCGAGAGCATCGAGGACTTCCTCTCACACATCGTGGAGAATGAACGTGACGTAGCCCGCTACTTCCTCACTAACACATCCGAGGGGCAGTCGGACATGGACCTCATCTATCATTTCGACAACTCCGTCGTGGGTAATGGAGAAAAATGGTTCCACCTCAAGGACACCCCGTTACGCAACGCCAACGGCATCATAACAGGACACAGGGGCATCTGCTACGACCTGACGAACCTCATCCACCTACGTGAAGAGCTCAAGGCGGTGACACAACGCGCCAAGGACTCCAACAAGATCAAGAGCGGTTTCATGGCCTCCATGACTCACGAGCTGCGCACCCCGTTGAATGCCATCATGGGCTTCAGCGACGTGCTCAGCATGACCGACACCCCGAAGGAGCGTGCCGAGTATATACGTATCATGCGTAACTCATGCGACATGCTGCAGCGCCTCATCAACGACATTCTCGAGGCTTCCTTCATCAGCGACAGCACCGACACCATCACACCTGCCGACGTTGACTTCGCCCGTTCCTTCAAGGACATCTGCATCATGCTTGAGCAGCGCGTCACCGATGCCGGACTGACATTCCTGTGCGATTGTCCTTACGACACCTACCCCACCCGTGTTGACATGGGGCGCATCCAGCAGGTTATCATCAACTTCGTCACCAATGCCTGCAAGTTTACCAAACAGGGACACATCAAGATTGGGTATCAAATAACCGAGGGCGAGGAGCAAGGCCTCTACATCTACTGCGAGGACACGGGTGTCGGCATAGCCAAGGACAAACAGGAACTCATCTTCGACCGTTTCGTCAAGCTCGACGAGTACTCACAAGGCACCGGCCTTGGCCTTAACATCTGTAAAGCCATTGCCGAGCGCTGCGGCGGACGTGTCGGCGTGAACAGCAAAGGACTCGGCAAGGGCTCTACATTCTGGGCATGGATTCCCTGTAAGAAGCGCGAAGCGATGAGCGTGGAGAGCTAGAACAACAGCGCTTTCTCCAGCCAATAAATCAGCATACCCGACAGGTAACCCACAAAGGCTACCCATGTTATTTTCTTCATGTACCAGCCAAAGGTGATTTTCTCCAGTCCCATGACCACCACGCCGGCGGCAGAGCCGATAATCAGCATCGAGCCGCCCACACCGGCACAGTAGGCCAGCAACTGCCAGAAAATGCCATCTACAGCCATCGCACTGGTAGCATCGGCAGCCACAGGATACATGCCCATACAGCCAGCTACCAGCGGCACATTATCGACAATAGAGCTGAGCACGCCGATAATGCCGTTGATGATGTAGTAGTTTCCTGCGAACGCCTCGTTCAGTCCCTCACCCATCATGGTCAGCACACCGATTTCCTGCAGCACGGCCACAGCCATCAGGATGCCGAGGAAGAACATAATCGTTGACAGGTCGATGCGTGACAGCAGGTCGCTCACACGCTTGGCCATCGTGTCATCCTCCGACGTGTTGTAGTGGAAAATCTCCGTCACCGTCCACAGCACGCCCAGCACCAGCAGGATGCCCATGAACGGCGGCAGGTGCGTCAGCGTCTTGAAGATGGGGACAAACACCAGTCCGCCCACACCGAGCCAGAAGATGACGTCACGCTGTGTCTTCGTAAACTGGCTCACGTCAGCCTTCGGCAGGTTCTGCTCCTTGTCAAATTTCCCGTGCAGCGTGTACTGCATGATAAACACCGGAATCACCATCGACACCAGCGAAGGAATGAATATCTCCATCAACACGCCCTGCGTTGTGATGACGCCCTTGATCCATAGCATGATGGTCGTCACGTCGCCGATGGGTGAGAAGGCGCCGCCCGAGTTGGCAGAGACAATCACCATCGCGGCATATATCATACGCTCCTCGCGGCTCTGCACCAACTTGCGCAGCACCATGATCATCACAATCGATGTCGTCAGGTTATCGAGTATGGCGGAGAGGAAGAACGTGATGAACGCCACGCGCCAGAGCAGCTTGCGCTTCGAGCGAGTCTTGATGGTGTCACGCACAAAGTTGAAGCCACCATTGGAGTCAACAATCTCCACAATAGTCATCGCACCCATGAGGAAGAACAGCGTGCCGCCCGCATCACCCAGATGGTGCTCAATGACCTCGGCAATGTGATGAACAACATCGCCTCCAGCCACATCAGGATAGTACGCGCCGGGCCCCATCATTAGCAGCGTCCAGCATCCCGCACACATCAGCAGCGCAATGGCGGCCTTGTTAACCTTCGTGAAACTCTCCAGGGCGATACAAAGATACCCCGCCACGAAGAGCACAACAATCAGAATCGTTAATGTTGACATATCGATTTATATGTTTAGATATCATTTGTTCAGTTCAAACCGGAAAGGTTTGTCAAAGTGACGACGGGAATAGTAGGTGACGGAGGGATTCTTGAGGTCCATCACCATCGTCCATGCCGTACCGAGAAACTTTCCCGCGACTTCCGGCTGTGACACAGACTCGATGGCATCCGTCAGTTCTGCCTCAGTCATCACACCACTGGCCTTGTCGAAACGCTGGCAGAGCTGGTCGTAGCGATGGTCACCCTCCAGCAGTCCTACGTTATGCTTGGCCTTGCAAAGGTAATGGTTAGCAACAGCAGGCGCCTCGGTGACAACCATCTCGTTGTCCACATATTCCACCACGACACTCCTGCCCGAAGCATCAGCCATCGCATAATGATGAGCTATACCGATGTCCGAGTTCATGTCAATGCCGCGCAGCAGCTCCAGCGCCTCATCTACACTGGCAGCCTTGTTCAGCAGATAACGGGCGGCTGTTGTCGTGGTAAGTGCCGGTTTGCCGGTGCGCTGGTGTGTCTCCACCTTGTCGCCGGCCACCAGGTCGGCAAGGGCAAAACCCTTCTCATTGATGCCGTCCAAAGCACAGAACAGCCCAGCCAGTGCCATATACTGGTTCTGGAAGCCCTCGGGCTTGTAGTCGTCGCCAAAGCCAAAGAACTCCACATTGAAGGTAGTTATCGACTCGTAGCCGTTGTCGGGAATGGTGTGCATAATCACGCCCGTAGCCGATGTAAAGTCGAAGTTACGCCCCATCAGCACACCACCTTCCGGTGTGCGGACCGTCAGCGTGGAGCAGCCGAAGTCGCGCTTCTTCGCTTTGATGTCGGGCTTGTAGTATCCCTTCGTCAGGAAATCGATGATGTAATCCTTCAGCTGGTTGACATTCGCAGCACCACCACGCAGCACCAAACCGTCAAACCCGTCATCGCCCTTGTATTCTATGTAATACAGGCCGTCATCGAGCTTCTCTGCCGACATTGCTCCGCGAAGCAGCGGACCAAACTCTATCCACACGAACACCGCTGCGACCACTATCAGTCCCAGCACGCCAAACAGCGTAATCTTCAATATCTTCTTCATAACTTATACGTTTTTTCGCCTGCAAGGCTGCGGTTTAGCGAGGACAGTGATGCTTGCATCGACTGTCAAGCGTGAGCAGGCTCGCACCGTTAACGGTGCAAAGGTACAAAATAATTCACATTTCACAATTCATAATTCATAATTATTTCTTTCCTATCCATGTGAGTTTCCGCCAGAGGCCCTCTAACGGTCCACGAGGATGGCTGCTGAACCAGAAGCGTGCAAAGCTGTACTGGACAATGACCATAGCCAGACCAATGAGGACGGCGTAGGTGATACCCAGTTTATAATAACAGCCCAGGCCGTAGCCACAGAAAATGGAACACCCGATGACGGACTGCAGCAGATAGTTGGTGAGACTCATGCGACCGAAGATGCACAGGTGATGGAGCACGCTGCGGACGCCCTTGAACGCATACCATGCCGACACCACACCCGAGACAATCATCAGGAGGATGATGAGACTGTAGATGGGGTGGAGCCACGTCTCAAGGCCGCCGAAAGTGACAAAGCTCAACGCGATGGTGAGTACTGACGATACGCCAAGGACGAGGTGCCAGACATTCAAGTTCCGTCCCTCGTCGTAGAACAGCCGCTGGCGTCCCAACTGCATGCCGAGGATAAAGAGACAGAGCAGCTGCGTCAAGCGTCCGCTGAAGACGTTGAACCGCAGGTTCACCTCAAAGCCGTAGCGCAGGTTAGTGAGGGAATTCTCCCAGAACGTGCCGTGCTCATGTGCATTGTTGATAATCCCTGAGATCTCGTAGAAACGGGTATGGTCAATCTCATAGCCCGTCAACAGACAGAAAAGTTCCACAGGCTGGATGGCCAGCACGCCAATGATGCACCAGACGGCCCACGACGGCAGATAGCTGATGGGGATGAGCAGCAGGCCATAACACGCATAAAGCATCAGAATGTCACCATCGTAGAAGGTCACGTTGACGACACCAAACATGAACAGCAGACACATGCGCCAGGCAAAACGCCCGGAGAAGCACCGCCCCTTCTGCTGCTGGTTATCGTTCATAATGAAGAAGCTCAGTCCGAAGAGCATGGCAAAGATGCCATACATCTTTCCAGACAACAGCCATGCCAGGATGTCAGCTACCGTCTGGTCAGAAGGCAGCGCGTGGATAATCTGCTCCTGCGTGAAAATGTTGAAGTGCTCCACGGAGTGATACAGGATAATGCCTGCCACAGCAATGCCCCGCAGGGCATCAGCCACGTCTATACGCGTATTGGGAAGGGAACGGGTTTTATACATCGTCTGTCTATTGTTTTGTTTCTGACTGCAAAGGTATAAAAAAAACGCAGCCCGACATAATAAATTCTTTTATTTTGTTCTCACTTAACCGAATTTTTTGTACCTTTGTAGGCAGTATGAATGACAACTTAAAACAAGAGACATGGGCCGAGAACGTGATTCTCGTTGACGGCGATTACATTGACCGCGTGGCGTTCGACCTCACGGTGAACTTCGAACGCATGCTGGAACGGCGCATCCCACCGGCAGACCTTGCCCGATGGATTGACTGCGTGGCATTGGACGGAGGACTCAGGCCCGAGGAAATCGAGATGCGAGGCACGGCGTGCGAGGGGCGGGAGAAAACTGTCCAAGTCATTCTGCTACACTCGAAGACAAAGACAAAACTGGAGAACTTCACGCCCTCCGACTATGCCGGTGAACTGGACGGACAGGCTTTCAGCGACAGTCTCGGCGAGTTTTTTCTGAGTGCGGTGCCTGTGGAGGAACTGACAACGATGGAAGAGCTATTTGCCGAGTCGCTGCAGCACATCTGCCAGCAGCAGACGGTGAAACGCCTGATGGTCATCAGCGATGAACGCTATATCAATCGAGTGCAAAACACCCTTCACCAGTCATCCTTCACCCATCTCCCTTCCGAAGGGGTCGGGGAAGGTCCCACACAGGTTACTGTCTTCACCATGCAACCCATACCTGGCAGTACATTCCGTCAGGAAATACTCGGTTACTCGCTCTTGGCTGCCCTCGGCATCACTGGCGAGGAAATAGAAAGACGTCAACAAAAACAATAGAATTATGAAACAGGGAATCATCAAAATGACCGTATGCACACTGCTGGCAGTCTTATGCTTAGGCTTAGGCAGCTGCAAGAAACTCAAGGGTGTCATCAGCAAGGCGGTGAGCAGCCAAGAAACCGAAATGCCCACCAAGCACTTCAAGCTGGAGGGGGGATCAAAATACCAGGATTCGGAAGCCAAGTTCACGCTCGACATGGACTATCCGCAGGGCGACTCGAAAGCTGCTATCATGTTGCGCCGCTTGTTCTATGAGATGTCAATGGAAGGTCCCTGCACCGAGGACATCCAGGACGGACAGGTGATGTTTGACAAACTGTTAGCAAAATACAAGGAGGCAAACAGCCCCGAGAACATGAAGCAGGAGCTGGAGGAAGGCATAGGCGACGGCTGGTACTACAACATCCGCTTCAAGAAGGAGTGGGAGAACGAAAACGTTATATCCTACACCTATAGCGCAGATGCTTTCAACGTGGGAAATGCTACATCCAGCGCATGGATTAAGGACATCACCTTGAGCAAGGCTGACGGCCGTCTGCTGGGCTGGGAGATGTTCAAGTCAAAGGCTGATGTCAAGGCTGTTATTGATGATTTGCTGGTCACAAAGTACGGCCGCGAAGGGGCAGACATGTATGACCAAGGCATTCCCATGCCCGATGCCCCGCTGTTTCTCGGCAACGGCATACGCTTTGATTATGGCGACTACAGCATCGTATCACCTCATATTTACGAAGACACTGGAGAGTATCCCTGCTGTCTGCTCACCTATGAGCCGTATCAGAATCTGCTGACCGATGAAGCACGTGAGCTGTTAGGACTGAAAAAGGGTGAAACATCTAACGCCGGTCCTACTGCGCCGTCATCCAGTAACAACGCACAACAAGATGATGCTTTCTTCATCCAACTGGTGAAGGCATGGGACAAGCTGCACAATGAGAAACGCTATGATGACTACGAGAACTGCCCATACACCGAGAACGTCAGGTTCTATGGTTCTACATTGAATGGCCACGATGCTGCACGGCAGGTACAAAGCGCTCTGCTGGACAACCCCGACTACTATCAGAACAGCGAGCAGATTCGCATCTACCGTGAGAACAGCAAGCGCGTTCGCTGTGACTTCGAGAAGCATACCACACAGAGTGGCAAGAAGAGGATGTACCCCTCGTATCTCATCTTTACAGAAGTGAACGGTGTATGGCTCATTGCGGAAGAAAGCGATGCCGTTACCGACAGCAACTTATCCAAAAGAAAGAATAACTAAATAAAACATAACTGATTACTATGGCAAGAGTACTTATGATTGGCGCTGGTGGCGTAGCCACCGTAGCCGCACACAAGATTGCACAGAACGCCGATGTGTTCGACGAGTTTATCATTGCAAGCCGCCGCAAGGAGAAATGTAACGACATTGTCAGGGCCATCCACGCCAAGGGGCTGACGATGGACATCAAAACCGCTCAGGTAGATGCTGACGACGTAGAACAACTGAAGGCGCTGTTCAACGAGTACAAACCTGAGCTAGTCATCAACCTCGCCCTCCCCTATCAGGACCTCACCATCATGGATGCCTGTCTCGCCTGTGGCTGCTCCTATCTGGACACCGCCAACTACGAACCGAAAGACGAGGCACACTTCGAATACTCCTGGCAGTGGGCCTACAAGGAGCGCTTCGAACAGGCAGGCCTTACAGCTATCCTTGGCTGTGGCTTCGACCCAGGCGTCAGCGGCATCTATACGGCATACGCTGCCAAGCACCACTTCGATGAGATGACACAGCTGGACATCGTTGACTGTAATGCCGGAAACCACCACAAGGCATTTGCCACCAACTTCAACCCAGAGATTAATATCCGCGAGATAACACAGAAAGGACTCTACTACGAGAACGGCGAGTGGAAAGAGACGGACCCGCTATCGGTTCACCAGCCCATCACCTACCCCAACATCGGCCCGCGCGAGTCATACCTCATGCATCACGAGGAGTTGGAGTCGCTGGTAAAGAACTACCCCAGCATCAAGTTGGCACGTTTCTGGATGACCTTCGGACAGCAGTACCTCACCTACCTTGACGTCATTCAGAACATCGGCATGAGCCGCATCGACGAACTGGAGTACGAAGCACCACTGGCAGATGGCACAGGAACCGCTAAAGTAAAAATTGTGCCCCTGCAGTTCCTGAAGGCTGTTCTGCCTAACCCGCAGGATCTCGGTGAGAATTATGACGGTGAGACCAGCATCGGTTGCCGCATCAAGGGTGTCAAGGACGGTCGCGCGCGTACCTATTATATATATAATAACTGCTCGCACCAGGCTGCCTATGAAGAGACAGGTATGCAGGGCGTCAGCTACACCACCGGTGTACCCGCCATGATTGGTGCCATGATGTTCGTCAAGGGTATCTGGCGCAAGCCCGGCGTTTTCAACGTTGAGGAGTTTGATCCCGACCCCTTCATGGAACAGCTCAACATCCAAGGTCTCCCCTGGCACGAAATCTTCGACGGAGATTTGGAGCTGTAAAAGATTCCATAGCAAGATAACCCAATAAATAGTAAATTGTTTAATTGTAAATTAGTAATATGGCAAAGAAAGAAGAAACAGTAGCAACTAACCCACAAGAGGAGAAGTTGAAAGCACTACAGGCTGCCATGTCGAAGATTGAAAAGGACTTCGGCAAAGGCAGTATCATGAAACTGGGCGACGAACAAGTGGAGAACGTCGAAGTGATACCGACAGGCAGTATCGGTCTGAACGCTGCACTGGGCGTCGGAGGCTACCCACGCGGACGTATCATCGAGATTTACGGTCCCGAGTCATCAGGTAAGACAACACTGGCCATCCATGCCATTGCCGAGGTACAGAAAATGGGCGGCATTGCTGCGTTCATTGACGCAGAACATGCCTTCGACCGTTTCTATGCCACCAAGCTGGGCGTGGACGTGAATAACCTCATCGTATCACAGCCCGACAACGGCGAACAGGCTCTTGAAATTGCCGACCAGCTCATCCGTTCGTCAGCCATCGACATCATCGTCATTGACTCCGTGGCAGCGTTGACGCCAAAGAAGGAGATTGAGGGTGACATGGGTGACTCTGCCGTCGGCCTGCATGCCCGACTGATGAGTCAGGCCCTGCGAAAGCTCACTGCCACCATTGCCAAGACCAATACCACATGTATCTTTATCAACCAGCTGCGTGAGAAGATTGGCGTCATGTTCGGCAATCCTGAGACGACGACAGGTGGTAACGCCCTGAAGTTCTATGCCTCAGTACGTCTGGACATCCGTAAGTCAACAGCCATCAAGGACGGTGACAACATCCTGGGCAACACGGTGAAGGTGAAGGTCGTCAAGAACAAGGTGGCCCCCCCCTTCCGTCGTGCCGAGTTCGAGATTCTCTTCGGCGAAGGCATCTCGAAGATTGGCGAGCTTATCGATTTGGGCGTGGAGTACGGCATCATCAAGAAGAGCGGTTCCTGGTTCAGCTATGAAGACCAGAAGCTGGCACAAGGGCGCGATGCCACAAAAGCACTGCTGGCAGATAACCCTGAGCTTTGCGAGGAACTGGAAGAGAAAATCAAACTGGCCATCTCGGACAAGCAGTAAGACCGTTACAAACACAAGCAGCCGGTCATGTAAGACCGGCTGCTTGGCTTATGTCACAACAAAAAGAGGTACGCGCGCACGCGTACCTCTTTTTGTTATACTGATTCTGTTTCGTTCTGTTACTGAACCTTCGTACCGATGACCTTACCAGTCTTACCGAACTGAACAATCAGCAACTTGCCGTTAGAACGCTTGTAAATCCAGTCATAGCGGCCATTACTTGACGAAGCTGTGCTGTTAGGCTCACCAACAGAAAGCAGAACCTCATCCTCGGTCATACCTGGAGCAACACGTCCGGCACGGATAAGTGCACGTGTAGCCGTCGTAGTGTTACGCAGCTTACCTTCACCGATACCGAACAACGTACCGAAGTAAGCCTCCTGCTGACCGTCAATGTCACCAACAATGCTGACATGTTCAAACGTCACGTCCTTCGTGTACTGACGGCGCGACTCAGTCTCAACAAGCTGCAGCGTGACATACTGGCTGTTGGGGATAGGATAGATGGCGTCAATCTTAAACTCGGTCAGACGCGGCACCTGTACCTCACGCTCCTTGCCGGCACCCTTGGTAATCATGCCCGTTGCAACCTTCGTATAGACAATCTTGTTGATGTACTTTGTAATGTCTGACGAAACTTCCTCGGTTCCGCTGATCAGGTCGAACGAATTGGCAAACACATACTTGGCATTATCCATGATGAGCTCATCGTCACGCATACCGTTGTTGGTACGGCTCATGACGCAGTTCATATAGAACTCCTTACCAGTCTTCACATCCTCAACGATAATCTTCACGGGATAAGCACGGGTACCGACACCGATAGCCGTCACCTTCACCTCAGTCTGCTTGGGAACGGTCACTTCCTCGAAGCCGTCACCGTCAGCCTGTGTGTCAATGAAGAAGGTCTTTTGCTTCGTGAACAGCGACTGACCGAGCAGCAGCTCACGGGCCTTATCCACATCATCAAGATAGGCCAGCGTGGGAACGCCCATCTTACCATAGCAGTAATCATCGAACGAGCCATTGGGAATCTGATAATAGTATGACTTGTTATCATCCTGGCACACGAAATTAATGCGGTGATGGTTATCGGCTGTAATGGAATGGCCCTTATAAATCATAATCTTATGACGCAGTTTGCCACTACCTACTTCTTTACCCGTTCCCGCATCGCAGAAAGTGTTGACAAGAAGGTCGTACTTTTCGGGTATTACCATAAACCTCATGCCCTCCTGCCAGTCGCAGAGGCTGCGATACTTGAAGTTCTTACCCACGAAATCTTTGGGCTCTTCCTCAGCAGAAGGCGTTTCTTCGGTTACTTCTGTTGCCGCATTAACAACGGTAACAGGCAGTTTCTTGACGTTCTTCGTCTTCACAATGTACGAGTCTTGAGCCATTGCCGTCAGCATTGCCAATGCCAATCCGGCCGTAAGAATCATTCTCTTCATATACTAAAAATCTAATTAGATTGTGCAAAGGTACTAATTAGATAGGAAACATGCAAATTAATTTTGCATTTTTTTATTTATAAAGACATTTTTATGCTGACAGAAGTACTGACAACTTGTCATTTCATGCTGTCATGCCTTCTTAAACCGAAAAGTTGGCACGCTGTTTGTTGAAGACTATACGGATAATGGTGTCCAAATAAGAAACATAAAAACAATAAAATAAATACAATTATGGGAAAGATTATTGGAATTGACTTAGGAACAACCAACAGCTGCGTTGCCGTATTCGAAGGCAACGAGCCGGTAGTAATCGCTAACAGCGAAGGCAAGCGTACCACACCTTCTGTGGTGGGCTTCGTGGACAACGGTGAGCGCAAGATTGGCGACCCCGCCAAGCGTCAGGCTATCACCAACCCCAAGAAGACCGTTTACTCTATCAAACGTTTCATGGGTGAAAACTGGCAGCAAACGGAGAAAGAAATTGCCCGTGTACCTTACAGCGTTGTGAACGAAGGAGGCTATCCTCGTGTTGACATTGACGGACGTAAGTACACGCCACAGGAAATCTCTGCTATGATACTGCAAAAGATGAAGAAGACCGCCGAGGACTATCTCGGACAGGAAGTGACGGATGCCGTCATCACTGTGCCAGCCTACTTCTCTGACTCGCAGCGTCAGGCTACGAAGGAGGCCGGACAGATTGCCGGTCTGAACGTGAAGCGTATTGTCAACGAGCCGACAGCCGCAGCTCTGGCATACGGTGTTGACAAGGCTAACAAGGACATGAAGATTGCCGTGTTCGACCTTGGTGGCGGTACGTTCGATATCTCTATCCTCGAGTTCGGCGGCGGTGTGTTTGAGGTGCTCTCTACCAATGGTGACACTCACCTCGGTGGTGACGACTTCGACCAAGTCATCATCGACTGGCTCGTACAGGAGTTCAAGAATGACGAGGGTGCCGACCTGAAGAGCGATCCGATGGCCATGCAGCGTCTGAAGGAGGCTGCTGAGAAGGCAAAGATTGAGCTGTCAAGCTCTACCTCTACCGAGATTAACCTGCCGTACATTATGCCCGTAGGCGGTGTACCCAAGCACTTGGTGAAGACGCTCACACGTGCAAAGTTCGAGCAGCTGGCTCACGACCTCATCCAGGCTTGTCTGGCTCCGTGTCAGAAGGCAATGGCTGATGCCAAGCTCTCTACCAGTGAGATTGACGAGGTGATTCTCGTGGGCGGTTCCAGCCGTATCCCCGCTGTGCAGACACTCGTGAAGAACTACTTTGGCAAGGAGCCTTCAAAAGGTGTGAACCCCGACGAAGTAGTGGCCGTAGGTGCTTGCATTCAGGGTGCCATTCTGAATAAGGAAGGTGGCGTAGGCGACATCGTGCTGCTCGACGTAACCCCGCTGACACTCGGTATCGAGACCCTCGGTGGTGTGATGACCAAGCTCATCGAAGCCAACACTACCATCCCCTGCAAGAAGAACGAAACCTTCTCTACTGCAGTAGATAACCAGACCGCAGTGACTATCCATGTACTGCAGGGTGAGCGTCCTATGGCTTCTCAGAACAAGAGCATCGGACAGTTCAACCTCGAAGGCATTGCTCCCGCACGCCGTGGTGTTCCTCAGATTGAGGTAACCTTCGACATCGATGCCAACGGTATCCTCAAGGTCAGCGCCAAGGATAAGGCCACCGGTAAGGAACAGGCCATCCGCATCGAGGCTTCCAGCGGACTGTCACAGGACGAGATCAACCGCATGAAGGCCGAGGCCGAGCAGAACGCAGAGAACGACAAGCGTGAGCGCGAGCGTGTAGATAAGCTGAACCAGGCAGACTCGATGATCTTCCAGACCGAGAACCAGCTGAAGGAGATCGGCGACAAGATTCCCGCAGAGAAGAAGCCCGCTATCGAGAGTGCCCTCCAGCAGCTGAAGGATGCCCACAAGAGCGGCGACGTAGCTGCCATCGACACAGCCATCGCAGCCCTCAACGCCGCTTGGCAGGCAGCCAGCGAGCAGATGTACCAGCAGGGCCAGGCAGGTCCTCAGCCCGGTGCCGACGCAGGTCAGGGTGCAGGCTTCCAAGGCGGCCAGCAGACACAGTCGAACCCCAACGACGATGTCCAGGATGCTGACTTTGAGGAGGTGAAGTAAAACACATTTCTCTATATAAGGCAAGAGGTGCAGACGATGAATCTGCACCTCTTTTTTTGTGTCATTTACGTGCGGTGCGTATGACAAATATTATCGTCTTTTATGCCAATTATGTTCCGCTCATTTGCAATTTAATTGATATTGCTGCGCAATTTAACTGATTTTGTGACGCAATTCAATTGATTTTGTTGTGCAATTTAATTGATTTTGCAAACGAGTGGAACATAATTGGCATGAAATCGTCTTGCTTATGTCAAAAGAATTCCTTACTTTTGTCAACGAAAAGTCTCATAGAATTAGATGAAAGGTTATCCACACTATCATTGCAGAGCCTATCATTGCAGAGAGCCTTTATAGTCACTTTTTATGAATAAAATTTGGTAATGTTGCTAACTTTTATTATATTTGCACTCGATTTTAATTAAATAAAGATGAGCGAAAGACCTCTTAATCGGCTTAAAGTGGTTCTTGTGGAGAACCAAAAGACGAGCAAATGGTTGGCAGAACAGTTGGGTGTCTCTGCCGTAACAGTCAGTAAATGGTGTACCAACATGCACCAACCCGACTTGCAGACGTTGGCTAAGATTGCCGAATTGATTGGGTGTGAGAAACGAGAACTTATTACTGAATAGAAATGTCTCAATGAGAAAGAAAGAATATACGGTCATTGATCTCTTTGCAGGAGCTGGAGGGTTGTCACTCGGCTTATATCAAGCTGGGTGGCATGGTCTGTTTGCCATAGAGAAGAATGCTTTTGCTTTTGAAACACTGAAATACAATCTGATAGACAACAAAGAGCACTTCGAATGGCCAGAGTGGTTGCCCAAGACTAACCACGATATCAATGAGGTCTTGAAGAACTATTCAGAACAACTTGAAGCGTTACAAGGTAAGGTGGATCTAGTTGCAGGTGGACCGCCATGTCAGGGCTTTTCGATGGCAGGCAAAAGAGTTAAGGACGACATTCGCAATCAGTTGGTGTTTTCGTATATAAAGTTTATCAAGTTGGTTCAGCCCAAGATGATTCTCTTCGAAAATGTCAAAGGCTTTACTTATGCATTTAACAAGAGGAAAAAGGAGGGCGTGGAGCCTTATTCGCAGATAGTTATTAAAGCACTTGAAGGATTGGGATATGCAGTCAAGCCTCATGTGATTGATTTTTCAGAGTATGGCGTTCCACAGCGGCG
>CAJOFA010000007.1 GCA_905233985.1 uncultured Prevotella sp.
CTTTACTAATATCATATCTCATTGTATTACAGCTTTTTAGATGAATTAATAATTGCCGTTTGTTCCAGTTCCAGTTGTTCCAATTATTTTTATGTTAGTTCCATTACCCCCTATTTATATATATAACTATCTATATATTAATTAGTTATAAAGTATATATAGGGGTATTTGCCCCTCAATTTTTAACTGGAACTGGAACGGCCTTTTTTAGCTTTTTACTTTTTTTACCTTTCTTCTATCAGACCCCATAGCCGAACAGATAAGAAGAGAAAATCAAATATGACAAGTACCAGTCCCTTGTCATATGTCATAATATACAAGCGAATCCAATAAAAAAACTCCCACCGAAGCGGGAGTATAGGTTTAACCCTTCGGCCATCATGGCCTTATTGTGATAAGATGTAGGAAATCTTATTGAGTGCAAAAATAGATATTTATTTTGTAAATTCAAAATTATTTCGTATCTTTACCGCACTTTTTAACATAAAATTACTACTTATGGAAAGAATATTGGGTATTGACACAGGTACAAATAGCCTTGGTTGGGCTATAGTGGAAAAGGAAAATGAAAGTACTCGGTTGGTAGCAAAAGGTACTAATATATTCTCAGAAGGTGTGAAGATTGAGAAAGGTAATGAATCCTCAAAAGCTGCCGAACGAACAGAGCATCGTTCTGTACGTAAACATTACTGGCGACGTAAGATAAGAAAGATAAGGTTGTTGACCATATTAAGTGACAACCATTTATGTCCTCCATTGACAAAATCAAGTCTGAGGGAATGGAGACTTAAAAAGGTCTATCCTGACAATGAACTGTTTATGGAATGGCAACGGACAGAAGACAAAACAAGTGTCAATCCATACAAATTCAGGTATATCTGCCTGACACAGAAACTAGACTTGACAGACTTGACGCAGCGCTATATTCTGGGACGTGCCTTGTATCATTTGAATCAAAGGCGTGGCTTCCTTAGTAATCGTAAAGATACGACCAAAGAGTCGGAAGGCGCTGTTAAAGAAGGTATCAGCAGCCTTACTGAAGAAATGAAAACGGCTGGTTGTGAGTATTTAGGAGAATACTTTTATCAATTATATCAACAAGGTAAGAAAATCAGAAACCATTATACCGCCCGTAAAGAGCACTATTTGAAAGAGTTTCATGCTATTTGTGCCAAGCAGGAACTTGATGCAGACTTAGTAGCAAAATTGGAAAAGGCCATCTTTGACCAACGTCCGTTGAAGTCACAAAAAGGACAGGTTGGTACTTGCACCTTTGAGAAAGGCAAATCCCGCTGTCCGTCGTCACATCCCTTATATGAGGATTTCAGAATGTATGCTTTTATTAACAACATCAAAGTGCAAATCCATACGCTTTATGAGAATGCAGAAAGAAGTCTGACGGATGAAGAAAAAGAACGAATCATTCCTCTGTTCAAACGTAAATCCAAACGGACATTCCCATTTGAAGACATTGCCAAGAAGCTGGCTGGTAAAAACAATTACTGCTTCTATAAGGATTATGAGGAAAAACCTTATCGTTATAATTATCAGATGGACACGCAGGTGTCAGGAAGTCCTGTCAATGCCCAGCTTGAGGAAATCTTTGGAAAAGACTGGCTGAGCAGCGTATGTGAGGTTTATACCCTTGCTGATAATAAAACACGTTTCCAGATAATGAATGACATCTGGCATGTGTTGTTCTTCTATGACGACGATGAGAAACTGAAGGAGTTTGCTGTCAACCGTCTGCAGTTAGATGAAGAGCAGGCTGAGAAATTCTGCAAAATATCTTTGCCGAATAACTATGCTGCCCTGAGTCTGAAAGCCGTTCGTAAGATACTTCCCTATATGCGTGACTATGGCCTGATATATTCAGAGGCAGTATTCCTTGCTAATCTGGTGGAGGTCTTGCCTCAACATGTTTGGGGAATTAAAGAGATGCGCGAAGCAGCAATTGAGAATGTGATAGAGGTGATGCACTCCTATGACAAGAACAATATTGACAACCTGACCTTGGAGCAATATGTTAAGGCATTCTTAAAAGAAAGATACAACATTGGCGATGACGCCATGAAGAAACTGTATCATCCTTCTATGATGGAACTCTATCCTCGTCAGCGTCCCAATGAAGACGGCATTTATCAGTTAGGTTCTCCTCGCATCAGTAGTGTCAAGAACCCAATGGCTATGCACTCTTTGTTCCGATTGCGCAAGGTGGTTAATTTGCTGTTGAAAGAAGGACAGATTACACCGGAGACAAAAATCAACATAGAGTTCTCCCGTGATTTGAATGATGCAAACAAGAGAAAGGCCCTTCAAGCATTCCAACGTCAAAATGAAAGAGACAGGGACGAGTGTAGAAAGAAGATTGCAGAGCATATAACTAATCCTACGGATGATGATATCCTTAAATATCAGTTATGGGAAGAACAAAACCACAAATGTATTTATACTGGCGAAGAAATCCGTATAACAGATTTCTTGGCTGATAATCCGAAATATGACATAGAGCATACCATTCCGCGTAGTGCAGGAGGTGACAGTACTAAAATGAACCTAACACTATGTAGTAATAGGTATAATCGTGATGTAAAGAAGACAAAACTTCCTTCTCAGTTGCCAAACCACGAGGAGATTCTTGACAGAATAGCGGGATGGAAAGAGAAATATGAAGAAAAAGAAAGGTTGATAAGAAAGAATAAAGGTAGAGGAAAAAGTGTCGCATCAAAAGAAGAAAAGGATAGACTTATTCAAGAGAGACATCGTTTAGAAGAGGAATGTAAGTACTGGAAAGGTAAATATGAACGCTTCTTGATGACAGAAGTGCCAGAAGGCTTCTCTCGTCGTCAGGATACTGGTATCGGTGTGATATCACGTTATGCCCGTATGTATTTGAAATCAGTCTTCAAACATGTCTATATTGTAAAAGGCCGTGCAACCTATGAGTTCAGGACGATGTGGGGCCTGCAGGATGAATATACGAAGAAAGAACGTGTCAATCATGTGCATCATTGTATTGACGCCATCACCATCGCATGTATTGATAAAGCTGCGTATGATAAGTTAGCAGAGTATTGTCATAAATATGATGAGTATAGGTATAATAAGGGAGAGAGACCGGGTTTTGAATTGCCTTGGCCCTCGTTCGTTAGCGACGTTAAGAAGATACAGGACGAGTTGCTGATTGCACATTATTCAAAAGATAACATGCCTAAGCAAGCTAAACGTTATGTAAGAGACAGTAAAGGCGGAAAGGTATTGACACAGGGTGATACCGCTCGCTCTTCATTGCATAATGATACCTACTATGGGGCAATAGAAGTGGATGGTGAAGTGAAATATGTGGTCAGAAGAAATCTGGATGGATTAGACGAAAAGGATGTTAAGAATATCGTAGATGGGGAAGTGCGTTCAAAAGTAGAGAATGCCATTCTGCTTCATGGCTCGTTGAAGAAAGCTTTGGAAAAAACCATTTGGATGAATGAAGAAAAGAAAATACCTATTAAGAAGGTGCGTATATTCACAGGTTCTGTCACTCGTCCTATCCATATTCGCCAGCAGCGTGATCAGTCAAGGCATGAATATAAGCGTCAATATCATGTGCAGAACGACCGAAATTACATGATGGCAATCTACATTGGACAGGATAAGAAGGGAAAGGAGAAACGAGAGTTCGAACTGGTCAACAACATTACTGCAGCAAATTTCTATCGACGTAGCAATGACAAAGTACCCACGGATAATCAGCTTGTTCCTCTTTATAGTAAGAGTGGCTATGAACTAAGATACAAGTTGAAGATGGGTACAATGGTGCTGCTTTATGAGAATAGTCCAGAGGAGGTTTGGGAATTAGATAAAAAGAATCTGCAGAAGAGATTGTATAAGGTGACGGGGATGTCGTCATTAGTGATACAAAAATACATATATGGAACAATTGTTCTTATACATCATCAGGAGGCAAGACCAAGTACTGAGGTTAAGCAAACAAGTGGCATTTTTAAGTCAACCGATGAATTCCGTGCGGGTATAAAGTTATATCATACACAATTTATGGCTCTTGTCCAAGGCGTAGATTTTGAGATTAATGATTTAGGAGAGATAAGGAGATTGATATGATTAAGCAAACATTGATGTTTACATCACCTGTTTATTTGTCTTTGAAAGACAACCAATTGGTCATCACTTTTAAGGACAATAAAGACACCGTAACACGCCCTATTGAGGATATTGGCTTTGTGGTTATTGAGCATCCGGAAGTAAGCGTTTCTATTCCTGTGCTTAATGAATTGGCTGATAATAATGTTTCTGTTGTCTTTTGCGACAAAAAGAAGATGCCCAAGACTATGCTGATGACCTTGGAGGGTAATACCACTCAACAAGAAAGTTACAAATACCAGATGGAAGCATCAGCCCCAACCAAAAAGAATATATGGAAACAACTGGTAGAATGTAAAATCAAGAATCAAGCATTATTATTAAATAAGGTTGGTAAGAATGGTGATGTGTTGAAGCCATATTATATGAATGTGAAATCCGGAGATACTGATAATCGAGAAGGAGCAGCGGCAAGGGAATATTGGGGACGTATCTTCGATGAGGGATTCAAAAGAGAGCGGGAGGGTGAACCGCCTAATAGTCTTCTGAACTATGGATACACCATATTACGTGCAGCTGTAGCACGTGCTTTGATTGGCTCTGGCTTATATCCTGCCTTTGGTGTCTTTCATCGTAATCGGTATAATGCGTTCCCTTTGGCTGACGATGTAATGGAACCCTATCGTCCGTTCGTTGATGAAATAGTTTTTCATTTATACTATGATGAAGCAATTAGTGAGCTTGATAATCAAACAAAAGGGAAACTGTTGAGGGTGTTATTTTCTGATGTGAAAATGGGAAAAGTAACAAGACCTTTAGAAATTGCGTTGTCGTTGACAACTGCATCTCTTCTTAGGATATATAAAGGAGAAACTGACAAATTGTCCTTACCAATGATAACATGAGTGAAGTCCGACTAAATGCATATCATATTATGTGGCTGTTTGTCTTCTTTGATTTGCCAGTAGTTACAAAGAAAGAACGTAAGATTGCATCGTCATTTAGAAAAAATCTTATGAAAGATGGTTTCGTAATGTTGCAATACTCGGTTTATATCAGACATTGTGCATCATATGAAAGTCAGACTGTTCACATCAAAAGAGTAAAAAATATGCTTCCTGAAACAGGAATGGTAAGCGTACTGAGTGTAACGGATAAGCAATATGGCGATATTGTTAACTTCTGGGGGAAAGAAAAGAAGAAAAAAGTACCAACAGAGCCGCTCCAGTTAGAATTTTTTTAGTACATTTGCAGCAGGATTCCTCATCAAATAAACACTTCTTAGGCCCAAAGACCTTTCTAAGTGTCTCAATATGATGGAAATAGGCAACCTAGGTTGTGGTTTGATGTAGGAATAGAGACATATACAACACTTGCAAGGACCACGAGAAACACAAACACGTTGTGGTTTGATGTAGGAATAGAGACATATACAACTTTTGTTATTACCATAACTGTTAATTTGAAGTTGTGGTTTGATGTAGGAATAGAGACATATACAACGTGCGAGTGAGAGCATCATAATAGCGCGCTGTTGTGGTTTGATGTAGGAATAGAGACATATACAACGATCTGACCTGCAGAACCTTCGTCAATGTGTTGTGGTTTGATGTAGGAATAGAGACATATACAACCAATCTCGACGAATACCATTCATGCCAAGAGTTGTGGTTTGATGTAGGAATAGAGACATATACAACTGCCGTAGCATTTTGTCGGTCGGTGTGCGAGTTGTGGTTTGATGTAGGAATAGAGACATATACAACACACATCGAGGATCTTGGTCTCATTCACGGGTTGTGGTTTGATGTAGGAATAGAGACATATACAACCACATCTCTTTGCATACTTTGATATTGACGGTTGTGGTTTGATGTAGGAATAGAGACATATACAACAAGACGCTGAGCCTGCGCGGCAGGGGAATGTTGTGGTTTGATGTAGGAATAGAGACATATACAACGGTGGTCTCGGTGGCCAGTACCACGGCACAGTTGTGGTTTGATGTAGGAATAGAGACATATACAACCCTGCCGAGGCTGCAATGGCATGGGCAAAGTTGTGGTTTGATGTAGGAATAGAGACATATACAACGCAAACTCTCAAAAGAGCATGTATTTATAAGTTGTGGTTTGATGTAGGAATAGAGACATATACAACTTTGTAAAAGTCTTCTGTCATAAATTATAGTTGTGGTTTGATGTAGGAATAGAGACATATACAACGCTTCTGAATGGTTCGGCACGCTGGAGATTGTTGTGGTTTGATGTAGGAATAGAGACATATACAACCTTATTTAGGTAATTGATACCAGCGAAGGGGTTGTGGTTTGATGTAGGAATAGAGACATATACAACGATTGTCATCAAATCAAACTGCGCTTGTAAGTTGTGGTTTGATGTAGGAATAGAGACATATACAACTAGCAGCAATTTTACTTTTTGCTCCGTTGTTGCAAACAGAAAGTGGCAAGGGAACTAACAGAAAGTGCCGTATTAACTAACCGTTTCATAGGCACTAATAAACCTTTCGACCTTGGTCGAAAAGTCTGTTGACCAAGGTCGAAAGGATATATCACTTTTATGTGCTTATTAACATAAAACGGTCTCCCTTTGGTTGAGGAAAAAGATGGCTGTTTTGACGGAAAAGGCAGGCTCGAGAGCAAAAAGGCATTAAATGAATCGGCTGTCGAGTTTGGACCGGGCAAACGGCGGGTTTGCTCCGAGCTTTCTATGCGTTTGCTTTGGGCTCTTGCGTAGTCATCATGTGATGTTTATAACCCTGTTGATAACTATGTGCATAACTTTGGTATTTATGCACAAAATACCATAAACAACTTAGTGAAGACGGATATCAACAGCTTTATTATAGCGTTTTACGTAAGTTTTCCACTAAAAATGATGGGAAAAAGATATAAACTTATTAATTTTGCACCAGAATAGGAAAGTGTGGATAAAGTGCTTAGATGGCTATCAGTCAAATAATAAGCATCAACAATGGATGTGGATAAATAAAAATCTCAAGCGAATAACTTATTATGCAAGAAAAAGCAGAAAAAGTTTTCAACGTATCCACAGCATATCATCCTACTCATTTCATTTTAAAAGAAAAAGAATAAAAAAGATAATAATAATATGAAGTTGAAAAAAGAGTGGATCAAGCAGGGTTTCATTAATGAACCGGCTCCGGAAGGAACAGACCTCAAGGCAGAAATACGTCGAATGTGCAAGGAGAAAAATGCCATTATTCTTGCGCATTACTATACGGTGGGTGACATACAGGACTGTGCTGACTTTGTGGGTGACTCATTGGCACTGGCTCGTAAGGCTGCAGAGACGGATGCACAGGTAATGGTGATGTGTGGCGTGCATTTCATGGCGGAGACATGTAAGCTGCTGTCGCCTGGGAAGACGGTGCTGTGTCCTGACCTGAATGCCGGCTGTTCGCTGGCTGACTCTTGTAAGGCTGAGGATTTGAAGAAGTTTAAGGAAGAGCATCCTGGCTATCAGGTTATCTCATACGTCAACACGACGGCAGCTGTAAAGGCTCTGACAGATGTTGTTGTTACCAGTGGTAATGCGAAGAAGGTGGTGGATCAGCTGCCTTTGGATGCGAAGCTTATCTTCGGTCCTGACTATAACTTGGGTAATTATATTAATAGTGTAACGGGTAGAAAGATGCTGCTCTGGAATGGCGGTTGTCATGTGCATGAGCGTTTCTCGGTGAGCAGGATTGCCGAACTGAAGAAGCAGTACCCTCATGCCGTCGTGATGGCTCATCTGGAGTGTAAGGGACCTGTGTTGGCACTGGCTGACGTGAAGGGCAGTACGGCAAATATGTTGCAGTATGCAAAGGAGCACGATGCCAAGCAGTTTATTGTGGCTACGGAGGCTGGTATTCTGCATGAGCTGCAGCGCACTTGTCCTGACAAGGAGTTTATCCCTGTTCCGCCGGAAATCAGCGAGAGTGGCATGGAGTGTTCATGTAATGAGTGTCAGTACATGAAGATGAACACGCTGCTGAAAATATATAATACGTTGAAATATGGTTGGCCGGCAGTAGAGATAGACGAAGCAATAGCGAAGGATGCGGTGAAGCCTATTGAAAGGATGCTGGAGCTGAGTTGATAGATATGATGAAAGCCAAAGGCCAAGGCCAAGCCCCCCTCCTGTCCCCCCAAGGGGGGAAGACCAAGCCCTCCCCCAAGGGGGAGATGGAGGGGGCTCTCATTATATTTGTGGTGATGGTGGTATTAAACCACTTTACCACCCCTACCCTCTCGGACGATGTGCTTTATCACTTCATTTTCCAGTATGACGAATCGGCGCCTGTTCAGCCTATTGAGAGTTTCAGCGACATCATCACGTCTCAATGGGTACACTATCACATCATCAACGGACGTATAGTCATTCATACAATCATTCAGCTCATACTTTGGCTCATGAACGATCATGTGTTTCATGTGGTCAATGCGTTGATGTTTGTGGTACTGATTCATCTTATTGGTGGAGGGTTAAAGGTCTTTAACCTTTTATCCTTCCTCCTACTTTTCGTGATAATGAATGGTTTTCAGGGTGAAATGCTTTGGAATATTGGAAGCGTTAATTACTTATGGACCTCTGTTGCTGTGCTTTCTTTCCTATTATGGATGAGACGTATCAAGGAAAGGCCTATATCCTTGAAATACATTCTATTAAGTCCATTGGCATTATTGGTGGGTTGCACTCATGAGGGTATTCATTTTCCGCTCTCTATTGTATTCCTTATCTATATGATTATCCATAGAAAGACGATCTATAAGCAAGCCGTTTTTCCATTTTTATTATTCTTTATGGCAGGAAGCATTTGTTGTATGTGCTCACCGGCTTTATGGAGTCGTGCGGGTGAGGAAGGAATTACCTTGCAGCATCGTTTGATAGTGGGAGTCATCAACTTTGCTATAAATATCAGGATTACCTGGTTGTTATTGATTGCAATAATATACGGTTTTAAGTTTAAAAAGGCACTCTTGATGCAGCATATCCGTCAAAACAAGTATATTTATACGGTGTTGCTGCTGACGTTAGGCGTTGTATTTGTATGTGGAACGAATAGTGACCGAGTGGGGTTCTTTGCCGACCTATGGGCTTCCATATTGTTGGTTGGTCTATTGATGGAATATGGTTTGGCAAGGAAAGCAAAGTATGTTATACCTGCGTTGGGTATCATATTGACAATGTTTATCATACCTGCTATTTATTATAGTTATGAGAATTATGAGAGGGTAGCCCCCCTCTCATCCCCCCAAGGGGGGAAGACCAAGCCCTCCCCCTTGGGGGAGCGGGAGGGGGCTCTCTTGGCTGTGAGAGGCTTCGATGCCGATGCGTCGTGGCTGGCCAGGATGCTACATTCTCGTTATGTGCAGGAACCTGTTGAGTTTGGATATTACATCTATTACCAGGCTTTCGATGCTGACAACCTGAATAACCGATGTTTTGCTGCATTACATCATCTGAAGCGTGTGGCATTTCTGCCGGAGGATGTGTTACGCAAGATTCATGAGGATAGTAATGCCTATCAGGATTATGAACTGGATGAGCACGGTCAGCTGTATATCAAAAGGTTAGCGGATGACCAGCAGGTAAAGCATATTGTCATGAAACTGAATGAGGAAGTAGAGGGGTTATGGTTCTATCAGCGGCTCCTCACCTACCCTAACGATGAATATGAGGTAAATGAAGAGCAGTTTAAAACGCTGGAAATAGAAGGAAAGAAATACCTGGTATTTACCAAACCAACAACAAATATTTATCGGAGAATCAAGGAAATCATACTCCTGTAGTTATTTCTCTATGACTTTCACGTCTTTTCCATTGACAATCCACACGCTCTGATAACCTTTTTTGAATGCTTGTTGGGTAAGTTGCTGTGAGTGAATGGTGTGTTCAACGGTCGTATCATTCAGTTCCTTCGGCCATTGGTATTCATTCTCATAGCGCACGGCAGCACCCCAGCCGAAGGCGTAGGCAGGCTTCTCACAGAACGAGGAGAACTTGGGATACTCATCTTCTATCACAATGCAATAGGCTTTGTCAACGGGCTTGGTCGTTTGCTGAAGTACCGACAGGGCCATTTCCTTACCTATCATACTGCTGTCGTATGACGCTTTCCAATGGTGGAAGCCAACGATGAGGGCAGAGAGGATATATAAGATGAAAATTGTAGTTTGAAGTTTGAAGTTTGAAGTTTGGGTGATGAAGCCCACCAGTATGGCGAACATGCCTAACGAGGCATAGGCATTCATGACGGTTAGCGAGATGAGCAGGTTGGGAGATACGGCAATGACTGCACAGGCCGTCAATGCCAGGAAGGTGCGGTGCTTCCACAGCTTGTAATTGCGTATGAAGAGTATATAGACAAACGGCAGGGAAAGCAATAAGGTTATAACAAATAACGGGATGTTTCGGCTCGGCTCATGTACCAAACAGATGTAGTCAGCCGAGAACCAGGTATAACCCAGCCAGATGACCAGTCCCTTCACGTTCTTCATGATGTTGAACGTCTCGTAATCAGGATTGAAAATCTCTGTCTTGGGTATTAACATACGGATGATGAAAAAGGTAATGGCAATAAGAATGCCCCACCCGATTTCCTTAAAAGGAAAGTTGTTTATTCGAATTCCATCAGTTTGCTTTCCCTGTATTCCCCATGCAAAGATGGGAGGTACGATTGCCCAGGCGATGCCATTCTCTTTAGAGAGTGCCGCTAAGAAGACACACAGCGCCCACAGAACGTATTTTCGTGTGCCAGAGTAGTGGAGGTAGCACCAGATGGCAACCAATCCCCACAACTGCGAATAAACCTGATTCAAAGAGTCGCAAGCCAAGACAGTACCCAGCACACAAGGTGAGAGATAGAAGAAGGTGGTGGCTATGGCTTGTGCGTTGCGGTTAAAATGTACTTTGCCACATAACTGAAAAACCATGAAGGTGCCCAACAGATGTCCTATGAAGATAACGATATGATTAAGTATGGGGAATAGTCGTGGGTTTAATCCTACGATATAACCTATCAGGGCATCGAAGGGCCTCCATACATTCCCATAGCGCATGAAGTAAGGTAGGAAGTCAGGATCGGTGTTAGGTGAGGACAACGTGCTCCAGTCGTCAAACGTAGGGAGAATCTGCACCTTCGCCCAAAGCACAAAAGGCACGGTAATGAGAATAAAGAGAATGAGCGGGTGCAGTCGTTTCATTATTTCATCATCACTATTTTACAAACTGTGCCCTTCTGACCGTCGCTGGTGGCTGTGGCGACCATATAAACGCCTGATGCCACACGCTTGTTGTCCTTGTCACGACCATTCCAAGTGAATGAGCCTCCCGTGCTTCTGCCCTCGGCAATGAGCTTGCCGCTGCTTGACAGAATTTTCACGTCTGCATCATAGGTCAAGCCGGTGATGGTAATCAGCCCGTTGTATTCGGGTGCTACAGGATTGGGATAGGCATAGACGTTGTCGCTGGTCATCTCCTCAGTCGGTGTCGTGGTGTCGCTGATATAGGAGCAAAGACCATTTTCCGTGCCGAAGAATACCTCACCGTTCGCTTCATTGATGGCGATGGAAACGATATTGTCCGACAATAGAGGGCTGTTCTGTGTAGTGAAGTGCTGCAACTGGGTGTAGTTGTCGGCGCTGATGAGATAGACACCGTCATTCTCGGTACCAAACCACTTACGGTTTCCACCGTCGATGAGCATACAGGTGACCTGAACACCGCCCAACAGATAGTCGGCATAGTTGGTACCGTCGTTTCTAGGCACTTTCACTTGTGTGAAGTAATAGTCATTGCTGTTATTTTCGATGATGGATTTGCTGAGATAATAAGGGCCGCTGTTGGTGCCTAACCAGATGTTGCCTTCTTTGTCCTCAGCCAAACTATTCGGCATGAAGGTAATCAAGGAAGTTCCGTCCTGATTGACTCGGTTGTCATAGCGCATTACTTCGTCTGTCTTAGGATTATAGCTGATGACACAAGGCATACGGTGCATATTATTCGCCATCCACAGAAGACCACGTGAGTCAAACATCATGGCTCGGATGTCCTCCAAGGAACGGTCATCATAAACGAAAAATTCTTTTTTGTCGTGCTTCGTCCACGTCTTGTCATCAGTCAGTTCCAGCAGAGAGCGGCTGGGGGCAATGCTGTTGAAGCACCACAGATGACTGTCAGCACCATACTTCACCGAACTCACTATTACATATTCCTTGTTGTTGTTGCCAACGGTAGCAGCGGTTTGCAAAGGACTGCCATTGTCGTTGCTGTATTCCTTGACAAACTTCCCGTCACGAAACTCCAAAAGCCCTGTCTGTCCTCCGGCATAGACATGCTCATCGTCGTTAGGGTCAATGTCCAAAGAGAAAATCTGGAACAAGGGATGTCCTAACCTTGCCCTCAAGTCGGTTTCGTAGATGCTCCAGTCAGTACCATCAAATACCTGTACGCATCCTGTGTTATTCTTCACCGTGATAGCAGCATTGGACGTATAGAGCTTGTTGTTGTGAAACCGCATGAAGCCGAAAGCATTGAAGGTCGGTCCTCCGGGCTGCAGCTGACTGACGGTCTCACGGTATTTGTTGTAGTCAGAGCGGTCTATATTGAAGATAGAGCTGTCATAGGATGTGGTTATTGACCAGTTGGAGGGGTCAAGCAGATTGGCGTTGAGGGCTGCCGTGAGCACTTGTCCGTTCTGCTGACGGGCATAGATCTGATTGTTTTTAATGGCCACACGGTCAATGTTAGCCCCCAAGTTATAGCTGTCGCTGATTTCTATGCGCTGCATATCTACCTTCACGATGCCGAAGCCACAGGCAAGATAGGCATATTGCTGATAGGCATAGATGCTGTTTACCGTCTTGTCGGCAGTCATTGACTTCTGGTAGAGGTCACTCAGGTTGGTCACTTCCCCACCCTCTTCCATCACGTCCATGTTCTGGTTCTGATAGACAATGAGCAGCTTCTTGGCTGTGGGGTTCCACTTGATGAACTTAATACTCGTCTCACTCAATCCATTGATTTTGTCGTAGGTAGTGATGGACTGGTCGGTGAGGTTGTAGGTGTAAAGTCCGTTGCTGGCCTGCACATACAGCTCATCACCCCCTGCCTGGATATCCTGCACATCACTATAAGCCATGTAAGCCTTCCATGTGCCGATCTGTGCACTAACACTTACAGGTAAAAAGGCAAAAAGGAAAAATAGTGCAAGTGAGGAGAGATATTTGACCAACTTCTGTACGGCAATGGCACGATGGCTGATTTGGTTCTTCACATCTACCCCCAGCTCTGCAAATGTTCCGTCATAGCCGTCTGGTTTAAACACAGGGTCATAGCCAAATCCTTTATCTCCACGCTTCTCTGTGGTAATCTCACCATTGACAATGCCCTCGAAGAAAATGGGAGCCCCCTCTAACTCCCCCAAGGGGGAGGACAATGCAGTTTGAACCTCAGCCTTCACATTGTCAGGTTCACATATTACCTTTTCGTTAGTAAATCTTATAACTTGAAATCCTTTTTTATTTAAATATAATGTTCTTTCTTCGTCTAATTTTATTTGTTCTTTTTCAGAATGATATCCTCCATCTATTTCTATAATTAATTTTCTTTCAAGACAAACAAAATCAACAATACATTTTCCAATAATGTGTTGTCGTCTAAAGGAAAAAGAGGTTTGTTTTTTGCTTAATAATTCCCACATTATACTTTCAGCTTTTGTGGAATGTTTTTTGTTTTCTTTAGCAAAATCTTTTAATAAACCATAGTAAGAAGGCTCCGCCGTTCTATACTCTCCCCCTTGGGGGAGTTGGAGGGGGCTCAATATTAATGCTATGGCTGTGCGGAAACGGGCTTTGCGGTTGTCTTTGTCGACCATGACACGAAGCAGCTTGCGCGTGTTGGCCTCGGCATCGTGATCCACTTCGTCGGCAAAGCGAGCAGTATGAACGCCAGGGGCACCGTTTAGGGCTTCCACCTCAAGGCCAGTATCATCGGCAAAGCAATCCATATGGTAGTGGTCATAGACATACTGTGCCTTTTGCAGGGCATTCTCTTCCAGCGTCTCACCCGTTTCGGGAATGTCAGCATGACAGCCGATGTCACTCAGTGAGAGCACATCGATATTACTGTTGCTGAGTATTCCGCGAATCTCAGAGAGCTTATGTTCGTTGTTGGTTGCAAAGACTATTCTCATACTTATTAAACTGACGAAAGGCCTGTTTTATTGTTATCAGATAGCTTTTTGTCAGTTTTCACCTTCACTTTCATCTCGTCGAAGCCTTCGCCATAGACACCGATGACGCTTGACTGAGAGACGAAGGCATTAGGGTCAATCATCTTGATGAGACGGAAGATGTTGACGCTCTCACGCTTCTTGGCAAGGATACAGAGCACCTTCATCTTCTGTCCGGTGTACCAGCCATGACCGTCGAGAATAGTCACGCCATGATTCATCTCCGTACCAATGGCGTTGGCTATCTCCTGCCACTTGGTAGAGAAGATGAGGAACTGCACCGACTGGCGCCGGGCATTCATCACATAATCGAGGACGAAGTTCTCTATGGCCATCACACAGAAGCCGAACATCACTTTATGTGCCCGTTCGATATAATCGCCGAACTGGGGATGATACAGAAATCCACCGTCAGGAGCACGGTTCCCAATGACACATTGTGGTATTTATTGATGCTGGCGGCAATGATATCGGTACCGCCTGTCGAACCGTTGTTGAGGAACACCGTAGCCAGTCCTATGCCCGTAATGACACAGCCTATAATCATCGACATGAAGTCCTGTCCCTCACCCAACAGCTTAATGGGCAAGCCGTTTTCCTGAGTGGGTAGGATGTACTGCGCAAACATCAGCATGAAGTAGAGCATGAAGATGGCATAGATGGTCTTCATCATGAACTTAAAGCCGAGAATCTTCAGCGCAACGATGAGCAGTACCACGTTGATGATGATGTAGGTGTTCTCCAAATGGAAGCCAGTGGCATAGTAGATAATAGCCGACAAACCCGTCACACCGCCTGCCACAATCTCGTAAGGCATCAGGAAGACGGTGAAGGAGATGGTATAGAGCAAGAGACCAAGGGTTATGAAGAAATAATCCTTGACCTCGTTGAGAATAAGCTTGTGATCAATCGTCATTTTATTGACCGTTGAGTTATTGTCTTTTCGATTTATTTACCAAGCACGATGTTCACCATACGCTTCGGCACGATGATGACCTTGATGATGGGTTTGCCTTCGATGTATTTCTGTGCACGCTCATCGCCAAGCACGGTTTGTTCGATGGCAGCATTGTCGGCATCAGCGGCGAACTCCATGTCAAAGCGTGTCTTGCCGTTGAAGGCCACACCCAGACGAACCTTGTCTTCTACAAGATATTGCTCGTCCCATACTGGCCACTGGGCGTCGCAGACGCTGCCCTCACCGCCTAAGATGCTCCACAGCTCTTCTGCGATATGGGGAGCGAAGGGAGCGATGAGCACCACAATCTGACGGAATAACTGAGTGTTGTGGCATTTCATCTGGCTCAATTCGTTTACGCAAATCATGAAGGCAGAGATGCTGGTGTTATAAGAGAACACCTCCATGTCCTGACTGACCTTTTTGATGAGCTTGTGTACGCTCTTGATCATCTCCTTGGTGGGCACGTCGTTGTTGCGGGGTGCCGTCACGAGGTTCCAGAACTTCTTGAGGAAGCGATGGCAGCCGTCAATGCCGTTGGTGTCCCAAGGCTTCGACTGCTCTACAGGGCCGAGGAACATCTCGTACAAACGCAACGTGTCGGCACCATACTTCTCCACAATCATATCGGGATTGACGACGTTGAACATCGACTTAGACATTTTTTCAATGGCCCAGCCGCAGATGTACTTGCCATCCTCCAGAATAAACTCAGCGTTCTCATACTCTGGGCGCCAGGCCTTGAAAGCATCTATATCCAGAATGTCGTTGCTGACAATGTTAACATCAACATGGATAGGTGTCACGTCATACTTGTCTTTCAAATTGAGGCTCACAAACTTACCCTTGTCAGCACCTTCATCGTTGATGCGATACACGAAGTTAGAACGTCCCTGAATCATGCCTTGATTGACCAACTTCTTAAAGGGCTCGTCCGTGCAACTGTAGCCGCTGTCATAGAGGAACTTGTTCCAGAAGCGACTATAGATGAGGTGACCTGTAGCGTGCTCCGTACCGCCGACGTAGAGATCTACGTTCTGCCAGTACTCGTCAGCGTCCTTGCTGACCAGCGCCTTGTCGTTCTTGGGATCCATATAGCGCAGATAGTAGGCTGAGGAACCAGCGAAGCCAGGCATCGTGTTCAGCTCAAGCGGGAAGACGCTCTTGTTGTCGATAAGGGAATTATCGACCACCTTGTCGAATTTCGTGTCCCATGCCCAATGCTTGGCACGTCCCAAGGGAGGCTCACCCGTTTCTGTGGGCTTGTACTCGTCAATTTCGGGCAGCTCCAACGGCAAACACTCCTTCGGAATCATGTAGGGCATATCATCCTTGTAATAGACTGGGAACGGCTCACCCCAATAACGCTGGCGTGAGAATATTGCATCGCGCAGACGATAGTTCACCTTCACGCGGCCAAGACCCTGCTCTGTCACAAACTTCTTGGTGGCAGCAATGGCTTCCTTGACGGTCAAACCGTTGAGGCTGAATTTGGCACTTGCAGAGTTACACATAATGCCTTCCTTGGCGTCGTAGCTCTCTTCGCTGACATCAGCGCCCTCAATCAACGGGATGATGGGCAGGTTGAAGTGCTTGGCAAAGGCATAGTCGCGGCTGTCGTGAGCAGGCACGGCCATAATTGCTCCTGTGCCATAACCGGCGAGAACGTACTCGGCAATCCAGATGGGAATCTTCTCGTCTGTAAACGGGTTGATGGCATAAGAGCCAGAGAATACGCCCGTGACAGAGTGATCCATCTGACGCTCACGCTCTGTGCGCTTCTTCACGTAAGCTAGGTATTTCTCAACCTCTTCCTTCTGCTCGGGGGTGGTGAGTTCTGCTACTAGCTCACTCTCAGGAGCCAGCACCATAAACGTCACACCAAACATCGTGTCGGCACGAGTGGTAAAAATGGTAAAGTGCTTGTCGCTGTCTGCCACGTTAAACTCCACCTCTGTACCTTCCGAACGACCAATCCAGTTACGCTGTGTTTCCTTCAGCGACTCTGTCCAGTCGATGGTGTCGAGGCCATCGAGCAGACGCTGGGCATAGGCAGAGACACGCAAGCACCACTGGCGCATCTTACGCTGCTCCACAGGATAGCCGCCACGAACGCTGACACCATTCACCACCTCATCGTTGGCCAGTACCGTACCTAATGCAGGGCACCAGTTGACCATCGTCTCAGCCAGATAGGCAATACGGTAGTTCATCAGCACCTCCTGCTTCTTCTTCTCCGAGAACGAAGCCCAGTCGCTGGCGGTGAAGTGCAGCTCTTCTGTACCCAAGGCGCCACAGCCTTCCGTACCCATCAGCTCGAAGTGCTCAATGAGTTTAATGGTAGGTTGTGCCTTGTTCGACGAAAGGCTGTAATAGCTCTTGAACATGCGCTGGAAGGCCCATTGCGTCCATTTGTAATAACTCGGGTCACAAGTGCGCACCTCACGCTCCCAGTCGAAGCAGAAACCAATCTTGTCCAACTGTTCGCGGTAGCGCTTGATATTCTGCGTGGTGGTGATTTCGGGGTGCTGACCAGTCTGAATGGCATACTGCTCGGCAGGCAGTCCGTAGGCGTCGTAACCCATCGGGTTCAGCACGTTATAGCCTTTGAGCCGCTTGTAGCGGGCATAGATGTCTGAGGCAATGTAACCCAACGGATGTCCCACGTGCAAGCCGGCGCCTGACGGATAGGGAAACATGTTGAGTACATAGTATTTCTTTTTCGTGTTGTCTTCTACAACGCGGTAGGTTCCATTCTCCACCCACCGCTTCTGCCATTTCTGTTCAATGTCTCTGAAGTTGTATTCCATGTTGTTTTGCTTTTTTTGTTTTTCTTATTGGCTGCAAAGGTAAACTTTTTATTTCAAACCACCAAACCTTAGGCTTTTAATTTGCACTCTCCCACCCCAACCCTCTAATATTTTAAGCAATAAACAAGTAAAAACGCCCTACCCTTTTTCATAAATATGGAAGGGAACGAAAAATATTTCTTTTTTCTTTTGGTTGTTTCAACAAAAACACATATCTTTGCATCATCAAATAATTAACTCATTCATTTAATTTATAAACTAATAAACTTAAAGCTTATGAACAAATTTTTACGTTATTCATTCGCATTGCTTCTCGCTTGTGTAGGCTTCAGCGCCCAGGCACAAGAGCAAGTTATTTGGCAGGAAGACTGGTCAGCATATGATGCTACGGTTGACCCAGCAACTGTTAATCCTGGTGTGTACTTCTTTGAAGGCACAGTTTACAATGAAGATGGTTCCATCAAGAGCGGAACAAAATTCTATGATGCAAACCTCGCCGGTGGTGAAGCTCCTGAATTACTGATTGCCAAAAACGGTGGTTCGTTTGCTGTTAACATTGTCTTCGAAGGTGATGCTCCTTCTGAAATGACACTCTCTTGGAAAGCAAACAAGGCTCTTACTGTTGAAATACTAGACGGCGGTACAGTAGGAGAAATTTCCAACAGCGGAAATGATTACAGTTGTCCTGTTACATTTGTAGCTAACGAGAACAATAGTATGACCATTAAGTTTAAAATGGCTGGTAGTGCTAACGCTCGTTTCGACAATGCTAAGTTAGCTACTGGTCAGGGTAAGAAGCCCGCAGGACTGTCTTATGGCACATCGTCAAGAACCGTTACTATCGGTGCTGACGACAACGTGTTCCCCGAACTGCAGAACAACAACAACCTGCCCGTTACCTACAGCAGTTCTGTTACCGATGTGGCTACCATTGATGCTGATGGTGTCATCACGCTCGTTGCTCCAGGTAAGACCGTTATCAAGGCCGAGTTTGCTGGTAATGATGAGTACGAAGCTGGTTATGCTCAGTATGAGCTGACCGTCAAGGAAGGTGCAGATCCCAACGCCAAGGGCGGTGTGAACAATCCCTATACCGTCAGCGAGGCTCTTGAGGTTATTAATGCACTCGAAAACGGAGCAACCACTTCTGATAAGTTCTATGTGAAGGGTTATGTAGTTGGTACGCCTGATATTCAGAAGAAGGATGATGGTACATTCTATGGAAATGCTAACTTCTACATTGCTGACGAAGCGAACGGAACCACCACCTTGTATTGCTACCGTCTGAAGGGTTTGGAGAATGCTAACATTGAATCCGAGGACTACATTAAGGAAGGCGACAAACTCGTTGTAGTAGGTCAGTTCCAGAAGTATGTAAAGGATGAGGTTGTAACTCCTGAAGTTAAGAATGGTAACATTGTTTCTATCGAGGGTGGTGGCACCCCGGATCCCGGAATTCCTACCGTTGAGTCACAGCCTGTTCTGAAGTTCACAGCTAACGGTCAGTGGGCATCTTACACCTTTAACAAGGCTGACTTCAAGGCAGCTGTCGTTACAGGTTTCCGTATTGAGTATGCTGACATGACAGGTGTTGACCAGAACGGTGGCACATCAGCTGCACTCTTCAACATTCTCGTAAATTCTGCAGAGACTCATCTGGGTAAGGACTGGGCAGGTAACGACGCTCAGGTTCCCAACAAGACCTCTTATAAGAATGCAGGCTTTACTCCTGAGAACACCGTATTCGAGGGCGACTTCGCCGAGTTCGTTGCAACAGACGATCCTGACACCACATGTCCGACCATCGGTCAGTTCGCATTGCAGTCTTGCGCTTCAGGCAACTCTGTAGTCATCAAGAAGGTTGTCTTCATCTTGAGTGATGGTAGCGAGATTCTTCCTGAGTACAAAGGCGACGACTGGGGCGGCGGTGCTTACACCATCGAGGATGTCACGGGCATTAGCAACATCAATGCAACTCCGAACACCAATGGTGCTATCTACAACCTCGCTGGTCAGCGTGTTGACGAGAACTATCGCGGCATCGTGATTAAGAACGGCAAGAAGGTGATGCAGTAAGCAACCACTCCCCCACTCGATTCTAACGAGTGAACAATGCAAGAGAGCGAAGCCCCGCAAGGCTCCGCTCTCTTTCTTTTATAAAAAAGTTCCCAGTTCATTTCATAGTTCGTTTTTATTTCGTACCTTTGCAAGCAAATTGACAACAATGGCAAAGAAAAGCGGAGAGATGACCCCAATGATGAAGCAGTTTTTCGACTTCAAGGCAAAATACCCTGAGGCCGTGCTGCTGTTTCGTTGTGGCGACTTCTATGAGACCTATTGTGAAGACGCTGTCATCGCCGCACGCATCCTTGGCATCACATTGACCAGACGTAACAATGGCGCAGGTGTGAAGGGTGACGAGATGGCCGGCTTCCCGCATCATGCGCTGGACACCTACTTGCCTAAGCTCATTCGTGCCGGTAAGCGTGTTGCCATCTGTGACCAACTGGAAGACCCCAAGCTTACAAAGAAGCTCGTCAAGCGCGGCATCACCGAACTGGTGACGCCCGGTGTGGCCATGCAGGACAACGTGCTGAACTACAAGGAGAACAACTTTCTGGCTGCCGTACACTTTGGCAAGGGTGTCTGTGGCGTTTCGTTCCTTGACATCTCTACGGGTGAGTTCCTTTGTGGTGAGGGCACCTACGACTATGTGGAGAAGCTGCTGGGCAACTTCCAACCCAAGGAGGTGCTCTATGACCGTACCCATAGGCAGGACTTCGAACGACAGTTCGGCACGCGGTTGTGTACTTTTGAGCTTGACGACTGGGTGTTTACCGAACAGACGGCCATGCAGAAGCTCCTCAAGCATTTCAACGTGAAGTCACTCAAGGGCTTCGGCGTCGATCATCTTAGGGCTGGTGTTGTGGCGAGCGGAGCCATCCTGCAGTACCTCGAACAAACACTACACACCCAGATAGGCCATATCACGACGCTTTCGCGTATAGAGGAGGAGCGTTATGTGCGGCTCGATAAGTTCACCGTGCGCTCGCTGGAATTGTTAGGAACTATGCAAGAGGGCGGCAGTTCGCTACTTGACGTCATCGACCGTACCGTCAGCCCTATGGGAGGCCGTTTGTTGCGGCGCTGGGTGGTATTCCCGCTGAGGGACGAACGGCCCATCAACGAACGTTTGGACATTGTTGACTATTTCTTCCGTCATCCCGATTTCCGTCAATGTATCGACGAACAGCTGCACCATATTGGCGACTTGGAGCGCATCATCTCGAAGGTGGCTGTAGGGCGTGTAACGCCGCGTGAGGTGGTACAGCTGAAGGTAGCGTTGCAAGCCATCGAACCCATGAAGCACGCTTGTATGAATGCCGAGAACGAGGCGCTGCGCAGGGTAGGGGAGCAGCTGTCATTGTGCGAGGTCTTACGCGACCGTATTGCCCGTGAGATAGAGAATGACCCGCCACAGATGCTGAACAAAGGCGGCGTTATTCGTACAGGTGTGAACAGCGAGCTTGACGAACTGAGGAATATTGCCTATTCGGGTAAGGACTATTTGCTGAAGATACAGGAACGCGAGATACAACAGACAGGTATCACGTCGCTGAAGATTGGTTACAACAACGTCTTCGGCTATTACCTTGAGGTGCGTAACACCTATAAGGAACAGGTGCCGCAGGATTGGGTGCGCAAGCAGACGCTGGCACAAGCCGAGCGTTACATCACGCAGGAACTGAAAGAATATGAAGAGAAGATATTAGGCGCAGAAGACAAGATACTAAGTCTTGAGGCACAGCTCTTTAGCGACTTAGTAGCAGCTATGCAGGAATATGTGTCGCAGATTCAGCATAACGGCAATCTGTTGGCACGACTTGACTGTCTGCTCTCCGCTGCTAAGACTGCAGAGGAAAACCATTATATCCGTCCGCAGATAGACTCTTCCATCGTCATTGACATCAAGCAGGGACGCCATCCAGTCATTGAGACACAGTTGCCTTTGGGCGAGCGCTATGTGCCTAACGACGTATATCTTGACTCCGAACGTCAGCAGATTATGATTATCACAGGTCCCAACATGGCCGGTAAATCGGCGCTGTTGCGTCAGACGGCGTTGATTGTGCTGTTGGCCCAGATAGGTTCGTTCGTGCCGGCAGAGAGCGCAAGAATAGGTTTGGTGGATAAGATTTTTACGAGGGTAGGGGCCTCGGACAATATCTCGCTGGGTGAATCAACGTTCATGGTGGAGATGACGGAGGCCTCGAACATTCTCAATAATGTCAGCGACCGCTCGCTGGTGCTCTTTGATGAGTTGGGACGCGGCACGTCAACCTACGACGGTATTAGCATTGCATGGGCCATTGTGGAATACCTGCACGAGAATAGTCGGGGTAGGGCACGCACGCTCTTCGCCACCCACTACCACGAGCTGAACGAGATGGAAAAAAGTTTCAAGCGCATCAAGAATTATAACGTCTCGGTGAAGGAGGTGGACAACAAAGTCATCTTTGTGCGTAAACTCGAAAAGGGTGGGAGCGAGCACTCCTTCGGTATTCATGTGGCAGAGATTGCGGGAATGCCGCGCTCTATCGTGAAACGTGCGAACGTCATTCTGAAGCAGTTGGAAGCCGATAACGCACAGGTAGGACCGACATCATCCCAATCGGGTAGGGGACCGTCAGCACAACCGGCATCCTCGGCAAAAGCACGCCCCACCGCCGAGATAGCACAAAGTCGTGAGGGCATGCAACTGAGCTTTTTCCAGTTGGATGACCCCGTGTTATGTCAGGTGCGTGACGAAATACTGGGCTTAGACGTGAACAACCTCACACCCCTCGAAGCCCTTAACAAACTCAACGACATCAAGAAAATCGTTTCAGGGAAATAAGGCCTATTGGCCTTATAAGCCTTATAAGCCCTATAAGGCTCATTAGCCCCATAGGGCCTATTTCTTCTTAGCCCTAATCATACACCATACGCCGAGCACCACGAAGGGGATGCTGAGAATCTGCCCCATGTCGAGCGGCATGGAGGACTCGAAATCTACCTGCGTAATCTTCGTGAACTCAATGAAGAAGCGGGCGGTAAAGATAAACGTCAGACAGAGACCGAAGAAGAAACCCGTGCCAACCTTTTGCGGCATCTTCTTGTAGAGATACCAGCCGATGAAGAACAACAGGAAGTAGGCCAATGCCTCGTACAGCTGTCCTGGGTGGCGTGGCTGACTATCTACATGGGTGAAGATAAATGCCCAAGGCACGTCGGTTACCTTACCTATAATCTCAGAGTTCATGAGGTTTCCCAAGCGGATGAATGTTGCCGTGATGGGGGTGGCAATAGCAATGAAGTCGAGCACCAGCCAGATGCTGAGCTTCGAGCGCTTCACATAGAGCCACAGGGCGATCATCAGTCCTAAGGTGCCGCCGTGCGAAGCCAATCCTTCGTATCCTGTAAACGTCCAGCCGCCCTCAGGCAGGAACTTGATGGGTAGCAGCATCTCCACAATGCCGTGAAAACTCGTCAGGTAATACTCTGGCTCGTAGAACAAGCAATGCCCCAATCGGGCACCAACCAGTATGCCGATAAAGCAATAGACGAACAGCGGGTCGAACAACTCGTCCTTGATTTTTTGCTCTTTATAGAGCTTACGAACAACAATATAAGCCAGTGCCAAACCAATCATCCAGCACAAGGCGTACCAACGAATTTCGAACGGACCTAAATGTAGAGCCGTGTGGTTGGGATTCCAAAGGATGTATAAAAGTTCATAATTCATAATTCATAGTTCATAGTTAATCCGTGTTTTTGACAATACGGGTTAGGATTTTGATAAGTTCTAAATTGTCGTTAATTATAGATGTATAAGATTTTTCATCTATATAATCTGATTCATATAAGAGTTCAAGCCAATATTCTGTTTCGCTGGCTTCCTTAAGTGCTATCGACATCTTGGCTCTGAAGTCAGGCCTGCTTTGCCCACGCAAAGCCTCTTTGACATTTGCCCCAATACTTGTTCCGCTTCTTAACACTTGCTTTGATATAATAAATTCTTTGTTTTCAGAAGCCAGAGTCAAATATTTATATAGTTTGATTATTCTTAATGCAAAGTCCTTACTTTTATCTTTAATGATACTGTCTTTCATAACTATGGACTATGAATTATGAACTATGAACTGACTTAAACATTAAACCTGAAGTGCATGATGTCACCGTCCTGAACGACGTAGTCCTTACCCTCGATGCCCATCTTGCCGGCTTCGCGAACGGCAGCTTCAGAGCCATAATGGATATAGTCGTCGTACTTGATGACCTCAGCACGGATAAAGCCCTTTTCAAAGTCGGTATGAATGACGCCAGCACATTGCGGAGCCTTCCATCCACGCTTATAGGTCCACGCCTTCACTTCCATCTCGCCGGCGGTGATGAACGTCTCGAGGTTCAGCAGGGCATAGGCTTTCTTGATGAGGCGGTTCACACCGCTCTCCTCCAGTCCTAACTCGTCGAGGAACATTTGCTTGTCTTCGTAGGATTCCAGCTCGGCAATGTCCTCTTCTGTCTTGGCGGCGATAATCATGGCTTCTGCACCCTCCTCCTTCGCAATAGCTTCAATCTTGGCGGAGTAGGCATTACCCGTCTTTGCGCTGGCTTCATCGACATTACAGACATACAGCACTGGCTTTGACGTCAGCAGGAACAGGTTACGGGCACAATCCTGCTCGTCTTTGCTGTCGAAGCTGACCACGCGAGCGTTCTTGCCTTGATCGAGGGCTTCCTTGTAAGCCTTCAATACGGTCACTTCAAGCTTCGCGTCCTTGTTGCCGGCGGCAGCAGCTTTCTCGGTTTTGGCCAAGCGTCCCTCAATGGTTTCCAGGTCTTTGAGTTGCAGCTCGGTGTCAATGATTTCCTTGTCGCGCAGAGGGTCAATGGTGCCGTCCACGTGCGTGATGTTATCATCGTCGAAACAACGCAACACATGAATGATAGCGTCTGTCTCACGAATATTTCCCAAGAACTTGTTGCCTAATCCTTCACCTTTGGAGGCACCCTTGACAAGACCAGCAATATCAACGATTTCGCAGGTAGCGGGCACGATGCGTCCTGGGTGAACCAGCTCAGCCAGTTTGGTCAATCGCTCGTCGGGAACGGTAATGACGCCGACGTTGGGCTCAATGGTGCAGAAAGGAAAGTTGGCTGCCTGCGCCTTTGCGCTCGACAGACAGTTGAATAGTGTGGATTTGCCTACATTGGGCAGGCCCACAATACCACATTTTAATGCCATTTTCTATGTCTTTATTTTCCTATTTATTATTTATTCGAAAGTGTATTCCTTGATACCGCCTTTGTTGTTCTTCTGCATGAGATTACGCATGGCGGTACGGATGGTGTTGCGCTTTTGTATCTCGGCAGCAGTCAGCACGGAGTCGGGCTCATCGATGGGGAGGATGCGATGTTGGTGCTTCATGCCATTATCCTGCGGACGGCTCACCCAGTAGAGGGCATAGCCGCAGTCGGAGAGCGTCGTTACGGAGTCGCGCTTGGTGAACTCCATGCGAACCATGTAGCCGCCATAGGTATTGGGCTTGAACTGGTTGCTGATGAAGTTACCCAATGACCATGCTACGAGGTTACGCCCGTTGTTACGCAGTTCCAGAGGTTGCGCTACGTGCGGATGGCCACCGATGACGTGGTCAACACCCCTGTCGAGCAACCACTGGGCAAGTTCCTTCTGGTCCTTCGACGGTAGCGTCTGGTATTCAATACCCCAATGAGGGATGGCGATGATGACGTCGGGATTCATCTGGTGGGCTTTCTTGATGTCACGGGCTATCTCTGCGGTGTCAATATAGTTCACCACGTTGGGCTTCTCCACCCGTAAGCCATTGGTGGCATAGGTGAAGTTGAGCAGCACCACGCGCACGCCGTTCTTCTCGAAGAGGAAGGGATAGGTTTCGTCGCGCTCCTGCTGGTTGCGATAGGTGCCGAGATGCGGAATATCGATCTTGTCCATGAGGTCGAGTGTGCGCTCTAACCCGCGTCGGCGCGTGTCTAAGCAGTGGTTGTTAGCCGTCAGCAGAATGTCAAACCCGGCATCCACGCAAGCCTCTAAGTATTCATCGGGAGCCGAGAACTGTGGATAGCCCTTATAAGGACGTCCGCCCAGCGTCACCTCGAAGTTACCGATAGCCACGTCAGCACGCTCTAACTCTGGCCTCACGCGCTCGAAGCACTCCTCATAGTCATAGGAGCCGTCGCGCTGCAGGGCACCCTTGATTTGCGGCTCATGCTGCATCAAGTCACCGGCGATGAGCACGCTGAGGTGCTGCTCCTGCGGTTCAGCCACAATGGAGTCGTTAGGATTTCCCTCTGAACGATTGCCGCTGGTAAGGTTACACGAGTAGGCAGTAATGGCTAACATACCGAATGTCAGCGTCGTCAAAAGCAGTTTTTTCTTCATCATTGGGATTATAACGTTATAATTTGTCGGCAAAATTACGCAATTATTGGCGGATTACAAAATAAAATCGTTGATTTCCTTTGTGTTTTACGTTGCTTTTTGTAACTTTGCCGTCAGATTAGTAACGTTAAACCCTTTAAAACTTTATTATTATGCAATTCTTAGAGTCAATTCAAACTTGCGTTGTTAAGAAGTATGCCGACTTCAACGGCCGTGCTTCACGTTCAGAGTTCTGGTGGTTCTGGTTAGCCACTATCATTGTTAACTATGCCTGGTCTTTTATCATCAGTTGGATTACCGGAGCCTCTGTGATGATGGGTATGGACGGTCAGTTTCATTTCAATGCGCTTTCGTTGTTGGGTTACATTCCCGCTTTTGCCCTTCTTCTGCCCTCATTGGCAGTAAGCGCACGTCGTCTGCACGATATCGGCAAGAGCGGTTGGTGGTATCTCCTTGCCTTTGTTTGCTGTATAGGCGGATTAGTTCTCATCTATTTTTGGGCGAAGGAAGGTGATAAGGGCAGCAACGAGTATGGTCCTGCACCACAAGATTAATCCTAATAATAAGGTTATTTTATTGAACAGGCGACTCCCTAAGTGGCAGTCGCCTGTTCTTTTATGATGCTGTCCGAAATTTCTCCGAATAATCCGGACAGTTTGTCCGGACGGCTCGGACAACTTGTCCGGATAATGCGAACAACTTGTCCGGACGGCTCGGACAAGCCGTCCCAACTGCTCGGACAAATCGAAAAGATTATTCGGTGGATTGCTTCCAATTAATGGGCTTCAAGCCAGTTCTCACCCCAGCCGCTATCGGCAATCAAAGGAACCTTCATCTGGAAGGCGTTTTGCATCTCCTCAAGTACAATCTGCTCTACACGTTCTTTCTCGTCAGGGAAGACGGAGAAGTTCAGTTCGTCGTGTACCTGTAGAATCATTTTGGAGCGGATATGCTCGGCCTTGAAACGTTGGAAGATATGAATCATCGCCACCTTGATGATATCAGCTGCCGTTCCTTGAATAGGTGCGTTGATGGCGTTACGCTCCGCAAAGCCACGCACGGTAGCGTTGGCAGAGCGAATATCGGGCAGGTAACGACGACGACCGAAGAGTGTCTTCACGTAACCCACCTGGCGTGCCTGTTCCTTGGCCTGTTCCATATAGTCGTGTACAGCAGGGAAGGTCTCAAAGTAACCGTCAATGAGCCGTTTGGCCTCGTCGCGCGAGATATCCAGACGTTCAGCCAATCCGAAGACGGTGATGCCGTAGATGATGCCGAAGTTCGCACGTTTTGACTTTGTACGTTCGTCACGTGTCACTTCCTCGATAGCCTTCTTATAGATGTTGGCGGCTGTAGCTGCATGCAGGTCCTTACCTTCTCGGAATACCTCTATCATGTTCTCGTCACCCGACAGATGGGCCATCACGCGCAACTCAATTTGGCTGTAGTCAGCCGAGAAGAACAGACAGCCAGGTTCTGGAACGAAGGCTTTGCGAATCTCCTTGCCGTCTTCGCCGCGTACGGGTATGTTTTGCAGGTTCGGGTCGCTTGACGACAGACGTCCAGTGGCTGTAACGGTCTGATTGAAAGACGTATGGATGTGTCCCGTACGGGGATTAATGAGCTTGGGCAGCGCATCGACATAGGTGCCAATGAGCTTCTTTAAACCTCTGTGTTCCAAGATATCAGCAACAATTTCGTGCTTGTTTTTCAGTTGTTGTAAAACTTCTTCAGAGGTGACATACTGACCTGTTTTGGTCTTCTTTGCCTTCTCTACAATTTTGAGTTTATCGAACAGAATTTCACCCACCTGCTTAGGTGAAGCGATATTGAATTGCTGACCTGCGAGTTCATAGATACGTTGTTCGATTTCGTTCATGCGAGTCGTAAACTGCTTGCTAGTTTCAGCTAACGACTGCGTATCGAGACAGACGCCGTTCATCTCCATCTCTGCCAATACAGGCATCAGCGGCATCTCAATGTCATAGAACAGGCGTTCGGCATCAAGGCGTTTCAGTTCGGGTTCCAACTTGTTCTTCAGTTGCAAAGTGATGTCGGCATCCTCGCAGGCGTATTCATAAACAAGGGTGGGGGAGAGGTCACGCATGGAGCGCTGCCCCTTGCCCTTAGGACCAATCAGTTCATCAATATGAATAGTTTGGTAATCGAGATAGATCTCCGCCATGTAATCCATGTTGTGACGAAGCTCGGGTTGGATGAGATAGTGGGCAATCATCGTGTCCCACATCGGACCTTTGAGTTCGATGCCATAGTTGCGCAACACCTCAAGGTCATATTTCAGGTTCTGACCAACCTTGAGAATGTTTGGGTTTTCGTAGAGCGGTCGGAAAAGGTCAACGGTTTTTTGTGCTTCCGTCCGGTCGGCGGGTACTGGTACGTAAAATGCCTCATGTTCCTCGACGGAGAAGCTCAAACCCACCAATTCGGCCTCGATGGGGTTCGTTGAGGTGGTCTCCGTGTCTAAACTGAGAATTTGCTTGGACCCGAAATATTCGATAATTCGCCGAATTTCGTCCTCTGTTTCAATGAGTTGGTAATGATGTGTTGAAGATTTGATGTCGTTTTTCTGGGCGTTTTTTGAAACACCTTGGCTCTCGGGCGCAAATTCTGCAAATAAATCGAGTTGTCCGTTTACAGGTTTTGAAACTTTTTCAGGTTTTTTAAGAATCTTCGCTGCGAGCGTCTTGAACTCCAGTTCTTCCAGGATTTGGGTTAGTTGCTCTTCATTTGGTTCCGAAACCTTGAACTCGTCCATGTTGAGTTCGATGGGCACATCGGTCTTGATGGTCGCTAGGAACTTCGACATCTTGATGTCATCGACATGTGTTTCGATTTTCGTCTTGAGGGCTCCCTTGATTTCATCAACACGACGCAACATCTCTTCAACCGTTCCGAACTCGTTGATAAGTTTCACGGCCGTCTTCTCACCAACGCCTGGGCAACCGGGGAAGTTATCTGCCGAATCACCCATCAATGCCAGCAGGTCAATGACCGCCTGTGTCGATGGAATGTCGTATTTTTGCTTCACTTCTTCCACTCCCAGCGTTTCATAGCCTCCACCATGTCGGGGACGGAAGATGAAGACCTTGTCGGTGACCAGCTGACCATAGTCCTTATCGGGAGTCAACATGTAGGTGGTCACCCCCAAGCGTCCGGCTTGGGTGGCTAATGTACCGATGACATCGTCGGCTTCATAGCCGTCAACTTGCAGAATGGGGATATTCCAGGCATGTAGCAAGTCTTTGATGATGGGTATGGATAGCCTGATGTCCTCTGGTGTGGCCTCCCGTTGTGCTTTATAAGCAGGGAAGGCCTCGCTACGGAACGTAGGGCCGTGAGGGTCGAAGGCCACTCCGATATGAGTAGGTTGCTCTTTGGTGAGCACTTCCAGCAATGTGTTACAGAAGCCCATGATGGCACTCGTGTTCAGCCCTTTCGAGTTGATGCGAGGGTTTTTGATGAACGCATAATAGCTGCGATAAATAAGCGCATAGGCGTCTAACAGAAACAGTTTTTCCATATTAATTTTCGTTTAAAACGTGTCAAAAATACGACCTCTTTTCTAAGAAAGTCGAAAATTCCGCGTAAAATTACAAAAAAAATTTGGCATTATACGATATATTTGCGTAATTTTGCAACAAAATTTTATATCAATGGATTATTTGAAGGTCATAAAACAACCAATTGAGCGTGATTTGAATGATTTTATCACGTTGTTTCAGCAAGCCCTGACGCATACGGACCCACTGCTTTCGCAGGTGCTTCATCACATCAGTCAGCGTGGAGGAAAGCGTATGCGCCCCATCCTCATGCTCCTGATGACCAGAAACTATGGTGCCATCTCGAAGGTGACGCTTCACTCGGCTGTGGGATTGGAACTGTTACATACGGCTTCATTGGTTCATGACGACGTAGTGGATGAGAGCGGGGAGCGTCGCGGACAGGCATCGGTGAATGCTTCCTATAATAATAAGGTAGCGGTGTTGGTGGGTGACTATCTGCTATCGACCGCCTTGCTTCATGTGGCATACACCAATAACGAAACCATCATCCAAAATCTGGCGGAATTGGGACGGACCTTAGCACGTGGAGAAATCTTGCAGCTTTCAAATATCCAGAACACGGAAATCAATGAGAGTGTCTATTACGAAGTCATCAAGAAGAAGACTGCCGCCCTTTTTGAGTCATGTGCAGCCATCGGTGCGATGTCAGCAGGTGCTTCGGCAGAAGAGGTGGAGCGTGCACGCTTATTCGGACAGAACCTCGGCATCATCTTCCAGATTCGTGATGACATCTTTGATTATTACGATTCAGCAGAGATTGGAAAGCCAACAGGCAACGATATGGCCGAAGGAAAACTGACGCTGCCCGTCATCTTTGCCCTGAACAATGCGAAGCATTATGAATCGATGATGACGTTGGCACGGAAGGTGAAAGCCGGTACCATCAATTCCGATGAAATCGCCGTTTTAGTGGATTTTGCCAAACAACAGGGTGGTATTGACTACGCTCATCAGAAGATGGATGAGTTCAGTGCGCTTTGTATGGACTTTATTGAGCATAGCGTCAAAGAAAAGGCCATCAAGGAGTCTTTGACGGCCTATGTAGATTACGTTGCTGAGCGTAAGTACTAATCAGAAGAACTTAACCTCTTCGCCCACGACCTCGCTGAGCAGCAGGTTTGCCAAGCGGCTGGTTCCCATGCGGAACCACTGGTTCGTAAGCCATTTTTCGCCCAACACCTCTTTCACGATGGTGTACATGATGACGGCATCCATCACAGTGTTAAGTCCACCGGCGGGTTTGAAACCAATCTGAATACCTGTTTCGTCGTAGTATTCCTTGATGGCCTGACACATGACGTAGGCGGCTTCTGGTGTAGCAGCAGGCTCTAATTTACCTGTGGAGGTCTTGATGTAATCGGCACCGGCATACATTGAAAGAATGGAGGCTTTCTTGATGTTCTCAGCAGTCTTCAGACAACCGGTTTCCAGAATGACCTTCATCTTCTTGTCACCACATGCGTTCTTCAGTTCTGCGATTTCATCACACACGGTTTCATAATCGCCACTAAGGAATTTACCCACAGACATCACAATGTCAATCTCCGTGGCACCATCCTTTACAGCAAGGGCTGTTTCTGCTACCTTCACCTCAATGAGGGCCTGTGAAGAGGGGAAGCTGCCGCTGACGCAGGCAATCTCTACACCTTCCACTTCCAAGGTTTCACTCACGGTCTTGGCGAAGCAGGGATAGACGCAGATAGTAGCTACATGGGGCAGGTCGGGGTAAGCCTCGTCAAAGGCATTGACGCGCTCGGTAAAAGCCATCACGCTTTCTTCAGAGTCAGTAGTCTTCAGGGTTGTCAGTTCGACGCTTCCCATCAGGAATTTCTTGACCTCCAGGGTGTCATTCTCGGGCACTTTCTCGGCAATGATTTTCTTGACGGCGGCTTTTACGTCGTCATCACTCAAGTTACAATTGTACTTTGCAAGCGCCTCTTCGTACTTGCTTTTCGGCTGAGCGCTGTGCTCATGTCCGCAATTACAATGATGTTCTGCCATAGTTGTTAAGCTTTTAATTTTGGGTTTTGAATATGTCTTAAACTATCTCTGTTTGTTTTCTTTTCAATGCTTTTGCGCAGCTCCTCGGTGAGATCGACACCCGTCTGGTTGGCGAGGCAGATCAGCACCCAGAGTACATCGGCCATTTCCTCGCCAAAGTTCTCCTCTTCACCAGCCTTGAAGCTCTGGTCGCCATACTTACGAGCCATCACACGTGCCAGTTCGCCGACCTCTTCTGTCAGCACAGCCATATTGGTTAGTTCCGAGAAATAACGGACACCATACTGCTTAATCCACTCATCTACAAGACGTTGCGCTTCTTTGATGGTCATTTTTGTTTCGTTCGTTTTAGGTTTTTCCTCGTTGTTTTTATTCTTTGTTCTTCGTGTCCATACAGATGGTGACAGGTCCGTCATTCAATAACTCAACTTTCATGTCTGCCCCGAATTCACCCGTGCCTACGGGTTTGCCTATTTCTTCACTCAGCAGTTGGCAGAATGCCTCGTAGAGTGGGATAGAGTGCTCATGACTGCCAGCCCTGAACCATGATGGTCGGTTGCCCTTCTTGTAGCTCGCAAAAAGCGTGAACTGACTGATTACCAACGCTTCACCATCTACATCGAGTATGGAGCGGTTCATCACGTCATGCTCATCACCGAACACGCGCAGGTTTGCAATTTTCTTCGCCAACCATTCCACGTCTTCCTGTGTATCCTCATCGCAGACACCCAACAGAATCAGATAGCCATGTCTGATCTTTACCTTTACGTTGCCTTCAATGGTGACGCTGGCATGGGTGACACGTTGTATGACTGCTCTCATGGGTTTTATTTTTTGGCAAAGATAGTGTTTTATTTTGAATTATCCAAATACTTAGAGTTTATTTAATGATTCTTTATGGTTGAGTCAATGGTTTTTGATGGAAATAATCAAAGACAATCTGTGCTTTTGCGGTGCCAATGAGGGCCGCTAATGTATTAAGTTCAGCCTCTTGTATTCTCTTGACGGATTTAAGACTGTTTAGAAGCGTGTCACGTGTCTTCGGGCCGATGCCCTTAATGTTGTCAAGCTCCGAATGTAGAGCACGCTTAGAACGCTTCTCTCGATGGAAAGTGATGGCAAAACGATGTACCTCGTCCTGAATGCGCGTAAGCACATGAAACAGTTCGGAATCCGTCTTCAGACCTATCGTAACTGGCGGGAAACCAAAGAGTAGTTCATTGGTGCGATGACGGTTATCTTTAGCGAGGCCCGCAATAGGGATATGAAGCCCAAGTTCGTCTTCCACAACTTTGCGAACGACCTCCATCTGGCCCTTGCCGCCGTCAGTAATGATAAGGTCGGGCAGGGGAGTCTCTTCTTCTACCATGCGACTATAACGACGACGCACTACTTCCTGCATTGATGCATAGTCGTCAGGGCCTTCGACGGTTTTGATGTTATAGCGTTTATAGTCTTGCTTAGAGGGTTTCAAACCCTTGAACACAACACAACCTGCTACCGCGTCTGAACCCTGGATATTTGAGTTGTCGAAACACTCTATTTGATAGGGCAGTTTAGGCAGCCGCAATAGGTCTTGCAGTTCTTTCATCAGCCTTACTTGTTTCTGTTCAGGATTGAGCTTCTCTGCCTGTTTCATACGGTCAAACTTGTATTGTTTACCGTTCATTTCCGACAGTTCTAAAAGCGTTTTCTTGTCGCCTCGCTGAGGAACGGTAATAGTGATTCCCTCCAGCGGGACATCTATCTCCATGGGTAAAACTATCTCACGTGCCGTGCTCTGGAAACGTTCTCGCATCTCCACAATACCGAGGCTCAACAGCTCCTCTGGAGACTCGTCTAAGCGCTTCTTATATTCAAAGGTGAATGACTGATTGATGGAGCCGTTGGACACGTGGATATAGTTGATGAAAGCGGCTTTCTCGTCATTAGTGATAGAGAAAACATCGACGTTGTTAATGGTGTGTGAAACCACCTCGCTTTTCGATACAAACGAATCAATGAGCAGATAGCGCCGCTTGACTTCTTCAGCTTCCTCGAAGCGCAGTTCTTCTGCCAGAGCTTCCATCTCCTGACGCATGCTTTTCAGTACTTCACGCGTGTTCCCCTTGAGAATCTCTCGTGCTTGGGCAATGTTTTTCTGGTAGTCTTCCAACGATTGCTTGCCTACGCAAGGGCCGCTGCAGTTCTTGATGTGATATTCCAGACAAACCTGATGCCGGCCCTGTGCGATGCTTTCTTTTGTAATGGGGAAACGACAGGTACGCGGATGATAAAGCTTCTTGATTAAATCTAACACGGCATACATGGCACCTAAGTGACTGTATGGGCCGTAATAGGTGCCCCATTTCTTATTGATGGTACGTGTCTTGAAGATGCGCGGAAATAACTCATTGGTCACACAAATTGACGGGTAGGTCTTGCCGTCTTTCAACATGACGTTATAGCGCGGATTGTACTTCTTGATAAGCGAGTTTTCCAATAACAGCGCATCTTCTTCTGTATTGACGACCGTGTAGCTGATATCGTATATTTTCGATACCAACACCTTTGTCTTGAAACGATCTACCTCCGCATGGAAATAGGACGAGACGCGGGCTTTCAGGTTCTTTGCTTTACCCACGTAAATAATAGTTCCTTCCGCATCGTAGTACTGATAGCTGCCAGGTTTCTCTGGCAACGCACTTACAATTTGCTTCAGTCGCTTCAACTGCGCCTCGTTCTCTTCTCTGTTCATCTGTTTTGTTTCACGTGAAACAGCCTTATGTTACTATCAGCGTGGTGATTTCTGTGTCGGCGTCGAAAATGTCGCGGCCGTGCAAGCCTTCATCGGTAATTTCGATGAGGAAGTTCAGGTAAATCTTTTGGGGTTTAAACTTCCTGACGAGGTTTACGGCAGCCTTCATTGTTCCGCCTGTTGCTAACAGGTCATCATGAAGCAGCACCACGTCTTTCTCATTGATGGCATCTTCGTGAATTTCTATGGTGTCTTCGCCATATTCCTTCGTGTAACTCTCCTGAATGGTTGCTGCGGGCAACTTGCCTGGTTTGCGACATAGCACGATTCCAGCGCCTAATTTCACTGCCAAAGCTGAGGCCATCACGAAACCACGGCTCTCAATACCCACAATTTTGGTAATACCCTTGTCTTTGTAGATCTCGTACAACTCATCCACCATGATCTGTACACATGCTGGATTCTTAAATAGTGTGGTTACATCGCGAAAGTTGATGCCTTTTTGCGGAAAATCCTTGACACATCTTAGATTTGCCATTAATGTTTCATTGTTCATAATATTTTGTTTTATTGATAATTGTTGATTGGTTGTTTCACGTGAAACTTACGACGCATAATTTCTTTTATCTTCCCAATAGCACCAACATAGCATTGACGTCGCTGGGGGAAACGCCAGGGATGCGACTTGCCTGTGCCAGTGTTTCTGGTTGTATCTTGATGAGCTTTTGTCGTGCTTCGGTCGAAATGGCAGTGAGGTTGGCATAGTCAAACTTACCTTTGATTTTGATGTTTTCTAGCCGTCGCATTTTCTCTGCCACCATTTTCTCGCGTTCGATGTAGCCTTTATATTTTATATGTATCTCTGCGGCTTCTGCGATTTCTTCCTTACGGTTGGGCAGGCTGTCGATAAGTTCATGCAATTCAGGCACAATATGATAGAGTTTTTCGAAGTTCAATTCTGGCCGAGCGACCAGGTCATCCAGTTTACAACCATAGACGAGTGGGGTAGAGCCTGCGGCTTCTAAGGCTCCATTGATTGCCTTGGGTTTGATGGCGAAGTTCTTGCAGAATTGTTCGATTTCTTCGATGCTTTGTTTCTTCTGCAACCACCAATCATACCGCTCCCGACGAACCAATCCAAGCTCGTAGGCTTTTTCCGTCAGACGGGCATCGGCATCGTCTTGTCTCAGCAGTATTCTGTATTCTGCTCTTGATGTAAACATCCTATACGGTTCGTCCACGCCCTTTGTCACTAAGTCATCAATCAAGACTCCAATGTATGCTTCGTCTCGTGCCAGCGTTAAGGTTTTTTCTGTTGCTGTATCACAGCAGCCAATGGAACCAGCAAAGAGTGCGGCGTTGATTCCAGCCAATGTTCCCTGACCTCCAGCTTCTTCGTAACCTGTTGTTCCATTAACTTGGCCAGCCATGAAAAGTCCGCTGATAATCTTCGATTCCAACGAGTGTTTCAGTTGTGTTGGATCGAAAAAATCGTATTCGATGGCATAGCCAGGACGATAGACTTTTACGTCTCTTAATGCGGGAATGTGTTTCAATGCAGCTATCTGTACATCCATCGGTAATGAGGAAGAGAAGCCGTTTAGGTACATCTCGTTGGTGTCTGTTCCTTCCGGCTCTAAGAACAGCAAGTGTTGTTCCCGTTCAGGAAACGTCATAAGTTTTGTTTCTATGGAAGGACAATAACGAGGCCCGATAGATTGTATTTGTCCATTGTAGAGTGGGGAATCGGCAAGCCCGGAACGGAGCGCATCGTGTACATCAGGGTTGGTGTAGCATACCCAGCAGGGTAGTTGGGGTAGGGGGCGAGCCTTTCCCATATATGAGAATTTATAGTAGCCGTTCTCGCCGTCCTGTCGTTCCATGTCTTCAAAATGTACGCTTCGCTTATCGATGCGGACAGGTGTACCCGTCTTCATACGGGCCGAACGAATGCCGTGACGAGTGATGCTTTCGGTAAAATGAGGCACGGCGGGCTCTGCGATACGCCCTCCGGGAATCATCTTACGACCGATATGAAGCAATCCGTTTAAAAACGTTCCTGCGGTAATGATGACCGCTTTGGCCCTCAGTTCACATCCCCAAATAGTCTTCACGCCAACCACCCGTTTTGTTTGTTGTTGTGTCACAACAACATCCTTTACAAGAAGTTCGTCGGCTTGATCCTGCCAGATGTCGAGATTCTCGGTTTCATCGAGTACCGAGCGCCATTTCCAGATGAATTTCCCACGGTCACACTGTGCCCGAGGGCTCCACACGGCAGGGCCTTTTGAACGGTTCAGCATCCTGAACTGGATGGCTGTGGCGTCAGTGACATGCCCCATCTGACCGCCTAAGGCGTCAATCTCTCTGACGATTTGTCCTTTGGCGATACCTCCGACGGCTGGGTTACAGGACATCTGTGCAATCTTGTTCATGTCCATTGTCACCAAACATGTCTTAGCTCCCATATTAGCAGCCGCGCAAGCCGCTTCACAGCCAGCGTGTCCGCCTCCGATGACCAGCACGTCGTATTTCAGTATCATGTTTTCTCTTGGTGATAATCGTTGCTCAAGGTCTTATCCTTTTAGCGCCAAAGTGTAGTTGTAATAGTCTTTATTGCCTGTGACGTCTTGAATGACCTTCAGGAAAGGCGGGAACTTTACATCCTTATGGCTGCGGATTCCCTTGGTTTCGAGGATGACCAGTCCGTCAAGCGGTCCCTGATAGAAGTCCAGTTCAAAGTATTGTCCCTTCCATATGAAGCTCTTGCGCAGTTTTTGGATGGTGTGGCGGTAGGGATCGGCTTGCTGTAACATGCTTTCGTAGAGGCTGTTGGCAATCTGCCGCTCTGTAACAAGCTCTTCGGTTTGTGAAACCTTGGTCTTCGTGGTAAGGATATTGACCGATTTGCCTGCCCACTCACGGCGACGCAGACGAATCTCTGACTCAGGGTCGCCCACGAGATATGTCTGTGCGATGTTGCTAACGGAACATTCTGGCAGTTCGCCCGTCAACTCCACCCTGTATTTACGTTCTTCTTCGATAGGTTGGGGTACACCAACCACCTGAGCAATCTCTTTGAGCACACGATTCAGCTTGGCGTTGAAGTCATCGTTGTTATTGATGACGCGCAGATGCGGGTGTCCCGTCCATGCCTTGATAACCTTTTTGTCCAACTCACGGGCGATGCGCAAGCCTTCCTCATTCATCTGCTCGTAGCGTATGGCATTGGTGGCTGTGGTGTAGTACTGCTCTGCACCATCTGCGGCGCTGACCATGTGAAGCACGGCATCATAGCGGTTGCGCAAGGAATTGGTATCGTTGCCTGTTTTAGAGGTAATGTCATCCCACATCTCTGGTGAGATATATGCCGAGATGTCCAATGTGCCGCGATCGCAGACAATGAGCACGGGTTTCGTACAAGCCTCAGCCATACGCATAAACGAGTCTTCGAGAGATAGTTGTGTATCCAAGATAGCGCGTTCGCCTTCGTAGTAAAGGTCACGGTTGGGCGTCAGATAACTCCAGCCCCCTAAGCTGTAGAGCGTAGGTACTTCGGGAATGGTGAATACTTTGAAACCTCGGCTTGAAAAATAGTCGGTGATCCTGACCAGTGCGGTGGTCTTGCCGGCACAAGGGCCGCCAGTGAGCACGATACGTTTGATTTCCTTCATCTTGGTTTGGGATTAGGGCTGTTTGTAGTAGCCGACTGCAAAAGTAATAAATCTTCGTTAGATAAACAAAAGATTAACTTTTATTTTTATCACTTTTAGTCATTTATTCAAAGATGAGCGGGCTTCCATTGCCTTTTTTATTGTATGAATCTGCGAAATTTATGCTAAATTCTTTCGAAAACGTTTGTGGGTTTCATTATTTTATAGTAATTTTGTAGCCACAACACGCGTGAGCGTACTTATTATTATGTATTTTATTCCTCTAACCGTGAGGTTGCGGATAGTACTACGAAAATCAGTATTAATAATTTAAATATTTAAATTTCAATCAATTATGTGGTTATTTAATTCATCTGTTGGTCGAAAAGTTGTGATGTCTGTTACAGGTGTCGCGCTCATTTTGTTCCTCACATTCCATTGTGCGATGAACGTTGTAGCGTTGATTTCGGGAGAGGCATACAACATGATTTGTGAGTTGCTTGGCGCCAATTGGTATGCTGTTGTAGCAACGCTCGGCCTCGCCGCACTTGCTGTGGTTCACATTGTTTACGCTTTTATCCTCACGGCTCAGAACCGTCGTGCCCGTGGTACGGAGCGTTACGCTGTTACTGACAAGCCTGCTAAGGTGGAATGGGCATCGCAGAACATGCTGGTGCTCGGCATCATTGTTGTGCTTGGCTTGCTGTTGCATTTGTTCAACTTCTGGTATAACATGATGTGGCCGGAGTTGATTCATGGTAAAGAGGCTGCTGAGGCATTGGCTGCAGCCAGTCAGATACCTGGTCCTGGAGACGGCTTCGCATGGATCAAGTACACTTTTGGTTGCCCCGTCTTTGCTGTGCTTTATGTCATTTGGATTATTGCTCTTTGGTTCCATCTGACCCACGGCTTCTGGTCTGCTATGCAGACGTTGGGTGTGAGTGGTAAGGTGTGGTTATGCCGCTGGCGTCTTATCGGTAATATCTACGTGACGCTGCTCTCACTCGCCTTCTTAGCTGTTATTGCAGGATTTGCTTTTAAGTGTGCCCCAAGCCTCTGCTGTGAGAAAAGTTGCAACAAGGCAAAGGTAGAGTGCGTGAAGCAGGGTCCTTGCGACAAGGTAAAGGCTGACTGCTGCATGGCACAGAATGACAGTTGCAAAGAGAAGGCTGATTGCTGCAAGGCAGACAGCTGTAAGGCTGCCGAGAAGGCCTGCAAGTGCGAGGAGTGCAAATGCAATCCCTGTAAGTGTGCAGAGAAGAAAGGCTGCGCTTGCGACCCTTGTAAGTGTAAGGACTGCAAGTGTAAATAAATCGAAAATCCGTAAATCGAAAAATTACAATTATGGCTAAAGTAATAGATTCAAAGATTCCCGCAGGTCCAGTGCCTGAGAAATGGAAGGAATATAAGGCTCACCAGCGTCTGGTTAACCCCAAGAACAAGCTGAAGCTCGATGTGATTGTGGTTGGTACCGGTCTGGCTGGTGCTTCTGCAGCTGCTTCACTTGGCGAGATGGGCTTCAATGTGATCAACCTGTGCATTCAGGACTCTCCCCGTCGTGCTCACTCTATCGCTGCCCAGGGTGGTATCAACGCCGCCAAGTGCTACCAGAACGATGGTGACTCCGTCTATCGTTTGTTCTACGACACCGTGAAGGGTGGTGATTATCGTGCTCGCGAGGCAAACGTTTATCGTCTGGCTGAGGTCAGCAACAACATTATCGACCAGTGCGTGGCTCAGGGCGTTCCCTTTGCCCGTGAGTATGGTGGCATGCTGGCCAACCGTTCATTCGGTGGTGCTCAGGTAAGCCGTACGTTCTATGCTAAGGGTCAGACCGGTCAGCAGCTGCTGCTGGGTGCTTACTCTTCGCTTTCTTGTCAGGTTCAGGCTGGTAAGGTGAAGCTCTACACCCGTTACGAGATGGAGGACGTGGTCATCGTTGACGGTCGCGCTCGTGGTATCATTGCCAAGAACCTCGTTACTGGTAAACTGGAGCGTTTCAGCGCTAATGCCGTCGTTATTGCTACTGGTGGTTATGGAAATACCTATTTCCTCTCTACCAACGCTATGGGTTGCAACTGCACCGCTGCCGTTCAGTGCTATCGTAAGGGTGCTTACTTTGCTAACCCCTCTTACGTGCAGATTCACCCCACCTGTATCCCCGTTCATGGCGACAAGCAGTCTAAGCTGACGCTGATGTCAGAGTCACTGCGTAATGATGGTCGCATCTGGGTTCCCAAGAAAATAGAGGACGCTAAGGCTTTGCAGGAAGGCAAAAAGCAGGGTTGGGAGATTCCCGAAGAGGATCGCGACTACTATCTGGAGCGTCGTTATCCTGCCTTCGGTAACCTCGTACCTCGTGATGTGGCTTCTCGTGCCGCTAAGGAGCGTTGTGACAAGGGCTTCGGCGTGAACAACACAGGTCTCGCCGTATTCCTTGACTTCTCGGAGTCTATCAACCGCTTGGGTATTGATGTCATTATGCAGCGTTATGGCAACCTCTTCGAGATGTATGAGGAGATTACCGACGTATTCCCTGGCGATGTTGCCAATACTATCAATGGTGTGACGTACTACAAACCAATGATGATCTATCCCGCAATCCACTATACGATGGGTGGTATCTGGGTTGACTACGAGCTGCAGACCTCTATTCCTGGCCTGTTTGCTATCGGTGAGTGTAACTTCTCTGACCACGGTGCTAACCGTCTGGGTGCTTCTGCGCTGATGCAGGGTCTGGCCGATGGTTACTTCGTGCTGCCTTACACCATGGCCGACCAGGCTATCTGGGCAAAGATTGGCACAGACCGTCCTGAGTTCGACGAGGCAGAGAAGGCCGTAAATGCCGAGATTGACCGTTTGATGAACATCAAGGGTAAGCGCTCTGTTGACTCTATCCATAAGGAGCTCGGCCACATCATGTGGGAGTATGTTGGTATGGGTCGCACCGCTGAGGGTCTGAAGACAGGTCTGAAGAAGATGCACGAGCTCGAGAAGGAGTTCGACGAGAACCTCTTCGTTCCTGGCACCAAGGAAGGCCTGAACATCGAGCTCGACAAGGCTATCCACCTGCGTGACTTCTTCACCATGGGTCAGCTCGTCGCTTTCGACGCCCTCTCTCGTAATGAGTCTTGTGGTGGTCACTTCCGCGAGGAGTATCAGACCGAGGAAGGCGAGGCAAAGCGCGATGATGAGAACTACTTCTATGTAGGCTGCTGGGAGTACAAAGGCAAGGGCAACGAGCCCGAGCTCATCAAGGAGCCGCTGGAGTACGAGGCAATCAAGGTACAGACACGTAACTATAAGAACTAAGGAATTATGGCAAAGAATATTTCATTTACAATAAAGTTCTGGCGCCAGAACGGCCCCAAGGACCAGGGTCATTTCGACACTCACGAAATGAAGGACATCCCCGATGATACCTCCTTCCTCGAGATGCTTGACATCTTGAACGAGGAGCTCATCAACGAAGGCAAGGAGCCCTTCGTGTTCGACCACGACTGCCGCGAGGGTATCTGCGGTATGTGCTCGCTCTATATCAATGGTACGCCCCACGGAAAGACCGAGCGTGGCGCTACCACTTGTCAGCTCTATATGCGTCGTTTCAACGATGGTGACGTTATCACCGTTGAGCCTTGGCGCTCTGCAGCCTTCCCTGTTATCAAGGACTGTATGGTTGACCGCAATGCCTTCGATAAGATTATTCAGGCAGGTGGCTACACCACTATCCGCACCGGTCAGGCTCAGGATGCCAACGCTATCCTCATTCCCAAGGAGGACGCTGACGAGGCTATGGATTGCGCATCTTGCATCGGCTGTGGCGCTTGCGTAGCAGCTTGTAAGAACGGTTCAGCTATGCTGTTCGTCAGCTCGAAGGTTTCTCAGCTCGCTCTGCTGCCGCAGGGTAAGGTTGAGGCTGCCCGTCGTGTGAAGAACATGATTGCCAAGATGGACGAGCTCGGCTTCGGTAACTGCACCAACACCCGTGCCTGCGAAGCTGTCTGCCCGAAGAACGAAACCATCGCCAACATCGCCCGCCTCAACCGCGAGATGATAAAGGCAAAGGTTCGCGATTAAATATACATTATCTATCATAAAAAGAGCGTCGCAGAGAGAAACCTGCGACGCTTTTTTTGTATCTGAATTATTTGACAACGATTTTCTTGCCGTTCTTGATATATATGCCGCTATGAGTTGGCTGGCCTTCAATGGGTCGGCCTGACAGGTCGAAGAACGGGGTGTTATTGGTGGCTTGGGTTGTGGGTAAGCTCACTGACACAGGATCATCGTTGGTTGTGGAGTAAATGCCGATATTGGTGATGGTGATGTCATCAGTCTTAGCAGAACGGATAAAAGTAATCTGGTACTCACCCCATCCGTCGTTTACCTCGAAAGGCAAGGAGTTGTTGCTGCCCACAGTCACGGTGGTTTCCAACACGGTCTTCTGTCCGGTCAGCTTTACAATCTTCACTTTGACGGTCTTCCCCTCTTCTCCCTCGGCGTGGAAGCAGAGCTTGTATTGTCCGGTCTTGAACTGCAATGAGCGGTAAACGTTCTGATTCTCGTCGGTATTCTGGTCACCGCCGAAGCGTAGTATGATGGTGCGACCATTTACCGACCAGCCGTGATTCTTTGGGTTATAGCCCTCGGTCTCGATGCGTGGACGCCATTTCATCGTAGGATCGCAGGGAGCGTCGAGGGTATATTGCTTAAAGAAGTTCCACATGGTTTTCGATGAACTATTGTCCTCGGTATTGTTGGTAAAGGGGCTGTGGCCCATGCCGTCTATCTCGTAGAAGATGATGGGGAATCCACCCTCTCCGGCTTCATAGACGCTCTTGGTGTACTTTCCATTAACGGTGGTCACTACGGGAACAGGGTTGGCACCATTGCGGTCAACCATATCTTCGATGATGTTGGGCACCAGTGAATACTTCACAAAATCGTCGGCCTTACCGTGAATGTGGAGGAAGGGCACAGGTCGCCAACTGGTGTGGTGCAGGTGGAACTCATTAATGGGGTAGCCGCTGATGGCAGCAAAGGCAGCGAAGATGTGACTACACGTATTGGCCATGACGTAAGTCATCATGCCACCGTTAGAAAAGCCGCAGCAGTAAAGGCGCTGACGGTCCAGCGTGTATTTCGAGTCAATATCCTCAATGAGGGCTTTCAGGAAATCGGTATCGAAATTCTCCTCGCCAGTTGATGTCCAGCCAGGGGCCTGCATGCCGCCAAGCCCGGGGAAGGTGGTCTGTAAGCCCTGTGGATAGGCCACGATAAAGCCTTCCTGATCGGCGATGGAGTTGAAGTCTGGATCGTGTGACGTAGTAGTTACCGTACCGCCTGCACCGTGTAGCGAGATGACGAGCGGAGCGCTGTCCTGAACGTTGTTGGGTACGTAGAGCAGGTATGTACGGGTCTTGTCGTTTACCTGCACGCTGTAAAATTGGTTTACTTTAGCTGCCGTGAGCACCATAGAGTAGCTCACAGCCATCATGAGGATAAGAATCTTTTTCATTATTATGCTGTTTGATGAATCTCTTTTCTGTGTTTTGGGTAGCAAAGGTACAACTTTTTTCGATACTTTTTTCGTTTATTCGAAAATAATTCGTATATTTGCCGGTAAAAACGTTAAATAATTGATTACGAAATGAAAAAAGTAATATTAGCACTTGTTTTTCTTTGGATGGGCAAATGGTCTTATGCTCAGACGGTTAAGGAGTTTTTTGTAGCCGATAACCCGATAATTTTTGATAACACTCAATTCTATTTAGGGTGGAGTGCCAATCCGAAAAAAGGGTATTTCCTGCATGAATACTTCCCCAAAGGTGAGACACCAGAATATTTTAACAAGATGTTTACTGTCAACATCGTGGAAACAAGAATAACGGCAAAAAATGCTGCTGTAGCAAAAGTCAATGAACTTACCAAGCGAAAAGAGACGGATGACATCTGTAATTACAAGGTTTATGAGAATGGCGATGAGTATATCGTGGATTTTCTTGTGAGCGATATGGCTAATGGTCAACTTACCACGGTGGAGTGGAATATACATTATTACAAAGATATAGAGATTGGTGGCAAGCACTATTCGCAGCTTGTTTTCTTTTCTCAACGGGCGTATGGTGATGATATCATCCCTTTCATTCAATCCCTTTCCGAAATCAAATCTGAAAAAATCATAGCGTTAGCAAATATCGGTTTGGTAGTTAAGGCGTTGAAGTGAATATACTTCACTTTCCGCACATTGAGGACGATGATAATTAGGGGTTAGTTCTCCTGATTACTCAGGTTCTTTTTTCCCTTTCTTTATTCATTTATCATCGAAATTATTTAGGAGCTAATATTATTTCCAAGTTGTTCCAGTGATTGAAACAATGTGTTTCTGCCATTGGAACAAAGTGTTTCTATCATCGGAACAACTTGTTTCTGCCATTGAAACAAATGAAAGACAAAACGTGCGGTAATTTTTGCGCTGTTTTCTTGAATAAGCCAATTCTTTTTCCTATCTTTGCAGCAGTTTTCAACCAAGGAACAGAACAAGATGAGTAAAATTGCAGAAAAGTGGCGTGCGTTTCGTCAGTGGCAGGACCGTCCTTACGAGGTGGCTCCCATGTCGGAGGAGTGGCACCGCTGTATGACTTGTAGTACAGAGTTTCAGGGAAACTACTGTCCGCGCTGTGGGCAGTCGTCACGTATTGGACGCTACTCGTTTAAAAATGCGTTTCTGCTGTTTCTTGACGTGTGGGGCCTTGGCAACAGGAGTATGTTCCGCACGTTGCGCGACTTGATATTCCGCCCAGGTTATATGATTCGTGACTATCTGAGCGGTATGCAGATGGCTTATTTCCCTCCGTTCAAGTTGTTTTTCCTGCTGATGGCTCTGTCGTTGATGGTTGAGTCGGGTTTTAACATCACTGGCCAGAACTATTTTGAGACTTCGCGTGAACTGGTACTAAAGGGATTTTCCGATTCTATGGATGAGTCAGCTCCGCAAGATGCCGAGATGCAGCAGATTAATCAAGCGTCTAAGGAGCGAGGACTGATGGTGCTGGAATATGCCCATCGTTTTCCCAGCGTGACCGTACTGCTGTTTGTGTGCGTAATGTCAGGCATTCTTTACATCTTCTTCCGCAAGAGTCCTAACATTCCCAACCTCCGTTTCTCCGAGCTGCTGGTGGCGTTGGTCTATACCACTGATATGTTCTCTATCTACAGTATTTTAATGGAGTTCTTCGGTGTCAATTTGACCCTTCAGAGTCTTGCCATGCTGCTTCCGATTATACCGCTGAAGCAGATGTCGGGATTTAGTTGGTGGAAGATTCTGCTCATCATGTTAGTCTTGGGGGTGGCGCTGATTATTGTCTTCGCAATGATAGGCGTTGTCATCTCTTTTTATGCAATTGCTACACAATAAATAAGTATGGAAGGCCATTCGGAGCAAACAATCAGGATGCCCCATCCACTCGTAGCCATCATTCCTGTGCTGGTGCTTATCGGCTTTCTGTCTGTGGTCATCACTTTGTTTGGCAGTGATTCGCTCAACGGTGGCAGCCAGATAGCACTTCTGATGGGAATGGCTGTCTGCGTGTGCGTCTCTATGGGCGTGTACCATGTGCCTTGGCGTCGGTTTGAGTCACAAATTAAGAAGACGCTGGGCGAGGTGTCCATCACGCTGTTGATTTTGTTGTGTGTGGGCATGTTGTCAGGTTCGTGGATGATTAGCGGCATCGTTCCCACGCTGATTTATTATGGCGTACAGGTTATGTCGCCCCAGTTCTTCCTGGTGTCAACGTGTATTATCTGTGCCTTGGTGTCGCTCCTGTCGGGCAGCTCGTGGACAACGATAGCTACTATCGGTGTTGCGCTATTGGGTGTCGGTCATGCATTGGGAATGTCGGAGGCGTGGACGGCTGGCGCCATCATTTCAGGCGCTTATTTCGGTGACAAGATGTCGCCTCTGAGTGATACCACCATTTTGGCCTCTTCAGCTACGGGTACCGACCTCTTTACGCATATCCGCTATATGATGCTGACCACGATTCCCACGTTTCTCATTACCATCATTATCTTCTTTGTTGCCGGTTTGGGCAATGTCGAGGAAGTAGAGCTGCACGTCACTCAATATACCGAGGGGCTTGAACGGACGTTTCACATTTCCCTGTGGACGCTATTGGTGCCGTTGTTCACGGGTGTGCTGATAGCTCGTCGTGTGCCTTCGCTCATCGTGCTGTTCCTGTCATCGGTCATGGCGGGCATCGTGGCACTGATTCTTCAGCCGCATATCCTGATGGAGATTGGCGGCGGGCTGGTGCAGGGCTTAGCCATCACCTATTATGGTGCGACAGCTGTTGACACGGGCAATGCCTCGCTCAACGAGTTGGTTTCCACGGGAGGTATGGCGGGTATGCTCAACACTATTTGGCTCATTCTTTGTGCCATGTGCTTTGGTGCCGCGATGGTAGCCAGTCGGATGATTGAAAGCCTGACGCAGGTCATCGTTCGCTTTGTGCGCAGTCGTGTCAGCTTGGTGTCTTCTACGGTCGGTACGGGCATCTTCCTCAATATCACTACCGGCGACCAGTTTATCTCTATCGTGCTCAATGCCGACATCTATAAACAGGCTTACCGTGAGAAAGGCTATGAGTCGCGCCTGTTAAGCCGCACCTGTGAGGATTCTGCTACCGTTACCTCGGTGCTGATACCTTGGAACACGTGCGGTATGACGCAGTCAACCGTCCTCGGTGTGCCAACAATAACTTATCTGCCTTATTGTTTCTTTAATCTCATCAGTCCCCTGATGAGCATCATCGTAGCAGCCATCGGGTGGCGCATTTACCAGACAAGGCAGGAGGAAAAATAAATAAGGTATATACGCGCGCGTATATACCTTAATATATAGTACCAAGTATTAGCCTTAAGTTCAGAACCACTGCATGAGTGTACGCAGGTAGGCGGTGAGTTCTGCAGCCATCAGTTGGTGCTGCCAGATGGAAGGATGCCAGTCGGCACCGTACTTGAGCGAGCCGTTATGAGGTGTGAAGTCAAAGCGATAAACCTCAGCATCCCCAGCTTGGTGTGCCTCCTCGACCACTTCGTTGAGTGTCTTGCGTGCCACTTCCAATTCCTTGCCTTGTAACATAGAACCACAGAGCAGCACAATCTTTGCCTGTGGGTTATGCTGGCGGACGAGTTGCACCATGCGCTTGAAGGCCTGCTTGAACAGCTTGACGTCGTAGTTGTTAGTGGAGAGGTCATTGGTGCCGAGGTTAATGCAGACGAGTTGCGGCTGATAACGTGAGAAGTCCCAGCGCTCAGAACGGTCGTAGAGGTTGGTGTACTCGTACTCGGTGGTCATCACATTCTCAGGTGTGCCGGTCTTAGGACCGCCGTAGTGCCGGTAAACGCCGATGCCAGAACGGGCAACGACATGGGCACGTGCATCCAAGGCACGGGCTGTCAGTTGGGCGTAGGAGAAATAATGATTCTCTGTCTCGTATTCAAAGTGGTCAGCTTGATTCATACTCTCGTTACCATAGCCGCAGGTGATGCTGTTGCCGATGAACTCGATGGTACGGTTGCTCAGCGCAGGGGGCGGCAGCAGTGTGGCACCGCTGTCAAGTACAAAGCCTCGGAATTCAGGCTTCAGGTCATAGCCCTCAATGACGTACATCAGACGTATGGTATGGTTGCCTTGCGGCAGCGCGGTGGCAATAGTCACCACGGAGTCACGCTCACCCATGAACGACACCTTGAACGGCTCCGCCTGATCGACCTGTGCCATGAAGTAGCCGCTACGCGGTTTAGCCATCATGCGCAGGGAGGTTCCAGTGAAGCAAGCATTAATCTGTACGCCAGGGAAAGTGAAGCGTGGGCGGAGAGGATTGTCGAAGCAGACGCGTCCGACGTACTGAATGTTGGGGTCATTGGCGGAAACCAAGGTTCCTGCAATAGGAAGTGTGGTGGAAGCATAGCCTGTAACTGCAGTCAGCAGTACGACGACGATGGTTAGAAGTCTTTTCATCTTGTTTTTGGTTTATTATTCATTCTTCGGGCACAAAATTACAAATAATATTTGTAGAAAAGTCAAAAAGTTCGTAATTTTGTAGCCAAATAGCAGAAAATAACATCAATGGGCGAAGATTTTGACATCAGACAGGAACAATTGTCGGCTTCAGAACGTGACTTCGAGAACGCGCTCCGTCCGCTAAGGTTCGAGGACTTCAGCGGTCAGCAGAAGGTGGTGGAGAACCTTGAGGTGTTCGTTGAGGCGGCAAAGTACCGCGGCGAGCCGCTGGATCATACGCTGCTGCATGGTCCTCCAGGATTGGGAAAGACGACACTCTCGAATATCATTGCCAATGAGTTGGGCGTGGGCTTTAAGATTACCAGTGGTCCTGTGCTTGATAAGCCAGGTGACCTGGCAGGCATCCTGACGTCGTTGGAGAAGAATGACGTGTTGTTCATTGATGAGATACACCGCCTCTCGCCCGTGGTGGAAGAGTATCTGTATTCGGCTATGGAGGACTATCGCATTGACATCATGATAGACAAAGGCCCTTCGGCACGCTCGATACAGATAGACTTGAATCCGTTTACACTCGTGGGTGCCACGACACGCAGCGGACTGCTGACTGCCCCGTTGCGTGCACGTTTCGGTATCAACATGCACCTACAGTATTATGAGCCAGAGACGTTGCAGAAAATCATCCGTCGTTCGTCGGGCATCCTCGGCGTACCCATTACTGACGATGCCGCTATTGAGATTGCACGGCGTTCGCGCGGCACGCCACGTATTGCCAATGCCCTGCTGCGCCGTGTGCGTGACTTTGCACAGGTGAAAGGCAACGGACGTATTGATATTGACATCACACGGCTGTCGCTCGCAGCGCTGAATATCGACCAGTACGGATTGGATGAGATAGACAACCGCATCCTGCTGACAATCATTGATAAGTTCAAGGGTGGTCCGGTGGGTATCACTACCATTGCCACTGCCATCGGCGAAGATGCAGGCACAGTGGAAGAGGTATATGAGCCTTTCCTCATCATGGAAGGCTTCATCAAGCGTACGCCACGAGGACGCATGGTGACAGAACTGGCCTATAAGCACTTCGGACGTAATCCGTACAGCGGGAATATTATGGAACCGAATTTATTTGAATAAGTAATGAAGACTGGAGTATTTGTTGGGAGTTTCAACCCCTTTACCATTGGTCACGACAGCATTGTACGCCGTGTGTTGCCGCTGTTTGACCGACTGGTCATCGGTGTGGTGGGCGATCAAGTGCATAAGCCCGACATGCCTTCGGCAGAGGAGCGTGTCAATGCCATCCAAGCATTGTATCAGAATATGCCGAATGTTGAGGTGAAGCCATACTATGGATTAGCCGTTGACTTTGCTAAGGAGCAAGGTGCTAGCTATCTTGTCAAGGGAGTCCGTTCGGTCAAGGACTTTGAATACGAGCGAGAACAGGCTGACGTCAACCGACAGATTGGCGGCATTGACACGTTGCTGCTTTTTGCCGAGCCGCAGTATGCTAGTATCAGTAGTAGCATGGTGCGCGAACTACAACACTTCGGTGTGGATGTCGGTGCTTATCTTCCCCAAGTAACTCTTTAGCCCCGTAAGCCCCATGATTACCTACAGCGCAGAAGGCGTAAAGTTCCCCAACATCAAGCGGCGTGAGACAACGGCATGGATACGTCGCGTGGCAGCTACCTATGACCGTAAGGTGGGCGAAGTAGGCTATCTGTTTTGCGATGACGAGAAGATATTAGAGGTGAACCGTGAATACTTAGGTCATGATTATTATACGGATATCATCACGTTCGACTATGACGAAGGCGAACAAATAAACGGTGACTTGGTGATTTCGCTTGATACCGTGCGTTCAAATGCCGAACTGTTCCATAAAAACTACGAAGAAGAACTGCACCGCGTCATTATTCACGGCATTCTCCATCTTTGTGGTTTGAACGACAAAGGTCCTGGCGAACGGGAACAGATGGAAGATGCCGAGAACAAAGCATTAGCACTAAGGTAAGCCACCTTCATGCTAATATACCTTATTGAACTCTTAAGACTTAATCCTGTAGCATCAGGCGTATGCCCTCTTGAACAATGGGGTTACGCTCATTCATGATGCAGAAATATTCATCCATGCCCCACAAGTCGCGGGCAATGAGAGCCTTCAATTGTAGCTTGATGTAAGGAATCGAAGCCTTCTGCTCACTCTTGTCTGTTGGTTTGACATTCTGCTTCTCACCCTCCTTGATAAGGTCATCAATGATGCTTTCGGGTACCTCGAATGATTGCTGATAGGCCGCAAACGTCTGATATTGCTCTTTCAGTTCGCGTCGGTGTTGATCCACATAGTTCAGGTTGGCATTGATAATCAAACTCTTTGCCTGCAAAGCACGGTGATAGCGGGTGTACATCGTCGTGTCAAGCGGCACGAAGTTGTCGGGCATGATGCCACCACCACCATAAACGGTGCGGTGACGACGTAAGGTGTAATACTTCAGTGAGTCAGCAAAATGAATACTGTCGGCATTGGTCAGCTCACCCCGGCGCAGGCGGTTCTGCATGTCGCGTGCATAGTCGTCAGCCTCACCCTTGACATACGGCTTCTGGATACAACGTCCTGCCGGTGTGTAATAATGGGCAATGGTCAGTCGGATCATAGATGTGTCGGGCAGATTAATCTGACGCTGTACGAGTCCTTTACCGAACGTGCGCCGTCCGACAACCGTGCCACGGTCTTGGTCCTGCACAGCTCCTGAAACGATTTCGGCAGCAGAAGCCGTATATTCATCAACTAGCACGATGAGTTTACCCTTTAGAAAACGCCCATTTCCCTTGGCACTATACTCCGAGCGTTCACGTCCGTCGGTATAGACAATGAGGTCCTTTTTCTCCAGGAACTCGTTGCAAAGGTCAACAGCAGCCAGCAAGTAACCGCCCCCGTTGTCCTGCAGGTCAAGGATGAGGCTCTTCATGCCTTCGTTCTGCAGTTTCTGCAGACTCTCCACAAATTCCTGATGTGTCGTTGCCCCGAAGTTGCTGATGCGGATATATCCTACTCCCGGGCGAATCATATAAGTGGCGATAACCGATTTGACAGGAATCTTGTCACGCTCGACAACGAATGTCAGCTGTTCATTAAAGCCCAGACGCACAACACCAAGCGTCACCTTCGTGCCCTTTGGACCACGCAGCAGGCGCATGATTTCCTCTTTCTTTTTCTTCACACCGGCAATCGGTTCGCTATTGACGCTTACGATACGGTCGCCGGCTTGTATGCCGACCTTTTCAGACGGACCGCCTAACACAGGCTGAATAACCAACAGCGTGTCGTCCTTGATGTTGAACTCCACTCCGATGCCCTCGAAGTTACCGTTGAGCGGCTCCTGCATGGCGAGCATCTCTTCTTTGGTGGAGTAGGAGGAGTGTGGGTCGAGCTGGCTTAGCATGCCTCTGATGGCACCTTCCACAATCTTGTCCTCTTTGACAGTATCAACATAAAGGTTCATGATGACCCATTCGGCCATCTGCAGTTTCTGCATTTGCAACTTGTCCTGTGCGGTGGCGCACAGTGAGACAAGCAGCAACACGGCTGTTAGTATTCTCTTTCTGTTCATGTTCTTTTATTCATGGGCTTTGATAAACGCAATATTCTTCTTTTCTATGCTGTTCAGCTTGGAATCCACGTTGTCATACAACGGCTTGTACCAGCTGAAACGGCTGAAGTATTCCCGCAAGTCTGCACTCTTGAACTTATAGCCGTGGCGTGCATAGATGGCATTGCGTACGGTACGCATGTCCTGCTCCGACCAGCCGGCAAGGTCTTGTTCGGTCAGCAGACGCTGGCTCAGATAAAGAAACTCGTTGCCGGGAGCACTCGGGTCGGTTGTGATGTGGCGGTCTGCTTCTGCCGCATGTCGCTTAATGGGATCAACTTCCTCCACCTCTTCGTCTTCATCATTTGTCTCTTCGTCGCCAGTCAGCGCATCGTAAGTATCTCTCACGTCATTGTATGTATCTACGGCGTCTTCTACGTTCTCTTTGACTTCCTGTGCCTTGTTAAAGAAGTCCTTTGCTTTCGAGATAGCTTCACAACTGGTGAAGAGTCCCATTCCACACAGCATGCAGGCTGCGACAATCCATGTGATTTTTTTCATAATAGTAATGGTTTTTAATGAGCGATTAATGATTATTCGTATATCTCTTCCTCTTCAGGACGGTCTTCTTCGATGATAAGATTGTCAATGATGAAGTTTTGACGTTCCATCGTGTTCTTTCCCATGTAGTACTCCAAAAGCTTCTGCACCTGATCTGTCTTGTGCAGTGTCACCTGTTCCAGTCGCATATCAGGACCGATAAAGCCTGCAAACTCTTCTGGTGATATCTCGCCGAGACCCTTGAAGCGGGTAATCTCTGGGTCGGGGCCAAGCTCTTGAATGGCTTTCAGACGCTCCTCGTCGCTATAGCAATAGCGTGTGATGAAGTCAGATTTCTTCGACGTGGCGTTCTTGATGTCCTCGTCGGCAATGACTTTCTTATTCTTAATCTTCGTGCGACGATTGCGAACGCGGAACAAAGGCGTCTGTAACACGTACACATGGCCCTTCTTGATGAGATCAGGGAAGAACTGCAGGAAGAAGGTGATGATGAGCAGACGGATATGCATACCGTCCACATCGGCATCAGTAGCAACGATGACCCTATTATAACGCAACGTGTCAAGGCCTTCCTCGATGTCAAGAGCGGCCTGCAGCAGGTTGAATTCCTCGTTCTCATAGACGACCTTCTTGGTCAGCCCGAAGGTGTTTAAGGGTTTTCCCCTTAACGAGAACACTGCCTGCGTATTCACGTCGCGGCTCTTCGTGATGCTTCCGCTGGCCGAATCACCCTCGGTGATGAAGATACTCGACTCTTCCTTGCGCTCGTTCTTCACGTCTGAGAAGTGAATACGGCAGTCACGCAACTTGCGGTTATGCAGGTTGGCTTTCTTGGCACGTTCGCGGGCAAGTTTCGTCACACCAGCCATAGCCTTGCGTTCGCGCTCGCTTTCCTGTATCTTCTGCAGCATTGTGTCGGCAATTTCGGGCTCCTTATGGAGGAAATTGTCCACCTCCTGCTTGATAAAGTCGCCCACGTACTTGTTCACCGACACACCACCGTTGGGAGACATGGTCAGCGAACCGAGCTTAATCTTCGTCTGACTCTCAAACATCGGTTCTTCCACGTTTAGAGCGATAGCTGCTACAAGGCCGTTGCGGATGTCTCCATACTCGAAGTTCTTACCGAAGAATTCCTTAATGGTACGTGCAATGTGCTCCTTGAAGGCACTCTGATGGGTACCGCCCTGTGTGGTATGCTGACCGTTGACAAACGAATAATATTCCTCACCATACTGATTGGCGTGGGTAAAGGCAATCTCTATGTCTTCTCCCTTCAAATGAATAATGGGGTATAGGGCGTCAGCGCTCATGCGGTCTTTCAATAAATCCTCCAGTCCGTGACGCGACAGGATGCGCCGCCCATTATACATGATGGTAAGTCCTGTGTTCAGGTAGGTGTAGTTGCGGAGCATGTTCTCTACCATCTCGTCATGGAATTGGTAGCCGATGAACTTCTCTTCGTCAGGCTCGAAATAGATATAGGTACCGTTCTCGTCTTGTGTCGGTTCTGTTGTGTCGCTCTTCAGTTTGCCACACTCAAAGACAATACGACGCACCTTTCCCTCTCGGAAGCTTGCCACCTCGAAATGACTGCTCAGGGCATTCACGGCCTTAACACCGACACCATTCAGTCCGATGGACTTCTTGAATGCCTTGGAGTCAAACTTACCGCTGGTATTGAGGATGCTGACAGACTCCACGAGTTTTCCCTGAGGGATGCCACGACCGTAGTCGCGTACGCTGATGCGCTTGTTGTCCTCCACATTCACTTCAATACGGTCGCCAGCCTTCATCTTGAATTCATCGATGGAGTTGTCGAACACTTCCTTCAGCAACACATAGATACCGTCCTCGGGTGACGAACCGTCACCCAACCGACCGATATACATACCTGGACGCAGACGAATGTGCTCCAGTCCGGTAAGCGTCTGGATATTCCCTTCGTCATAGTTGACGGTGGCGGGTGAAGATGCTGTGACTTCGAGGGATTGGTTCTCCCCTTCAACGGGTTGCTTTATGTTTTTTTCTTTCATATTTCGTTTTAGTTATGGTCAGGAAGCGCCTCATGGCTATAATGGACGAATAAAGCACCTGCGGCGCTTGTGTTGATGACGCTCCAGATACTGCCACTGACTCTGTACCTTCTCGTTGGTTTCCATCTCAACATTGGTTTCGCCCCACTTGAAGCCGTACTTCTGATAGATGGGGATGAGATCGTAGAACAACAAGGCGTTGGCCCCTTTTTGCTGATATTCGGGTAGGATGCCGACAAGCATCAGGTCGAGACATTCCGCTTTGTGGAACTTGAGGGCCCGCATGCAGTGCCACCAGCCAAAAGGCCATAGGCGTCCATTGCGGCATTTCTGCAAAGCACGGGTCATATTGGTGATGCTGATACCTACGCCAATTACCTCGTGGTTCGGTGTGTTCCAGTCCTCTATCAGACAAAGCATATCCATGTCAAGCATCGGAAAGTACATCTTCAAGTATTCGTCAATCTGGCGTTCGGTCATCTGTGAGTAGCCGTAAAGGTGGCCGAACGACTTGTTGACAACGTCGAGCACTTTGCGGCCATACTGTTCCTTGCCGAACACCTGACTACGTTTGGGGTGCATAGGATGGAGGTTATAGCGCTTCATCACCAGTTCTGCCACTTTCTTGTATTTCTCCGGCATACCGCCCTTCGGTACAATAAGCTTATACTCTACATAGTCGTTATCCTTCTGCCATCCGCCCATCTGCTGCATGTGCTCGGGATAATATGGATAGTTGTAGATAGTGGCCATTGTGCCCAACTGGTCGAAACCTTCTATCAGCATACCTTCTGGGTCCATGTCGGTAAATCCCAAGGGTCCGACAATCTCAGTCATACCTTTTTCGCGTCCCCAGTCTTCTACAGCCTTGAACAATGCCGTGGACACCTCTATGTCATCCACGAAATCCATCCATCCGAAGCGCACACTTTTACGCTCCCAGCGTTCGTTGGCACGATGGTTGATGATGCCGGCAATGCGACCGCACAGTTTTCTGTCCTTGTAGGCCAGAAAGTACTCTGCCTCACAAAACTCAAAAGCAGCATTACGGTCCTTGCTCAACGTGTGAATCTCGTCGCTGTATAGGTTCGGGGCATCGTATTGATTACCCCGATACAAGTCATAGTGGAACTGGATAAAAGCATCCAAATCCTTCTTCGTGTTAACTTTCCTAATCTCTACTGACATTGTTGTTTTGATTTACATCTTGCAAAGATAGTAAAAAAGGCAGAAAGAACAAAAAATTTAACCTATTTTACGGCAAATCAGTAGCAGATGACGACCGTCTGCGTCTGTCGTAGCGAAGATAAACGTGTCACCACCTTCCTTTAACTGCAACTTTTTGCGTAGCGCATCAACACTCATGGGGAAGTTACGTACCGTGATGTTCGCCCGCTCCAAGCCTGCAAGCGCTTCTTTTAATTCGTGTTTGTTCATGGTAGTTATACGCTCTATGCGGAAACGGCGGCCTGGAAAATCACCGATTTCATCGAGACAGATAAACAGGTGAGAGTTCGCAGAAAATTCGCAAATATGATAAAAATGCCCGATTTCATCGAAGCAACCTGCCTTCATGATGGAAGCGTTGGGCTCGTAAAGGTAAACAGGCTTTCCGTTTGCTAAGGTCTCATCCAAATCAAGGATGTTTGTAAGGCTTTGGTCCCTTATTGGGACCGTTTCAGTCCCCTGCTGGGACCGTTTCAGTCCCTTATTGGGACTGCACTCAAACACAGTACCTTCGTTAACGCATACCAGACGCAAGCTGGTTGAAGCTTCCCGATGAAGTACTAGCAACAATTCTTTGCACTCATTGTTAACACTTAGAATGTGGACCTCGCTGACGCTACCAAGGTCGCTGACGGCTTTGTGCCAATCGAGCATGGGCGAGAGTTTGAGAATGACGGTATTGGCTTTTTCCAACAATTGGGGAAGCAGTGCCAGTACATTGGGCGTACAGTCGGCTATGGAGTAGGTACGTGCGCCGTGGGCATCACGGCGGGCAGGGTCGAGGTAGATGACATCGACAGGATCCATTTGAGCCAGATAGTCAATGGCGGAACCGCAGGTGACGGTAGCATCAAGGCCAAGCAAGGGAAAATTATGGTGAGCAATGGTGCACAACTCTTCCAGTTGCTCTACATAAAAAGAATGGTAGAATCCCCGCGACATATAAGAGAAGTCAACACCGAAGCCACCTGTCAGGTCAACGAAACATTGTCCTTTTCCTGCCAATGTCGCCTTGTAGCGTGCAGTTTGCTCGCTCGAACACTGTTCCATGGACAAGTGAGGCGGGTATATCAGACCTTCTACTGCAGCCCATTCAGGCAGTTTGTGGCGGGCGGTCTGCCATCCACTGATTTGTTGCAACGCCATCGGCATGTCAACGGTTTCTGCTGCAACATAGCCAGAGGCTTCTTGCGATGGGCGCTTCGATTGTTTCAACGCCAGCAGTCGCACGTCATCCATGCGATGCTGGCGAATAAACTCTTTCGTCGCTTCGTTAATCATATACCAGAAATACCGTATGCCTTTTGCAAAAGCTGGCGGAAATCAGTTCACCTTCCACACATTGAGTACGATGCCTTTAAAGTCTTTGACCCACGCTGGCTGACAGACAAAGATGGCGTTGTTTAACCATGCATAGTGACTGTCGGAAGGTGCTTCAAAGCGAGGAGCACACCTGAAATAGAACGATGGGCGACCTTCTGCGTCCTTGCTGGTAGTGATGATGCCGCAGTTACGGATGTGGATGTTGACACCGTCGTCTGTGCGGATGCTGTAGATGGCTTCAATCTCCGTTCGGGAACCATCGGCATTGCCCATCTGATAATCGGCTCCGCCGTTGAGGATGGTACCTTTCAACAGTGGTCCTTCAAATGTGCCGCCCGTTATGGGCACCACGTTACGGCGTCCGCGAGGTGTCTCACCGACAGCGTATGCCTCACCGAGTGTGACACGAAGCTGCAAGACAAATTCCAACTGGGGCGTTTCAGTAGGTTGAACTACCTGGGCATGAACCATGGATGTAACGCCCAAAAACATCAAAAAAAGGACTATTTTTTTCATATCTAACAGAATTTTTCGCAAAATTAGTGATTTTCTTGAAAAAAACATTGCATATTGAAAGTTTTTTCTTATTTTTGCACAAAGAATGCGAATTGCTAACATTTGGAGACAACAATGAATAACAAAACAATAACCAAATTACTATTAGCCTATGAAACTTTCGTTACTTAGATTATGGTGTGCGGCAGGGTTATTCCTGCTGGCAGTTACGGTTTTGGCACAAGGTCCGAATAAGTCGGGAAAATATTACAAACCAGCCGATGGATTGACGGGCGAAGAACTGAAGACCGCATTGTTTAACATCATCCGTGATCCAAATATTGTTGACTATGCCGGTTTGAAACAGGCATACATCATTACTGACACGCGCCCTGACGGTTATTTGCGTGATTTCTATTCGGACATCACGCAATATGTTCCAGGCTCCAACATGACGAACAACACGGCTGAGGGTGCCACTTACAACCGTGAGCATACCGTCTGCCAAAGCTGGTTTGGCAGTGTTGACCCCATGTATTCAGACATTATTCAGGTGATTCCCACGGACGGTTATATTAACAGTCGCCACAATGACAACCCTTACGGTGAGGTTACCGACAATGAGGCCAACTACAACCAGTCGCAGACAGGTTATAGCAAGTGGGGGGCTCCTCGTGAGGGACTGGGACAGCCGGAAGAAGTGACCACGGTTTTCGAACCCAATGACGAGGTAAAGGGTGACATTGCACGCATCTATTTTTACATGGCTACTTGCTATCAGGATCGTGCTACCACATTTACCGAAGGCAAGGGACAATATGTATTCAACGAGGAAGGCACCGCCTATCAGCCTTTGCAGCAGTGGGTGTTCGACATGATGATGGAATGGTCGAAACTCGATCCTGTTGACGAGATAGAGACGTTGCGTAACGACAGCGTTTATAAGGTGCAGCGTAACCGCAACCCCTTCGTTGACTATCCAGGACTGGAGGATTATATCTGGGGTGAGAAAATGGAAACACCTTTCAGCTACGACTACTACGAGGGAGTGGAACAGGGTGAAGACATGGGGGAGCCAGACCCCGACTTCTCACCACTTGAAGACGGTACAACCATCTCCTTCAACAGCAACTTTTTCAATGTCACATGGACGGGTGTCCGTCCTGCGAACAACCGTATCATCCTAACAGGCCAGCAGGGCAACGTCAAAGTGCTGTATTATGCCGGACGTTCCAGTAGTTCTTCGGTGGGAAACATGTACTGCAACGACAAGCAAATACGTTTATACAAGAAGAACACGCTGACCATGCGCATTACCGACGGGCTGTTCTCTAAGCTCGTGTTTGATGTGGCCGGCGTTTCTCAGGACCAGCAGTTGAACACGGACGAGGGACCGTTGGAAGAGCTGACATGGACGGGCAATGCCGATGAAGTGGTGTTCTATGTGAACGATGCCAACGGCAATGTCCAGTTGCGGGGAGTTTCTGTCTATAGTGTTGCCACAGGTATTTGGGCATTGCCCGAACCAGCCTATTCTGACGAAGTGGAAGCCATATACAATCTTCAGGGTATGCGACTTGACGTCATGCAACGAGGCATCAATATCGTCCGCATGAAGGACGGTCGTGTCATGAAGATGGTGGTAAAATAATGAATAAACTAAACACATAAATATTTTCAATGGAACATCTGATAGCAAATTCTGGAATACATTTCATATCCAGAGAAATCGAGCTGAATCCTTCAGAGCCCCTTATCCTCGGCAGTGGAAAGGCGCTCAAGTATTCTTTCTGCGAGACAACGGACTTTTTGGAGGGCACGAAAGTGTTTGACCTGCTTTACTTCAACGATGCCGACCAGAAATACATTCCTTTAGAGGAACTGCGTGCCGACAAGGAGGCGGTGCTTTTTCGCTCCAACGGGCGCGAAGAATTAGATGAGACGGGTCTCATCATGATGCAGCCAGACCATTCAACGACACTTTTCACCACCTACGGACAGCAGGACGAAGAAGTGTATAACATCAATTCGTTGTTATCGTTCCGCGTGAAAGACCCGAACGACGGCCGCTCGATGATGTCGGCTTTCTATCTGTTGCTCGACAAATGGCTGCCCATGCCCTTCTTCCGTAAGGAGGTAGATGGCATCACAAGCGGCGTCCCGATGGGCTGGTGCCGTATGAAGATGATGGAGCTGGGCGAGGGCACACGAAAAGGGTTCTATCGCTACCGTCTGGTATGGGCATTCGATACGGAGATGGCCGACGATGAACTCTCTGCGCTGCGTCCCTTTATCGATGGAGCCGGTTCGGAAGTCTTTGGCATGTGTAATAAGGTTGATTTGCTGATGGATTTCCTGTCCTCGTCGGAAGACTTCCATGCTTTCTCTGATTATATTGCCTCCCTGATGGGTATCGACCTTGAGAAAGACGACTCACGTAAATACAAGGCATACTTTATCTATTTTGTGAATTATATCCGCCTGGCAGGTGCTGCCCCTGAAGTGACGTTGCATAACAACCCGGACAACGATATCGCCGTGGATCTTGTCCTTGATATCGGAAATTCACGTACCTGTGGTATCCTGTTCGAAGAAGGAGAGTTCACGAAGGGAAAAATGCTTGACCTGCGTGATTTGTCCCGTCCGTGGATTCAGTACGAGAACAAGACTTTCGACATGCGTGTGGTGTTCCGCAAGGCTGATTTCGGTAACGACATCGTGTTGGACGAGGAGATGTTCAAATGGCGGAGCTTCGTCCGCATCGGCGAAGAGGCTCGCCGGCTTGTCTATCGTTCTCTCGAAGAGGAAGGGCTGTCCGAGAAGACAACGAACTATTCAAGTCCTAAACGCTATATATGGGACGTCAAACCCTATGACGGACAGTGGGAAAACCTTACCACCAAAGACGACCCGTATAACGTGCGGCTCTCCAACGACATCTATGTACCCCGTATGACAGAACTGTTCGATGAGGAAGGCAATTATGTCGCCGAGGGAGTGAATGACCTGCTGAACCTCACCGAAAGCAAACATCACTATTCACGTTCCTCGCTGATGACGTTTGCATTTATCGAGATATTCCAGCACGCCATCACACAAATCAACTCCATCACCTATCGTGAGAAGTGGGGTAACGTTGACCGCCGACGTTTCATCCGTAACGTCATTATCACCTGCCCCACAGCCATGCCTCTGAAAGAGCAAATCAAGCTGCGTCAGTGTGCTGAAGACGGTTTCGATGCCATCAAGCAGTGTACCCCCGACTTGAGGGTGCCCGTCATCACGCCGTCAACCACGGCACTCAAAATCACCGACCCGTTTGCCAACCCTGATACACGTGTCTGGAGCTATGACGAAGCCACATGCTGTCAGCTCGTATATCTCTATGCAGAGATTGCCGAACGCTATAGTGGAGAGATACACAAGTTCTTCGAGCTGAAAGGCCATGTACGTCCCGAGCTGAAGGAAGAAGGTTACGAGGGCAACGCCCTGACTATCGGCACTATCGACATCGGTGCAGGAACGACCGACATCATGGTCTGTTCTTATGAGTGCGAAGGACAAGGACGCAGCCGTCTTACCCCTACTCCCCTCTTCTGGGACAGCTTCTATCTGGCCGGCGATGACATTCTTCGGAACCTCATACAGAATATGGTCATTGAAGGCCGTGAACACGAACAGGCAGACATGGGTAACATCAGTAGCGCCCTCATTGCCCGCATCAAAGCCATGGACGATGAACAACTGCTTCAGTTGCCTTGTCTCGACAACATCGTCTATCGTAACATGGTCAGCAATATATGCTCCACCATCGACCATGAAGAGAAAGATGCGCAGAAAACAGCTTTTGCCTCGAACCTTATCCACGACTTCTTTGGCACAGACAGTTCGATGATGGGATACCGCGAGCGCCGCTGCCGTACCGACTTTAACACGCAAATCTCCGTTCCCATTGCCCAGCGCATGATGGAACTGCTGCGCCTGCACCGCCCGTCACGTCTTTACACGTTCGACGAGCTGTTCCCCGACATCAAGCCTGCTGACTATCTGCTCGACTTCTTCGAGCACCACTTCGGTTTCCGCTTCGAGGAGCTGAACTGGCGCTACGACCCCGTGGAGGTTGCCAGTATTGTCAAGGCAACCATGGAACCGCTGATGAAGCAGCTGGCCTTGGTACTCTATACCCAGCACTGTGACATCATCGTGCTGTCAGGCCGCCCGACGTCACTTGACGCCATTACAGAGCTGTTCATCAAGTACGTGCCGACGGCTCCCGACCGTCTCATCCGACTCAATGAATACCGTGTCGGCTCGTTCTTCCCGACAGCCGACGGCCGAGGCTACTTCTACGACCAGAAGGCGATGGTGGCCGTGGGCGCCATGATAGGCTATCATGCCGCTAACGGCAACCTGCACGGACTGGTCATTGACTTCACGAAGATGATCAATAAGATGCACTCGACGGCCAACTATATCGGAGAGTACAATGCCCGTCGCCGTCAGGTTACCCAGACGCTGTTGTCGCCGACCACCTCCTCGGCAACGCTTCATGCCTCTGTGTTCCCCGTCTTCATCGGTTGCCGGCAGTTTGACTCGTCCATCTATCAGGCACGTCCGCTCTATGCTATCTACAACCACGGAGCGTCGCACTCGATGGACATCACCCTCTCACGTATCTTCCATGACAGTCGCGAGACGATAACCATCGACGAAGCCATGGACAGCGAATACCGTAACCGCAAGGCCGATCTCGAGTTGGTGCAGCAGTCGCTTGTCGATGACGGGAAATACTGGCTTGACAAGGGTGAGTTTGAGCTGACTATCAAGTAGTGGGAAAGAGAGAGAAAACAGATTAGGCATTTAAACAAAACAAGTATTATGGTCCAGACGATATTAAACCAGATAGACAACATCAACAGCTCCTTAGCTTGGATAAAGAAGAACAAACCCTCGGACTACGACCAGAAGTTCCTGCAACTCGTTGAGGAACGTCGCAAGCTGAAGAAGCTGAAGGCCGCCGCCCAGGACAATCCGGCCATCGCCGCCTATGGCGTCAGTCAGGTGGGCAAGTCCTACCTCATGAACTGCATCCTGCAGAAGAACGGCCAGCCCTTCATGCTCGAAGCCGACGGCACCAGTTATAACTTCATCGAGGAGATGAATCCCAAGACGAAGAACACCGAGGCCACGGGCGTAGTTACCCGCTTCTCGTCGTTTAAGCGCAATCCCGGCCGTTACTGTAAGGATTACCCCATCCTGATGCGCTGCCTGTCCGTGGCAGACATCATCATCATCCTTTGTGAAGGCTATTATAATGACATCGGTGACTACAGCTCGCCCAGCGAAGAAGAAGTAGAGGAAAAGGGTGAACTCATATTGGCCAAATATAAGGATGCGTCGCGCAGCGGGTCTTCACCCATGACAGCCGACGATGTGCTGAACATCAAGGCTTATTTCATGAAGCACTTGAACAATGCGCAGACCTTCCATCACAAGTCGGGCTTCTTCGATAAGCTCGCCTTCGTCGTTGACCGCATCCCCACAACGGCATGGGTTGATGTCTTCTCTATCCTTTGGAACCGTAGCGAGTTTCAGACCAAGTTGTTCCTGAAGATGTTGCAAACGTTAGAGAAGCTGCAGTTTGCTGAATATGTCTATCTGCCGGCGCAATCTCTGTTGCACAACGGAATTAATGAAGACACCATCATGAGTGTACAGTGCCTCAATGAGTTGTTCCTTAGCGCACCGAAGTATTTTACTGATGCCTATTTGCGCAATGGCGACTCCTATACAAAAGTCGAGCACCTGACAAAGAGCGAGGTATGTGCAGTTTGTGCTGAGATTATTGTCAAGATAGGACAGGAGTATCTCAACAATACCAATGAATATTGTTTCGATGCTATCACAGACCCAGCCGTGCGTTCCATGTTGACCAAGGAGAAGGTGGAGATGACCATCCTTAATGACAATGACATGCTTGACTTCCCTGGAGCCCGTTCACGCAAGAAGGAGCTGTTGCGCACGCTCGCCGGTGACGATATTCTCATCAATGTCCTGTTACGTGGTAAGGTGGCGTACCTATTTAATATGTATAATGAGTCTATGCTTATCAATATCCTTCTCTATTGTCACCACGGGGAAAAGAACGAAGTGACCGATATTCCTCATCTGCTTAACGAGTGGATACGTAACTACGTGGGCGACACGATGGAGAAACGCCGTCGTACCTTGGAACTGACAGGTGATATTTCACCGCTGTTCTATATCGGCACCAAGTTCAATATGGACATGGAGTATAGCACCGAGGAGATAGCTAATGGCATCAATGCCCTTAACGGACGCTGGCACCAGCGTTTCTTTAAGACGCTCTATCAGGAATGCTTCAATGCAGACGGCTCACTGGATAAAGAGGACGTAAAGATATTCCTCAACTGGACGCGTGCGGGTGAGTGTTTCAAAAACAGTTATCTGCTGCGTGACTATAAATACTCCGGTCCCCTTGCCAGCAAGCTCTATGACGGTGAGAAGACTCTCGAGAAGCGGATGCTTATTCGCAAAGACTATTATGACGATTTGCGCAACACGTTCTGCAGTAACGAATTCGTCAAGAAGTTCTTTAACTATCCCCAGTTGTCGTGGGATGTGGCGGCTTCTATTGATAACGACGGAGCACTCTATATCATTGAACAGCTCTCGAAGGTAGCCCAAAAAATGGACCGTACACGAGAGGAACTGTTCCGCAATATCCTAACTGATTCTGTGCGAAAGATGCATGAGGTGATGCAAGACTATTTTGTTTCGACCGATATAGACGAAATACTAGAGGGCAACATCAAGAAGGCACGGGCCATTTTCCGTGAGATGGATTTCACATGTAACACGGACAACTACTATTTCGGGCACCTGATACAAGCTCTGCAGATGTCGGAGACGGACAGTTACCGTGTCATTCACCAAGTGATGCAGGGGGCGGAAATCAACAGTAAGGTCAACGATTTCAAGGATTACGAGATTATTCGTAATTCATGCAAGAATATGGGCTTCCCGATAGATGAGGCCAAGTCGGAAAGCGACAAGTGGGACTGCATCCTGAAAACCTATGGCTTCACCTCACGTGAGGAAGCAGAGGATTTCCTCAGTCGCAAGGGAATCACAGTGAGTAAGCTGTTCTCCGGCTCTTACAAGCGCAAGAAGAACTCTTATATCATCGGCGATGCCATCTTTGACCGCTGGAGTGCAACCATCAAGTCTGTCGATTTTCTCAACGAGTTCACGGGCCCCATCCATGACCATGAAGGAGCACAGGGCCAGCGTGCCGGTTTCGACGGCATCATCATGGGCTACCTGGTTGACAATCTCATCGCGGCAGCCAATGTGCTGAATCTGCGCGATGTCATGGCAGAAACCATTGCCAGTTACGTGAATGTCATTGACATACACACTGCCAATGAGAGTCTGTTGGCTGATATGTTAGCCAGTAAGATTAACGACTTCGTGATGAACTTCGGCTTCAGCTATCTCGCCGAGGAAGACATAGACAAAGCCCGCAAGGTGTGTGAGTCGCGAAAGATACCAGCCTTCCGCTACATCCTCAAGGAGGAGCCGGCCGTGTTTGAAGAGGAGGACCTCACGGCGATGTTCAACGACATGTCAGAGAATCCGAAGGCATTGCTGCCGTCATTCGAGGACAACTACAACAAGTGGATAGAGTATATGTTCATTTCGTTTGTAGCACACTTGGACATCCCAGACTTCGACCATGAGGCTAATGTCGCCCTGTCGCAGATACTTGAGAAACTGAAAGTGGAGTAAGATAAAAAAATCATATCGATATGAAGAAGATATTATTCGGAAAAAATGGCGTGAATGGCCATCAGCCATTCTGGGAGCCGTGGGGATGCTTTGGTTGTCTGTGGAGACTACTGCTGTTCCTCTTCTTGTTATTGGCTATGCTGTTCCTGTTCAGCCTGTTCAGGGGCTGCCGTCATTCACATGTAGATCTGCCGGATGAGTTTACGCCCCCAGAGCAGACATACATCCAACCCTCACCCGACACACCGTTACCGGCTCCCGACGAAGACTGGAACCGTCCTATTGACGGTGCAGAGGAAGTCGGACTGCCTTCGCCAGAAGAGAACCAGATACCGCCCGTCGATGAGGATGAGGCCATCCCCAACCCCGACAACGACGGAGCCACGGAGATTATCCCCAATCTGCTCTATGTCATCTTCGACTCCGATGCCAATGACGAGACGTTCAAGACCTTTGCCAAGAAGTTCACGTCACTCTATCCCCAGCCGCAGCATAAGATAGCGTACTACAACACCAATGCAAAGACTGCCGTACTCTCTGTTCCACAGGAGAAGCGTGCAGACATCTGTCAGCAGTTGCCGCAGCAGATTCAGGAGGTGAAGTTCCTCGTCGTGCCCGTAGAAGTGATGACACAAGGCGCTGCCGTCACACCTAACGACCCTGTCTTCAAATATCCTGACATAGGCTGGTACTTCACCCCCATACAGGCACAAGAGGCGTGGGGCATCACCCAAGGCTCCCCTGATGTCATTGTGGGTATTGTAGATAGCTACATGGACCTCACCCACGAAGAACTGGCAGGCGACCGTATTCTCTACCCGTTCTCTGTGGTGAAGCAAAACTCCGACGTGGCACCCCGCAACGGTGCTCCGATGGACTATGCTGGTCATGGCTCACTGGTAACTGCCGTTGCTGTGGGTAATGCGAACAACCAGAAAGGTTCTACAGGCATCGCACCGAAGTGTAAGTTCATTCCCGTGAGCATGGGAGAACAGATAACCACTATCACCATGGTAGAGGGCCTTCTCTATTGTATCTATCATGGTGCAACGGTCATCAACCTCTCCTGCGGCACCCATTTCACCGACCAGGTCACGCGGCTGTCGTTAGACGAGCAGATAGCCGTAGCACAACAGACGGGACAGCCCCAGGAGCAGATGTGGGACTATGTGTTCAAGTTAGCCGAAGAACGTAACGTGACCATTGTCTGGGCAGCCGGCAACGATAATGTCTATGCCGCCATGGACGTCTCGAAACGTTGTGCCAACACCATCCGAGTGTCGGCCGTTGACCGCAAACTGCGCAAGGCCGACTTCAGTAATTTCGGAAACTTCCCCGATCGCGGACTGGCTGAATCCACCATCTCAGCACCAGGTGTTGACATCTTTGGTGCACTGCCAGGCAATGCGTATGACAGCTGGCCGGGAACGAGCTTCTCTGCACCGATTATCTGCGGTGTCGTAGCCTTGATGAAGAGTTTGAAGCCAGACTTGACCAACGAGCAGATTATTCAGATTCTGCAAGACACGGGTAAGCCCGTACAGGGAGCACCGGAAATCGGCAAGTTAGTACAGATTAAAGATGCATTATTAGCCGTACAGCAATTAGGAAGCACTCCCAACCAGAATAATAGTTTGCAAGGAGTCTGGGAATCCACATCGCCCTGTCCGTTCAAATTCGCTAATGACCCAAATACACACCAAGTGAATATTAGTTTGACCTTCCAGTCAGACCGTCAGGCACAGATTTGCTACACAATCAATAATGTCAAGTACACAGCTCCTGCTACGGTTTCTGTTGGACAAAGCAATATTGTGGTCAAGCAGACGCAAAACGCCACAACATCGGGTAATAATAATCAGGTATTTAAATTCACGTTCCAGCTGACACCTGCGCAGACGGGACTCATGACCTGTTCAGCTCAAGCTGATACTGGTTTTAAGATCAACTGTAATTTAAAACGGAGGTAAGACATGATGGCACATAATAAGAAAAACAACTCTATTACAATAGCCAATGTCATTGCCATTATTGGATTGGTGGCTCTGCTCGTGTTCAACTATCTGGGCTATGCATATAGGAGTGGCGGCGAGACGGGTTGGGATATTGTCTTCTCTCTTCTCATCACTGCATTCTGCGCATTCCTGCTTTGGTTTATGATTAAGGCAAAAGGTGCAGCCAATAATTTGGAGAAATGGAAAATCATTGAATACGTCACTTTGGCCATCTACATCGTGGTAGCCATTCCACTTTCGAGCTTTGGCATCATGCATTTCTTTGCCGTTAATGACAAGAAAGAAGATGTCAAGGCGTTGATGCAGAATGACTTGCAAAAGATTGACAAGATGTTCACGGACTACAAGAGTTTTATGTCTGTGGCCATTTCTGCCACGGGAACAGGACTGAAAGAGGCAACTGCCGCAGGTCAGGTGTGTGACGAGAAGCTTAACAAGTTCATGGAAGAGAACCGTGTCAGTCACACCACTGAGAGCGCAGCTAATTTCGAACGTTTACAGAAAACTAAACTTGTTGGTGCAGGTTTTGAGACGTTCTATCAGCAGTATATAGATGAGAAAACAGGCATAGAGAGTGCTGTCAACGGGTGGAACATCATATTGGTTCCCCGTCAGGCAAAACTCATGGAGGAGATTGCTGCATCGGCTCAGGATGAGTTGACCAAATTGTCTGAGGATGCGCGGCTGCCGGTTATCAAGAAAGACAACGGACGGCATACAATCACCGAATTTCAGAAGCAGATGTTCAACATTGAGGGCGGCATAGAGAGTTTCGGCTTTAAGAAAGCGTTGAAGAAATCCGGATTCAGCATCACTGCCATCGTTGTGATCCTGCTCATCCACATATTCATTCTGTTTAACTACATCGTGGCTCATCGTGCTCTTACGTTAGGCATCAACAAAAAGACAGAAGAGGATGGAGGAAAGGCTCTATAGGAGCTATCTCCCTTCAGAGTGCATATAAACTCTAAAACTGATAAACTCATATACTTATATATAATATAGTAAATTAGAAATAGTATGCCAGATATTGATTTCAGCAGACCGTTGACAGACATGCAGCGCAAGCAACTCATTATGAGGGCGGAGAGCATCAACGTCAATACGCTGGCCGGCTACGTGCTGGCGGGGCAGATTGACTTGGATCGTGACTTGCCGAATTTGTCGGCTGAGCGCCGCAATGTCATTTTGAAGATGCGTGAGAATCAGCCGAACCCCGCAGAGCAACGACAATGGCGTGACATAGAAGCGTTGTTGCCTACACTCAACACCGAACAGTCTGTAGAACAACTACAAATGTTGCTTCGGATGTTGGAAAATTACATTCGCAGTTGGGAAACGGAACGACCTAATCAGAATCATGTCGATGATGCCAACCAGTACTATATCCGTACGGAGGATGCTATTCGTCAGAAGGTTGCTGCTTTGGAGGATGCTGACTGGCAGACCATTGACTTTTTCAGTTTGGATTCGCTCACAGAGCATTTGACGAAATATCCGCAGACGTCACATCAGCAAGAGATTGACGACGCACTGTGGCAACTGACAGACAAAGAGAGTGTCGCTGCCGTAAAGAACTATCTGACGCTGTTGCCTAACGGTTGTCATCAGGAGGAGGCACAGGTGGTGCTGAAGGAGGTGATAGGTTGGCAACAGGCAAAGGATAGTGGTGACATCTTTGCCGTGGATAGCTATATCCATGCTAATCCTTCCTCCCCCTTCATGCAGCAGGCAGAGCTGTTGCGGCTGACGCTGAAACAGGAAGAAATCAAGAACATGCGTGAGGACCCCAACCGCTATGAGGTGGAGCGACTGAAGACGCTGCTGACGGACGGGATAATCAGTGAGAACGAGCTTTACAATGCGAAGGTTATCACGCCGTCGGTGTTTGAGACGCTGATGGCTACTGACATACGCAACGACCTTCCCGACATCCGGAAGGCTATTGCCGACTCAAAACCTGACTGTCAGGAGGGTTATACCGATGTGTTCTTCTTCGGCGTGCCGTCAACAGGTAAGACGTGTGTGCTGATGGGACTGTCACGTTCTCAGGCATTGCGTATCAATCTGGCGCATGGCGGCGGCGACTATGCTGCGGCCTTGCAGCAGTACACCGATGCGGGCATCACCGTGCCGCGTACTCCGGGAACATTCGTCACCACGCTGGCTGCCACGGTGAGCTCACAGCAGCGCACTGACGCCTTCCATAAAATCAATCTGGTGGAGATGTCGGGCGAGGAGTTTGCCTTCAGCATCGCTAACAACGAGAACCATGTGTTCACCTTCGAAGACATGGGCAGCGGGGCTACGGAGCTGCTGAAGAACAATAACCGCAAGGTGTTCTTCCTCGTCATCGACCCTACGGCGAACGTTGTTCGCATCAACCGTGAGCGCATCACGGGTTACGATGAGATGACGGGAAAGCCTATCGTTGAACTGGAGTGGTGTGTAGTGAACCAGCGTACCATTCTGCAGAAGATGGTGAACCTGCTGGAGAATCCTGCTAACGCGGAAATCATGAAGAAGGTGGATGCTATACATATCATCATTACTAAGAGCGATATGTTAGGAGGTCCTGTGGAGCGTGAGGAACGGGCGTTCAAAATCTTCCAGGAGAAATACAGGAACGACATACTGGAACCGCTGGTCGAACTATGTCAGGAGTATAACATCAATGCTCCGTCAAAGTATCACCCGAAACTCTATACCTTCAGCCTCGGCACATTCTACGTGGGGGGCATCTATGAATATGACCAGACGGACTCTAACCGGCTCGTCAAGGCCATCCGCAACTCTACCGAGGCCATCAAGAAGGCTTCTCTCTGGGAACGTATCAAAGACACGGTAAATTAGTTGAGTGATTAAAGTTCAAAAAACATGAATATGATGTATATCTCATTGAAAATATGCGGCAACCCCGAGAGCAACGGCGGTTTTCAGCCCATCTTGTTGTTCAACAACCCGATGATCGAGATTCCCGATAAGTTCGACAGCGGTTTTGAAGCCAACTCCTACTATTTCTCGCTGAAGACGGAGCCCACACAGGTCATCTATAAGTTGATCAAGAACAACGTACGCAGCTATGGCTCCATCCGTGCGGGCTCGCTGGTCATTGCTGTCTCTATTCCTAAAGGCTACAGGATTGACGGCGGACAAACTCCTTTCGATGCGCTGACAACCATCAAGGATGCTTTCCTGCAGCGGTGCATGACGTGTCGTGACCCCCTGAAGGAAACGTATGAGTTTAACCCGGGACGCATTGAGTCAACGGTGCTGGATGATGTGGCACAGCGTTTCGCACTTGTTCCTGCTGTGACGCCGTGGCATCCGATGACCGAAGGGGCACCCGTGGGGTGTATCATACGTCCGGAGGCGGACATCCTGCAACTCTTCCGTGATGTGCAATACCCGGAGTTTGAGCGGTTCAGTGAGTTGCTGGTGGCCGAACAGACCAGTTCCACCAACTATGTGCCTGTAAACGTAGCCATTCCTCGCGTGCCACAGTACCGGATTTATGTCAACAGTCAGTTGGTGGAGACGGTAAGTGATATTACCCGACGTAACAGCTATCGTATTCAGGAAACGGCCTATGCGGAGAGCGTACAGATAGCGTTCACCATGGAGCAGTTGTTGAATGGCGACAGTTTTCCCGAGATACAGTTTGACCGTGTATCAGAGACGGTACAGGTAACGCTGAAGGCACTTGGTAAGGAGGTGAGGTATATGTTGTCACCCAACAAACTGTCCGCGACCCTCAATGCTCCACTCTCTACCCTTTATCAGGTGAGATTCCGTGGAAGAACAAAGCAGCTCGATGCCAATGGCAGCTTTACACTGATAGGTGATGAAAATGCCAATTTGAAAAACGAGGACTTTGAAGTGAAATACCTCGGAAACGACATGGAGGTTCGCGGATGGGGCTTGCGCGAAGGTCAGTTGCAGGTGATGATGGAAAACATCCGGGAAACTCCTTCCCTGTCAAGGGGCGGGGGTCAGGCCGTCAAGCCTGCTGTATTCCGCACTATCGCTGTTGACTTGCTGTTGCCCATTGGCTTTGAGTTCACTCAGTCGATGTCAAAACATGCCTTGAAGGTAAAAATGACGAAAGACGGCAAGGAGGTGATGAGTTGGCATACCGTCTTCACCAAGGCGAACACATCCAACAGGCGTTACCATGGTGAGGTGCTCATCCCGAAGAGCTGGGGGCACCAGTCGGTGAACTTTGTGACCACATACGATAACTATGACTTCGACTCGGGAACCATTGTTGTTCCTCATCCCGCAGACAATATCACCGTGGAATTACAAGTCATGAAGAAAGGCTTTATGGATCGGTTCATCATTCCCAACATGAGATTGATGATGCTCGTGATAGGATTGTTGTTAGGACTGCTGTTGGGATGTATTGTCGGCTATGTTTCGCATGACACGTTCAAAAAGTTGTTCAATTCCACCACCCAGAAAGTGACGACAGAGCGCCAACTGGCAACCGATGACGCACCGGCGGTTAACAAGGAGGAACTGCAAGGAAAGATCACTGGGTTCTACGAAGTCCTGAAGCAAGAAGACTTGAAGTTCACACAGATAGACGACATTTATAGCTACTACATGGAAAACGCTGCTATGATGAAGGAAATCGACCCAGACTTCTGTCTGCGTATAGAGGACTATAAAAAGGTGAGTGACGCACTGAGGAACAACGCCTTTGAGTCTATCCGCAAGGAAGTGGATGAGGACAAACTGAAGATAGATCAGAAGCATCGCATGAAAATGTTTAATTACTTCATTGGTGCAGTGAAGAATGGTAAAACAGAACGTTATGGCAATGTGGAACGCGGCAAGCGCATTATTCAGTTTGATAATGATTACACGACTTTAACGTCTTTTGCCGACCTGAATTACGTGCCTGATGCAGAGGAACCGGCGCCTCCTACGTCAAATACTCAGAACCCTGCTCCCAGGGCTCAGCCTCAACCTGGACAGCGTACTGCCCCTAATCCGACTACACCTGTATCAACAAATCCTGACGATAGAGATTAATTAGAGATGAAAGCATTAAAGTTAGCAGGTATCTTCGTACTGGTATTAGCCGTGTTCATCGGGATATTTTTCCTGACGTCCAATGGTGACAGCGGCAAGCTGCCGCCAGTGGCGGAGAACCTATACGAGACGTACCGACAGCAGTTCACTAACGACTGGGAACAAGCTGGCGACTGGAACGAGACACTGTTCAAGGGCAACTATGACATGGTGCAGCAGTTGAGTACCCAGTATGGTGGTGACAAGATTGATGCCCTGCGACAGCTCAACACCCGTTCGGCTGTGGAGCTGGTGAAGAAGAAGGTTTTTGACGAATGGGCTTCGCCCACATGTCGTAAAGCCGTTGTTGACAAATATGTCGGTGCCGTCAATATCGTGAAGAAGACTGACGCAACGGCAGAACAGAATGATGACGTGAAGAAGATTCTCTCTGTCAACAGCACCTACAGCTCGGCATACAGTCTGGCACATAAAGGTATCGGTCTTTCGCCACGTTTCGACGGCTCTGGCTGGCAGTCGTATGTCAGCTATGCGCAGTCCATCAAGAATCAGAAAGCTGCCATCCTGCGCAACAGTAACTACACCGAGTACCTAAGCAATATTACGGATATCAAGAATGGCCTCAACGCCATTGACGGCAAATTACAAAAGGGACGCGCAAGCTACTACCAGTCACTGGCCCAGAGCATCATCTCCTACTACAGGAATAAAGAGCATACACCAGATAATTTGAATAGTCTGCGCAGTGTGCGTAACCGTTACGAAAGCGAGTATCAACAGAACAGCAGCCTCACGGCGTTCACACGTAAATTCGCACAAAGTGTTCAATAAATTGAAAGATATGAAGAAATCTATAAGAGTCCTTCTTGCCATCGTCTGCCTTCTATTACCTAAGACACTGTGGGCACAGAGTCAGGAGTATGAGAAGGTGATGGAAGAGCAGCGGCAGCTAAGCAACGAAATTGATAGTCTTGCGGCAGACACGTTGCTATGTGCTCAGCAGCTTAGGAACTTGCAGGACTCTATCGCTCAGCAGGAGCAGCTCATTGCGATGAATGACTCCCTGTGTGAGCAGTTGACGCAGTCACTTGACAAGACTGTCGTCAAACGCATGCAGGAGGAGGTGGATGGGTTGCAAGAAGAATGTGATTCGCTGCAGCAGACACTGGCACAACTCCATGAAGAACGGTCGCAACAGAGTGAACGTCTTGAAGCTGTAAGGGATGAGCTCAGCGGCAGCTCGGACGTTATCGCTTCCATCCAGCAGGTTCAGCAACAACAGCAACAAGAAGCCAAACGTAAGATGTTAGGTGAATACTGGAAACTTTATGACGAGGGTGTACAGGTTCTACAAAACAGCTATAACAAACAAAAGATAGAAAGCATCCGCAACAAGCTGAAGCCTCTCATTGCTGACAAGAACAATACGACGCTCAATGCCGAACAGTTTGCAGAGCTGGACAATCTGGACATCTGTCTGTCACGCTTCAAGAACGGTATCATAGAACTACAGAAATTGATGGACATGATTAACAAAAATGTCACGGTAAAAAAGTTACGGCAGGAGGCAAACGATGCTAATCGCACGGCGTGTGTGGAGGCCATCAGAAAATATATCCAGCCTGAAGCAGGCACCGAGGCAGAGCGCATACACCAGCGTTATTTTGATCACGTTCCTTATCTGAAAAATAAGCTACGTGACTACTGGAACGAGCTGCAGGCCGACCCATTTACTGTGCCAACTAAGACAGAGAAAGAAATCAAGAAATACGTCATACAGTGAAGTTATTGGTTAAAATGAGCATATATAACGAGGTGCGAGGTGCGAGGTACGAGGTACGAGGCGTGAGGAGGGGTTTACTCCTTTCCCTCTTCTTGCTTTTGCCTTTATATGGTTGGGCACAGGACCTGAACGAGCTCTATGAGAAGGCCGTAAAAGAAAAGATTATATTGAGGGCTCGCGTGGACTCCATCAAAGCCCGCGACAAGCAGCTGCACAAGGAAGTGAAGCGATTGGAAGAAGAGCTGGAGGACAAGCAGGAGGATGCCGCAGAGAGTCAGGAAAAACTTAGCAAGCTGCAACAGCAGTTGCAGGATAGTCCTTTGCCCGCTTTGTTGGAACGTAAACGGCAGTTGACCGACTCCATCACTGTTTATAAGCAGCGCATCGAGGAGACGAAGCAGGAGATTTCCGGTATCGGCGATGCCTACAATCAGGCTCGTGGTCAGCGCCAGCAGTTGGAAGCGGCGAAAAATGAGATGGCGGCACAGTTGATAGAGAAGCATCGCCAGTTGCTGCAACGCCCATTCAAGCAGCTTGCACCTGCCGATTTTGAGTCGGCACGTCAGGAGCTGCGCCCCTTTGCCAACGAGGAGAACGTAAAAGCGCTGCTCCAGCAACTTGACGTGGTAGAGAAGAACAACGAGGCCTACGCAAAGGCGCGTCAGGTGCTCAGCAGCAGATATAACAAGACGGAAGTGCAACACGCGACGGAGACGCTTCGGCAGCTCACGCAGGTGAATGATGCCCAGCGCGATGAAATCAGCCAGACGCTGACACAGTTGACGGGCTTCGAACCGGCACTGACGGCCTTCCGTGAACTGATAAAGAAACTCAACAGCAGGGGTGTCGGAACGGCAGGCTACTCAAAGAGTGACCTCGGCGATGACCTCGCTGTCTTCCATGCTGAACAGGTAGAACAGCAAGTGAAGGACATTCCCTATCTGCAAAAGAGTTACGCGACGTTTATTCGTGAACTGAAGGCTAATCCCGCCAAGCATCCTTCCATCGAGCGGGAAATCATGGGGGAATAAGAAAAGGTAATGATAGAAAACAGCAGAAAAGTTAAATTATAAATATAAAGGTATGGATATCAAAAAGACTCCTGTGAGAGATATTCACGGGCTTATTCAGAAAGACTACAAGAGCTTGTACCAACAACTGCAGAAGACGTTGGGCAATGACATCCCCTTTGCCGATATTCAGATTGGTAGCGGCTTCTACGTCTGGTCTGACGCACGGTGCGAATGGCATCAGATGATTGCTGCCAGCAGCATCAAGCAGGACTTCGTCATCAGTGCCCTGACCGACCAGCGGCAGGCAATAGCACAGAAGTTGGGTGAGGACACAGCCGACAAGCTGTTCACCTATCCCGATGAGAGCTATATCTACTTCAACGACGATGACGGAGAGATGCATGTGCTGTTGACTGGCTGGGGATTCAAGAAACCTGTCTTCGGACGCGGCAAAGCCGACATGCAGGACATCAATGTGAAGACGGGTAATCCTGTCAGCGTGTCGTTCTCCTACGATGGTGAACGGCAGCCTAACTACGAGTTCGGTCTGCGACTGGCCAAACAGGTCAAGCGTTTCGTCACTAACGACCTCGGTGTTTACCAATATGATGACTTGCAGGTGGGCGAACACTTTACCCTGGTGGATTTGAACAGCAACCGTGAGTTCTCGCTTGACATCGTGGCAGGACAGTCGGAGTATGACTTTGATATCACGAACTATACCACCGTGACATTCAGTGCCTCCTGCGACGGCCAGCCTGTCAGTGGTGAGGCCATTGACCTCGACTACAACGGAAAGCAGTATAAGGCTATCACAGATGCTGCGGGCAATGCCGCCATGCAACTGCCGCTGTATCCGGGCGAGACCATGGCGGCTACCATGCGTGGACAGCAGGCAGAGGATACCGTCAATGCTATGGGAAATCACTTTGACTTCCACTTTGACTCGCCTACACCGCCGGATATTCCTGAGATTCCGAAAGTCCCGGATATTCCTGAGATTCCGCAAGAGGAGCCTAAGCCCGAGGTGCCGAAGATCAAGGTGATGGTACGCAACGCCAAGGGAATGCCTTTACCATGTCAGGGCATACGCTTCGCACAGCAGGACCATGCCGATGTGCTTACCCGTCTTGATTCAGCAGGTAATACCTACTTCGACCAGACTGCTTTCACGGCAGGTCCTGTTCCTGTCACTGCCTTCATTCAGGGAGGTAGTCAGGTGTATGCCCCCATCACATTCACGCTGGATGCCGGTGAGAATGTCTATCTTTTGCAGGAACTGGAAGATAAATCATCGGCAGGCACCACCCTCTTGGAGATTCTTGCCGTTGTCCTCACGCTCATCTTCCTCTGCGTCCTTTGGTACGTATTCTCTAACTTCATCGTAGGCTTTGTATCTCCCTTCATCGCCTCGTTACTCGCATTACTGTAATTCATCAAACTCAAACGCAACGTCATTATGTTTTTAGCAACAATAGACTTACTGGTTATCTTTTTCATGAGTTGCCTCACCTTCGCGCTGTTTGCCTTCGACAAACACCAGGCTCATTTCCAGTTCTCACGCATTCCTGAGGCCCTGCTGCTTATACCGGCCTTCTTAGGCGGTGCCTTTGGCGGACTATGCGGTATGTTGTTCTTCCGTCATAAGACGAAGAAGACACTCTTCATGGTTTGCATCCCACTCTTTGTGTTTCTTCAGCTCGGCGGCATCGTCCTGCTGCGGACCATTCTGTATTCGCTCTTACCCATTCATTAAACTATAAACACCAGACAAATGAAAGCACTTAGCGCAGTATTAGCCTCTATCTATGTCATCCTCGTCATCTTGTTGCTGCTCAGCAACTGCCACGGATGCCATCGGACATCATCCACTTCGCCACGAACAGACACAGTCGTAGAGACACGCATCGACACCGTTGTCGAGACCCGTGTGGATACTGTTGTGCGCGTTGATACCATTCGCGAACAACCACAGCCCCAACCCCGGCCGCGTCAGGATGATGCAGTGCGTCAGGCAGAACAGGTTGGAAACAACGGTGAGTTGAAGATAACGCTGTTATGGGACTTCCAGGCTGACATAGACCTGCATGTTCTCCAACCCAATGGCAAGGAGATATGGTATAAGAATAAAACCGATAATAGTACAGGCGGTGCCCTTGATGTCGATCATCGTTCCGGTGGACGCGGCGCAGCAGAGAATATCTTCTGGCAGAACCCGCCGCGAGGACAATACAAGGTAGCATTGAAGTATTACGGCAAGTCCAAGAATACAGGGCAGATGGAGTCGGGTGTTTGTACTGTTGTTGTCTTCCAGCCTGGAAAACAACCGAAGACCTATAAGGTTAAGATGGTACAAAAAGACCAGATTGAACAAGTATGCACTGTCACCCTGTAAAGAAAAAGCTAAACAATGAGAACCTGTCCTAAATGTAAGAAAACGATAGAGAACGATCTGGCGCTTTTCTGCCGTTACTGCGGCACAAAGCTGCCAGAGGTTCCGAAACCAGAAGAAAAACCAGAAGAGACGCCAGCCCCTGTGTCTGCAGAACCGACCCCGGCTCCTTCGCCAGTAGAAGAGCCTAAGCCGAAGTCTGTACCACCGCCACTGCCACCGTTGCCAAACATGGGTCAGACTGCTAATGTGGTAAGGGAAGCCGATGACGAGGTGACCATCATTTATACCCCATCAGAAACACCGCCGCCCATACCAAATTTTAACCCTGCCCCCTCTCCTGCACAAGAGGGGGGTGGTTCCCCTCAGGCCCCAAAGGTAGTGAATAAGACCCCCATTCCTTCTTATAGAAAGAAGAAAAAGGGTGGGTCTGGCTGCATCATCATCGCTGTTGTCTTTATCCTGTTAATCATCTTAGGCATCGTCGCTTTCGCACTATACTATAACGGTGTCTTGGATGGTCGTTCAAGTGCGCCATACGTGCCTGATTATGAATATCCCATAGATAGTTTTGCCGTAGATAGCGAATATGTTGACAACGACTACTACTATGACAGCGACAACGTCATTGACCGCGAAGAAGTCATTGCCCCTGATCCTGTCGAGAACTATGACAACGTGGATAATGTCATCGAACGTATCGGTACCGATGACGGATATGAAGCTGATAGCATAGCAGCATACTAACGCAAAAAAACAATTTATCATTATGGCAAGCCGTCAGGATTTTGTGCATTACATTGCAGACCAGTGTAGCGGAGCAGGGGAGATTGTTGCCAAGAAGATGTTTGGCGATTATGGTATCTATTGTGACGGAAAAATCTTCGGACTTATCTGCGATGACAGTTTTTACTTGAAACCTACGGAGGCTGCGCGCCCCTTGCTGCGTGTCGTCGATATGCGTCCGCCCTATGAAGGGGCGAAGGATTATTTCTATATTGCCGACGTGGATGACCGCGATTATCTTTCCCAACTTGTCCGTGAGACATGTGCGGCATTGCCGGAGCCTAAGCCGAAGCCGAAGAAGAAACATTAGTTGACACGAGTTGTATATGCTTAAAAGAGTTTTTATAGCTGCCATCGGGCTGTTGATGCTCACTGGCGGAACATTGTGTGCGAAGCAAGGTCACGGGTTTGTTATCACTCCTTTGGCTCATAACGCAGTACGAATACAATACACCCCTGACGGCCAGGCGCCGTCGTCCGAGTTACCCGACTGGCTCTATGTCAGACATGATGCGGTAGCAAACTGCAGCCTCGTTGTTGAGGCGGACGGAGCAAACGGCACGCTGTGCATCAAGGACATGACGGGGCGTGTGGTCTTCCGTGCTTTGCGACATGAGCTGAAAGCATCACAGATTCCTGGATGCGCTGAGGCAACGCACGAGGCAACGCTGGCCTTTGCCTCACCTGCAGACGAAAGCCTTTTCGGGTTAGGACAGTTTCAGGACGGTTACACCAATGTCCGGGGCTTGTCACGACGCCTCACCCAGGTGAACACGCAGATATCACTGCCGATGTTGCTGTCCAGCAAGGGCTATGGCATCCTCTGGAACAACTATGGCATGACGGAGTTTAACCCATGTGGCCATAGTGTCAGCCTCACCCCTCAACAATCCCCCCTCAATGCTCAACGCGAGGAAGTCAACGTCACCTCTACGGAAGGCGGCAAGCGCGAAGTGCGCCAGCGTCATATCTTCGAGGCTGTCATTGACCTTGCCGAGGCAGGTGACTATGCGCTATTGTTGGACGTAGGTCAGAAGATGGCACGCCGCCATAACCTTACCATCGATGGGGAGACGGTCATAGAGATGCAGAACCTGTGGTTGCCGCCCACAGCATCGAAGATTGTCCACTTGGAGGCAGGGCGCCACACACTGACAGCAGAACTGACCAAGGATGACAAGCCTGTGCTCTATTATCAAAAGGTAGGAGAAGTGACGGTCTTCCGTTCTCCGGTGGCTGACGCGGTAGATTACACCGTATTCGTCGGTTCACCCGACGAAATTATCGCTTCCTACCGCGAGTTGACAGGCACCTGTCCGCAGATGCCCGACTGGGCACTCGGCTATATTCATTGCCGTGAACGCTTCCATTCGTCCGAGGAGATCTTGCAGACAGCGAAGCGCTTCCGCGATGAGCAGTTGCCGCTGAGCGTCATTGTGCAGGACTGGCAGTACTGGGGTAAATACGGCTGGAATTCCATGCGGTTCGACGAGGAGTTCTATCCTGACCCGAAGGCGCTGACCGATAGTCTGCACCGCATGGATGTGCGGCTGATGGTGAGCGTATGGTCGAAGATAGACAAGAACAGCGATGTGGGCCGTCAGATGGAGCGTGACCTGTACTATATCCCTGGCACCGACTGGATAGACTTTTTTTACCCTGCTGCCGCATCCTCTTATTGGCAGAACTTCAGCGAGCGGTTGGTGCCTTTAGGCATTGATGCGTGGTGGCAGGATGCTACGGAACCTGAGAACGATGACCTTGTCGGTCGCCGCGTCAACCAAGGCAAGTGGGCTGGCGAACGAGTGCGTAATATTTACCCACTGTTAGTCAACAAGACGGTTTATGAAGGATTGAAGGCACAGTCTGGTCCCTCACAGATGATTCTCACCCGTTGCGGCTTCCCTGGCATCCAACGCTACGGCTCTGCGCTGTGGAGCGGTGACGTGGGCAACGACTGGGAGACGTTCCGTCGGCAGATAACGGCAGGTCTCGGCGTACAGGCGGCAGGTTTGCCTTGGTGGACCTACGATGCCGGCGGGTTCTTCCGCCCTGCTGACCAATATTCCAATGCGGAATATATTGAGCGCATGTTACGCTGGATAGAGACCAGTGTCTATCTGCCGCTGATGCGTGTACATGGCTATATGAGCAATACCGAGCCTTGGAACTACGGCGCTGAGGCTCAGGAGGTGATTGCCGGATGTTTGCAGGAACGTGAGCGTTTGCAACCTTATATCAAGGAATGTGCCAGACGTATCTCGACGGAGGGTTACACGATGATGCGACCGCTTATCTTCGACTTTGCCGATGACCCCGAGGCACTGCAGCAGAAGTATGAGTATATGTTTGGCCCCTCGCTGCTCATCAGTCCTGTGACGGAGCCTGGTGTTACAGAATGGAAGACCTATCTGCCGAAGAACGCCAAGGGCTGGTACGACTACCGCACGGGCAAATACTATGACGGCGGCCAGACCGTGACGACACCAGTTGACCGCGCCCATATCCCTGTCTTCCTACGTGGTGGAGAAAAAACTCCCTTCTGATTCCGAAGATTCAGAAGGGACAGTCTTAGCGTAGCGCCGCAACGGGTGACGGCTCCTCTATGATTTGCGTTATATGACCTGTTGGCGGCTTATACTGCTTCAGCAGATAATAGAGGCTGTAGTTCGCCTCTTCAGGATCCATGAGGATGTTGTATTCAAAGTAATTCTTCAGTCCGGTACCGACAACGGCATAGTCGTTGACGGTAACCCCCTCTGCTTTCAGATAGTCTAAGACGTCAGGCGACATCCTCGTCCTGTCGGCAAACAACGTGGCGCTGCGTGAACTGATGAGCAGGTAGGCGGCACGAACTGCTTGAATGGAAGAGTTGCCGTCGTATAGATTCAGAGCCCAGCCAATGTCTTTGGATGCTGCCACCAGCATACCGTCGGCATGCTGTGTGCGCAGGGCCTTGCGGATTCGCTCTAGATGAACATGCACTGGCTCTTCTGTCAAATTCTCTGACAGTCTCACAATAAGATTTGTGGGTATGGGTGGCCGGTCAGTCCACAGGTGGCGCAGCGCGTCGAAATTGGTGCGTAGCGTAATGCCGTTCTCGCGGCGTAGCTCGTTGATGAGTTGTTTTACCTTGCCGAAGGGCCAGCACGTCCCATCAATAGCCACCTCACTCCAGTCACTATAGGGATGGCGGCTGGCTTCTATCTCACGCCCCATCCATCTGACCATCGCCAGGGTGCCGGGGGCATCGATGCACATCACCTGATATTCCGTCCCCTGTAGCTGCTCTTTGGCTTTCGCCATGTTGTGCCCATCCGTCCACAGTGCCGCTGCCGTCATGGTGACAACGGCAGTACCGACATTCCCACTGAAGCCGCTCATCCATTCGAGCGATTTCCAGTGGTCTGCTATGTCGGTGTTGGTATGCGGATCCGTGCAGGGGAAGATACATGCCGCCAGTCGCTCACGGCTCATCACTTCGCGCAACAACTCCAGCCGGCGGTCAATGGGGGCTTGTGCCATCGCTGTTCGTCAGAAGGTACACATGCCGTCCCAATCGACCATGTCATCGCGGACATAGCCCACCTTGTTCTCGTCAAACCTGATCTTAAACCAGTTTTTTACCTTGCCAAGGCAGTCATAGACGTCGGGCAAATCCTCTGTGTCAGGAATCTTCCCGACCACGGCAGATTTGACGTCCGGACTCTTGCGAATGTTGATGTTACCCTTGCGTTCACTCTTCCGATAGACGATGCCCTGGCCCTTGGCGGCACTGAAGGTCTCTACGTGGTTACCCTTCTTGGGCACGTCATAGTCGTCCTGTACTCCCACCGTGTAGGTGTTCTTGTTGACCTTGATGAGGCGTCCCACCACTTCACCGTTGCTGTCAACGACCATTTTCATGCTTTGTGCGCTTACGGCCATACTCATCAGCGTAGCCGCTGCAAATAAGAATAGTTTTTTCATATCGTCATAGGTTTTATTCGGCAAAGGTACGAATAAAAAACGAAGAAAGAAGAATGAAGAGAGAAGAATGAAGTGCCTAAACGATAAAAAAAGTTAAATCAACTGTTCGCATCAGCAAATTCTTCATGCTTCATGCTTCATTCTTCATGAAAAGTACTACCTTTGCATCCGCTTATTAAGCATTTAGTGGTCGGCATAGCTCAGTTGGTTAGAGTATCACCTTGACATGGTGGGGGTCCTTGGTCCGAATCCAAGTGTCGACACAGAAGGATATGAAACGAGAAGTGTTATTTTGCGTTTCGCACGTTTTGCACTAACTTTTCAACGTTTTTAATTGATATCGGTTATGAAAATTGCATTAATCGGCTACGGCAAGATGGGTAAGATGATTGAGCAGATTGCCCGCGACCGTGGTCATGAGATTGTGAGTATTATCGACATAGACAACCAGCAGGACTTCGAGAGCGAGGCATTTGCTTCGGCAGATGTCGCCATTGAGTTCACCGCTCCGCAGGCAGCCTACGGCAACTACCTGAAGGCATGGGCCAAGGGTGTGAAGGTGGTCAGCGGCTCTACGGGCTGGATGAAGGAGCATGGCGATGACGTTCGCCGTGCCTGCACACCCTCAGCCCTCAACCCTCAACCCTCAACCCTCTTCTGGGCCTCTAACTTCTCTATCGGCGTAGCCATTTTCTCGGCTGTCAACCGTTACCTGGCCAAGATTATGAACGAGTTTCCGCAGTATGACGTGGAGATGGAAGAGACGCACCATGTGCATAAGCTCGACCACCCCAGTGGCACGGCCATCACGCTGGCCGAGGAGATTGTGGAACGCCTTGACCGCAAGGAGGGCTGGGCAGAGGAGACCACCGACCCGAAGTTCTTGCGTGTGGACCATATCCGTCGCGGCGAGGTGCCGGGCATCCATACCGTGCGCTACGACTCCGATGCCGATGTCATCACCATCACCCATGATGCCCATTCCCGTAAGGGCTTTGCCCTGGGTGCCGTGCTTGCCGCCGAGTACACCGCCAAGCATGAGGGATTATTGACCATTAGTGACATGTTTAAGTTTTAGGCTATGATAAAGAAAGAAGAAGTGAATATGAAGAAGCAGTGGGCGAAGTTCATCATCGTCCTTGTTCTTTATCTGTTGTTCCTCTACTGGGTAGGCAGCTGGTGGGGACTGTTAGTCGTTCCGTTCATCTACGATATCTATATCACGAAGAAAATCAAGTGGCAGTGGTGGAAGGACTCCGAGGGGCCCTCACGCTTCATCATGTCATGGGTCGATGCCATCGTGTTCGCCCTCATTGCAGTCTATTTCGTCAACCAGTTCTTCTTCCAGAACTACGTCATCCCCTCCTCCTCGTTGGAGAAGAGCCTGCTGACGGGCGACTACCTCTTCGTCAGCAAGGTCAGCTACGGCCCGCGTATCCCCGAGACACCGCTGACAATGCCTCTGACGCAGCACACACTGCCCATCGTCGAGTGTAAGAGCTATATCGAGTGGCCCCACTGGGACTACCGCCGCGTCAAGGGCTTGGGACAGGTGGAGCTCAACGACATCGTCGTGTTCAACTACCCGTCGGGTGACACGCTGTGCTCTGCACAGCAATACCAGGCCGAAGACTTCTACCGCCTGTGTTATATCCTCGGCTACCAGCTCTATCCCAACCGTCCCGTGCCCGACTCGCTCACGGCAGAGCAGCGTCTGCACTTCTTCCAGCAGGTCTATCAGCTGGGCCGCCAGCAGGTAGAGCAGAACCCCGCCACCTACGGCAACATCATCACCCGTCCCACCGACCGCCGCGAGAACTATGTCAAGCGCTGCGTGGGACTGCCCGGACAGACCCTCGAGATCAAGGACCGCGTGGTCTATCTCGACGGCAAACCCAACAAGGAGCCCGACAACGTGCAATATACCTATAAGTTCAAGAAGAAGCAGGAACTGCCCTCCGATCTCATCGAGGAGCTCGGCATCACCGAGGAGGAGTTCAGCATGCTGAATACCGCAGGCTTTATGCCCATGACCAAGCACACGGTAGAGGTGCTGTCGAAGCGTCCCGACCTCGTAGAAGGCTTGGAAATCAATACCACTGCCGAAGAGTGGGACATCTACCCGCTGAACGGCAACAAGCACTGGACACGCGACAACTACGGCCCCGTATGGATTCCGAAGAAGGGTGAGACCATCCAGCTTACGCTTGACAACCTGCCCATCTATGAGCGTCCCATCCGGGCCTACGAGAAGAACAAGCTCGAGGTGCGCGACGGCAAGATATACATCAACGACCAGGTGGCCACCAGCTACACGTTCAAGATGGACTACTACTGGATGATGGGTGACAACCGTCACAACTCCGCCGATTCACGCTACTGGGGCTTCGTGCCTGAAGACCACATCGTGGGTAAGCCCATCTTCATCTGGTGGTCGAGCGACCCCGATGGTCACGGCATCCGCTGGAGCCGACTGTTCAACCTCGTGGATAATATCAAGTAATAGGTGAAGAAAAAGTATCTGTCTTTTCTCATATCCTTTGTGGTGGCAGCATTGCTGATGCTGCTGTTCCGTGCCTTGGTGTTCGCTGTATATAGCCTCCCGGGTTCAGGACTTGAACCGCTGTTCGAGGCGGGCGACCGCGTGCTGGTGAACCGCTGGAGTTACGGCCTGCGCATCGGCGGCAACAGCCTGTTGGGTTACAACCGCTTGTGGCGTCAGCCAGTGGAGCGTGGCGATCTGGTCGTCATCAACGACCCCAGCGACACGCTGGCCTCCGTGGACGACCGTCGCATCCTCATCGTGCGCTGTACGGCGGTGCCGGGCGACACCGTCAGCAACATCGGACTCACCCTCGTGGTGCCGGGGCGCGCCGTCTGTGCCGACGGCGACTACTACTGGATGACGTCGCTCAACGCCTATTCTAAACCCGACAGCCGCCACTTCGGACTGGTACGCGAAGACCACATCATCGGCCGTGCCAGCCTCATTCTCTACAACCACGCCCCCGACAGTCCCCTTTGGGACGGCTGGCGCACAGACCGCTTCTTCATTAAAATTAAGAATTAAGAATTAAGAATGAAGAATGAAGAATGAAGAATCCACCTTCCACCCTCCACCTTCCACCCTCCACCATACTCTCCACCACTTACTTCGGTCCCGTTGAGTGGTATCATCGCCTTTACCGCGCCGACCGTGTGCTGTTAGAGGCCTGTGAGTCCTATACCAAGCAGACCTACCGCAACCGCTGCGTCATCGCCACCACCAACGGTCCCCAGATACTCACCGTACCCGTGGAACACCACACACCACTTCGCACCTCGTACCTCGCACCTCGTACCTCGCACATCCCACCACTCACCATCAAAGACATCCGCATCAGCAATCACGGCTCGTGGCGCCGCGTCCATTGGAACGCCCTGCAGTCAGCCTACAGCGAAAGCCCCTTCTTCGACTATTATGCCGACGACCTGCGTCCCTTTTTCGAGCGCGACTATGAGTTCCTTTTCGACTACAATTTAGAGATTATCCACACCGTATGCCAGCTCCTCGACATCCATCCGCACATCGGGGAAACGATGGAGTGGAAGGGGCAAGAAGAAATTGCGGGGAACAAGGATCATGACGACTTTGTGGCGCGTCCCTATTGGCAGGTCTTCGACCGCAAACACGGCTTTCTGCCCAACCTCAGCATCCTCGACCTGCTCTTCTGCAAAGGTCCCGAAGCCGTCTTCTGGCTGTGATGGCAAGAAACACTGCTTGCTTAGCGCACACCTTTACACTTTACATCTACCTTATGCAAGGTTGCAAGGATTGCAAGATTACCCCCAAAACATGCAACATAACTCACAGAGGAGCTCACAGAATCGCTGTGAGCACTATATTAAAGCAAACAATGGTCGCCTCGTGTTGAGGCAACCATTGTCTGTACATGAGGTAATCATCTCCTGCAGTCGAGCCAACCATCGCCTCAACGCCAGCCAATCATTGGCTCAAGTCGAGATAGACATTGGCTCAGTTAAATAAATGGATCAGTAGAACCGTTCCTTTTGGGGGCACATGAAACAGATTATTCTTCGTCTATCAATTGTAGGCATTTCATAACCAAATCTTGTTTTTTAGATTTCAATTCTCTATCATAATGACCCCCCATATAAATAATACGGACATTTGTAATTTTATGCTCTTTTAATTTTATTACATCATCATTACTTAAAGTAAAAGATGTTTCAAAGAAATAACCATTACCAAATTTCTTTGACCCAATACCTGTAAAGTTTGATTTGAGTTCGACGGTTTCATCATTATCAAGAAGGAATATAACACCACTATTCTCATCATATTTTTCTATTTCCTTCAATAAGATATTTGCTGGCATTGAGTATGTGTCTCCTGATTTTCTTATCTGAAAGTCAAATTTATAAATGTAACCAGAAGCTAGAAAATTAACAGAGTATAATGACTCTGAAGATGTTTCTATTACTTGCATCTTTGTAAATTTATCCACTTCTTTTTTTTCGATTTTTTGGGCAAACATAGTTGATGCCATTATTGACATAACTATAAACAAAAATATCTTTTTCATTGTAATTAAAATAAAAAGGCGGAACTGTTCGATGCTTATCTGAAGCTCGGTTACCGCCAAGTGACCTATTACAAAAACAAGCATAAACAGCCCGCGCCTATTGACGCGAGCCTTCTGTCTGCTTGTTCTCTTTGTAATTGAATGTTTGGCGGTATTCAGCTTCAAAGAACAAGAGCAAAAGCTCAATATCTTATGTCAAAGTACGAACAGAAACGCTAATCTGTAAGTTAATAATTATTGGTTTAATAATCTCTTTGTGACCTCGTGAGGCTGAGCCTCATCAGGAAGGCCGATAGCGTACTTTCGTTCTGTTTTTACTTCATTGGCAATAACGTTTTAAGTGGTTCAACAATAAGTTAATTGTATTTCTGTCGGCAAATATACGAATAATTTTCGAATAAACGAATAAAGTAGCGAAAAAAGTTGTATATTTGCCGAGTAAATGCATCTTATCTATGGATAGAAAAACGTTTGAGAGTCAGAAAGCATTTGCTGGAGAGAAGAAGCCATCCATGCAGCGACGTTGTGTGGATAATGACTATACGGCTCGGCGGATGTATATGGTCACGATGGTGACGGAGGGTCGGAAACCGCTTTTCGGCAAGGTGGTGGGACAGAGTGAAGCCATAGAGCCGTCAGCAGAAGTGCCCCACATTGAGCTGTCGCCATTAGGGGAAGCCGTAGCGGAGATTTGGCAATCGATAGACAGTCATCATCCAGAAGTAAAGGTAGTAGCACTACAGATGATGCCTGACCATTTGCATGCCATCCTTTTTGTAAAGGAAAAGATGGAAAAGCCGCTGGGCAAGGTGCTGCTGGGCGTCAAGCAAGCCTGTAACCAGGCATTTCGCGAAGTGATGCCCGTAGAGTTTGTTGCTGTGCCACAGCAACATGCAAAACAAAACTGCAACAACGGCCTATTATTTGCAAAGGGATTTAATGACCAGATATTACTAAGAGAGGGGCAGTTGGAGCGGTGGCTCAACTACCTAAAGGACAACCCTCGGCGCCTGCTGATGAAACGAGAGAACCCAGACCTTTTCCGTGTGCAGAGGGGACTTGAATATGCAGGACAAAGCTTCTCGGCCATTGGCAATCGCTTTTTGTTAGAGCGCCCGCTCAAACTACAAGTACAATGCTCAAGAAGCATCAGTGATAAGGAGCTTCAAGTTAAGCTTAACGATTACCTTTGTGCAGCTCGCCAAGGGGCAGTACTTGTGTCGCCAGCCATCTCGCAAGGTGAGAAAACCGTCATGTGGGCCGCATTTGAAGAAGGGCTACCGCTCATCTATTTGCAAGAAAACGGTTTCATAGACTTGGCAAAGCCTGGTGGAAAACGAATGGAAGCCTGTGCCAGAGGGCAGCTACTGATTCTCGCTCCCTGGGAGCATCATAATGAAAAGATGACCATTAAAAGAGGGTAATGCCTGAAGCTGAATGAGATGGCAAAAGCCATTTGCGAAGGGAAATAGACGGCAAACATATGAATTATTTTCCGAATAAACGAAAAAAGTTCAGATAAAATGTGTACCTTTGCAGGCATGAATCAGCAACAGAGAGACGAATATTACATGAGGCGTTGTCTGCAGTTGGCGGCTAACGGACTCATGGGCGCCCGGCCTAACCCGATGGTGGGGGCTGTGATTGTAAGGGATGATGTGATTCTCGGCGAAGGCTATCATGTGCGTTGCGGTGAGGCTCATGCCGAGGTAAATGCCTTCGCGTCGGTGCGTGCCGAGGACGAGCCGCTGCTGCGTGAAGCCACGGTGTATGTCAGTTTGGAGCCGTGTTCGCACTACGGCAAGACGCCACCCTGTGCCGACCTGATTGTACGCAAGGGTGTCTGCCGTGTGGTGGTGGGCACTGTTGACCCCTTTGCCGAAGTGCAGGGGCGCGGCATCCAGAAGCTGCGTGATGCAGGAATTGACGTCACGGTGGGCGTGCTGGAAAAGGAGTGCCAGTGGCTGAACCGTCGTTTCTTCACCTATCACCGTGAGCACCGGCCATACATCATCGTGAAATGGGCGCAGTCTGCTGACGGGTTCATCGACCGTGACTTCCATGCCGTACAGATTTCCAACAGTGAGACCGCGCGGTTCTCGCATCAGCTGCGTGCCGAGGAGGATGCTATCCTCGTGGGCCGCACGACGTATGAGCGTGACCAGCCACAGCTTAACGTGCGTCATTGGACGGGACCTGACCCGAAGCGTCTTGTGCTGACTCACGACCGTCCGTTGCAGCAGCTCATCAATGACCTCTACCTGCATGGTGTGCAGTCGCTGGTTGTCGAAGGTGGTGCACAGACGCACCAGTCGTTCTTCGAGGCAGGACTATGGGACGAGCTGCGCGTGGAGACGGCACCCGTTGTCTTTGGCAATGGTACCCGTGCTGCCCGTGTTCCCACTGACGCCAAACTGCTGAGCACCCGAACATGTGGTGAGAACCTGTATAGTGTCTATGTGAGGGACCTTTGAATGCGCTCTCGCTCGAGAAAACAAAGAAAAAAGGATTTTCCTTTGGTTTTTTCCTCGCTTATTCGTACCTTTGCACCCGATTTTAAGTTTTTTTGTCGCGGGCCGCGATGGTGGAATGGTAGACACGAGGGACTTAAAATCCCTTGGCCAGGAATGGCTGTGCGGGTTCGAGTCCCGCTCGCGGCACCGTAAAAGGCATCCAGCGGGATGCCTTTTTTGTTCCCCGCCGGATGCCTCTCTTTGATTTCCGAAGTATGTTTTCGTTTATTTCAAGATACCCTTGACCAGGTCGTCTATCTTGTCAATGGGTATATTGACGGCAAGCACCTTGCCGTTGCGGTCGAAGAAGATGTTGCCGGGTACGCTGCTGATGCCTAACTGCTGCACCAACGGCGAGTCCCACAGGCGACCGTCGGCCACCTGCGGCCACCTGATACTGTCACGTTCCAGTGTCTGCTTGCAATCGGCGGGACGTGCGTCCAGACAGATGCTCATCAGACTTACCCGGCTGCCGTATTTCTTCTGTACCTCACGTAGCTTGCGCTGGGTGGAAATGCTCTGTTGGTTCCACAAGGCCCATACGCAGATGATATTCAGTTCGGTGTTCATCGACTGAAGGCTAACCGTCCGTCCGTCCGTAGATGTTGCCGAGAATGACGGCAGGCGTGTACCCACCATGACGTTACGCAGTCCGCGCAGCTTCTTCTCCAGCACGATGAGCTGTCCGTTGTCGGGCTGTTCCTTCAGCATCTGGACAGCCAGCTCCGAGGCGGTCTTGTAGTCGGGGTCTTCGTTCAGCACCAGATAACGGGCGAGGAGGAAGTTGCTGACGCGCGACTCCAGATGTTCCTTGATATAGTCTATGGCAGCCTTCTTCACCTCCGGCGGCGTGAGGTTGGCGGTGTGCAGTCGCCACTTCGTCATGTCATCATTATCATCAGTGCCTTTGATTTCCATCTCTTTCAGGTGAGAGGCGTCACCCTCGATGGTCACCGAAGCCCCCGGCTCGGCAAAGACGGCCTGCTCGGAGCTGTTCGGGAATCGGAGCACGAACGTGGAGGGCTGTGTGACGAGTGTCTCGTAGGAGAAGCGTCCATCCCTGACGCGGATGGTGTCTAAGCGTGGCGCACCGTCGGTGCTGTAGATGTATAGCTCTCCCTGATTGAAGTGACGGAAGCGTCCCTTGATGCGGAAACTGTCCCCCTCGTCACCACACGAAGTGAAGAGGAGGATTGAGCATACAAGCAGGACGAGGTACGAGGTACGAGATGCGTGGTGCGTGGTGCGAGTCATATCATTCATTTACTTACAGCCTTCATCTCCAGGTCGCGGTCGGCAAGGGGCTTCAGCGAGGCATCCTTTGTGACAGCCTTGCCCAGACTGGTGGCGGCAGCCTCGTTGTTGCCTTGGCGGGCGTTGAGTATGGCGCGCAGATAGTCGGTCATGGCGTCAGCCTGCTTGATGTTGTCAAGCGTCTGTGCCGCACGTTCATAGTTCTTGTTCATGATCTGTGCCAACGCTGCGCTGTTGCTGGCGGTGTAACCGAAGTCCTGCTCTGCCAGTGCGTAGTTGCCCTGTGCCAGGTGCAGGTTGCCCAAGGTCTCTCCCAGTCGGCGCACGGTCGAGGCACGACCGATGCTGTTCTCTGCTTCGGCAGTATTACCGTTGATGAGTTCCAGCAGTCCGATGTTGGCATGGGCAGCACCGCAGTTACGGTCGATGGAGAGCGCACGCTGATAGTAGCGGCCTGCCTCCTCATAGTCGCCCTGTGCGAAATAGACATTACCTATATTGTTATACGCACGGGCATCCTGCGGGAAGAGTCTCGTGGTCTGCTGGTAGATGTTCAGCTGCTCGCCGGCGTTGTCGGTCAGTGTAGCGGCATAGAGCAGTTCCTCGACACTCAGCTTGGAGACGTCGTTCTTCAGCTGTTCCTTGATCTGGGCATCGTCACGACCGATAATCTCATAGTTGACCGTCAGTCGGGCGCGGCGCAGCTCGGGCAGGATGCCGTCAGCCAGTTCGCGGAAAGCCTCGCTCATGTTACGGATCTGCTTCTCGCGCTCTTCGGGGTCCTGATACATGGACAGCACGCGTAGGATGACGTCTTTGTCCTGAATGACGCTGGCACGTACCAGCTGCTGGAATCCCTCCCAGTCCTCGGCGGTGTAGTGTGTATCGACATAGGCCTGCAGTTGGTTCTCGTCCAACTGACGACGCACATAGTCGGTGGTCACCTTCTGTCGTCCGCTGGCCAGTCGCTCGTTGATGTCGAGACTGCCTTCGGGCGAGGCGTAGGCAGAGATGTCGATATTGTTGATGTTGAGCATCTCACGGTCTTGGTTGACACGTTGCAACAGCTTCACGAACTCGGTGACGGAGTTGTTCTGCAGCTCACTCTTGCGCAGCTCCGTCTGTGCCACGAGGAATCTGATGTTTGCCTCAAGGCGTTCCTCTGTGACGCGCTGGAAAGCATCCTCGGCCACGACGGGCTTGGCGCTGGTAAGCGTGCGTTTATACAGCTCCGAGGTGGCTATCACACCATCGGCAATCTTCACTGCCGGTACTGTCACCACTTTGTTGCCCACGCGGGCATTGAAGCTCATCCACAGCTCACTCTGCTCCATGGCCGGCACGTAGGGGAAGCTGCTACGCATGGTGTAGTGTCCGCCGAGCATGTAGGAGATAATCTGGTCGTTGCCCATGACCTCCTCACCTTGGAACGTGGCGGACTCACCCTGTACCTTCTGCTGCATGCCATCAGCCATGTAGCGCAGCTCTGGCGTTACCATCACTACGGCGTTACGCTTCATGTAGCCCTCGGGGAAGGCTCCGTTGATGGTAGACTGTACCTGCCCCCCGTGAGTCTCCAAAGGATTGGGGTTTACCTTGAAGTTATCGGCAGCCAGTTCGCCCAACTTCGCTGAGCAGCTGCTGAGCATCAGCAGCGCCACTGCCGTGATACAAAAACCAATAATCGCTTTTCTCATGATGATATGTTTATATGTTTGTATTTGCCGCACAAAATTACGAACTCTTGTGCGAACTGCCAAATTATTTAGGTTTAATTCATAATTGATAACTTAATAGGGCGGGCAGTTGGTCGATGCGCTCGATTTTCACCATCCGCTCGTGTTCGAAGTCCTCATGCACCTCTAACTGCCACGTGACGTGGAAGGGAATATGCACGGCCTGGGCACCCACGGCAAGGGCCGGTGCCATATCACTCTTGAGAGAGTTGCCCACCATGAGCATCTCGTCAGGTTGCACACCGAGGTGTCGGGCCAATGCCAGGAACTCATGCTCTGTCTTGTTAGACGTAATCTCCACATGGTCGAAGTACTTGATTAATCCGGAGCGCCGCAGCTTGTTCTCCTGGTCTTGCAGCTCACCCTTGGTGAAACAGACCAATGGGATAGGGGCGTGAGGCAGGGGGCATGGGGTGTGTTTCAAGCACTCCAGTGTATCCACGACACCTGGCAAGGGGGTGGCGGGCAGGTGGAGCAGGTGCTTGCCGGCATGTAGCAGGGCGTCGAGGTCGGCAGGCTGTAAGTCTGCTCCGCAGACACGCAGGGCTGTCTCCATAACACTGATGGTAAATGCCTTACAGCCGTAGCCCAGGTCCTCCATGTTATGAGTCTCCGTGTCATACAGCTCAGCGGCAGGGTCGGCACAGTAAGGGGCAATGATGGAGTAGAGCATCTTTTCTACATGCTCAAAGTGCGACTGGCAGTCCCACAGGGTGTCATCAGCATCAAACACAATGACACGTATCTTGTCAAGGTTTAGTTTCTTCATCGGTGCAAAGATAATTTCTTATAGAGATGTACGGGCCAGTAGGCTAAGCGTGGAGGAAGGGCAACCACCAGGCGGTCGGCCAACGGCAAACCCTTGAGGTTCTCCCGGCGCAGGTTTTTGTAGTAGGCATCGAACACATCGAACTGCTGACGCTCCAGGAACATCTCGTAGGTCTTGATGCGGTGGAGCAGAAAACCGCGGCGGTAAGTGGCCCACTCGGGCTGTAGCGTCTGCCGCAGCTCACGTTCATAGACGATGATGCGGTCGAGTCCTGTACGACGGCTGTTGGGAAGTCCCTCGTTGTAGAGATAGACTTCGTGGCTGGTGAAATAAACCTTCGGGTGCTTCATTAGACACTTGATTTGCATGAGGATGTCCTCACGCTCAATGACCTCACGGGGTGTGGTGAGACAGCCTTCCAGCAGTTCGCGGCGGAAGATGATGCCCCACAGCACACAGAACGAGTTGCGTGTGGCCAGCAGGTCATTAATCAGCGGTGCTACGGGTTGCCATCCGCGACGACCGGAGTCGTGCAGCCTTCCGTGTTGCGTGCGGTAAGTCCCCATCACCTCGTCGGCTCCCGTCTCTTCTATCGTGTCATACAATGCACGCAAGGCACCGCCCTTCAACTCGTCGTCACTGTCAACAAACAGGATGTAACGTCCCTTTGCCTGTTCCACACCATAGTGACGTGCAGCTGTCACACCTTGGTTGGGGGTATGGAACACGTGGATGCGTGAGTCAGTAGCCGCCATACGGTCACAGGCAGCCCCCGAGCCGTCGGTACTGCCGTCGTCAACGGCAACAATCTCGAAGTCGTCGAAGTCCTGCCGCAGCAGACTCTCCATGCAGGACGTGATATACTGCTCTTTGTTATAGACGGGTATGACGATGGAGACGTTCATGGGTGGAGTGTTTGGTGTTTAGCGTTTACGGGTAATGAAATGGATACATTCCTCCATCATTTTCACCCGTAGCAGTTTCATCACTGCGGCATAGAGCACGACGGCGATGATGATGCGCAGGGGCAACAGCACATAGATGTTACTGATGAACGAGGTGACGAGCCAGGTGATGCCCATGACGGCGGCACTGATGAGGGCAAAGGGCACGATGTCCTTCAAGGCATGGAGGAACGGCAGACCTATCATGCGCTTTGCATATAGCTGCCACATCAACAGCCACATGATGTTCAACAGCGAGTAGGCAATGACGACCGCCATGATGCCATAGCGGTAGGTCAACAGGATGAGTGCCATCTGCAGGACTATCTGCACGATGTTCAGCCACATGTTCACGTCGCTGCGGCCCTGACTGATGATGAGGTTTTTATAGAGTGAGTAGAACGGCATGAAGGCACCGCCGATGCACAGCACACGTAACAACGGCACACAGGCCAGCCATTTGCTGCCGATGGTGACAAGGATAAACTCTTCAGAGACCAGCGACAGTCCGAACATGGCAGGGAAGGCCAGGAACGCCGTGAAGCGGAGCATCTTACGAAATACGGTCAGCTCCCGTTCGTTACGCACTTCCACCAGTACGGGTTGTGCCACCTGTTCCACCATACCCCCTACCACCTGATAGGCCATTGTGTTCCATTTAAATGCCTGGAAGAAGTTACCCACCACCTCGGGCGTCTTGGTGAACAGCTTACCGAAGACGAACGTCAGGATATTGTTGTTGACGGTGTTGATAATCATGGTGATGAGAATGTTCATGGCAAAGCGGAACGTGCGGCGGATGGGCGAGAAGTCAAAGTGCAGGGTAGGGTGCCACTTGACGAACAGGAAGCGTCCGGCAACGAGTATCGCGGAGTTTACAATCTGCTGCCAGGCGAGGCTCCAGTAGGAATAGCCGTTGAAAGCCAGCACTACAGCGACGATGCCCGAACAGACCAGTGCGCTGAGATTGACAATGGCTATCTCGCGGTTCATCATGTTCTTCGTCAGATAGGCTTGTGTGGAGATGCCAAACGAGGAGATGAAGAACGCGAGGAAGATGAGTCTTGACAGGTCCACGAGACAATGCTGCTCGAAGAACAGGGCGATGAGCGGTGCACAGAAGAAGAGCACCCAATAGATGACGAAGCTGGCCAGGACATTAAACCAGAACACGGCATTGTAGTCGTTGGCCGTCGGGTGCTTCAAGTTGACAATAGCCGTAGAGAAACCGCTCGACTGCAGGTTGCCGGCAATGGCTGAGAAGATGGCAATCATGCTGATGGGTGCCCACTCTTCGGGCGACAGCATACGGGCCAGCAATATACCTATTGCCAGATTCAGCACCTGTGTCATCCCGTTGCTTAGTCCGCCCCAGAACAACCCCTTGGCCGTCTTTTCCTTTAATCCACCTTCATTACTCATCTTAAACCTTTAACCCTTAAACCATCAATCTTATCCATCAGTTCGTCGCTGAGGCCGGTCACTGTCTTGCGGCAGAACATCTTTCCGCTCTCTATGATGCGGTCGTAGTCCTCCAGTGTCAGCTCCTTGATTTTCGCGCCGTACTCGATGTACGTCAGGGGTGTCAGCTCCTCCAGTCCTTTCACGGGGCCCTGCGTCAGCATACATTTGTCGGCAAAGCGGGAGTTGAACGCTATGGTATGCGTGAATGTCTCGCTCGGCGCGAAGCTGTTGGAGAAGTAACGGCGCAGCTGCGGGCTGTTGTCATACGTCTGCAGCACATACTCCGCCAGTTCACGAGTGATGGCGAAGTAGTCGGAGCCTTTGTAGAGGTCATAGTGCAGTCCGTCGGCCGTGAAGCTGAGCGGCTTCTTCAGGAAGGGCTGTGTCACTGTGCGCAGTGCCACGCGCAACTTGCTGCCTACCGACCCATAGCGCCACGGCATGTTGTTCAGGAAGCGGTAGCGCGTATATTCGAAAGTCTCGCTTTTAGGCAGTCCCGTGAGTTTCATGCCCTGCAGCAGGTTACGTCCGTTGAGGCCCTCCAGATAGCTCACGATGCGGCTATTGCTCCATACGGGATAGTCCTGTCCGCTTAGCATGAACAGATAGTCATACGCCGTGCCGCTGTTGAGTGCGGCACGCAGCAGCTCCATCTGAAAGCGCACCTGCGTAAAACTGCCCCACATCACCTTAAAGCGCTTGGAGATGAAGTGAACGTCAGCCCACCTCGCACCTCGTACCTCGCACCTCGCATCCAGATGCACATACACGTTACTTTCCTCGGGCAGGCTGTCGATGAGCCGCTGCAGGTGTGGCATGTCCGTGAAGGCGGAAATCAGGAACGCTATCTTCATCTTTTCTGTGTCTTTGCGAAAAATATTGTGCAAATATAGTGCATTTATTTCGAAGTTCAAAATATTTGTTGTACTTTTGTCGCTGAAATGAGACAAATCACCGACATCAGCGAGCTACGCAACCTGCAGATGGGTATTCTCGACCATGTGCACCACTATTGCATGGAGCACGGCCTGTGCTATTTCCTCTCCAGCGGCACACTCATCGGCGCCGTGCGTCACGGTGGCTACATCCCCTGGGACGACGACATCGACATCTATATGCCCCGCAGAGATTATGAGCTGTTCCTCCGCGAATTCCGCGACGAGACAGGAACATACCAGGTCCTTGCCCCCTCCACCCTCCACCTTCCAAGTTATTACTACACCTTCGCCAAGGTCGTTGACACCCGCACCCGTATGGTAGAGACAGAGACCAAGGGCTTCGAGATTGGCGTCTATATGGATATCTTCCCCGTTGACTACGTGACGGATGACATGAAGGAACGTGCCCGTGTGTTCAAGCGCAAGAAACTGCTCTATAAGATACGCCGCTGCAAGATAGCACACGAGAACCCCCTGCACTCACGGCTGGCCTGGCTGTGCTACCGCAACCTGCCCGTCAGCGTCGCTACCATAGACCGCTGGCTGCGCAGTCTCATCGTACTTCCGCAACCCACGCAGACCGTCTGTAACATGAGTGAGGCAGGCCCCTCCATCCGTGGATGCTTCCCTGCCGAGGACATCGCCTCGATGGTTGACATCACCTTCGAAGGACGTACCTATAAGACGATGGTGGGTTACCGCGACTACCTCACTCGCACTTACGGCGACTATATGCAACTCCCCCCCGAGGACCAACGTGTCACCCATCACTTCGAAGCGTATATGGTGGAATAGATATGATGATGAATTACGAATTAATAAAAGGTGAGCCGACCATTGTTACCGAGGCTCGAAAACATGTATTAGAAGAGTTCCAGGACTTACAGTTCTTCGAGGAAGACCACCGCTACCTGCTGCATGGCAAACAGCTGAACTCCGTGTCAAGCATAGGCCATCGCTTTATCCGTGAGCCGTTCGACACGGAGGCGCAGGCCGTGCGATATGCTGAGCGTCATGGTGAGACGCCCGAGTACTGGATCAGACAGTGGCGCTGCAACTCGTTCCGTGCCACGACGCTCGGCACCAAGACCCATGAGTTTGGCGAGAGTCTCGCCTATCTGCGTGCCGGACATCCAGAACTCATCAGGGACTCCGTGCGTGCACAGTACAGCAAGGAATACAACTACCTGGCACCCATCCATCCTAAGGAAGAGGCCGTCGAGCGCTTTATCAACGAGCTGCCAGACAGCTACCACCTGGTGCTGAACGAAACGAAGGTCTATAGCGGCAAGAACCCCGACAGTTCGAAGAACCTGCAGGAACAGATTTGCGGCACGTTCGATATGCTGTATTGGTATGACGGGCGAGGTGCGGGGTGCGAGGTACGAGGTGGGGGTTTTGTGGTGTTGGACTACAAGACAAACGCCCGCCTTTACAGCGAGTACAACCGTAACTGGCATAAGATGTTGTTGCCGCCCTTCGCTGACATCTACGAGGAGGACTACGGACTGTATGTCATTCAGCTCAACCTCTATGCCCTGATGCTCGAAGACATCGGTCTGCCTGTCATTGCCCGTAAAATCGTCTGGCTGAAAGACGACGGCACCTACGAACTCGTTGACACCCCCGACATCTCCGACATCCTGAGACGCACGATTTAAGAGGTACCATGATTACCAAATTCTGATTCTCTTTTCTGGGGCAAGATACATTTTGTCGGTGGGCTTAACGTCGAAGAGGTCGTACCAGGCATCTATATTGGTTACAACACCGTTAATTCGCTCTTTGCTTTGTGAATGTTCGTCTCCTGAAACCATTCTCTCCGCATACTCGTCGGTATATTTCAAGCGCCACAGGTTGGCGTAGGCCACAAAGAAATTACGCTGTTGCTGTCTTATGGCTTCGTCGCTGAGTCCGTCGGCCTTGAGCTTGTTGGTCAGTGCTTGGAAGGCCACCTGCACGCCGCCCAGGTCGGCAATGTTCTCGTTCAATGTCTTTTGTCCGTCAGCAAAGACGCCGGGTGCCACTTCGAACGTGTTGTAATAATCTACCAACTGTTGTGCCCTGCGGTCAAACTCTACTGCATCGGCTTCCGAGGCCCAGATACTGTTTTTATCGCCCTGTTTATCCCATTCTGCTCCCGTTTTGTCGAAGCCGTGTGTAATCTCATGAGCGAAGACTGTCATTGCTGCATATCGCTCGGCTATCGATGAATTAGGCCCGTAGATGGGCTCCATGAGGAATGGCGGGAAGAGATTAATGGAATTGAACAGAGGCGTGTACATGGCATTGTAGGTGTTCAGCGGGAAAAAGCTGGCGAGCATTGCGTGGAATGATCCTTCACTCACTGTCATATCGACGATCTTCTTGACAAGAGCAATGTACTGCTTACGGATGAGAAGTATGTCTTCAAGCGCTGATTGTGTCTGGCTCAGGTCGATGATCCCCTCCTGCAGGAAGTCGGGATAGGCCGCATTGACTGTCATCGCATCGAGTTTCTCAATGGCGTTGGCCTTCGAGCCTTCGCTGAGCCACGGGCTATTAGCAAGACGCTCTCTAAACGCTTTCTTCAGTTCGGCAGCATCGTTCTCGCCACGCTTCTTCATCTCTTCGGTGCAATACCTCATAGAGAAGGCATAGCTCATGTAGTATTTCATGTAATTGGTGCCTATATTGGTGGAAAATTCATCTGAGCTGAATTGGCCTCCATTGATAGCCTCAGCCTCTTCCATGGCCGAGGCATCGCAAAGCAGGCGGTTGTCAAGGATAATGTCCTGGATGGCCATAGCAAGGTCTTCCATGTCCAGTTCCTGCACCTGTTCCAGAGGTTCTGTAGACGGAATTCCCAGGTCCTCTTGGGCAAATTGGTACCAATCTTCGGTCACGACGTATGCCTTTTTCTTATCAATGCCCAGTCCCTCGCAAATACTCACCAACATCGGCCATTTCTCTGATGAGAAGCCTCGGGTGGCAGCATAGCCTGTCAGAGGCTCAACGGCACTGGCCAGACGCGGATTTCTCACCATGGCCGCCATCAGGTTTCCATTGTCATTATCATATCCATAGGGATCGTAGTCAAGGCCTGGCTGCATTGTTACGATAGACGTGGCGACATCTTTTTCTGTCACGGGAGCAAAGACCAACCTCATCACACCACCTTTGGGGAGCGACATGACGGTGAAAGGCATCTGATAGCCTTCGCATGCCAGCTCGCCCATCAGTTTCCACAGTTCTTCTTTTGAAGTGGCGGCTTCAACTCTGGCCAGTACCTCATTCAGCTTCTGTTGGTTGGCCTCACAATTGACAAACAGGTCATTGCAATGTGCTGAAATGGTTTTAAGGACAGGGTCGGTGGTTGCGATGACTGCGTTTTTTCATTAAACTGTTCTTGGGCTTCTCCGAAGAGGAACGCTTGGTGATCGGAACCTGCGGGAATCTCCGTTCTCTTCCACCAAGAACCGATGCAATACATGTAGAAATCATCGCCAGGATGCAAGGTCTCATCAATGTTGTCTGTATAGACGGTGATTTCACTATCCGTTGAAGGAATGGCAGGGTTGTCGGTGGTGTCGCTACAGGCTGTCAGGCCGAATATCATCACTGTAGTTAAAAGGCAAGACACTATAGTCTTACTAGTGCAACGAAGAAAAAGGGTCTGTTTCATACGTTTAAAAATTATATGATAAATATGATGCTGAATCGAATGCAGTACATAATAGTGTATAGATGAATATTCAGCTGCAAAGGTACAAAAAAGCCGGCAATTATTCTCAAAATTGAGCATATTTCTCATTTATTCGTACCTTTGACCTGGTGGTCGAAGGTACTTTCATTCGAGAATCAAAAGAAAATAATACTTTCTTTTGGTATTCTTCTCACTTATTCGTACCTTTGCAGGCTGAAACGCAAAAGGAGTGCCCTTATAGAATGAAAAGAACGCTGTTGACTTTGCTGGCTACCTTAATGATACTGAGTCTTGCTCAGGCTCAGGGGGTTATGCACGTGGTGCTGTTAGGCGACAGCAATACGTTCATCGGCGGGGATTCGTGCAACGTGGCACGCGGCTGGAACAAATGGTTCCGTGATGCCATGCAGCCCACGACCTGTCGCAGCTATGCCCGTAGCGGTGCCACGTGGAGCCACACGTCCAAGACGGTGCGTGACACGGAGGAATATACGGAGGTGCTGAGCGACAATAACGTGATATACAATCAGGTGTGCCGTCTGTTGGATGCCGTGGCCTCCGGCGAACAGATTTCCCCGACGCTCATCATCATCATGGCCGGCACTAATGATGCATGGTTCATGGACCGCCGACCGCAGGTGTTTGGTAAGGACCTTTCCTCTCCGCTCACACTGGCCGGTGCTGTACACTATGACTGTCGGCTGTTGCGTGAGGCATTCCCCGAGGCACGCATCATGCTGTTGACGCCCATGCAGGCCACGAAGACCAGTCTGAAGCGTATCCGTCGGACGGGTGACATCATCGAAGCGTGTGGCAAGGAGATGGGCCTTGAGGTGGTCCGACTTGACCACGAGGGCTGTGTCAGCCGCAAACAGGAGCTGCGACGAAAGACCTACACCGCTGACGGTGTACATACGAACGAACGCGGTGCACAGTGCATCGGACAACTGGTGGCGCAGTATGTAAATGGTAAATAGTAAATAGTGAAATATATCGTAAATAAGAATGGTTTTTTCTGATTTGTTTTTTCTGTTCGTCTTTCTTCCGGCGTTCATGTTGACCTACTTGTTGGCTGCATGGATTGACAAGAAATGTGGAATGGGAAACAGTGAGTGTGGAACAAGAAATGTCAACACTTTCCGCAACTGGGCTCTGGTGCTCTTCTCGCTCATCTTCTATGCATGGGGTGAACCGGTCTATGTCTTCCTCATGCTGTTCTGCGTACTAGTTAACTACATAGCAGGACTGGGCATTGCCCGACAGGAGCAGCACCGCAAGACGGCACTGGTTATCGGATTGGTGTGTAACATCCTTATTCTCTGCACGTTCAAATATCTGGGCTTCTTTGCCGAACAACTGAACAACATCGGTATTCCCGTATCGGTTCCCAATATCGCACTACCTATCGGTATCTCGTTCTATACGTTCCAATCCATCTCATACCTCATTGACGTCTATCGCCGTGAGTCGCCCGTACAGCGCCGTTTCGGTGACCTGCTACTTTACGTGTCCATGTTCCCTCAGCTTATCGCCGGTCCTATCGTACGCTATAACACTGTATCGAGTGAGATACACGACCGCCACGTGACGGCTAACGACTTCGCCGACGGTGCCTTCCGCTTCCTCTGCGGTTTGGGCAAGAAGGTGATTCTGGCTAACCAGCTGTCAGAGATTTCGGATCAGTTTCTTGTTAACGGACTCCATTCGCTGACGATGGCCGGTGCATGGATTGGTATCATCGCCTTCACACTGCAGATATACTTCGATTTCTCCGGCTACTCGGACATGGCTATCGGACTGGGCCGCTGCCTCGGTTTCCACTTCAACGAGAACTTCCGTCATCCCTACTGCTGTAACAGCATCACGGACTTCTGGCGCCGCTGGCATATCTCGTTGGGTAGCTTCTTCCGCGACTACGTGTATATTCCGTTGGGAGGTAATCGCCAACATCAGGCTGTCAACATCCTTGCCGTGTGGTTCCTCACCGGTATGTGGCACGGTGCCAGCTGGAACTTCATCCTATGGGGTGTCTATTTCGGTCTCATCGTCATGATAGAGAAATACACGCTACTGCGTTGGAAAGACCATATCCCCGCATTCCTCCTCCACATCTACAGCTTGCTGCTTGTCGTGGCAGGATGGGGCATCTTCTACTTTGACGACTTCAACCAGATGATCGTGTTCTTCAACGCGTTCTTCGGCAATTATGTCGAGGCATTCGACTTCGTGGACCAGACGGTACTGACCGACCATCTGTGGCTATGGATTGTCGCACTTATCTTCTGTCTGCCTATCCGTCAGACGCTGGTTGACCTCACCGAGCGCTATGTCAGCAGCGAGAATATGCGTGGACTGGCTTTCACCACGTCGCGTATTGTTGTCTCACTGGTCATGCTGATTCTTAGTGTCGCCCTGCTTGTCGGCGCTACCAACAACGCATTTATCTATACGAGGTTCTAAACCGTCAATACAAAAATAAATCGTAAATCGTAAATACGTAAATCGTCAATATATTTCATGTTTAATTTTCAACATTCCATACTGAAAGCTACTGATTGGGTGAAATGGCTTTTGCCGTTTTACCTTTTGACCCTTTTACCTCTAACTGCTGCTGCACAGGATGCCCGCCGCACGAAATCGGGCATCATCATCATCGGCGAAGGAGACTCCGTTCGCGCCGTGGAGCCGTTCAACGGTACTTTTGAGCGTGGTATGGCGTATGCCAATGCCGCCAATACCTATTATCAAACGTTCGAGGGCCGTGTGCACGTTTACTGCATGGTCATCCCCACAGCCGTCGCACTCTATTGCCCGAACCAATACAGCATGTGGACAAAAGACGAATATGCCTCGGTGAAGCGTTTGTTTCATCAGCTGAACGACTCGGTGAAAGCTGTTGACTTGTTTGACATCATGGCCCGTCACGCTGACGAGGAAATCTATTCGCGTACCGACCACCACTGGGCTTCACTCGGTGCCTTCTATGCAGCACAGGAGTTTGCACGCGTTGCCGGTGTACCGTTCAAGGGCCTCAACCACTACGACAAGCATGTCATCAACAACTATGTGGGAACGATGTACCGCTTCTCACGCGACGCTGCCGTCAAGAACGCCCCCGAGCGCTTTACATGGTATGTGCCACGCGATGTGAAATACACCACGACCTACATCAAGTATAAGCTGGGACGCGACAAGAAAACCGTTGTCAGCGAGAGTGCACCGGAACAAGGTCGTTTCTTCTTTGAATATGAAGACGGCAACAGTGCTGCCTATATGACTTTTATGCATGGTGACCTGAACACCACCACCGTCAAGACATCGACCAAGAACGGCAGACGACTGCTTATCCTCAAGGACAGTTACGGCAATGCCCTGCCCGGATTTCTCTTCTTCTCGTTCGAGGAGATTCATGTTGTTGACTGCCGCTACTTCACCCGTAACATGATTGACTACGTCTATCGCTACGGCATCAGTGACATCCTCTTTGCCAACAACGCAGGACATGCTTACACCGCCGCCACAGCAGAATCATATATGCGTTATCTTGAACAGTAAACAAACACCCAGAATATGAAGAAACAGCACATTGTCTATATCGCCATCGTCGCCACGGTATTTGCAATCTTTGCCGTGGTGTTCGACACATTCCCCCGCAGCGTCGTGTCAGAACTGGAGAAACGCGAACTCAAGCAGTTCCCCGAATTCTCTTGGGAACGTCTGGCTGACGGGTCGTTTACACGCGATGTCTCGTCGTGGTTCAGCGACAGTGAACCATACCGCGACAAGTTCATGGAGCTGAGCATGTATATCAAGCACCTGACGGCAAGTCCTGCTATCGGCGATGATGAGGAGACGGTTCGCTTCCATGCCAGCGATGATACCGAGGGCACGGAGGAAGAGAACAAGGAATTGGGCGAGAAGACTGCTGACATCAATCTGGCCGATTCTCTCAACAACGACTTCATCGAAGAGAATGCGAAGATTGCCAACAAGGGTATCATCATTGTCGGCAGCGGACCTAATGTGCGTGCACTCATGGCTTACGGCGGTTCGGCCAAGGGAGGCGTGAGCTATGCTGAGGCTGCCAACAAATACAAGGAGGTATTTGGTGACAAGGTGAACATCTACTGCATGGTCATCCCCACCAGTACCGAATTCTATTGTCCTGAGAAGGCGAAGAAATGCACCAATCCACAGTTGCCCACCATCAAGAACATCTTTGAGCATCTCGCCCCCGGCGTGAAGCCGGTTAATATCTACAATACGCTGGCCGAGCATAAGAAGGAAGACATCTACCTGCGCACTGACCACCACTGGTCGCCGCTCGGCGGTTATTATGCTGCACAGGAGTTTGCACGCGTTGCCGGTGTGCCGTTCCAGGACCTGAGCCATTATGAGCGTAACGTTACTCACGGCTATGTCGGTAGTATGTACGGCTACTCAAAAGATATCTCGGTCAAGAATGCCCCCGAGGACTTTGTCTATTACGTGCCAAAAGGTGTGGAATATGAGACGACCTACATTAATTACAATATCAATAAGAACTATCAGGTGACAGGTGAGGGCAAGCCCTTCAAGGCAGCCTTCTTCTTCAAATTCAAGGACGGCAGCGGCGGTGCCTACTGTACCATGATGGGCGGTGACACCAAACTAACGCAGGTACGCACATCGACCAAGAACGGGCGCCGAGTCATCATTCTCAAGGACAGCTTCGGTAATATGCTGCCAGGTTATCTGTTCTTCTCCTTCGAGGAAGTACACGTCATAGACTCACGCTACTTCACCAAGAATATGAAGGACTACGTGGCAGAGCATAAGATTACGGACATCCTCTTTGCCAACAATATCTTCAAGGCTTACTCTGACGGTACGTATAAGTCGTACCTGCGTTTCCTCACCCAGCGTGCGGGAACACATGCAGCGCCGGATACCACGGCTCCGAAGAAGAAAGCCGACGAGCCAAAGAAGGACGATAAGAAAAAGAAAGAGGATGTGCCCACCGAGGGTAACACGCCGAAAGAAACCGTTGCTCCTGCGAAGCCTGCAGAACCAGTTAAACCGGCTGAGCCGAAAACACCAGAATCAAACTGACTCCAATAAAAATCTCCCCCAAAGTTAGACAATAAACTTTGGGGGAGTACTTTAATGGGGGGATTCAAGGAGTTTTTCTAATCTCCGTTTAATTCCACTTCTAACTCATCGATGCGTCGCTTCATATCACGATAGGCGCTGGAGAGATCAGTCTGTGTAATGTCGATAATAGTACAGACAGGACGTCCCGGGTCTGTCAGCGAATGTTGGAAAAGCCAGTCATAAGTCTTTGACGTATAGAAGAAACGTGCCAACGCACCGTGCGAAGCTCCCTTCATCCAGTCGAAGCGCAGACGGCTGGTAATGCCTAACTGCTGCATGCCTGCCACTACCTTCTGTGATTCCTTGACAGACACGGCGCGGTCAGCTGTGCCATGCACAATCCACAATGGCAGGTCACCCAGCTTATGATAGTCGCGTAACGTGCTGCCGCCACAAAGGGCAATAGCAGCGGCAATCTTCTCCGGATAAGTTCCTGCAAAGTCGAGGGTGCCATATCCGCCGAGACTCATGCCTAACACATAGACACGGGTGGCATCAAAGGGATATTTCTTCTTCATCCATTCCAGAATGTCGTTCAACTTATGCGGGTTCCATGCACCGCCCGGGTTCTGTGGTGCCACGATGAGCGCTGGAATTTCACGTCCGCGCTTGACGGCATCAATAGGGCCATAGCGCAGCACGCGGTTGAGGTCATGTCCGCATAGGCTTCTCCCATGCAGGAAGATGATGAGCGGGGTGGTGTCCATGGAGAAATAGTAGTCTTCGGGCGTATAAACCCAGAAGTTATAACCGCCGCGAATGACATTCGTCTTCGCTGACAATAAGTCATACTGCGCCATCATGGACACTGGAGTCAGGAGAAAGGAAAAGAAGAAGAAAGAGAAAATCTTTTTCCTTGCGTCCGTCCTGATTATTCTGAATAATAACTTTTTCATGGTGCAAAAATACAAAAAATCAAAATAAATACACACATTCTGCCGCTCGTTTCACAATTATTTTGTATTTTTGCATCATCAAAACAAACGGAAAATAACTATGGAAGAAAAGAAAAAGAAGATTGTTGTGCTGACGGGTGCCGGCATGTCTGTCGAGAGCGGACTCAAGACTTTCCGCGATGCTGATGGATTATGGGAAAACTATCCCGTGCAGCAGGTGGCTACCCATGAGGGCTGGCTTGCTGACCCAACTCTTGTCACCAAGTTCTACAACATGCTGCGCCGCAAGTGCGTGGGTACCCAGCCCAATGAAGGACACCGTCTGGTGGCTGCACTTGAGGAAAAGTACAATGTCACTGTTGTGACGCAGAATGTTGACAACCTGCATGAGGCTGCAGGTTCTACGCATGTCATTCACCTGCATGGTGAACTGATGAAGGTATGTTCCTCGCGGGACGTTGATGACGAGCGCTACCATCAGCTGCTCACTGCCGACAATTGTGAGATAGAGCCTGGCACGCTGGCAGGCGACGGTTCGCTGCTGCGCCCCTTCATTGTGTTCTTCGGTGAAGGCGTACCCATGATTACCGTTGCAGCACAGGAGGTGATGGAAGCTGACATCCTCATTATCATCGGCACGTCACTGGTAGTCTATCCCGCCGCCGGACTGGTGCAGTATGTCCGTCGTGGTACGCCCATCTATCTCATCGACCCCAGTGCGTCTATCGGCTCTGGCATTCCTAACCTCACTCATATTCAAAAAGGTGCCAGCGAAGGTATGCGTGAACTGACGAAAATATTATCGGATTGAGGTTATTACCTATTTATTAATATACGCGCGTACGCGAAAAAGAAATATGGCGTTCCCTTGTGGAGAACGCCATAATTCTTTGCTTGATTTTGTTGAGTGAATTACTTAACAGCGTCAGCGAGTTCCTTACCAGCCTTGAACTTAGCAACCTTCTTGGCAGCGATCTTAATCTTCTGCTTGGTTGCGGGGTTGATACCCTGACGAGCGGGCTTCTTGTTAACGGCGAATGTGCCGAAGCCAACGAGAGCTACTTTGTCACCTGCTACGAGAGCGTCCTTGATTGCTGCGGTCGTTGCGTCAAGAGCCTTCTTGGCGTCAACCTTTGTCAGACCAGCACCTGCTGCGATCTTCTCAATTAATTCTGTTTTGTTCATAATAATTTTGATGTTAAAATGATTGTGTTTATTGGAGTTTTTGGTTTTTTCCACCGCAAATATAGTTCAAAGTATTTAGAAAACAAACAAAAAATGGAAAAAAGTGCATTTTTTT
>CAJOFA010000008.1 GCA_905233985.1 uncultured Prevotella sp.
TGAAGAAGAACACCGTCACGATAGACGATGTGAAACATAGGACATCGACATTGACTTCTAAGTATTTGCCAGATTATCCATCCAAGGATGAAACAGGGTGGCCAAAGGGCCTACCTGCAGATGAGGATAGTGTCACACTGCGTGTTTGTGTAAACACGAATAGAGAGAAGACTGAATTTGTGACATTCATTAACCGAATATTCAATGATAAACAAGTCAATGAACTCACATCGATAGACACTCATGGTCGTTTCGAGGTAAGAATGCCTGTGAACGGTCCTTCGGTGTTGGGCATCTTCAATGACTCTCAGCATCCGCTGGAGCACACTTTTTGGAGATTGTTGGCAGTAGAGGGAGGCGACACGCTGTTGCTTTACATTGATGACAAGAATGACTGCATCTATCTAATGGGCGGCAAATATGCCCGATTCAACAACGAACTGTTAGGCAGCGATTTTCGACCGAATTTCGTAAGAACCAACGAACTGACCATTGACAGCACCATTGTGCAACAGCGGCATTATATGGCTGTGTGTCAGGAGAGGATGGATTCTTTGTACGCCGCCCGCCCAAACCTCTCCCGCCGCTTCCAAACCTATTATCAAGATGACATACAGTATCAGTTTGCCTATCCGATGCTTCTTAAATGCTGCTGGCCAGCTGCAGGTGAGAGCCAAAGCGAACTCCTGCAGAAGACGGAGGCCGAACTGAACCCATTGCAGTGGATGCATTCGGAATTGCCATTGATGTGCCGCTATGGTTTTGGGTTTATTATCGGATATTATGTCTCTGCACTGACAGACATCAGACAAACACCCCTGCCCCCGACCGTCCACTCGGATTTCATTATGCAGCTTCAGCAGGACGGTAAGGTACAATTGAGCGACGAGGAACTGCAGAAAGTAAAGGGTTTCCTGGCGTTGCTTGCCAATTATCATGGGAATGATGTTGACATAAACGATGCATTCAGGTCGGACATCATTCCCATTTTGAGCAAACCACTCATTGAACAGTACTGGGACTGGGAACTGAGCGAAAAGAACATCCCACTTACTGTCAGTGTCCTTGATTCCCTCGATATGGACGATACCACTCGTGAAATCCTCAAGACGCAAACTTTCATGAGAGACATCGATGGCAAAAGCCACGTAGCCTCGCCTCGTGTATTGGATTTGGCACATCAGGAGGTTCATCATCCCCTTCTCCTTCAGTCCATCGACAATGCCAATCAACGTATCAAGGATTTCTTGGAAGAGAGTCAGAAGAAACAGATGGCGATAGCACCAAAGGAAGGTACACCCGCCTCATTGCGTGTGCCGGATGAGGAGCTGAAGGGTATCACAGACGGTCAACAGCTCTTCGAGAACATCGTTAAGCCATTCAAGGGGTGTGTCATCTATGTGGATGTATGGGGAACATGGTGCGGTCCCTGCCGTGCCCAAATGGAAAATGTGCCCGACCTGAAGAAGGCGCTGGGAGACAAGCCCGTCGTCTATCTCTATTTCTGCAACAACAGCCCCGAAGACGCATGGCGCCTCTTCATTACTCAGAAACACCTCGATACCGACAATGCCGTCCACTACAACCTGCCTCGTGAACAGGAGAGTGCCATCGAGCGTTATTTGGAGGTAAGCGGCTTTCCCACCTACCGTCTTGCCAGCTTATGCCAGGCGCAGCCCCATGGCCCTCCAATATCAGCAGCGTTGTCGCAGCCATAGAGCGATTGCTAACGCACTGACTGATCATGTAACACACGAGATGAATTATTGTTTTCATACCATAATAGAACAATGAACAAGAAACCATCATCACCGCACTGCTCGCCCTCGTCGCAATGACGGGCTGGGCACAAGAGATTAAAATGAACGAGGCATCGTTTAGTGATTATCTACCTCTGCTTAATGCCAAGGGCTACATGGCATACAGTTTCGATGTTAGCGCTATAAAAGGCAAGAATGTGATGTTCAACATCAGGGAATTTGTCAATGGGAAAGAAGTGGAAGATTCTAGCCACGACTTCTTGTTCCCTTATACCTTCACGGCAAATGGCGACAAACTGGTTGTCGGCTTTCTCCCTTCTGAGAAAGATTCTTTAGCCCTATGCTGCTTTAGTTGGGAGAATACGCTTTCATTTACAGATGGCACAATGCAGACAACCATGCCCCTCACCCCGTGCCACAAGGCACATAGCCGCTCACGAGGCGGCACCTAAGCAATGATGAGGAGGCACCGCGTCAAGCGTTTACTGCTACCTCTTGGCAGAGAAGATTGCGAGTAAACTCAGTATTAACCCACGGAGGTCGTTCAGCCCCCCAATCCCCTGACTCAGGGGGCAAGCGGTCATTTTTTATGCTAAAATGTTACAATGTTACATGTTACATTAAGCATTTTCCACCCGTAATAGATGTAGAAAAGTGTATCGAGGATTATCGTGCCAGAAAGAATTTCTGGAACTCACTTTCGAAGTTCGGGGTAAGGATGTTCTGGCCGATGGCGGCACGGATTTCGTCTATGGACCAGAAGCGCCCACCGTCCAGTTCCTCTGCCGAGGGAGTGATGGGACCGTCATACGTCGTGCGATGGATATAGACGAGTTCGCGCTCACGACGGCTTTCAAAGACATACAGCCCTACACGCTCGGGAGTGAAAGCGGTGATGCCCAACTCCTCACGCGCTTCTCTCACTAATGCCTGCTCAGGACTTTCGCCATAATCGATATGCCCCCCGACGCTGGTGTCCCACTTGTCCGGCTGGATGTCCTTCCATGCCGGACGCTTCTGCAGATAGACCTCACCGCGTGAATTGAACACATGCAGATGAACTACAGGGTGCAGCAGACGCGAGCCATTATGACACTCACCCCGCGTAGCGAAACCGATAACCTGCCCTTCCTCATCAACGACCGGGAAGCGCTCTTCACTATAATCTTTCATCATACTACCTGACATCACCTATTATCTTATAATAATATGGTATCGCATCACTACTTTGACTTCGAGGGCACAAAACTTTCCCAGGTCTGGTCATCGTAATAGACTCGAATCTCCGTAACGCGACGAGGTTTCTTGTCCTGCATGCGAACGGGCTCTTCAGTCAGACGGGGCTGACTGACCCCTCGTGGGGTAGGAGCGGGATATTCATCGAACTGTAACATCTGACTCTGCGGATCAGAACCTACAGACGTGTGATTGTTGCTTATCGCAGCAGAAGATTCGTCGGGATTTTTAGCTTCGTTAACATACATCTCACCAATACCCATCAGCAACCAGTCGGTGCTGATATTGGGAATATTCTTTTTGATGAGTTCAACGACGTTGAGGGTAGGTCGGGTGCGATCATTGTAAATATTACTTAACGTCGCGGCACCAATCTGCGTCTTTAATGCAAATTCCTGTTGCGTCATGTGGAGACTCTCCATTAGCTGTTTGATTCTCTCTTTCATACTTTTTAGTCGTTTAATTGGCTATTTTTTCACATATTTCATTGAGTTTACAAAGGTAAAGCAAAAAATCGAGAAAACCAACAAATATAAAAAGAATTTTGTTTTTTAAATTTTTGATTTATAATTTTAAAGTTTAAAATCTTAAAACCATATAAGGCACATCGGTATTTTAAAATTATAAATCTAAATTCATTGGGCAAAATCCACCTATAAGGAATACTTTAGAATGAAAAGATAATTAACTGACAATAAACAAGCTAATTATATACGCAAATATAGGAAAATAGAACTTATGCATAAAAACTAGAACAAAAACGCCTCTAAGAATGTATGTATTTATAGATAATATCACATAATTCATTAATATTAAGGCACTTATAATTACGATATTCTTGTTGTATAAATATAGCTTCATGATTTGCTTTCTGTCGATTTACGTTTAGTTTGCTGTTTGTAAATTTAAATGTTTTATGTTTCAAGATATGAATATTCGTTTATAAATCATATAACAAATTGTCATTTGTAAATTATTTGTAACTATAAATTCAAGATGTTAAATACAAAATATTGTGAATGGTAAATTTTGAGGGCAAAAAAGAGTTAATATTCGTCAGAATTACGTTATTTCGGACGAACGGCGGAATGATTCAAAATTTTTAATTCTAGAGGCATCCTTTTTAGGAAAGAAGTGCGATGCAGACGGACTTTGAGACCAATTTTTCAGGTCGGCAGAAAATTGCAAAATAGAAAATTTCAGGGCAAAAACGCCCTAAAATTCTCTCGGATGCAATTTCGCATTCGCCAAGAATATGTTAATCCCCTACTCTAAAATAGGGAGAAATAGCTTTAAAATATGTTAATTGGCATGTTATCCGTAAAAGGGTGTGATGTTAGTGAAGGATGAAGAAAAGTAACTCCTTCATCAGTTCACCAGCTGGGGTATTGGGATTGTCGAGACCCTTGCTCTTGGCATCCATCTCACGCATTTTCCTGATGATGAGCATCGTCTTCATAGCGGTGTAGTTGCGCATACCAGCCATATAGTCCTTGGTTTGCCACCGCCAGATCATTGGGATTATTCCGGTTCGGACAATAAAAGGCAATCATCAGGTTCTGAAAATAGGTGAAGAGCAGCGGCAGGAAGGCGTAGATACTTCCCGCTTTCGGGTTTTTGTCGAAATATTGGATGATTTGATTGGCCTTATAGACGTTACGGTTGACAATAGCATCACGCAGTTCGAAGCCGTTGAAGTCCTTGCTCACCCCTATCTGGTCTTCCACCACCTGCGGAGTGATGCGTCGGTCGTCCTCGGGAAGCGAAATAATGACCTTATCCAGCTCGCTGGTCAGCCTACTGAGGTCAGAACCGATGCTATCGGCTATGATTTGCGTCGATTTAGGGTCTATTCCAACGCCTTTCGTGCGCAGATAGGTCTCAATGAAGGGTGGCAGGGCGGCATCTTTCAGCTTCTTGCTTTCAAAAAGCACGCCGTTTTTCTCGATAATTCCCGGAAGCCGTTTACGCTTATCCAACGAGCCGTTTTTATGGCACATCACCAGCACGGTTTGTGTCTGCGGCTTCTGCACATAGGCCTCCAATGCATCGGTGTTACGGATATTCTGCGCCTCCTTGACGATAACGACCTGATATTGTGCCATCATCGGGTAGCGCTTGGCAGCGTCAACAACCTGTGCTGCCGTAACGTCGCTGCCGAAGAGAATGGTCTGATTGAAGTCACGCTCCTCGGGTTGCAGCACGTTCTCGGCTATCCAATCGCTAATCTGGTCGATATAATAGCCCTCATCGCCCATCAGATAATATACTGGGGCGAACTTACGTGCCTTCAAATCACGCATTACTGCATCGAACGTTGCTGCCATATTGTTATTCTTTATTCAATGAGAGACAATGTAATCTTGACATTGCCCTCCCCTGCTTTCAAAAACGTCTTCAGCTCTTCAGTTGATAGCCCCTCAATCCTTCCCAGACGGGTATATTCCCAGATATTAGCCCCATAGAAGACAATAATCTGGTCGCCGTGATATAGCAATATGTCACCCGGCTGAGCGTTGATCTGCGTGTCGTTGACAGGCAACGAACGACCCAACGGACCCACCTTCTCAAAGCCGCCGAAGTCATTGGCCTCATAGGTGAGCGGAGCCAGTCCTAACGTCGTCAGCAGCGTTTCCGTGGCTTCGTTGATGAAGAGTGTCACCCGTTGCGTCTTGCCGTCAATGGTCATATTAATCTTATAAGTCATCGTCTGCATGGAGCCAGGTCCCTGTTCTGTGAGAATCGGGTCCTCAGTACAGCCACACAGCAGCACAACGGCCAACAGCAGAATATATCGCATCACTTTCATGTCAGTTTCTTTCTTTTCGACGTGCGAAGTTAGGAAATAAAAACGAAAATGCAAAACAAAATACAAAAAATTTTGCGTTGTTCTCATTTATTCGTACCTTTGAAGCATGAAATCATTGAACTTGCCATCGTATGACGTGAAGTTGCGCGGAACACGTGAGAAACCGGAGATTTTCGATTTCCTGCGAAAACGCTATGTGACGCTGACGCCCGAGGAATGGGTGCGCCAGCATTTCACGCATTGGCTCGTAGAGCACAAAGGCTATCCGCAGACGCTCTTGGGCAACGAGATTGAGCTGCGCGTCGGTGAGAAACGCCTGCGCTGTGACTCTATCTTATATGGCAAGGCCATGCAGCCACGCATGATTATCGAGTACAAAGCCCCCTCGATAGCCATCACACAGAAGGTCTTTCAACAAATATCCACGTACAACCTGTTGTTGCACGTGGATTATTTAGTGGTAAGCAACGGCCTGCAGCACTACTGCTGTCGCATGGATTATGAGCGCGGACAGTATGAATTTCTGCAAGAAGTGCCGGAATACGCTTCGTTATAAGTCAGGGAGCTCCCTCACTTAGCACTTTCAATAATCTTTCCGCCCTCTTCGATGGCCTGCATATTCAGGGGAATCAGATCATGGTGGCGCTCAGGCAGCGTCTTCTTCAAAGCCTTCTCCACACCGTTTGTACTCACGACAGGAGCCACCTTGAGCAAACCGCCCAGCACAATCATGTTGAACACCTTGCTGTTCTTCATCTCGGCAGCTTTATCCATAGCGTCGATGCGATAGACGGTGATGTCCTTGCGTGTCGGCGGATTGATGATGCCGAAGCCGTCGTAGATGAGAATGCCACCGGGTTTGATTTTCGGCTCAAACTTCTCCAACGAGGGCTGGTTGAGTACAATCGCAATGTCGTACTTGCTGAGAATGGGTGAAGAGATGCGCTCGTCGCTGACAATGACCGTCACGTTGGCCGTACCGCCACGCTGCTCAGGACCATAGGCAGGCATCCAAGTCACCTCTTTATTGTCCATCAATCCACTATAAGCCAGAATCTTACCCATCGAGAGCACGCCCTGACCACCGAAACCTGATATGATTATTTCTTTTTTCATATCTTACCTTTTTACTTTTTTACCTTTTTTCTTTTTAAAGACTTGTAGTGTCTTTCAGGTCACCCTTCGGATAGAAGGGGAACATGTTTTCCTTCATCCATTCGTTAGCCTTAGCAGGAGAGAGTTTCCAACCGCTGTTACAGGTTGAGACGAACTCCACGAGACTTGAGCCCTTACCGGCCATAGAAGCCTCAAAAGCCTTACGAAGGGCCTTCTTAGCCTTCAGGATTGAGCCCACGCTCTCAACACTCTGACGAGTGACGTAGCAGGTGCCTTCCAAGCCGGCAGCAATGTCGGCCATCTTCAGGGGATAGCCATGCAGCTGCGGATCACGACCATAAGGACAAGTAGAGGTCTTCTGACCAATCAGCGTGGTAGGAGCCATCTGACCACCCGTCATGCCATAGATGGCGTTGTTGACGAAGATGATGACGATGTTCTCGCCACGGTTCAGGGCATGGATGGTCTCACAGGTACCGATACATGCCAGGTCACCATCACCCTGATAGGTGAATACCAAACGGTCGGGCCAGCAGCGCTTGATACCCGTAGCCAGTGCGGGAGCACGTCCGTGGGCAGCTTCCTGCCAGTCAATATCTATATAATTGTACGCGAAGACGGCACAACCTACAGGCGATACACCTACGGCCTTGTCTTCCATACCCATTTCTTCAATGACTTCGGCAATGAGCTTATGCACCACACCGTGACTACATCCCGGGCAGTAGTGCATGTTATTGTCGTTCATCAGCGTCGGCTTCTTGCAGACGATATTCTCTGGTGAAATTATCTGATTTCTATCCATAGCTTACATTACCTTTTTAAGTGCATTAACAATTTCTTCAGGATCGGGAACGATACCACCGAGACGACCGAACTGCTCAACGGGCACAGCACCATTCACGGCGAGGCGAACATCCTGTACCATCTGTCCTGCGTTGATCTCAGCCACAAGAATACCCTTCACCTTCTTCGACAGCGCAGCAATCTGCTTCTCGGGGAACGGGAACAGCGTAATAGGACGGAACAAGCCGACCTTGATGCCCTGCTCGCGGGCTATCTCTACGCTCTTCTCAGCGATACGGGCAGCAGATCCGAAGGCAACGATAGCGTATTCTGCATCGTCCATCAGCTGCTCCTCATAGCGCACCTCGTTCTCCTGAATCTTAGCATATTTCTCCTGGAGGGCGATGTTACGCTGCTCCATAATCTCGGGCTTCAGCTCCAGCGAGGTAATCACCACACGCTCACGATTCTTTGGCTTACCAGTAGAAGCCCAAGGACATTGTTTGATGACCTCCTCGTCGGTACGACGGGGCTTATACGGCGGCAGCACCACCTTCTCCATCATCTGACCGATGACACCATCGCTCAGAATCATAGCGGGGTTGCGATACTTGAATGCCAACTCGAAGGCCAGATCAACAAAGTCGGCCATCTCCTGAACACTTGACGGAGCCAGCACAATAACCTTATAGTCGCCGTTACCGCCACCACGGGTAGCCTGGAAATAGTCACCCTGCGAAGGCTGGATAGTTCCCAAGCCAGGGCCGCCACGCTGCACGTTCACAAACACGCCCGGCACCTCGGCACCTGCCATATACGTGATACCTTCCTGCATCAGGGCGATACCAGGAGACGAACTCGAAGTCATCGCACGCTTACCGGCACCGGCAGCGCCATAAACCATGTAGATAGAAGCCAGCTCACTCTCTGCCTGTACCACCTTCATACCAGTGGTTTCCCAAGGCTTCAGCTCTGCCAGCGTCTCAATCACCTCACTCTGCGGAGTAATAGGATAGCCGAAATAGCCGTCGCATCCGCAACGAATAGCAGCATGGGCAATAGCCTCATTGCCTTTCATCAATACAACTTCTCTTTCTTCTGCCATAGCTTACTCCTCCATTTTTTTACGATACACGGTAATACAACCGTCGGGACAGACGATGCCACACGAAGCACAGCCGACACAGGCCTCTTCGTTGACAGCCTCCACGTAGGGGTAGCCGTGCAGATTCACTTTGTTGGCCAGTGCGATGACCTTCTGAGGGCAAGCGATGATGCACAACTGGCATCCCTTACACCTCTCAGTATCCACCACAATGGCGCCTTTCATTTTAGCCATATTTGTATTATTTTATGGATTATACATATCCTTACAATAGAAAGCCATGATGTCGTCAAGCATTTGCTTCGCTTCCACAGCCGGGCTCTCCGGGTCAAGCTCTATCGCCTTGATGTAGCAGTTGATGGCTTCGTGCCACAAGCTCTGCCTGCGATATTCATTACCCTTTTCGTACCACTCCTGAGCTGTCATTTTACACAATAGGGTCGGTTCTCCTGTGTAATTTTACTTGTAGTACTCCTTCTTGCTGGCAGCGAGCGTATTCTTCATCAGCGAGCAGATAGTCATGGGCCCTACCCCGCCAGGAACCGGCGTGATGTAGGAGCACTTCTCTGCCACCTCGTCAAACTTCACGTCACCGTTCAGCCGGTAGCCGCTCTTACGAGTAGCATCAGGCACACGGGTAGTACCCACGTCAATGACGACAGCGCCCTCCTTCACCATATCGGCAGTAACGAAGTTAGGCTTGCCGATGGCGGCGATGATGATGTCGGCCTCCTGACACTCCTGCTTCAGCGTCTTCGAGTGCGAGTGGCACACGGTGACGGTTGCATCGCCATATTGTTTCTGCATCATGAGCTGTGCCATAGGCTTGCCAACGATGTTGGAGCGACCAAGGATGACGCACTTCTTACCAGAAGTCTCAATGCCATAGCGCTTCAGCAGGGTGATGATGCCCAGCGGCGTAGCAGAGATGAAGCACGGCAGGCCGATGGCCATGCGTCCGACGTTGATGGGATGGAACCCATCGACATCCTTGCGATAGTCGATTGCCTCGATGATTTTCTGCTCGTCAATATGTTTCGGCAGCGGCAGTTGCACGATGAAGCCATCCACGTCGTCGTCGCGGTTCAGCTTATCCACACATTGCAGCAGCTCCTCCTCGGTGATGCTGTCCTCGTAGCGGATGAGCGACGACTTGAAGCCACATTGCTCACAAGCCAGCACCTTGTTCTTCACGTAAGTCTCAGAACCGCCGTCGTGACCGACAAGCACAGCAGCCAAGTGCGGACGCTTGCCGCCTGCTGCCACTATTTTCTTCACCTCTTCGGCAATCTCGGCCTTAATAGCCGTCGCCGTTGCTTTTCCGTCAATCAGTTGCATATTCTATAGGTCTTATGGGGCTAATAAGCCTAATGGGGTTTTAGAACTTAGGCATTCCGCCTTTCATTTGCTTCATTGCTGCGGCCATCTGCGCCATCTTCGACTTGTCGGCACCTGTCACCATCTTCATCATCTTACGCGTCTGGTCAAACTGCTTCATCAGTCGGTTCACGTCGTCAATTTTCGTACCCGAACCGGCAGCGATACGGCGGCGACGGCTCTGGTTGATGATGTCAGGGTTGGCACGCTCCTTCGGCGTCATGGAGTTGATGATGGCCTCAATGTTCTTGAAGGCATTGTCGTCAATGTCAAGGTCCTTAATCTGCTTGCCCACGCCGGGAATCATGCTGGCCAGGTCCTTGATGTTACCCATCTTCTTGATTTGCTGTATCTGCCCCATGAAGTCGTCGAAGTCAAACTTATTCTTGCGGATTTTCTTCTCCAACCGACGGGCTTCCTCCTCGTCGAACTGCTGCTGTGCGCGCTCCACCAGGCTCACGATGTCGCCCATGCCGAGGATGCGGTCAGCCATACGCTCAGGATGGAACACGTCAATGGCCTCCATTTTTTCTCCTGTACCGACAAACTTGATAGGCTTTGTCACCACGGTACGGATAGACAGGGCAGCACCACCACGGGTGTCGCCGTCGAGCTTCGTCAGCACTACGCCGTCGAAGTCCAGACGGTCGTTGAACTCCTTGGCCGTGTTCACGGCATCCTGACCCGTCATCGAATCCACCACGAACAGCGTCTCGTCGGGCTGCACGGCATTCTTCAGCGTCTCTATCTCGTTCATCATCTCCTCGTCAACGGCCAGACGACCGGCGGTATCGATGATGACTACAGTGTAGCTTTCCTGCTTGGCCTTGCGGATAGCGTTCTGCGCTATCTCCACCACGTTCATGTTGCCTTCCTCGGTATAGACATCGCAGCCGACGCTCTGGCCTACCACCTTCAGCTGTTCGATGGCAGCGGGACGATAGACGTCACAAGCCACCAGCAGCGGCTTCTTGTGCTGCTTCGTCTTGAGCATGTTAGCCAGCTTTCCCGTGAACGTTGTCTTACCCGAGCCTTGCAGACCTGACATGAGGATGATGGCGGGACGGTTGTCCAGCTTCAGTTCCACGGCTTTGCCGCCCATCAGCTCCGTCAGCTCGTCGTGCACAATCTTCACCATCAGCTGACTGGGTTTGACGGCGGTCAGCACGTTCATACCCAGCGCCTTCTGCTTCACGGTGTCGGTAAACTGCTTGGCAACCTTATAGTTGACGTCGGCATCCAACAGGGCGCGACGCACATCCTTCAGCGTTTCCGCAACGTTAATCTCGGTGATTTTTCCTTCACCTTTCAGTATCTTGAACGACCGTTCAAGTCTCTCACTTAAATTCTCAAACACCTTCTAAAATATTACGATTTACTAATTAGGGTGCAAAATTACGAATAAAAAACGAGACGCACAAATATTGCGTCTCGTTTTTTGCTATTTTAGCATCAATTACGTTTTAAATCATGCCCTTGTCATTTTACTATGACCTTTTTCCCATTGAAGATATAGATACCGCGCTGGGTGGGAGTGCCGTTGATGCAGCGTCCGTCAAGGGTATAATACTGATTCATCATCATTTCTCCATGACGAACCTGCGCAGTGTTGATACCTACTTCCCCACTGCCGTTGGCCACGACGAGCACCTCGTCGAGGAAGAAGCGCTTGGCAGGTGTGAACTTCAGGCGGATGGTACCCGTACCTGTCAAGGTGACTTCGTACGCCGTCCATTCCTTGTTAGTCATCGTAAACTCGCTCTGGCTCAGGGTGACGCCCGTGCCTTCCACCTCTAACGTCAGCGACGTGCCGTCGTTGCCGTAAGGAGCAGCCATAAACGTCAGCGTCGAAGTAGCGGTGGTCAGCGTAATCTCCGGAGTGGAGACAACGCCCGACTTGCTGCCAGAACCGAAGCGGGCACACTGGTCGCCGGCAAAGGCGCCGGAATACTGCCAGCCGTCGTTGTCGGCCTCGAAGGTACCGCTGGCATCGCTCCAGTTGTCGCCGCCACCGCCAGCACCGTTACAGCCGTCGAACGATTCATAGAACAGCACATCGCCCTCGCCGACAGGCGGTTCCGGCTGCTCATCGACAATGGTGAACGTTGCCGAGGTCTGGCTGCTCACATGGCCATCCTTCACGGCGATAGCCTTCAGCGTTGAAGTCTCTGTGATGGTGATGGCGCCTGTATAGAGCGTGCTGTTTTCTGTAGCATCGTTACCGTCAAGCGTGTAGTAGATGCTTGCGCCCTCGGTATTCGTCGTGATGGTCACATCTACGCTTTGTACAAAGGTACCACCGGGATGTGAGAATACGGGCTCGTGAACGTAGTTGGGATCAACTGCCCCACCCTGGTAGTTGTCATAGCTGAACACTTCTTCCTTCTTCGAGCCCCAGGTATATTCCTCCAATCCCGGATAATCGACATAGGGGTTACGGTTGCCCTGCACCTCATAGACAGCATTGTTTCGCTGTATCTCACGATCATCCACAGGGTCCTGCTGCGCCCAGCGCATCATCATATTAAGCGTCCACGTGGTCAGTCCTGGATAGGTGTTGGTGAACACGTCGTTTCCCCAACTGCCGCAACTGCTCTCGTAGCGTGTAATCATATAGAAATAGATGCGGGCGATGTCGCCTTTGATCTCATCGTTGGGCTCGAAAACGGTGCCATTGTAGCCCGCCGTCTTGCACGAGCCGAGCTTGCAATAACCGTTGGCCGACTGATAGGTCACACTATTCACTTCACCGAAGGGGAAGTTCGAGCGGCGGTTGTTCACGTAGCCGTCCGTAGGCAGCACGTGCACAATGTCCGACTTGATATTACCGTCGCCAAACCAGCTCTGCGGCACGGAGTGCTCACGGTTATACATGTCGCCCTCCTTCGAGTAATTGCCCTTGTTATCCACACCATGCCGGTAGTTCGTGATGTTCGAATACCAGTCACGCACATAGCCGTCAGGACGGGTGTCGGTCTTCTTATAGGCATCGTACAGTCCTTTATAGGAAACAACGGTAATATTGGCCGAAATAATGCTTGACAATTTCGTCTTCAATGCAGAACCTTTGAGGCCGTCAGCAGTTTGATAATAAGTTCCCGAGCCGTTGGGTCCCTGCGCCCAAGCGGTGGTCAGCGCCATCAGCAGCGCAACAGTTAGAAGTAATGTCTTTTTCATAAGCATGTATGTTTTTAGTTTTGTTTGCTGCAAAAGTACACAATTATTTTGTAGCCACCAAATATTTAGAAGAAAATTCGTGGAAATTTCAAACTTCAAATTTCAAACTTCAAACTTCAAACTTCAAACTTCAAAATCTTACAATCCGCGAGCCTTCCAGATTTTGTCTTTGGCTGCGTTGATTTTCTGGAATTTCTGTTCTGCAGCACGGCGGATGTCTTCGCCCAAGGCTGCCACCTTGTCGGGATGATGCTCCAAGGCCAAGCGGCGGTAGGCCTTCTTCACCTCATCGTCCGAGGCATTGGGTGAAACGCCCAGCACCTTATAGGCCTCCTCCAACGAGTCACCGCCGAGGTTCAGCATCGAATCCACTTCCGATGCCTGCATCCTCAGCCACGAAGCGACATCACGCAAGGCGTTAATCTCCGACTGAGGCACCGAGCCGTCAGCCTTCGCCACGATAGCGAGGAAGTTCAACAGCTGCAGGCGCTGACCGTAGTTCATGCCCATCGCTATCTCACCGCAGCATTGACGCACGGTATTGCGGAAGGTCGCCGAGCCCTGTCGCTTCTGTTCCTCGAACAGTCGCAGCAGCACCTGCTCGCCCTCGCGGGCACCCTGGTCGCCAAAGTTCTGGCGCAACATCTCGCGCACCACCTCCATCTCCGAGTGCATCACCTTGCCGTCGGCCTTGATGATGTAAGCCGCCAGCACCAGCAGCGAGAAGAGGAAGTTACCACGCGGGTTGGCGTTCTGCTGCCACTGGGCGCCATACGCCGAGCCCCCACCCTCGTCACCATAGCCAATGCGCTGTTGCTGTCCGCCGAACTTACTCGTTGCCATATCGAACAGCGCACCCAACACCACACCTGCCAGCGCCCCCAGCGGACCGCCGTAGCTAAAACCAATGACTCCTCCTATCCAAGCTCCAAATGCCATAAATATCAAACGTCAAATGTCAAACTTCAAATGTCAAAACAACTTGATTTTCTTGGTGTTGACCTTCTCCAGCTTGCCGTTCTTCCACTTATAGGTTTCTTCGTACATGTAATTCACGTCGCGGGCTCGGCTGATAATCGTCTTCTTCTGTGCGTCGATTTCAGGCTCCTGTATCTCGTCAAACGCTTCCACTCTGTAGAAGTCACGGGTGTCAGGATTCCACACATAGGCATCGTGGAGCGACTGCGTCATGCCGCGTCCGCCGAAGCCTGTAAAGATCATGAGGTCAGGAATGCCGTCGAAGTTGATGTCTTCCTCCGTCACCCATTGCAGGTTGTTTTCCTGATAGTCATCGAATGCCCCCATCAGGTCGTTTTCTATCACGAAGTCCACAGGCTTGCCGTTTGCCAGCACCTCAACACTGATCTGCTGCAGCCAGCCGTTATCGTCCTTCGTGAACGAGTATTTGAACGTATAGGCGCTACGGTCAGGAGCCGTGAGCGTGTTGGGAGTCACCACATACCATTCGGGCAGCTGGAAGCGCGACTGCAGCTTCAGGTTCATCTTCTTGCCCGTCTTGGGGTTCTTCCATTGGCCACGCACAAACTCATAGTCGCCCTCCACCTCGGTAAACACCAGCGTAAAGGTTCCAGAGACGGAGCCGTCCTTCTGATACTCCGTAAACTCCATCTTGTAGAGGTTCTCGCTGTTGCGCTCCTTCCGGTTGACGGGCAAGTCCTTTCCCACAATCAGGATGGGCGCAGGGCTCGACGCCTTCGGATAATAGATGTAACCCGCATTACGGTCAGCCGTTGACTGGAAAGCAATCTCCACCGGCGTCTTACCGTTAAGCGTCCCCACGAAGACGCGGCTCTCCAAATATTTATTCACCTGAGCCGATGCCGTCATCGCCCAAAGTCCTAACACAGCAAATAATATTTTTCTCATCATCTTATTAATCGTTTTTGCCTGCAAAAGTACAATTTAATAAGCAAAACTCCAAATATATTTAAGTTTTTTCAAATACTAAATACATATAATTATTGGCTACTGCCCCCGGAACGCAATTAGCCCCAAGCAAACGCATCGAAAGCTCGGAGCAAACCCATCGAAAGCTCGGAGCAAACGCATCGAAAGCTCGGAGCAAACGCATCGAAAGCTCGGAGCAAACGACCCGTTTGCTCGGCCTAAACTCGACACGGTTTCATTTAATGCCTATATGCTCTGCAAACGATGGTCGTTTCACCTGCAAACAAAGTTCATTTGCTTTGCAAACAAACATCGTTTACTACCCCAAAAGATAATCGTTTCAACCTCAAACAAGCATCGTTTGCTTTTCAGCCAGCTTTTCCTCCTGCTAATTCTTGTGACATCTTTCCTTTTAATATTATCTCGTACACAAAACCCAATCTACTCCAAAGTCTTTCATGATTCCTTTATGATAAATGCATAGATTATTTCGGCTGTATAATTCACATTTTTCACATTCCAAAACATTTATTTGTTTAAAATCGAATTCCTTTTTTAGTGCTTCTAATTTATTTTTGTTTTCAATATGTTCGGGATTGTATAACCATTCTATTTTAAGATTTTGATTAGAGAAATCTTTTATTCTGTCAACAAAAAGTTTTAATTCACGACACTCTTTTGATGGTTCTATATTAATAAGTGATTTACGATAACCAATATAGAAAACATACTTTTTATCCTCAAAATAACCTTCCACTATTGATAGGCGTCCGTCTTTTGAAGCATATGTTGTCTTAACTTCAGAAAGAAGAATATGTTTTTCATTAATTCCGTCTTTTTGATAAGGAGGGAGTGTTATTCCTTCCTTTCCACTCAGAATTCTTGTAATGGCCTTAATTTTACAATTTTTTAATTCGTATATTATTCTCTCGTACTCAGGATTGTTAATCCATTCACGACACTGATCAGAGTGTAAAAGAAATTTCTTTAAGCTATCTTCATCTAATTCTTGTTCACGGACATCTATTTCTAAACAATTAATATTTGATTCGTATATTTTTTTCTTTTTCTTATTATCTACTTCATGAGTATAGAATATTTCGATGTTCCATTTAACTTCATGATTTTCGTCTCTTGTTATTCCCACAACATCTGCTTGTAAATCACTCCTCTCTAATCGTTGCTCAACTATAACATCATCAAAAAGGCATCTTTTGGCTTTAATACGCTTACCCTTATTATAAGCAGGAAACATTACAGATTTTTCATCGTAGATTATTTGTTCTGCTAACACATGAATTGCAGACATAATACCTCCAGAGCAATTGGAATTTTCATTGTGAGCAAAATGGTGTTGTCTAACATCTCCCTTTTTTGCAATCAGAGGCTTATAACATTCTGGGCATATGCAATTACAATTTTGTCCACTTTCTACCTTATCAATATGGACCAATCTGTTGGATGATTTTAATATGGCATATGTCAATTTGGGCTCTTCGAGATTGTTTGTATTCATCATTTAAAAATCAATCATAAAACGAAAATACACCTCCGCATTTTGAGCATCTACAATTAATTCTCTTACGACAGAAAAAGCCAAAGAGAAGTCCAAAAGCATGTAAAAATATGATACCCCAAAAAGCTGCCTTGTAATTAAAAAATTCTCTATTATCATATATATCTGTGCTACCACAGAAAGGGCAATGCAAATCTTCGTACATAATTACTCAACAACACTTTTATGTTAGTCATCTATTGATTCTTTTACAGCCTTTTCAAATTCTTCTTTAGTGCATGGCTTACGCATAATCCAATATGATTTTGTCGTGGAAGAACCTGTACCATTAACAGAAATTCCTGAAGAAGTTGCACCATTAATGTATAATTCCCATCCTTTGGAAGCTAAATACATTAAAGCTCCTGCTGGAGTCTTGAATTTTATCTTTTCTCCATTCTCATCACGCAGTCTCTTAATTTCAATGCCATTATCAATGTCAACTTTAAATCCCTCATTATCGATACTACCTGAGAATGATATGATGTTATAGAGATAATATTTTCCTTCCTCAGTTTGTGCATGGATAACAACAGGAACCATTAACAAAAACAAAAATATCAACTTTTTCATAATTATACGTTCTTATTTACAAGTCATCAAAGTTTTGCATTTCTCGTTCTTTTTCATTAGGACCATCATAATAATCAATGTGAAGATAAACTTCATCTATAAAGCTATAGCCCATATCTGTAATGTACAAATTTATGCAACCTAAGTATTCTCTTTCGCTATTTGGTAAATAGAGGGAAAAAGTTGGGTATCCGTCTTGTTGTCCTTCATGAGAAACACTGTTAGGATATTTACTGGATAATTTTTCTTTATATTCCAGTAATTTACTCTTTCCTCGTTCCTTATTTATACATTCTATCACAGCTTTCGCACGATAAACTTTCTTCGTCTTTACGTCAAAATAAACATAAAAATCAGCTTCTTCACCAGAGAAGGTTCCCTTAAAAGCTTTACAACCAGCTTGTATGTTTTTGCTTCCCTTGGCATCATAGCGAATTCCTTTTTTCTGCAATTTTTGCTGAAACTGATTAATGGTGCCATTCAATGGAATACCCATGAATTTCATATGCTCTTTTGACTGCGCCTGTAAGGTCAGAGCTACTATCAAGCCTACAATAATTAATGTTAACTTTTTCATATTTATAATTGTTTTAAGTTTTTACTTTGGGGGTCACTTAATTCTCATATTTATATTTATGTTTGTATTTTTGAATGCACGTAAATGTTCATTTCAAAGACCATTTGTGTACTTGGTTTCACTTTGTCGTTTGCAAAGATACAAATAAGCGAGCAAACTACAAAATAATTCTCGATTTCTTTTTCATACTTTTATTTGTTTTATTCAAACAACTCCCCTTCAACGATTTTGACCATAGGTCGAGCATTACGCTTTTCTCTCTTTGTCGCCGGTTTGTCCGCGTTCGTGAATCGGATACTGGATGTTACTTGCTGCGGTGCCGGGGCAACTGGTTCGCTCTTGTCGAAGGAACATACACTACATACATACTCTGCCAGTTGGAAGAGTTTGCTCATCCCCTTGTCAATCATCCTATCCATGAAATACATTTTCTTTGCAATCATAACCTTAAATTATTTAGTTAAACAATCAAGTTGTCGCTGCAAAGATAAGAGAGCGGGTGTTTCAAAAGTCGTAGCACCCTATTGTGATTTAATATCTGTTAAGAGAATCTTTTAGAATTTCACAGATTTTAAGGCGTAGGTCAGCGGGTTCAAGCACTTCAAGGCTTTCGCCATAAGACATCAATTCGCCAATGAAATCAGGTGTAGGGCGAATGTCAAAGGCAAAATCTACATATTCATCTGTGCGGCCAATCTCACGTTGTGAGTGGTGCAGCGGTAGTGTGCAGAGATAGTCAGGTGCCCAGCCATAGGTGCGGATAACGACATGAGCCAAAGGGGTCTCGTCGGTTGTCACCCCAAAATATTCCGAGAAATATTCCTGTGGTGAGAAATCAACAGGCATCTCATAGGTTTCATCAGAGAGTTTTACCGAAAGCATACGATCTAAGGCATAAGTGGCGATATGGTGACCCGTGAATGCCAGCAAGTACCATCGGCGATGAAACAGTTTCAGCGCATAGGGTGAGATGGTCCGTTCATAGCTTTCTGCCCCGAAGCGCTGATAGCCAATTTCTACGCGTTTGTTTGTCTTCATTGCCAGAATGAGTGTCTGGAGGTATTCTTCGCCTGCCGGCACATTCTCTAACAGGATTCGTTCTTTGAGCGAGGCACTGCCAGAGAGGGCAATGTTGACGGTCAGCGTAGAGAGCATCCAACGCTCAATAGAGTTGTCGTCGAATACATCGGGATTGGCTATGTAGTATTTGTAACCATGCTCCGTGTCGCACTCGATAATGATGCCAAACATATCGAGAATGGCATCCTTGTGACGATAAAACTGGACACGCGACAATGGCCTGCCATCGATGACCTTATCATCCACCCATCGCTGGGAGATTTCTTCGAGCGTCAAACGCTTGTGTCGCTTCAAGAGTGTCACAAGCCAAATATACTGCTGGAATATTCTTGCTGGTTTCATAATAAGCGCTGGTTATGTGTCACCCTGACATTGTCAGGAACAGGTTTCGGATGCAAAGATACGTTTTTCCTGATGACTTTGCAAGAAATCAGTAGAAATAAGTGAAGAAAACAAAATTTATTTTGAATTCTGTGAGTTTTTCTATATTTTTGTACCCAAAACAATAAAGAGACTATGAAACAGATACCTACAACTGAACGGGTGTTCAGCATCTTCAAGGAGCTGAACCAGATACCGCGACCTTCGCATCACGAGGAGAAAGTGGCTGACTATCTTTGCCGGTTTGCTGAGCGGCTGCAGCTGGAGTATGAACGTGACGCTGAGAACTGCGTCGTCATCCGTAAGCCCGCCACGCCTGGCCACGAGGAAGCCACGCCCATCGTGCTGCTCAACCACATGGACATGGTATGCGTGGGCATGGAGAATCCCCTGACCTACCCCATCGAGGCTTACGTGGAGAACGGATGGATGAAAGCCAGAGGCACATCATTGGGTGCTGACAACGGCATAGGGCTGTCGATGGCGCTGGCGGTGCTCGAGGATGACAGCATCGTACACGGCCCTTTGGAGGTCATCACGACAACCAACGAGGAGGACGGTATGTCGGGAGCTGCCAACCTCTCCAAAGACTTCCTCCGCGGACGTAAGGTCATCAACCTCGACTCTGAAGACTATGACACCATCACGACGGGTGCGGCAGGTGCCTGTCTGCAGTTCCACCGCATCCCCATACAGCGCCAGCCGGCTCCGGGAGGCAAGCGTCGCTGGTATCGCATCAGCTTCGAGGGAGGATTGGGCGGACACTCGGGCGTTGACATCAACAAAGGGCGCTGTAGTGCTGTGATTGCTGCCTGGGCGCTGTTGGCTGCCGTCTATAACGAATATGACTTCGACGTGGCAAACATCCGCATCGGCGAGGCCAACGCCTCCATCGCCTCATCAGCCGAAATCATTGTTTGCGTGCCCTCGGGTGAGGCCAGCGAGTTTATGAAGGCTCAGGAGGAGATGATGAACGAATGGCTGCACGAGGAATACGGACAGGGTGACTCTCACATGCGCTGCACCATTGAGAAATGTGAGAAGCAGGACACGGTGATTCCCGCAGAGGCATTCAAGGCGCTGATGAGCTGTCTGGAACAGATACCGCAGGGCGTGGTGAAGATGAGTGAGGTGATGAAGGACACGGTGGAGACTTCAAACAACGTGGGACGCATCTTGACGGAAGAAGACCATATCCTGGTATCTACCCATACACGCAGTTTCATCGACAGCGACATGGAGACGCTGAGCAAGGAGATTGCCGATGTCTTTGCTGAAAGCGGTGCCACGAGCGAGCTCGTGATGTCTGCTCCGGCATGGCAGGAAAACCAGCAATCGGACTTTCTCCGACTGACCAGCGACACGTTCAACGACGTGTTAGGATGGCGTCCGCGCATGGTTGCCATGCACTTCGTTTTAGAAGCAGGCTTCTTCGTGCAGCACTATCCCGGCATCGAGATTGCCAGCATCGGGCCGCGCATCGTGGAGCCCCACTCCACCAGCGAACGGGTAGAGCTCTCCACCATCGAGGACATCTGGCAGGTGCTCATCGCCCTGCTCAGCCGACTGGCATAAACATTCATGACTTAAAACCATCAAGATATGAAACACATACAATACGAGACCCACGGCACATGCTCAAAACTCATTGACGTGACTGCCGACGAGAACAACATCATCCGTCAGGTATTCTTCCTCGGAGGTTGCAACGGCAACCTTCAGGGCATCAGCAAGCTGGTGTGCGGCCAGCACATTGACGATGTCATCAACAAGCTCGACGGCATCCGCTGCGGCACCAAGGGAACATCCTGCCCCGACCAGCTCTGCCGTGCCCTCGAACAGCTGAAACAGCAGCAGCCATGACGCGCATCCTTTTTGTTTGTCACGGAAACATCTGCCGCAGCCCTATGGCAGAGTTTGTGATGAAGCATCTGGCGGAGAAAGCCGGACGCGCTGATGAGTTTTATATTGAGTCAGCCGCTACATCCACCGAGGAGATTGGCAACGAGGTATATCCCCCCGCCCGTCGCAAGTTGGCGGAGCACGGCATTTCGTGCAAGGGAAAGACTGCCCGTCAGATGACACGCAGCGACTACGCCCGCTTCGACCTGCTCATCGGTATGGACACATGGAACATCCGCAACATGACACGCATCTGCGGTGGTGACCCTGAAGGCAAAATACACATGCTCATGGATTACACCCAACGTCTTGGCGAAGTGGCCGACCCTTGGTACACCGGCAACTTCGACGCCACGTGGCGTGACGTCCTCGAAGGATGCCAAGAGCTGTTGAGAATTTACTGATGCTTGCGGTCGGCAAAGTACATGCCGAAAAGAATGAGCAAGGTTCCAAGGATGAGCCAGGGGGTTACTGGCTCATTGAGCAGCCACCAGGCAAAGAGGATGGTGACGAGGGGGTTACAATAAACCCAGTTGGTGGCGACGACGGCGCCGAGCTTGCTGATGACCCAGTTCCAAAGGACATAACAGAGCAACGAGGCTACGACTCCCAAGAAGAGGAGGTTGAATATGATGGAGGGTGGAAGGTGGAGGGTGGAAGGAGAAATGAAGATGCCGGCTTCAGAGGGCATCAAAATATAATATGGAATCATTGTCAGGAGACCATAGAAGAACACTTTGCGGGTGATAAAGAGAGGGGCGTAGCGTTCAACGGCTTTCTTCGTGAGCAACGAATAAAACGCCCAGCACAGACAGGCAGCAAAGGCGAGCAGGTCGCCCAAGGGTGACAAGTGGAGCACGAAATGTCCGTTCATCACAACAATCGCCATACCTAGACAGGCAAGCAGCGAACCCATCACCTGCACACGAGTGAAACGCTCCGTCTTGCGCCAAAAGACTGCCATGAGAAGCATTGTAAACAGCGGACAGCTACAGACGATGAGCGAGGTATTGGTGGCTGTGGTGTAGAGCATGGCGGCATTCTCCGCCAGGAAATAGACAGAGCCTCCCGTGATGCCCAGCAGCACCATCAGCAGCTCGTCACGCCATGAAGAGGCGAAGAGTGTTGAGCGTTGGGTGTGGAACACAGAACGCCCAAGGCTGTAGGCCAAGAGCAGGACGTAGGCGATGATAAAGCGCAGCGTGAAAATCTGCGCCGGTGACAAGCCTTCCTGCAGCAGCAACTTCGTGACGACGAAGGTGCTGCCCCATACGGCAACCACCGCAAAGGCTATTGCATGCAGGAATATCTTGCTATTCATTCAACACTCAACTCTCAACGTTCTTCCGTATCTTCTGCAAATAACCCTTCATGCCCTCGGCATTCTTGGTGTCGATGATTTCCAGCAGTTCCTTCAGCTCCGTGCGTATCTGGCTGACCTGGTCATGGGTGTAAGGGTTGAAAAGGATTTCCTGCAGCAGGTAGTCATCCTCGTTAAGCACGCCCTTGGCAATACGCATGTGGCGCTTGAAGGTGGTACCCGGCGCGTCCTGATGTTTCATGACGGCAGCAAAGACAAAGGTCGATACGAAGGGGATAGAGAGCGAGTAAGCCACCGTCTTGTCATGCTCTTCGAAGGTGTATTCGTAGATATTAAGACCTAACTTCTGATAGAGGTCCTTGAAGAAGATGCGTCCCATGTAGTCGCCCTCGCTGATGATGATGGCATTCTCCTCGGAGAGCTGTTGCAGATTGGCAAACGTAGGACCGAACATGGGGTGCGTGGAGACATAGCGGCGTCCCGACTGCTCATAAAACTCCTTCAGGTCGGTCTTCACGCTGGCGATGTCGCTGATGATGCAGTCGTCAGGCAGATAGGGCATCACCTCCTTGAACACGGGAATGGTATATTTCAGCGTGACGGCATTGATGAGCAGCTCGGGCTTGAACTCACGTATCTCCTCCAGCTCCGTGAAGCGCTGGCAGTTATAGGTGAAGCGCATACGCTTCGCGTCTTTCTCATAGACCGCCACCTCATGGTCGAAACTCAGCAGGTCGATGAAAAAGCTTCCCATCTTACCTGCACCTAATACTAATATTTTCATAAAAAGAACTCTCCCCCTTATTTATTGATAATCTCTATTTGCTGACGCACAGATTCCTCGTGACGAACTCGGGAGCCATGCCGCAGAGTGAGCCCTGGGCGCCGCGCTTGTCGAGTATCTCATTGTAGCGTGAGGTCTGCAGCACGGTCATGTTATGCTCCTTCTTGTACTGTCCTATCTCACGGCAGACGCGCATTCGCTTGGCCAGCAGATCCATAAGCTGATTGTCCAGTTCGTCAATCTGCTTACGCAACTGTACGATGCCTTCAGTCGTCACGTGCTCATCACGAATCACCAGCAGCGAGAGGATGTAGTCGAGCACGTCGGGTGTCACCTGCTGTTTGGCATCGCTCCATGCCTTGTCGGGGTCGCAATGGCTCTCTACGAGCAATCCTTCGAAACCGAGGTCCATCGCCTGCTGACAGAGCGGGGCAATGAGCTCACGGCGTCCTCCGATGTGGCTGGGGTCGCTGATGATGGGCAGCTCAGGGATGCGGCGCTTCAGCTCAATGGGAATCTGCCACATGGGGAGGTTACGGTAGATTTTCTTGTCGTACGAAGAGAAACCACGATGAACGGCTGCTAAACGTTTCACGCCAGCCTGATTCAGACGTTCCATCGCACCAATCCACAGCTCCAGGTCGGGGTTCACAGGATTCTTGACAAATACAGGCACGTCAATGCCCTTCAGCGAATCGGCCAGTGCTTGCATGGCAAAGGGGTTGGCCGTCGTACGGGCACCAATCCACAGGATGTCAACGCCGTACTTCAATGCCAGCTCCACATGCTCCGGCGTAGCCACCTCGGTAGCCACGAGCATGCCCGTCTCTTTCTTCACCTGCTGCAGCCAGGGCAAGGCTTTCTCGCCGTGTCCCTCGAAGCCGCCAGGTTTCGTGCGGGGCTTCCAGATGCCGGCACGGAAATTGTGACAGCCATACGAGGCTAGCTGCTTAGCGGTGTTCATCACTTGCTCCTCTGTCTCTGCGCTGCATGGGCCTGCAATGACGAAAGGGCGTTCGTTGTCACTCGGTAAATGTAAAGGTTCTAATTCCAGTTCCATATTCTTTATTATCTAATTTATTTTTCTCTCTTCTATCTAAGGATTATTATTTTATCTAAGGAGACAAGGAGAAGAGGAGATTTTTAAGGGGAGAGTTGATACTCCTTATCTCCTTGACTCCTTAGAATAATTATCACTCAGAAGAACACATTTGACGAATTCTCCCCAGAGCATTTTGAATCTTTTCTTCTTTGGCGCAGAGGGAGATGCGGATGTAGCGCTCTCCGTTGCTTCCGAAGATAAATCCCGGGGTGATGAAGACACGGGCCTCGTGGAGCACGCGCTCCGTGAGGTCTTCCACATTGGCATAGCTGTCGGGGATGCGTCCCCAGAGGAACATGCCCACCTGATTCTTGTCGTAGGTACACCCCAGCACATCCATGATCTGCTCCGCATACTGACGACGACGGACGTAGGTGTTGATATTGAACTCACGGTGCCAAGCCTCATCGTTCTTATAAGCCTCGGCAGCCGCCAGCTGTATGCCACGGAACGTGCCGCTCTCAATGTTGCTCTGTACCTTCAGAATCCACGAGATAAACGTGGAGTTCGTGGCACACAAGCCCACACGCCAGCCAGGCATGTTATGGCTCTTCGACATCGAATTGAACTCTATGCAACAGTCCTTGGCGCCTGGCACCTGCAACAGCGAGATGGGGCGCTCGTTTAATATAAAGGAATAGGGGTTGTCGTTCACGACGACAATGTGGTGTTCTTGTGCAAAATGCACAAGACGCTCATAAGTCTTCATGCAAGCAGGGGCTCCCGTCGGCATATTGGGATAGTTCACCCAGAGTAGTTTGAAGTTTGAAGTTTGATGTTTGATGTTTACGATTTCTTCCAACTGGTCGAAGTCAGGCTGCCAGCCGTTATCTTCCTTCAGATTGTAGTAAACGACGTTGGCGCCCAGGATCTTCGAGAGCGATGTATAGGTGGGATAACCCGGGTTAGGCACCAGCACCGCATCGCCGGGATTGACAAGGGCGAGGGTGACATGCAGGATGCCCTCCTTCGAACCGATGAGCGGTAACACCTCTGTCTTCGGGTCGAGGTCCACATCATACCAGCGCTTATAGAACCCTGCCATCGCCTCACGCAGCTCGGGCGTTCCCATCGTGGGCTGATAGCCGTGACTGTCGGGACGGCGTGCCACCTCACACAGTTTCTCTATCGTCTGCTCCGAGGGAGGCATATCGGGACTACCTATAGCAAGGCTGATGATGTCCTTGCCCTCGGCTTTGAGCTGTGCCACTTCCTTTAGCTTTCTACTGAAGTAGTACTCCTGTACTAAACTTAATCTGTCTGCTGGTTGTATCATAATGCTTAACTCTTAATTCGTTTGTTTACCGTCCTTATATTCTCCTAAAATCTTTAAGTCCTTGGTCAACGGAATGATGGCATCTATCGACTGGCGGTAGCGCGTCAGGTCGTCATACATCACATCAACGTAAAAGAGGTATTCCCATTCGTGGCCGATGATGGGCAGCGACTGTATCTTCGTCAGGTTTATCTTGTAGAACGACAGGATGGCAAGCACATGACTCAGTGAACCTTCCTCGTGGGGCAACGAGAAGACGATGCTCGATTTGTTCGTGTCCGTCAGGGGGCGCAGGAGGTCGGCCTTGTTGGGATGGCTCACCACGAGGAACCGCGTAAAGTTATGCTTGTTGTCCTCAATATGGTCTTCAAGTACCTTCAACCCATAGAGGCGTGCTGCCTCGGCGTGACAGATGGCTGCCCAGCCACGATGCTGACCCTCGGTAATCATCTTCGCCGAGCCTGCCGTGTCCTCTGCCTCCACGTTCTTCAGCTGCGGATGCTGCGCCAGGAACTGCCGACATTGCATCAATGCAACAGGGTGTGAGTGTACTTCCTGTATGGTGTCCCAGTCATCATCAGGCAGACAGCAGATGCAATGGGAGATGTGCAGCTTGTGCTCACCCACCACCGTCGTGCCTGAGTCACGCAACAACTCATAGTTATGCAACAACGATCCTGCGATGGTATTCTCGATGGCTACCATGCCTATCATCGTAGGGTCTTGACGCATATTGCCGAACACCTGTTCGAAGGTACTGCAGCATATCAGCTGTATCTGCTCTCCCTCGAAATACAGGTGCGCCGCGATGTCGTGGAACGAACCTTCCAGTCCTTGTATTGCTATTCGTTTCATCTTTTATTATTATAAAGAAACTCCGCTTTCACCTTGTGAGTGAAGCGGAGCCTTATTTAATTATCAATTTTCAATTCTAAATTTTCAATTACTTACGGCCTTCCGCTTCACAGTTCCCTGCAAAGTAAAAATAATAGCCGTAAAAGTAAGCTGCGTGCTGCATATTCTTTATTCGTTTTTTCTTTCGGGTGCAAAAGTATAACTTTTCTGCGAATTAAACAAACAATTTGTTAGAAAAATGCAGAAAAGAACAAAAAAAAAGGATAAATGTTTGGTGCTTTTATCTTTTCTTCGTAAATTTGCCCCCAAATAAACAACAACCACTAAAGACAGAAAAACTATGAACAAGAAATTATTTGTTGTGGCAATATGCCTGTTCTGCATGGGCTGTGCCGACTTGTGTGCACAAGGTATCTTTGGTCGTATTAAAGACCGTGTGCAGCGTAAGATTGAAACCAAGATTGAAGACACCGTCGCCAATACTGCCAGCGATGCCGTTGACAGCGTCGTGGACGGAGCCACCGATGCCGTGCTCGGCAGCGAAGATGAAGGTGATGCCGAAGAAGCAACAACCAACGGCAACGATGGAAACGAAGTAGCTGCTCCTCAGGCTGAAGTGAACGCCGGTGCTGTGAAGAGCGATTTTGTGCGTGGCGGCACCATCATGTTCCAGGACGACCTCGCCGGTGAGCAAATCGGTGAGTTCCCCTCGAAGTGGGACTTGGTACGTGGTAACGCTGAAGTAGCGACCATCAACGGCGTGAAGTGTATCGCTCTCGTGGATGGCGACGGATGGATTACCCCGTTGGTGAAGGGTGGCATCAGAAACTATCTGGGCGATGTATTCACCATTGAGTACGACATGCTGTTCGATGACCGTCCCAAGGATGGCGCACCCAGCATTGAGTTAGACATCATGAACGAGAACGAGGAGAGTGACCACGAGCTGTTTACGATTCACTATGGTATGTCATACGACAAGCAGACTATCGACTGCGACTATGTACGTCCTACGGCTGAAGGCTATACCCACAAGGAGGGAAGTTCCACAGCCCGTGACGTCTGTGTCATCAACGACGGCCGCTGGCATCACTTCGCTTTGTCGTTCAACAAGCGTGCCATTAAGTTCTACGTCGATGGCAAGCGTGTCATCAACGTGCCCAACGCCAAGGCCGGTGCAGGTTGGTTCACGCTGTGGTCTGGTCATAAGGACGACCGTCCCACCTACGTGAAGAACGTTGTCGTAGCCAAGGGTGCCGTAGAACTGTATGGACGTACCGAAACTGACATGTCTGCCGTAGAGCGTTCCATTCAGGAGACAGGCAAGTTTGTGACGAACAACATCCTCTTCAAGACGGGCAAGGCTGATCTGCTGCCAGAGTCGATGGCAGAGATACAGAAAGTGGCCGACTACATGAAGAAGAACCCCAGCGTTCGCTTCGAGGTACAGGGACACACAGACAATCAGGGCAGCGACGCCGTGAACGACCCTCTCAGCCAGAAGCGTGCCGAGGCCGTGGTGAAAGCACTTGAAGGCTTAGGCGTTGACGGATTCAACCTCCGCGCCGTCGGCAAAGGCTCACATGAGCCCGTTGCCAGCAACTCCACCGACGAAGGCCGCGCCAAGAACCGCCGCGTAGAGTTCATCAAGAAGTAAGGAACACCTTTGAGCACGACCGGAAAAATTTAGTTTCTATTTTCCGTACGCCAAAAAGGTATTTTCCCTATACGAAAAAAGTTTTTTCCGTACGCGAAAAAGGTCGTCACAAGGGACCTAAAGGGGAGTCACAAGGTATGTGGCTCCCCTTTTCATTCCTTCAAACGGGTGCTTACAAGGCAGCAAACTCAAAAAAAACCCTAATCCTTTTGGCTACATGAAAAATTATTCGTATCTTCGCGCCTAAATTAAAAGATACAACAAAATCAACACCATGCGACAAAAGATTGACTGCTTTATTGCGTGTAACGAATGGGCTGACGCGGAGCACACCGTGGCGCAGCTACGTGACAACAAAACCATACAAAACATCTTCCTGTTGGTTTCTAACCGCTTGCCCTCGGACGAGCAGAAGGGTGTCTCCGACTGTCAGGTACTGACGGTGGAGAACCTGACGAGTTCACAGACGATGATGCGTATCGCCGAGAATGCTGCGGCTGACTATGTGCTGTTAGTGACGAAGGCTGTAAGCATCACCTTCGGCCCTTCGGCTATGGAACGCCTGCTGCACGTAGCCAACGACTCAGGTGCCGCAATGGTGTATTCCGACAGGACTGCACACCCCGTCATCGATTACCAATTGGGTTCGTTGCGCGATGACTTCGACTTCGGTTCGGTGCTGCTCATCCGCACGCCGCTGCTTCACCAGTTCGCCACCACCGACACGGAGCGCGACTACAAATATGCAGGACTCTATGCCCTGCGTCTCTTCCTCAGCCGTGAGGGAGCGCTGCTGCACCTGAACGAGACGCTCTACACCGAGCAGGAAACCGACCTGCGCACCAGCGGCGAGAAGCAGTTTGACTACGTGAACCCTGCCAATCGCGAGGTACAGATAGAGATGGAACAGGCAGTCACGGCTCACCTCGAACTCATCGGGGCGAAGATTGACGCCCTCTCCTATCGAGAACCAGACTTCCAGGAACAGGACTTCCCCGTCGAGGCATCGGTCATCATTCCTGTCTATAACCGCGCCAAGACCATCAAGGACGCCGTCACGAGCGCCCTCTCGCAGCAAACCACCTTCCCCTATAACGTCATCGTCGTGGATAACCACTCCACAGATGGAACCAGTGAGATACTCTCACGAATGGAGAATGGAGAATTGGGAATTGAGAATTCTGATTACACTCCAGATAGTAACAAAAACCGCACTCAAGGCAAAGACAAAGGCGTGCCAGCAAATCAGAATTCTCAATTCCCAATTCCCAATTCTCAATTAATCGTGTTGAATCCAACACGAAAGGACCTCGGCATTGGCGGATGCTGGAACATGGCCGTGAATGATGACCGCTGCGGACGCTTTGCCGTACAGTTAGACAGCGACGACCTCTACTCCAGCCCTAAGACGCTGCAAACCATCGTCGATGCCTTCCGTCGTCAACACGCTGCAATGGTGGTGGGCTCCTACCGCATGTGCGACTTCGAGCTGAACACGCTACCGCCAGGACTTATCGACCACAAGGAGTGGACCGACGAGAACGGTCCTAACAACGCCCTGCGCATCAACGGATTAGGAGCCCCGCGTGCTTTCTTCACGCCACTGCTGCGACAGATACAGCTGCCTAACACGTCCTACGGCGAGGACTACGCGATGGGACTCATCTTCTCACGCCACTACCGCATCGGACGCATCTATCATGAGCTGTACCTCTGCCGGCGCTGGGGCGGCAACAGCGACGCTGCCCTGAGCGTTGAGAAGGTCAACGCCAACAATCTCTATAAGGACCGTCTGCGCACACTCGAAATCATGGCCCGCCAGCAGATGCGGCAGGGCAAGAAAGACCTGCTGCCCGACTCCAGCCTGCAGCGTTTCTTCAACCGTCAGTTGGAGAAATGGGACGAGGCACGCCGGCGCTACCGTGACCTGGGCAACGTGGAGACACGCGAACTGACTGAGGAGAACATGACCATACAGGTGCAATGGAACCCCGCACGCATCGTGTCAACAGGTGCGAAGATGGACAGCCGCACGCTGGACAAACGCCCCTGCTTCCTCTGTGAGCAGAACCGTCCGGAGCAGCAGTTGAAGAAGGTGATGGGCGACTATGAGTTGCTGGTCAACCCCTACCCCATCCTGCCAACACACTACACCATTCCCGCTGTCACTCACCAGCCGCAGCTCATCGCCAACCGCTACGGCGAGATACACCAGCTGTTGGAGGAATACCCCGAGCTGATGGTGATGTATAACGGACCACAGAGCGGAGCATCAGCCCCCGACCACGCCCACTTCCAGGCAGGAACCAGTGGCGTGCTGCCGTTGCAGACAAGCTGGCAACGCCTGAGCCGGAACCTGACACCCCTCACCCCGCAGCCCGCCGCACTCAACGCCCAGCCCTCCACGGACGAAGGCATCTTCCTCATCAACGACTACCCCTGTCCCGCCCTGCTCATCCGCAGCCACTCGGCAGAGACAGACCAACAGTTGTTCAAGCGACTGTATAAGGCGTTGGAGAATGTAAACATCAAACATCAAACTTCAAACCTCAAACCTCAAACCTCAAACCCCGAGCCCATGATGAACATCATCGCCTGGCGAACGGGCGACACCTTCCTCAGCGTGGTATTCCCACGCGCTAAGCATCGTCCTGCCTGCTATACTGCCGAGGGCGACGAACAGTATATCATATCACCAGGTGCCGTCGATATGGGCGGACTCATCATCACACCACGCGAAGAGGACTTCCGCCGCGTCACGCCGGAGATTGCCTTCGGCATTCTGCGCGAGGTGTCGGTCACGCCCGAACAGCTTGCACACATCACAGAGCTGCTGAAACAACAGCCCGCATCAAAACCTCAAACTTCAAACTTCAAACTTCAAAACACTAAACAACCCGAGGTAAGTGTCGGCATCGTCAGCGGACAGAAGATTCACTTCGCCCTTAACGGTCCCTACACCGCCAAGGGCGAGACCATCGAGGGCGACCAGACGGTAGAGTTTGCGGAGGGCGGAATCCTGTGGAACGGCAACCAATACCGTGAGCTGACCTTCACGCCACAGCAGAGCGACGCATCGTTCTCGCTCCACGACGTAACCATCGGCGTCAACTTCCACTGGGAGCGTAAGGAGACGCAGGTATTCAACGGCACGCTGCGTCTCGTCGTCGAGGCTGACAAGATCACAGCTATCAATCAGCTGCCCGTGGAGAAATACCTCATCAGCGTCATCAGCAGCGAAATGAAAGCCACCAGCAGCATCGAACTGCTGAAGGCCCATGCCGTCATCAGCCGCTCGTGGCTGTTGGCACAGATGGAAAAACGCAAGCAGTTGAACGCCGGACAAAACAGTTTCTTCTCGTTCATCCGCAAAGACGATGAGCTCATCCGTTGGTACGACCGCGAAGACCACCAAATCTTCGATGTCTGTGCCGACGACCATTGTCAGCGCTATCAAGGTATCACAAAGGCAGGCAACCGTAGCGTCGAGGCTGCCGTGAAAGCCACGAAGGGACAGATACTGATGTACGAAGACGAGATATGCGATGCCCGCTACGGCAAGTGCTGCGGCGGCATGACGGAGGAGTTCCAGTACTGCTGGGAAGACACGCGCAAGCCCTACCTGCTGGCTATTCCCGATAACCGTCTGGGCGGACGTGTCAAAGACCTGACCATCGAGGAGAACGCAGAGCGCTGGATACGTAGCACGCCCGATGCCTTCTGTAACACGAAGGACAAGGAAATCCTGTCGCAGGTACTCAACGACTACGATCAGGAGACGACAGAGTTCTACCGCTGGCACGTGGAATATACAGCCGAAGAGCTGACAGCGCTGGTCAACGAGAAGCTGAAGGACGACTTCGGACAGATTACCGACCTCATCCCGTTGGAGCGCGGACGGAGCGGACGCATCTGGAAGCTGAAGATTGTGGGTACGAAAAAGACGTTCACCATCGGCAAGGAACTGGAGATTCGTCGTGCGCTGAGCGTGAGCCACCTCTACAGTTCTGCATTCGTCGTTGATAAAGAGGGCGACCGTTTCATCTTGACGGGTGCCGGTTGGGGCCACGGTGTGGGGCTCTGCCAGATCGGTGCCGCCGTCATGAGTACACAAGGATATAATTACGATCAAATCTTATTACATTATTATCGTGGAGCAGAAATCAAAAAGATCTATTAACCCTTGGGCGTGGATTCCCACGCTCTATTTCGCCGAGGCATTACCTTACGTGGCGGTGATGACCATTGCCGTCATCATGTATAAACGACTGGGCATTTCCAACACAGATATTGCCCTCTACACCGGCTGGCTTTACCTGCCTTGGGTCATCAAACCCTTCTGGAGCCCGTTCGTCGATTTGTTCAAGACGAAGCGCTGGTGGACCATCACCATGCAATGGATTATCGCCGTCTCCTTTGCGTTACTGGCCTTTTCCATTCCCACGCCGTTCTTCTTCCAGCTGACACTGGCGGTATTCTGGGTCATCGGCTTCACGTCAGCCACTCACGACATTGCCGCAGACGGCTATTACATGCACGCCCTCGACGACCACCAGCAGTCGTTTTACGTCGGCATCCGTAGTACGTTCTACCGCATAGCCACCGTTGCCGGACAAGGTCTGCTGGTCATCTTGGCAGGTGTCATTGAAATGAACAGCGGACTGGAACCAGCCCAGCTGCAAGTCAATGCCACACAACAGGCCATCAGCATCAAGGACATCACGGAGAACCAGAACGGACAGCGTTTCCTGTTCACAACAGCCGAGGCTGACAGCACCCTGTCCATGATTGACTACGTGAAGCAGCAAAATGAGGTCAACGGCTTTGTGGAGAAGGAACAGCCACAGCAACAGGCAGCGGCACAAGTTACCGAAGAAGAGAGTTCCTTTACAAAATGGTTGCGCGAGACCTTCGGCGAAGCTCCCCGCAAAGCCTCTGCGCTACAGAGCCGACAGCAAATCGTCGGCATCACGCTCTCGGAACAGCCCAAGGACGATGAGCCCATCATCCTGAACATGGCATTTAAGAACGGCGACCAAAGCATCAAGATGGAACAGGGCAAGCTCTCCACGCGCTTCCAGTTCACTAAGGACAACTGGAACAAACCTGCCTTGATTATCATATCCGTTGACCCCAAGTTGAAGGAAGACACCACTGCGACATTTGAAGGATTGTCGGGCAATATACCCTTTGCCTGGCTTGTCGTCTTTGTCGTGCTGTCCGTATTCTTCTTCCTCGTGGCCGTTTACCATCAGTTCATTCTCCCACATCCGGCATCCGACCATGCCACCAAAGACGTCAGCGCCAAGACCATCGCCAGCGAGTTCCTGCGCACATTCAAGACCTTCTTTACCAAACCACAGGCACTGGTCGCCATCCTCTTCATGCTACTCTACCGACTGCCCGAGGCACAGTTGGTGAAGATTATCAATCCCTTCATGCTCGACCCTGTAGATAAAGGCGGACTGGGACTCACCACAGGTCAGGTGGGTGTCGTCTATGGTACGGTAGGCATCATCGGATTGACCATTGGCGGCATACTCGGCGGACTGGCTGCTGCACGCGGCGGACTGAAGCGCTGGTTGTGGCCTATGGTGCTGGCCATCACACTGCCTGACCTAGTATATGTCTATCTGAGCTATGTGCAACCCGAGGGCTTAGGCATCATCAATGCCTGTATCTTTATTGAGCAGTTCGGCTACGGTTTTGGCTTCACCGCCTATATGCTCTACCTGATATACTTCTCGGAAGGCGAGCACAAGACCGCCCACTACGCTATCTGTACAGGCTTCATGGCGCTGGGTATGATGCTGCCGGGCATGATGGCAGGCTGGCTGCAGGAGACCATCGGCTACCGGCATTTCTTCATTTGGACCATTATCTGCTGTGCCGCAACGTTCCTTGTCTGTGCCTTCATCAAGATAGACCCAAACTTCGGCAAAAAGAAGAGTTGAACTGTTGAAATAGGAAAATCCCTAACACATAATAGGGGAAAAACTATGGTAGAAGTATAAAAATGACTTACCTTTGCATCAACAAACAATAGTAACAACTTAATACCTTACGATTATGAAGAAGTTTTACAACAGTATCGCAGTAGCACTCATGGCAGTGCTCACGATAACGACATTCAGCAGCTGCGAAAGTGATGAGCGGATTGCATACGACCTCAACGGAGAGTGGGAGGGCTACATGGGTGAGACATATTACGACCATTGGGGCTATGAGAACTACTCCGAGTATTACACCGTGATGCGCTTCTACCGCGACGGTGGAAGGGGCTACACCTACGGAGCCACTACAGGTGAGGGTGAGCAGATTGACTACGTCGATGGCAACCGCTACCGCACTTATCATCGTACTTTCACATGGGAAGTGGATTGGAACATCATCTACATCTACTACGACAACGGTGAGAAGGTGCGCATCGTCAACTTCGACATCAATGGCCGCTACTTCACTGGCAGAATGAAGTACGTCAACCGCTATGGCGAAGTCATCAGCGAAGCCGACTTCGACTTCCGCAAGACCACGGACTTCAACTGGGATCAGTATTACCGCTGGTCACAACAGCCCAAGGAACTCGTTGGCGACAGCATCACCATTGAAAGATGAGGGTGAGTGGTGAGTAGTGAGTGGTAAGCCTTTCAGATTCCCAATCCACCATTGAAACTGACATCTACCGCCTTGCTCTGCAGAATACGCGAGTGAGGCGGTACGTCGTGTGTAAGCCAGATGTTACCGCCGATGACCGAGTCATGTCCGATGGTGATGCGCCCCAACACAGAGGCATTGGAATAGATGGTGACATTGTCCTCGATAATCGGATGACGCGGCACGTTCAGCATGTTGCCGTTCTCGTCGTACTTGAAGCTCTTGGCACCCAACGTCACACCTTGATAGAGCGCCACATGGTTGCCGATGATGCTCGTCTCGCCAATCACCACACCCGTTCCGTGGTCAATGGAAAAATACTCACCAATCTGTGCTCCCGGGTGGATATCTATGCCCGTCTTGGAATGAGCCTGCTCCGTAATGATACGTGGAATGACAGGCACCTCCATCTGGTGCAGCACATGGGCAATGCGGTAGTGCGTCATGGCATTCAATGACGGATAGCAGAAGATGACCTCACCGAAATGCGTAGCCGCAGGGTCGTTGTTGAACATCGCCTCCACGTCCGTGTAAAGCAGGCGCTTCACCTCGGGCAGCTTTTCAACAAACTCCAGCGCCAGCACCTTCGCGCGCTCACGAGCCTCCTCCTCGCTCATGCAACTGCAGAACAGCAGTCCGCGGGCAATCTGCTCACAGAGCAGTTTATACAACTCCTCCATGTTCACACCGATATAGTAGGAACGAATCTCCTCCTCCGTCTGGCGCTTATAGAAATAGTCACTGAAGATGATGCACTTCACAAGACTCACCATCCTCTTCACACACTCCACCGACGGCATCGGAGCAGAGCCTTCCGGCATCATGCTGTCCTCACGCTCCGAGTGTTTTGAGAGTATTTTCACATTGCGATGCAATACGTCATTTACGTTCTTTTCCATGTTGGTCATCTTATTTACGGCTGCAAAGATACAAAATAATTATCAATTGCAGTTGTCAATGAGCAATTTATTTGGCTATTTCATTTATTCTTACTAATTTTGCAGCAGAATTACTCAAAACAGGGAATAAAGAAATATGGAAAGAATCTGTTTAGATAACAAAAGCATTTTTGTGACAGGAGCTGCCGGATTCATCGGTTCGAACCTCGTGAAGCGTCTGTTCAAAGACGTGAAGGGTGCCACCATCATCGGCATCGACAACATGAACGACTATTATGACGTCAGTCTGAAAGAGTGGAGACTGAAGGAGTTGGACAACGAGGCACAGACAACAGACGACAAATGGGTGTTTGTCAAAGGTGACATTGCCGACAAGAAAGCCATCGACGACATCTTTGCAGAGTATAAGCCCTCGGTCGTAGTCAACCTGGCTGCCCAGGCTGGTGTGCGCTACTCCATCACCAATCCCGATGCATACATACAGAGCAACCTCATCGGATTCTATAACATTCTGGAGGCCTGCCGCCACAACCCCGTGGAGCATCTCGTCTATGCCTCCTCGTCCAGCGTCTATGGCTCGAACAAGAAGGTACCCTACTCCACCGACGACAAGGTGGACAACCCCGTCAGCCTCTACGCTGCCACGAAGAAAAGCAACGAGCTGATGGCCCATGCCTATTCGAAACTCTATAACATCCCTTCGACAGGTCTGCGCTTCTTCACGGTCTATGGACCCGCCGGACGTCCTGACATGGCATACTTCGGTTTCACGAACAAACTGGTCAAGGGCGACACCATCCAGATATTCAACTTCGGCAACTGTATGCGCGACTTTACCTATGTCGATGACATCGTGGAAGGCGTGGTACGCATCATGCAAGGTGCTCCCGAGAAGAAACAGGGTGAGGATGGGCTGCCCCTGCCGCCATACGCCGTATATAATATAGGTAATAACTCACCCGAAAACCTGCTGACGTTTGTCGATATTCTGCAGCAGGAGTTAATCCGTGCCCATGTGCTGCCCGAGGACTATGACTTCGAGGCACACAAGAAACTGGTGCCCATGCAGCCAGGCGATGTGCCTGTAACGTTTGCCGACACCTCGGCGCTGGAGCGTGACTTCGGCTACAAGCCCAGCACCTCCCTGCGTGACGGCCTTCGTGCCTTTGCGGAGTGGTACGCGGAATTTTATAAGGTTTGAAGTTTGAAATTTGAAGTTTGACGGTTTATGAGGAGAATCATCTTCTCCTTCCTTGTGTTGTTGGCCGTGATGAGCGTCAAAGCACAGCGTGCAGATATATACAAAATGTCTGCCTATGTGTGTTCGGCTGCAACGGAATGGCAAGTCCAAAACTTCAAACATCAAACTTCAAACATCAAACATCAAACATCAAACATCAAACATCAAACATCAAACTCCCTCACCGCCTTCGTGCGAATCACCGAAACCGATGCCGATGCGCTGCTCACCGACTACGGATGCCGTAAGTACGCCCAACTGGGCGACATCTGCATCGCATCCATTCCGCTCAACCGCATCACATCGTTAGCCACCCACCCCGCCGTGCAGCGCATCGAGGCCAATCCCTGCGGACAGCTATTGATGGACACGACCGCAACCATCATCAATGCCCTACCCGTATATCCGCCGCTCACCCTCCACCTTCCACCCTCCACCCTCCTCCCTCACCACTTCACCGGTCAGGGCGTTGTGGTGGGAGTCATGGATGTGGGTTTCGACCTCACACACCCGAACTTTTACGACCAAAGCGCCACACAATATCGCATTGGCGCGTTCTGGGACCAGCTGTCAAAAGACACCATCGGCAGTCCGTTTCCTGTCGGACGTGACTATGTAGGCTATGAAGCAGTATTGGCACAGCAACATTCCGTTGACGGCATCACCGAGGCACACGGCACACATACGTTAGGCAGCGCGGCAGGCAGCGGCTATGACAGCCCCTACCGAGGCATCGCCTACGAGAGTGACATCTGTCTGGTAAACAATGCCGTGAGCAGCGACATCGAATATATTGACGAGGCAGACCTCTACAAATATACCACCGCCGTCGATGCCTTGGGCTTTAAATACATCTTCGACTATGCCGACCAACAGGGCAAGCCCTGCGTGGCATCGTTCAGCGAAGGCTACCCACCCTACCTTGACGAAGAAGACCAGCTCTATGCCGAGTTCCTCGAACAGCTCTGCGGCCCGGGACATATCATCGTCGTCTCTGCCGGCAACGAGAATCTGGTAAAAACCTATCTGGAAAAGCCCGTCGGAATGTCCGAGGCAGGAGCCTTCATCGATGCCAGCGGCACATCGGCACAATTCCGACTGAAAGCCAACGGCTCCGCACAGCTGCACGTGATGCTCTACGAAGACAACACGTCGCCCCGTACCATCACATTCCGACTTCAAACATCAAACTTCAAACTTCAAACTTCAAACATCGCCGACACGCTGTTCATCGGCAAGGACACGCTGGCGGTGACCTATAACAGCTATCCGTCAGACTATTTGAATGAAACCGTCGGTCGGCTTGAAATCAACTCCAATCGCCCGCTGAGCAAGTTGCCCGATGTGGCTCTGGTCGTTGAAGGTAACAACAGCCATGTGGAGGTATTCGGCAGCAGCTCGTGTGCCCTAACTGAGCGCAGCAGCGACACACGCTGGCAGGATGCCGACTACGGACATAATATCCTTGCCCCTGGCTGTTTCTCTTCGGTTATCTGCGTCGGTTCTACGGCACACCGCACTTCCTATCGGAACCAATATGGCACGTGGAGCACCAGCGAGAACATCAACGTGGGCCTTCGCAGCTCGTTCTCATCCACAGGTCCCACGATGGACGGACGGATGAAGCCCGACGTCATGGCTCCCGGGCAGAACATCATCTCCTCCTTCAACCACTTCTATCCCGAGCACAACGACGACCGCAACAACTACATCATCGCCAACTCCGAGTTCAACGGAGAGCTCTATCCCTGGCTCGTGCAGTCAGGTACCTCCATGTCAACGCCCATCGTAGCCGGTGCCATCGCCCTGTGGCTGCAGGCCAAGCCCGACCTGACACCTGCCGACATCCTCGGCGTGTTCAGCCGCACCTGCCGCTGTCCCGACAGCAACCTAAGCTATCCCAACAACGAATACGGCTACGGCGAAATTGACGTCTATCGCGGCCTGCTCGACGTCCTCAGCATGACAGGCATCGAACCTCAAACCTCAAACTTCAAACCTCAAACTTCAAACCTCCACGCTTCCCCTTATTACACCTTGGATGGCCGCCGCGTCACCCACCCCACCAAGGGCATCTATATTATTAATGGCAAAAAAATTGTGATTAAGTGATTTTTCAAAGCCAATGCCTCCCTCGGCTAACCCCAAAAGACCATCCCTTTTCATGACAAACATTAGCGGGAGAAATGACAAATATCAGCCATTGTCTTGACAAATAGCATCCGCATCGTTGTAAAATAACTGATATTGCGCAGCAATTTAATTTAAATTGCGATGCAAAATAATTGATATTGCGATGCAAAATAAATTAAATTGCAAAAGCGCGAAGGCTATTTGTCAACATAAGCGCTTATATTTGTCATATTTATTTCGTACCTCTGACATGCCTGTCGAAGGTACTTCCGTTCGGAAATGCAAAGAAAATTGCACTTTTCTTTGCATTTCGCTCACTTATTCGTACCTTTGTCAGCGAAATGACCTACAACAAATAGCAGCATCCTATATGAATAGAAGGACAAAGAATAGAAACAAAATAACTAAAGAACAATGAATATGATGCAAAAAGTATTATTATCCATCATGGCTATGTTTTCGCTACTCGTCTCCACGGCATGTGGACAGAACAACAACAGCAAGCTGACGTCTGACATCTTGCAGCAGTCAACAAGTATCCAGTTTTTCACGAACAACGGCACGGTGGCTCCCGATTGTCACTACGACATGACGGTTGTCGTCACGAAGGACTCTGTAACCCTGACGGTCATCAAGGGCTATGGCAATCAGGCCGCCTACGACCAGACCGCCCCGCTGACAGCTGAGCAGTATCAGCAATTCATTCAGCAGTTGGCCGCGCTGTCCGTCCATAACACCGACGACGAACCCGTACCAAGCACAGGAGGACCGGTCGAGAGCATCAGGGTGCTGGACGGTAGCAAACTGTTGTTCGGGGGAAGCACAGGCAGAAGCCTCACTTGCGATGGCGATCTCAACATCCCCTTCCACGACGTGCTGCCTGACGAGATGGCTCAAGTGTTCAGGCATCCGCTTGACCTGTAGCCAACAAAAAAGGAACGATGCCTGAAACCAGACATCGTTCTTTTCTTTTTATCTTTCCTGCTTCTTACTGAACGGGATCCTCTAACTTCATCGAGTCAAGGACGCGCTTATAAGCCTTGTCAAGAGTAGCCTTGTCCTTGTCGAAGTAGTAGAATATGAGCTTTACATAGCGACCGTTGCCCACGATGTAGCGGGTGTGGTGCTGCATGCCGTTCTTGTGCTCCCAGATGGTAGCGGTAGCACCCTTCTGCTCAGCCTTGCTCTCTTTGGTGTGTTGCTTGACACTCTCCATGAACGTTTTGAGGAACTCTGCGGCCTTCTCAGGTGCACAGTTTGGATTCTCAATCATGACGATGTCAACGAACACGCCCTTGGGCTTAGCACGCAGTTCGAAGCGTCCGATGTCGCTCACCTTGATGCCCGAGGGAGCCTCGAACGAGAAGCCAAGGTCAGCATAGGTCACCTTGTCCCAGTCGGCATCAATGGACTCGATGGTGGGGAGAGCCTCGGCGGGCTTTGCGGGTTCAGCTTTCTCTGTTGTTGCTTTTGCGGAATCAGCGGTTGCAGCAGAATCTGCCGTTCCAGTGTTTCCTGTTGTCTTACCGTTGCAGGCGACCATAGCCAATGCCATAGCTGCTACTGCAAATGAAAACAATGTCTTCTTCATTTTTTAAAGTTTTAATGTTAATTGTTTGATGTTTGATAAATATATAACGTATTACACGTTCGTAACGATGCCCTCAATATAGGTCTTGAGGATGTGGATGCCGGTCTTGTTCTCGCCGCCCCAGGGGATGATGAGGTCGGCAAACTTCTTCGTCGGCTCAATGAACTGCTCGTGCATGGGCTTCAGCACCTTCTCGTAGCGGTCGAGCACCATATCGACGGTACGTCCGCGCTCCACGACATCACGGCGGATGTTACGGATGAGGCGCACGTCGTCATCGGTATCAACGAAAATCTTTAGGTCCATCATGTCGCGCAGCTTCTTGTAGTGAAGTGTCATGATGCCTTCAAGAATGATGACGGGCTTAGGCTCCACATGGATGGTCTCGGGCAGACGGTTCGAGAGGACATAAGAATAGGTGGGCTGCTCGACGGCCTCGCCGTTCTTCAGTCGCTTGATGTGTTCTGACAGCAGCTTCCAGTCGAAGGCATCAGGGTGGTCGAAGTTGATTTGCTTGCGCTCCTCGTCGGTCATACCGGTGGTGTCGTTGTAGTAGGAGTCCAAGGGGATGACTGCGGCGCAGTGGTTGGGCAGCACGTTGATGATTTTCTTGACGACGGTGGTCTTTCCTGAACCTGTTCCGCCTGCAATACCGATAATATACATTTTATTGATGATTTACGGCTCCCCCTTGATCAAGGGGAGCCTGAGGGATGGATTATTTCTGTTCTTTGACGAGATAGACGACGGTGGGCAGGTGGTCGCTATAGCCGTCGAGCCACTGTCCGCCGGCATGAGTGCGCAGGGTATTGCCCTTGTACTTGCCTTCCTGCTGGAAGAGATAGTCGCGACGGAACACCTGATGACGGAAATAGGTAAGCGTAGAGCAATCCACCTCGCTGGGCTTGAAGTCGAACTTCTTGCGATCCTTCAGCTTATCCACGTCAATGAGGTTGCGTGAGAGGATAATCTGGTCGAAAAGGTTCCACTTACCATCATACTGCAACGTGCCGGTACCACTGGCAAGAACGTTCCAGAAGGGGTTCCAGAGTCCGAAGGGCTCCACCTCGCTGATTTCACGGCGTGCGCCTAACTTCACAGCCATAGAGGGATCCTGCGGGTCGTCATTCATATCGCCCATGATGAAGATCTTGACGTCAGGGTCTTCGCGTTGCAGCGAGTCCTTGACAATCTTAATCTGTCGTCCGCCTTCCTCGCGATAGAACGAACCGGCGAAGCGGCTGGGCAGGTGGTTGACAATGACAGCGACATGCTCACCGGCCATGGTTCCGCTGACGGTGAGGAATCCACGTGTGGCGCGAAGGCTGTCCTCAGGCAGTATATATATATAAGGTATAAGCTTCACGTCACGCACAGTAAAGAGCTTGGGGTTGTAGAGTAGCGCACAGTCAACGCCACGCTGGTCGGGACCTTCGATGTGGCAGAACTGCATGTTACGGGCAGCCAACGGGGGCTGGGCGCAGAGGTCTGCGAGACACTTGGCGTTCTCCACTTCCGACACGCCGATGAAGGCACAGCCTATAGAAGCAGGCAGCATGTCGGTACCCATCTCGCTGAGTACCCGCGACATGTTGCGCAGCTTGTGTTCATACTTCATGGGTGTCCAGTGGTTAGCACCTTCGGGAAGATACTCATAGTCATTGTGACCTGCATCATGGCAGGTGTCAAAGAGATTCTCGAGATTGTAGAATCCTACGGCATAGAGAGAGAACTTTCTGTCTTGTGCCTGTGCTACGCTTGCACTAATGAGCAAGGTGAGCGCGATAAGTACGAATAGTTTTTTCATATAGCTTTTGGTTTTTATGGCACAAAGATAGTATATTTTTTTTACTTAGCACTCAAAAAAGCATTTTTTTTCATCATAATGGTGTTTTTTTCGCATATCTTAATTTTTTAGGAAAAAAAGATAGATAAAAATGATGTTATTTCAATTTAATTTATTATCTTTGCCACAAATTATGTGTAACATTTAAAATTCTAATCTATGCAGAAAAAGCTGAAACTTGTTGTGATGGCCTTATGCATCGCTACATCCGCCGCTGCCCAGGTTGTCGAGACGCCGACAAACACGGACACGAACGGTTTGCAGGACGAGCAGGCATTCACATTCACCGAAGCACAGCTGGGCGAGGATGACGACATGACGCAGAACGTCACCATCATCTCGTCGAACAACAACACCTATGCCAACAGCGTAGGTTTCCTGTTCAGCCCCGTACGCTTCAGGTATCGTGCTTTTAACCAGAAGTACAATGAGATGTATATCAACGGTGCGCCGATGAACGACATGGAGTCGGGGCAGTTCCGTTTCTCTCTCGTCGGCGGTCTGAACAACCAGACACGCGGCGTGGAGTACTCATTGCCTTTTGAAGTAAACAATTTCTCCATGACAGCCATGGGCGGTTCCAACAACTACGACTTCCGTCCAAGCCACTTCGCTGCCGGCAACCGTGCTTCAGTAGCAGCTGCCAACCGCAACTACACGCTGCGCGGTATGTACACCTATAACTCGGGTATCAATGCCGACGGATGGGCTTTCACAGCCAGCCTGACCTATCGCTGGGCTAACCGCGGCTACGTGGAGGGAACCTTCTACAATTCGCTCTCTTATTTCTTCGGCGTCGAGAAAATCTTTAACGAGAAGCACTCACTCTCGCTCGTCACATGGGGTAACCCCACCGAGCGCTCTACACAGGGTGCCGCTACGGATGAGAGCTACTGGCTGGCCAACAGCAACTTCTACAACCCCTATTGGGGCTACCAGAACGGCAAGAAGCGCAACTCGCGCGTCGTTACTGACTACTCGCCGTCGGTGCTGCTCACCTGGGACTGGAAGATTAACAAGGACATGAAGCTCACCACTACGCTCTTTGGTAAGTACAGCATTTACAAGGGCACACGCCTGAACTACAACAATGCCGACAACCCACAGCCGGACTACTGGAAGAACCTGCCGTCAAGCTATTACGATGTATGGGATCCCACCGATACACGTAACCGCACACATCAGGGCTATCTGGACTTCTACACGGCACGCACGTGGCTGATGAGCTCTGACGCAGCACGCCAGATTGACTTCGACAAGTTGTACTATGCAAACCAGCAGGCTAACAAGCAGGGTGTTGACGCCATGTACTTCATTGAGGCCAAGAACATCAACAACCTCAACGTGGCACTGGCCTCAACGCTGAAGATGGACCTCACAAAGAACTCAACGTTGAACATGGGTCTGCAGCTGGCCTCCAACAAGGGTATGCACTTTGCTACGATGGAAGACCTGCTCGGAGCAGACCACTACACCAACATCAACACCTACGCCTTGAGCAATTACTCGCCAGGTTCAGACCAGATCTATTATGACCTAGACAACAAGGACGGCATCGTCCGCGAAGGCGACAAGTTCCGCTACAACTACAACATCTTTGTCACAAAGGCAGCTTACTGGGCTAACTACCGTTACAGCAAGGGCCGTCTGCACACATTCATCGCAGCCCGCGTAGGCGGCACGCAGATGATGCGTGAGGGTCTGATGCGCAACGGTATGGACGCTGAGCACTCCTACGGCAAAGGCGGCACGGCCCACTTCCTGGACGGCGGTGCCAAGGGCGGACTAACCTACAACCTCGGAGCAGGTAACACCATCTCACTCGGCGTAGGCTTTGAGTGGCGTGCACCACAGGCACAGACGGCTTTCGTCTCGCCTGAGATTACCAACGACTTCGTTCACAACCTGAAGAACGAACAGGTATTCAGCGCAGAGATTGGCTACAACTACCAGAATGCATGGATGAAGGCCAACCTCAGTGCCTACTACAGCCATGTGGGCAAGGGCACAGAATGGCAGAACTTCTACTTCGACGATATCAACTCATTCTCCTATGTCTCGATGACAAACATCGAAAAGGCATACTACGGAATCGAGCTCGGTGCGAAGTTCAAGCTGCTCGACGTCCTCGACCTGAAGGCTATCGGTACCATCAGCGAAGCCAAGAACATGAACAATGCCACCGTCATCTACATGAACTCGACGAAGAGCACCTTCCATCAGGACATCGTCATGAACGAGGGCATGCACGAGGCCGGCACACCGCTGTCAGCCTATAGCCTCGGTCTCAGCTACCACTCCAACGGATGGTATATCGACCTGAACAGCAACTACTACCATCGCATCTATCTGAGCTACTCACCCAGCTACCGCTACCAAAGCACGCTGACCACTATGGGCAACGTCGATAACGAGGGTAACTTCATTGTTCCCGACCAGGCACGCGGCAACGGCGGATTCATGCTTGACGCCTCTATCGGCAAGAGCCTCCGTCTGAGCAAGGGACGCCAGCTCAGCATCAACCTCATGCTGACTAACCTGCTCAACAACACCAACATCGTCACGGGCGGTTACGAGCAGAGCCGAAGCGACTACACCGTCAAGGACGACGGTACTATGAATAATGTACGTGCGTACAAATTCTCTCTCAATCCGAAGAAATACTACGCTTATGGTATCAACGGTATGCTGAACATCACTTACAGATTCTAACAAAAACGTCAAGACACAATGAAACAGATTAAGTATATTCTCTTTGCATTGGCATGCACGCTCGGACTATCTTCGTGCATGGATGGCGACTGGAGCAACCCCGTGAATGAGGAAACCCAGAACACGTTTGGCAACCAGTACATCACAGAAAGCAATCTCCTCACCATCGCCCAGCTGAAAAGCAAGTATTCGTCTGTCATCGACGGAGGAAGCTACGAACAGGTCAGCAAGCCCACACAAATCAAGGGTATCGTAACGGGCAATGACGTTGAGGGCAATATCTACAACGAGATTTCGCTGCAGGACGAGACAGGCGCTATCCTCGTGTGCATCGCACAGGGCGGTCTGTTCGGTTACCTGCCCATTGGCCAGGAAATCCTCATCGAGCTCGAAGGCCTCTACGTCGGAGGCTATGGCAAGATGGCAGAAATCGGAACGCTTTATACCAGCGCCACCGGCAGCACTTATGTCAGCCGTATGAGTCGCGCTACATGGAACAACCACTTCCGCATTCTCAGTTCGAACAACCCCGTCACACCGATGGAGGTAACGAACGTTGCCAAGCTCGACCTTGAAAAGGATGCCGGCAAGCTCATCACCCTGCGCGGCGTACAACTGCAGGACGCTAACGGCACCGCCACCTTCGCACCGAAGGACGGCAGTGTAACGCTGACAGCCAACTGCGCCAACCGCGCCTTTGTAGGCATCAGCAGCAGTAAACTCGTGCTGCGCACCAGCACTTACAGCGACTTTGCCAATGCCATCATGCCGACGGGTACCATTGACGTGACAGGTATCTTCACCCGCTACAACAACACATGGCAGATTCTGCTCCGCAAGGAAAGCGACATCCAGCCGTCCTCCTATACGCCCGAGCCTCCCGCAGAGCCCAAGGGCGACGGAACAAAGGATAACCCCTACAACGTAGCCGGTGTGCTGGCTTACATTGGAACACTTGGTGCCGACGTTGAATCCAGCAAGGATGTCTATGTCGAGGGTGTCGTTACCGGCGTCACCGAACCGTTCAGCAAGCAGTTTGGTAACGCGACCTTCACAATGGGCGACAGCGAGGACGGTACCAGTGAGTTCACTTTCTATCGCGGATTGTATTTCAACAACAAGAAGTATAGCGATGAGTCAGCTACGAACGTGGCGAAGGGTGACAAGGTTGTCATCTGCGGCAAGGTGGTCAACTTCAAGGGTTCAACTCCTGAGACCGCACAGGGTAAAGCCTACGTGGTTAGCATTAACGGCGAAGGTGGCAGTGACACGCCTGACACACCCGACACACCAGGTGGCGACAGCAACGTGACAGTTACTGTGGACGGTACTGTAGTCACGCTCATCAATGGCGATGCTACCGCTTCGTCAAGTGCCACTAGTATTGACCTCAGCACACAGGGCTGGGCCAATGCAGAGGAAGTTACTAGCGTGACACTCACGGACGGCACTACCATCACCTTCAGCAAGGGCGAAGGCGGCACCACGCCGAAGTACTATGACGGAACAAAAGGCGTGCGTCTCTACGCCAAGAACACCATTGCCATTACAGGATCCAGCAAGGCAATTGCCAAGGTGGTTCTCAACTGCGATTCCAACAACGGTACTGACTATGTTGGCAACCCGACGCTCTACGGTACAGCTAAGGATAAAACGCTTACCGTCATCAACGAGCACGACTCGACCAGCGGCGGTGTCCAATTGCGCGTAAAGACCATCGACATTACCTATGCCGAGTAATCAGCAGCTTCATTAAACAATATATTCACACGAAACAATAAAAAAAAATAAACGATATGAAAAGAATTGCATATTCACTGATTGCGCTGGCCATAGCGGCCTTCACATTCACGAGCTGTGAGGACGTTCCCTCACCGTTCGGTATCATTACCGACCCCGACAACGGCGGTGGACAAGAAGTAGTTGATCCGACAGGCGACGGTACTGCTGCCAACCCGTTCAACGTGGCAGCAGCCATTGACTACGTCAAGGCATTAGGTGCAGACGTCAAGTCCGACAAGGATGTCTATATCAAGGGTGTCATCGTCGAGGTCAAGGAAGCCTTCGGCACACAGTATGGTAACGCCCAGTTCAGCATTGCTGACAGCGAGACAGGCAAACAGACCTTTGTCTTCTACCGTGGACTCTATCTCGGCAATCAGAAGTACAGCGATGACAAAGCTACCAACGTAAAGGTAGGCGACAATGTTGTCATCTGCGGTAAGGTGATTTACTACAAGGGCTCAACCCCCGAAACTTCACAGGGAGAAGCCTATGTTGTGAGCATTAACGGAGAGGGTGGCGATACTCCTACACCGTCAGGCGAAACACTCGGCACCAAGGAGAATCCGCTGACCATTGACCAGGCTCTGGAGAAGATCAACGCACTGGCAGACGGTGCTGAGAGCGACCAGTTTGCATTCGTCAAGGGTAAGGTGGTCAAGGTAACAACCAACCAGACCAACTTCGACAAGTACCAGAATCTGAACTACCTCATCTCTGAGGACGGCACCGATAATGGTAAGACTATTACCGTTTACAGTGGCGACGGTCTCGACGGAGCGAAGTTTACTGGCATCACCGACCTGGCTCAAGGCGACGAAGTGATTGTCTATGGAAAGCTCTACAAGTACGTCAAGGACAATAAGGTAACGCCCGAGATTGCCAAGGGTAACTACCTCGTAAGCCTCGTCAAAGGCTCTGGCGGTGGCGGCGGTGGCGGAACAACCGGCGACGCACAAGTCGTCAGCATTGCAGACTTCAACGCAGCAGCAGAAAGCACCGACACTTGGTATCAGCTCACTGGTACCGTCAAGAACCTGAAAGACGGCGACCAGTATGGTAATTTCGACCTCGAGGATGAGACTGGAAGCGTATATGTCTATGGTCTGCTCTCAGAAAAGGGCGGAGAGAAAAAGAAGTTCCAAGACCTTGTTGCCCAATACGGAATTAAGAACGGCAGCAAGATTACCATCATCGGAAACCGTGGTTCCTTTAACGGGAAAATTGAAGTGCTCAACGCATACTTCGTAAAAATTGAAGATGGTGACACGCCCAGCACCCCCGATGGCGTACAGGCCATCAGCGTTGCAGACTTCAACGCAGCAGCAGAAAGCACTGATGTGTGGTATCAGCTCACAGGTACTATCAGCAATCTGAAAGACGGCGACCAGTACGGAAACTTCGACCTCACTGACAGCACAGGCTCTGTTTATGTTTATGGAGTATTGTCAGAAAAGGGCGGCGCCAAAAAGAAGTTCCAAGAACTGGTTACTCAATATGGCATTGCGAATGGAAAGACTATCACCATCATTGGCAACCGCGGCTCATTTAACGGGAAGATAGAAGTAGTAAACGCCTACTTCGTCAGCGTGGAATAGAGTAACGCTTCACGCGCGCGTATATAATTAGGTATTATATATAGCACCCTAACTTCGGGCTGTAACTCTCAGTAGTTGCAGCCCGAAGTCATTCTTTTCAGAGTGGTATTTCTCGCATCATGACAATTATTTTGTCATAAAGAGACGTTTTTTGATTATTATTTTGTATCTTTGCAGCGATTATTAACCGAAAAATATTTTAACCAAAACAATAAAAGATGAAAAGAACGTTACTCATCAGCATGGTCCTGCTCATGGCATCGGTTGTCATGGCCGGTCCCATCACTCGTGAACAGGCACGCCAAAAGGCTGCGCAGTTCCTCGTCAGCCAAGGCAAGCCCGCCCCGCGGAGCATGAGTCCCGCGAAGGTAAAGGCCAGCAATGGCACAGAAGTCACTCAGTACTACGTGTTCAACATCGGACAGCGTCAAGGCTTTGTCATCGTCAGCGGTGACGATCGCACCGATGCCATCCTCGGCTGGGCCGACGAAGGTGAGTTGGACACCAATAACATGCCCGAAAACCTGCGTGCCTGGCTGCAGGGCTACGCCGACCAGCTGCAGTGGCTCGAGGAGCATCCCGACGCTCCTGCCCAGCACGCTCCGCGCCGCACAGCCTCAGCCACTCGCCAACCCATCGCACCGATGATGACAACGAAGTGGAACCAGGGCACCCCTTACAATACATACTGCCCAACCAATGGTTCTCTTTGTGTTACAGGATGCGTCTGCACAGCTACTGCACAAGTGATGTATCACCGTGCCATAGCTAATGGTATTGCAACGACAACGACAAGTGCTAACATCCCTGCGTACAATCAAGATTGGTATGGTCAAGCCCTTACGGGTGTTCCATCAACGGGTGTAAAAGCCGTTCGTACGTTTACTTGGAGTAAGTTCTCTAACACCTACCCTGCTTCGGACGAAGCCAATGAGGAAGTAGCTCGACTAATGGAATACGTGGGTGCTGGTCTTAAGATGGACTACAACACAAGCAGTAACGGCGGTTCTGCTGCCTATGACCAAGCAATCCCTGATATGCTGGAAACCTATTTCGGTTATGATGATGCCAAGTGTATCTATCGCTGTGATTATATTTATGAGGATTGGATTAACATCATCTATAATGAATTGCAGACCAATGGTCCGACAATGATGGGTGGTTGCTCTACGGGTGGTGGTCATGCCTTCGTGTGCGACGGCTACAGCGAGGAAGATTACTTTCATATCAACTGGGGCTGGGGCGGCAAAAGTGACGGCTACTTCAAACTCTCCGTATTATATCCCGAACAGCAAGGCATCGGCGGTTCTACATCACAAGATGGCTATAACATTGACCAGGACCTCCTCGTCAACATTAAGCCCACAAAGGACAGCAGCCCTTACAGCCCCCCGACCCCGAGTGCTGGTGCATATGGTCTAACCGCTACGCTTACCAATATTACTGGTAGCACAATTCGTTTAGGAAAGCCCATCACGATTAAGGCCGTAGTTACTAATCCCAGCACAACAAAAACATTCTCAGGCAGTCTGTCATTATATTCCACAACGAATAGTATTGGTTTTTTAGCTGGACAGCAAGTCGAGATTGCCCCAGGTGCATCAAAAACCGTCAACTTTACCTTCACAATTCCAACATCGAAACCTTCGGGTTCTTATACACTTAATCTATGTTATAGTTATAATTCATCAAGTTATTATTGTGAAGACGGTAGTATTAATATCACTGTCAACCCTGCAGAAGTCATTAATCACGGAACACTGACCATCACAAATGTTACTATCAACGAAACTAGCGCTGTCAGTCCTGATACATGGTTTGACAGAATGAATTACGGAGGAAAGGTACGTGCTACACTATCTATCAAGAACACACATGCCACCTATGGTTACCATAACCTGCCCGTTATCATAAAAATGAGAGAATGTACGTGGACAAAAGCAAACAGAGATGGCAGTTGGTCAAGTCCTGACTGGTATGCAACGAAGAGTATAACAGTAGACCTAAATGTCGGCGAAACAAAAGACTATGATATAGAATTTGAGGGACTTAGCACTTCAACATACATCTCTTATTTGATAAACGCATTCCACTATGATGACGGAAGTACAAAACTATCTTTCACAGGATCAAAAGCAGGAGACGGTTACCGTTTTTATTGCGACCCAGGTGTAACCGTGTATAACGCTGATGGTACAGAGACCACAACAACACCAGCAACCAATATCACAGGTATAGCAGCCGACGCACTGGCCGTTGACGTGTCGGACATCACAGGTGTAACGAAAATCACGCCAGGTGGCAATCCCAACACGCTGTACTTCATCAATGCTGCCGACAATCCCACAGGACTTGACGGATGCAACGTAGTGAAGAACGGAACTTGCGCCAAGTTGACGCTGACCGACGGTTATGGTTTCTGGACACCGAAGGACTTTACTGCTACGGAGGCTACATTCACAAGGACTTTCACCAATGGTGTTAGCTCAGGAAGTAGCAACGGCTGGTACACCATTATTCTACCTTTCGCCGTTAGTCAGGTAAAGCAAGGTGAAAACGTCATCGACTGGTTCCGCAGCGCCAGCGAAGAGGGTAAGAACTTCTGGCTCAAGACATTCAGCAGCGAGGACGGTTCCACTGTTAACTTCGACTTCGCTGGATCATTCAATGCCAACACACCATACATCATCGCAGTACCTGGCAATGAATGGGGAGATAAATGGGACCTGCGCGGCAAGCCCATCACATTCCTTGGTACGGGCGTTACCATCAGTGCAGATGCTGTCAACGCCACCAACGGCTTTACCTATAAATTTGCCGGTGTGACGAAGACAACCGATGCTGGCAGCGTCTATCAGCTGAACGCTGAAGGCAACAAGTTCGTGACCAATAGCGCCAACGTTGCACCGTTCTGCGCCTACTTCAAAGCCAACGGATCACTGCTCGGCTCACTGCCAGAAGTACTCAGCATCGGCTCTGAGGGTAACGAGCCCACAGCCATCAGCAACATCACCACAACACGTCCTGAAACCGACGGAACATGGTACACGCTGGATGGTCGCCGTGTGGAGAATCCCACCAAGGGCATCTACATCAGGAATGGTAAGAAGGTCGTGATTAAATAACCATTATAATAGCTCGCATTATGAAAAAGAACTATCAACAACCTATCATAGAAGTCATCAAGATTGAAGCGAACAATATATTAGCTGGTTCAGGTCCTGGAGGAGGTGCTCCTGAAGATCCCGGCGTCGGCGGTTCCCGCGAATGGGATGAAACAGATTTGTTTGGCGACGAAGATTTATTAAATCTGTTTCAATAAACCATTCGAATAATCCTTTCAAGTACCTTTGAGGCGCGCCTCAAAGGTACTTTCATTAGTAAAAACAAAAAAAGTTTTCAAATCTTTTGGTAATTTGCTCACTTATTCGTACCTTTGCACCCTCAAAGCGTAAAGCAAATAGTAAACAATTAATAACAACAAGTAAAAATGAAAAAAGGTATTCATCCAGAAAACTATCGCCCCGTCGTGTTTAAGGACATGTCCAACGGCGATATGTTCCTCTCGCGTTCTACTGCAAAAACAAATGATACCGTAGAATTCGAAGGCGAAACTTACCCTGTGGTAAAAGTCGAAATTTCAAGCACCTCTCACCCGTTCTATACTGGTAAGAGCAAGCTCGTTGACACGGCAGGACGTGTTGATAAGTTCATGAGCCGCTACGGTAAGGCTGCGAAGAAATAAAGATAAGAAGCCAAAAGAAATCAAAAAGGGCGCTTTCCAGTAGTTGCATATGCCGGAAGCGCCCTTTTTTAACTAAAAACCTATGAATACAAGAAACTTATTACTCGTTACCCTACTCGCCCTCACTTTCGCCGCTTGCGGAAGTGGTGATGATGACCCGTTTGTGCCACAGCCTGTGGTAACACCTGATGACAATCCCACGAATCCGACAAACTCCACAGGGGATGCGAACAACACCAACCGCAACAGCACGGACAAATGTGCCGAGGCATGGCGACTGGAGTTCCCGAAACTGAAGGGAGGCAACAGCATCGCTGTAGTTCATAGCGGTGTATTGAATTCGAAGACCAATATTACAGACGTCAACTATACCGTTGAATGGGACACAAACATTCACGCACAACGCTGGTCATGCTATGAGATGTACGAGAGCATCAGCGCATCAAACACTTCACGCTATTCAGTAACTCCTAAAGGAAGCCTGACTTCAGACAGCCAGTACCCCAACGATGAGTTTCTTGAAAGCACCTACCAGTTTACGGTAGATCCCTATTGGAATTCTGGCTTTGACCACGGTCATATCTGCCCCTCGGCAGACCGTTTAGGCTCCTACGAGTGCAATCGGCAGACATTCTACATGACCAACATGCAACCACAGGTGAACAAGTTTAATGCCGGCATCTGGGCGAAGATGGAAGGGCAGATACGGACTTGGAACCGCGGTTCATTCCGAGACACGCTATACGTCGTCAAGGGCGGTACCATTGACAATGAGAACAATATCTCCCGCTACATCGGAAGCGGTGTGAACAAGATTCCGGTACCTAAATATTTCTTCATGGCCGTTCTCTGTAAGAATACGCAAGGCTACAAGGCCATTGGCTTCTGGATCGAACACGACGGTAGTATCAGCGAGACATCCCCCCTTGCCAACTACGTTGTCAATATTCGCGACTTAGAGGAGAAAACAGGCATCGACTTTTTCTGTAACCTGCCCGATGACGTTGAAAAGAAAGCGGAGGAGCTTGCCGTTGACAAAGTCAAACTAACATGGGGATTTAAATAGTCTTGAGCCTGAGTTCTATAGGAACCACTACAAAAACAATGGGCAGCCTTTCGGTTGCCCACATTCTTTTTTACCCTAAAACCAAATACCTATAAAAAACTATCTCTTTTTCTGAGTGCAAAGATACAACAAGAGTTCTCATCTTATTCTCCACAGAGACCTATTTCGACAGAACGGGCCTTTCTTTTTGACATACGTCAATCACCCCAAAAGTACAAGGCAAATCATAGCGTTTTTCTCGAAAAAAATCATAAATTGCAACAAAATGCTTGCAGAAGCGAAGGAAAATGTGTAAATTTGCGAGGATTTCGCAAACACAAATATTATTATATCTAAAAATGAAAACTATTTATGATTTTACTGTCAAGGACAGAAAAGGAAAAGACGTGTCGTTAAAGGAGTATGCTAACGAGGTGCTACTCATCGTTAACACTGCAACAAAGTGTGGTTTCACACCACAGTATGAGGAATTGGAGAAACTCTACGAAAAGTATCACTCGGAAGGTTTCGAGATTCTCGACTTCCCCTGCAACCAGTTTGGCCAGCAGGCTCCCGGTACCGACGAGAGTATCCATGAGTTCTGCAAACTCAATTTCGGCACCGAATTCCCGCGTTTCAAGAAAATCAAGGTCAATGGTGAAGATGCCGACCCACTCTACAAGTTCCTGCAAAACGAGAAGGGCTTTGCTGGCTGGGACATGGAGCACCCCATTGCCCATATTCTTGATGACATGCTCAGCAAAGCCGACGCTGACTACAAGCAGAAGCCCGACATCAAGTGGAACTTCACCAAGTTCCTCATCAATAAGAAGGGAATCGTTGTGGCTCGTTTCGAACCGACAGAGAAAATTGAAAATATCGAAAAGCAGATTGAAGAACTCTTAAAGTAAGTATGGAACATACAAAATGTCTGATTATTGGCAGTGGACCGGCAGGCTATACTGCTGCCATCTATGCCGGACGTGCTAATCTGAATCCCATAGAATACAGCGGCCTTCAGCCAGGTGGACAGCTGACACAAACAACCGAAGTGGAAAACTTCCCTGGTTATCCACAAGGAGTGGACGGCAATCAGATGATGATGGATCTGCGCGAACAAGCTGCCCGTTTCGGTGCAGATATTCGCGACGGCAGCATCACCAAAGTGGACTTTTCTGCCACGCCCTATAAAGCATGGGCAGAGAACGGCACAGAGATAGAGGCTGACACTGTCATCATTGCTACCGGAGCATCAGCCAAGTACTTAGGACTTGACGACGAAAAGAAATACAACGGCATGGGTGTTTCAGCCTGCGCTACTTGTGACGGCTTTTTCTATCGTAAAAAGACCGTAGCCGTGGTGGGCGGAGGCGACACTGCGTGTGAGGATGCCCTGTACCTGTCTGGACTTGCTAAGAAGGTTTACCTCATTGTACGCAAACCCTTCCTCCGTGCGTCACAGGTCATGCAGCAGCGTGTAAAGGATGCGGAGAACATCGAGATTCTCTTTGAACACAACACCACAGGTCTCTTCGGTGACAACGGCGTAGAGGGTGCCCATCTTGTGAAGCGCAAGGGTGAAGCCGACGAGCAACTGGTAGATATACAGATTGATGGTTTCTTCCTTGCCATCGGCCACAAGCCTAATACCGACATCTTCCGCGACTGGCTTGACACAGATGAGACTGGCTATCTGAAGAAGATTGACGGTACGCCCCGCACCAAGCTACCCGGTATCTTTGTTGCCGGCGACTGTGCCGATCCTGTCTATCGCCAAGCCATTACTGCAGCAGGAACTGGCTGTCAGGCTGCTATAGAGGCAGAACGCTACCTACTTGCCCGATAGATTTAGAAAAACAGATAATTATAGGAAGTCTTAAAAGAGCCCAGTTTTTTCTACAAATAAAAAAGTCTCGCTTCACAGCGAGGCTTTTCTTTTGATACTTTAAAAAACTAAATTAATCAACCATAAACCTTAACCATTAAAAATCCCTTTTAAAATGATACTGCAAAGATAAGCACAAAAAATCAAACATAAAAATATTTTAGGAACAAAAAGGTTTAATTTCTGCTAACATCACGTTTTCTTGACCAAAATTGTCGAAAAACAAACTTTTTGCCCTCAAAATAACGTATTTTCCACCTGTAATTTGATTATTTCAAATAAAATGATTAACTTCGCAGCGTAAAAACCTAATGCAATTATTTCAATCATGGGCTTTAGCACGTTAGAAATAATCATTATCGTCATCGCGCTAATAGCAGTCTTTGTATTAGTGAGACTGTTCTATCAGCGTACCATGCGCGTGCGAAACCGTCTGCAAATGGAGCAAATGTTTACCAACATCACCCATGAGCTGCTGACTCCACTTGCCATTCTCTCCGCCTCAGTAGAGCATCTACACCAGAAAGAGCCCCAGTATGACGACGAGTATTCCATGATGCAGTTGAACATCCAGCGTTGCGTGCGGCTGCTGCAACAGATTCTTGAAACCAGCAAATCCCTCTCGGGTGACCTGCGCCTGCTTGTTAGTCATGGTGACATCATGCGTTATATCCGTGAGACAGCCACCACCATCAAGCCATTGATGCAGCGCAACGAACTTGACTTCAACATTACCTGCACCCCTGAAAGTATGATGGGATGGATTGACCCCGACAAACTGGACAAAATCATCTTCAACCTGCTTTCGAACGCAGCCAAATACACGCCCAAAGGCGGCAATGTCACGCTCGACGTACAGACGAACAAGAACTATGACCGCATCATCATCCGCGTGATTGACACAGGTAAAGGTATCCCCAAGGAAAGGCAGAAGACTTTGTTCCAGCGCTTCAACGACGGTGAATACCGTAGCAACCATACCTTCGGCACAGGTTTGGGAATGGCACTGACACGTGACCTGGTCTATCTGCATGGCGGAACCATCAACTATAAAAGCGAGGAAGGCAAGGGAACGACGTTCATCGTTGAGTTGCCTATTAATAAGGAATCATTCACGACGAATCAGATTGATGAGCACAACAAGATTATCCCATACGTTCCCAAGAGCCTTGTCATTGACTATAGGAAACGACCCGAACCGACACCTATTCTGACACCTGAGGAACTACAGGCTAACAAGGAAGCGGAAGAAAACGCCTATAAGATTCTTATTGTAGAGGATAATATAGAACTGCTCATGCTGATGAAGCAGATTCTCTTCCCGAAGTATCATGTGCTGACGGCAAGCAACGGCCGTGAGGCTCTTGAAGTTATACGCACGTTTGACCTTGACCTCATCGTTTCCGACGTGATGATGCCCATCATGGACGGTTACGAGTTAACGAAAGCCGTTAAGGATAATCCCGACTATAACCACATCCCCATCATTCTGCTGACAGCCAAGACTCAGGCTAAAGACAAGGAAGAAGGTCTGCGTATTGGTGCTGACGACTACATCATCAAGCCGTTCCGTTTGGGTGACCTGACAATGCGCATTGACAGTATCATCGAGAAAAGAAAGCGCATACAAAGTGACTTCAGGCAACTGACCATTGATGAGACTAAGAAAGCTGCCAGTACGCCGTCGCCTGATAACGAGTTCCTTCAGCGTGCTATTGAATGTGTCAACAAACACCTTGACGACACCGAGTTCGACCGCGACGCTTTCGCACGCGAGATGGGTGCCAGCGCCTCCACACTCTACAACAAGCTACGCGCCACAACGGGCATGAATGTCACCAACTTCATCCGCGATATCCGCCTGAAATCCGTTGACGGAATCATCAAGGCCAATCCAGACCTTCGCGTCAGCGACCTGGCATACAGCATCGGTTTCAAAGATCCTAAATACTTCGCAACAATTTTCAAGAAAGAATTTGGTATGCAACCCAAAGAGTACATCGAGAAACTTAGAAATTCTTAGGGCTTTTATTCTCTTACCCCTTACTACTTGCCCCTAACTTCTTGCCCCTTCTAATTCCACTCACCCATAGCAACACAAACGTCAGCAATCCGTTCATCATCAACAACTCATAACCGAAGGTGTAACCTACGGTCTGTGCCGTCTTGTCAATGGCAAAACAGATAAAAGGTGAGGCCACAGCAATATATGGCACCCACCTGTCACGCGGCTTACGATGGGTGAGCAATCCGAAAGCAAACAACCCCAACAGCGGTCCATAAGTATAACTGACAATGATATAGATAGCATCAATCAGACTGGTGGAATTCACTACCCTAAACAACAGGATAAACAGCACGAACAGCGCACACATAATGAGATGGACACGCTTACGCAGTCTTTCATCATCGGGCTTTTCACAGATATCAACACAATAGATGGTCGTGAGCGACGTCAAGGCTGAGTCGGCACTGGAGAACGAAGCCGCCACAATGCCGAGCACAAAGAATATCAATATGAATTGAGATTGGAAGAAGGAACCCTGAGCATCTGTCGCACCTTCCACATACATCGGTAACAACTCGTCACCCATCGTCGATAGTGCCCCACCCTGCTGTTGAGTCAACAGCACCAACAATACACCCAAAGCGAGGAACAGCAGATTTGCCGGTAAGAAAGCAACACCATACGAGCACATATCCTTCTGGGCGTCACGCAGATTCTTGCACGTCAAGTTCTTCTGCATCATATCCTGGTCCAATCCCGTCATGACAATGACGATAAACACACCACTGACAAACTGTTTCCAAAAGTTCTGCTTCGATGCCCAATCATCCCAGACAAAAATGCGCGACAACTCGCTGCCGGCAACGGCTGAAACGGTATCGCCCAATGATGCGAGGTTCAAATCTGCCGCTACCTTATATATAATAAGGAGTAATGCTGTGAAGAGGCACAACGTCTGTAACGAGTCCGTCCATACCAGCGTCTTAATGCCTCCGCGCCGCGTATAAAGCCATATCAGCAGCACCAGTCCTATCGCCGTCACCGCAAAGGGGACACCCATCGGTCCGAAGGCGAACCGCTGCAGAATAATGCACACCACGTAGAACTTAACTGCTGCACCCGCCATCTTCGACAGCAGGAAGAACGAGGCACCCGTCTTGTAAGAACACGCCCCCAGACGCTGCCCTAAGTAGGCATAGATGGAAGTCAAGTTGAGCTTGTAATAGAGCGGCAGCAGCACGAAGGCCACCACTACATAGCCAAGAATAAAACCCATACACGTCTGCAGATAAGTCATCTGCGAGTTCACCACCATGCCCGGCACCGACACAAAGGTAATGCCCGAGATGGAAGCGCCCACCATACCAAAGGCCACCATATACCACGGTGAGCGGCGGTCAGCACGATAAAATGTCTCATTCGTGGCACGTCGTCCCGTCCATCGACTGATGGCAAAAAGCAGGGCGAAATACACTAAAACGACTGCTATGACTATCATAATTGGCTGCAAAGGTAGTAAAAAGTTCATTGTTCTTCGTTCATTGTTCTTCGTTTTTTTCTTATCGGTAGTAATTTTTTTCACTTTTCACTCTTCATTTTTCACTTTATTTTATTACCTTTGCATCCGATATGGTTAAATCAACTAACCCAAAAACATAAAAAACAATGGCAAGACAAAAGAAATTCATCCTTCAGGAGAGTGAGATTCCAACACAGTGGTACAACATTCAGGCAGACATGCCCAACAAGCCCATGCCCCCCATCCATCCCGCCACCAAGCAACCGCTCGGCGTTGATGATTTGGCGCACATCTTCCCCCGCGAGTGCTGTGTGCAGGAACTGGATACCGAACATCGTTGGATTGACATCCCAAAAGAGGTGCTTGACAAGTACAAGTTCTACCGTTCCACACCACTCGTCCGTGCTTATGCATTGGAAGAGGCATTGGGAACACCTGCTCATATCTATTTTAAGAATGAGAGTACCAATCCGCTTGGTTCGCACAAAATCAACTCCGCCCTGCCCCAGTGCTACTATGCCAAGCAGGAAGGAACGACCAACGTCACCACTGAGACGGGTGCCGGTCAGTGGGGTGCAGCCCTATCTTATGCTGCCAAGATTTATGGCCTTGACTGCGCCGTCTATCAGGTGAAAATTACCATGCAGCAGAAGCCCTACCGCAGCAGCATCATGCGTACCTTTGGTGCCGTGGTTGAAGGTTCTCCCTCAATGTCCACCCGTGCCGGCAAGGATATTCTGACCAAAGACCCCACGCATAGCGGTTCACTGGGTACGGCCATCTCCGAGGCTGTCGAACTGGCAACTACCACACCCAATTGTAAATACACCCTCGGCTCCGTGCTCAACCACGTCGGTCTGCACCAGACCATTATCGGCTTGGAGGCAGAGAAGCAGATGGCGATGGCAGGCGAATACCCCGACATGGTGATTGCATGCTTCGGCGGCGGTTCCAACTTCGGCGGCATCGCCTTCCCCTTTATGCGCCACAACATTCTCGACGGCAAGAAGACAGAGTTCATCGCTGCTGAGCCCGACAGCTGCCCAAAGCTGACACGTGGACAGTTCCGCTACGACTTCGGCGACGAGGCTGGCTATACTCCCCTGCTGCCCATGTTCACGCTGGGTCATAACTTCAAGCCCTCAAACATCCACGCTGGTGGTCTGCGCTATCACGGTGCCGGCATGATTGTCAGTCAACTCATTAAGGACGGTCTGATGCGCGGTGTTGACATCCCACAGCTTGAAACCTTCGAGGCAGGTATGCTCTTCGCACGCACAGAGGGTATCATCCCTGCTCCAGAGAGTTGCCACGCCATTGCCGCTACCATCCGCGAGGCCAACAAGTGCAAGGAAACGGGCGAGGAGAAGGTCATTCTGTTCAACCTCAGCGGTCACGGTCTCATTGACATGCCCAGCTACGACTCGTTCATCAAGGGTGACTTACAGAACTACACTGTCACTGATGAGATGATTGCTGAGAACCTTGCAGAACTCGACAAACAGTAATACGGAGCGTTTCTTCGGAAACAGTCCGTTACGAGGATTGCTTTGTCATTTGACATGCAGATAACAAGAAAGCCCGACGCGTTTCCGCGTCGGGCTTCAACAACTAACACATTTAGAACTTATCCGATGGCAATTTGGCGTGCCACTTTCGCCTTGGTCTCTTCCTGCTTGGGCAGCTCTACGGTCAGTACACCGTGCTCCACCTTTGCAGAAATCTTGTTCTTGTCCACATCGTCAGGCAGAATCAGCGTCTGCTCAAACTTAGAGTAGCTGAACTCGCGGCGCAGGTAGCGGGCGTTCTTGTCCTCGTCCTTGTGTTCCTGCTTCTGCTCCATCTTGATGATGAGGTTGCCCTCGTCATTAATGTGAACATTGAAATCCTCCTTCTTCATGCCCGGGGCTGCCAGTTCTACGGTATAGCCTTTGTCGGTTTCCTTGACGTTAATGGCCGGTGCTGTGCAGCTGGCCTTCGGCATATAGCTGGCATCAAACAGGTCGTTGAACACTGTGGGTAACCATGCGGAATTTCTCATCATTGGCATCATAATCTTTACCTCCTAATTCTATTGTTTTAAAGTTGAACATTTTTATTGTCTTTTGAGTACCTTGCGGCGCTCAATTACATAAATGCAAGGAACGTACCAATGAAGACTTTATGCCATTTTGACACAATAAACCGACAAAATGACACAAATAAAGAATATGAACAAGGAGCAAGAGAATACGCTATGGTTCTCTAAACCACTGTTAATCAACCATTCAGTATATTTCTCAGGATATTGACGCCTTCCTGCACGGTGGGAACATCTGCGATGCTCATGGAGCGGCGGCCGTTCGCTTCGCGGAACTGGCAACGACGCGGATAACGGCCCACAAAATCAATAACACGGCCAAACACATCGCTGCCATAATAGGGACTGTCGGGATTAGAGACGAAGACAAGTATCATACGCCCCTGCTTCAGCAGAATCTTCTCACAACCCATTAGTTTGCCCAACCGACGGAGGGGCACCACACGCATGAGTTCCTCACCTTGTAAGGGTACGGAGCCGAAACGGTCGATAATACGTGTACGGTAAGCCTCTAACTGCTCGTCGCTGCGCAGATTGTCAAGCTCACGATAGAGCAGCATACGCTCCGAGTCGCTGGGCACATACTGGTCGGGGAAATACATCTCAAGGTCGCTCTCGAGGGAACAATCGGAAACAAAGTTATCGTGGAGGGTGGAGGGTGGAGGGTTTAAGGAGGATAGTTTCTTCCCTTCAGGTTTTCTCTCTCCACCTTCCACCTTTATCCCTCCACCTTCATTTCTCAATTCCACCACGGCCTCGTTGAGAATCTTGACGTAGGTTTCATAGCCGAGGTCGGCAATAAAGCCGCTTTGTTCGGAGCCGAGCAGATTACCTGCTCCACGGATATCAAGGTCCTGCATGGCGATATTGATGCCCGAGCCGAGGTCGCTGAAGTTCTCCAATGCCTCCAAACGCCGCCGACTCTCTGGCGGCAATGCCGAGAGCGGCGGAGCCAGCAGGTAACAGAACGCCTTACGGTTGCTGCGTCCCACACGACCACGCATCTGGTGCAGGTCGCTGAGTCCGAAGTTCTGCGCTCCGTTGATGATGATGGTGTTGGCATTGGGTATGTCAATACCATTCTCAACAATAGTCGTCGAGAGCAGCACGTCGTAATCATAGTTGGCAAAGTCGAAGACAATCTGCTCCAACTCATCGGGCTTCATCTGTCCGTGCCCGATGGCAATACGGGCGTCGGGCACATACTTGTGAATCATCTCCGCCAATCGGTTCAAGTCATTGATGCGGTTGTTGACGAAGAAAACTTGTCCATTGCGCGACATCTCAAAGTTGATGGCGTCGGCAATGATGTCTGCCGAGAACGTGTGTATCTCCGTCTGTATGGGATAGCGGTTGGGCGGCGGTGTCTGAATGGTACTCAGGTCGCGGGCACCGACTAACGAGAATTGCAGTGTACGGGGGATGGGCGTAGCAGACATGGTAAGCGTGTCAACGTTCGTCTTCATCTGGCGCAGTTTCTCCTTCGTGCTGACGCCGAACTTCTGTTCTTCGTCGATGATGAGCAGGCCGAGATCCTTGAACTTCACCGTCTTGCCAATGAGCTTATGCGTACCTATTAGGATGTCTATCTTACCGGCGGCAAGGTCGGCAAGGATTTCTTTCGTCTTTTTCGCACTACGCGCCCTGCTGAGATAGTCCACACGCACAGGCATATCCTTCAGGCGTGAGGAGAAAGTCTGGAAGTGCTGATAGGCCAACACGGTTGTAGGCACGAGCACTGCCGTCTGCTTGGAGTCGCAGGCGGCCTTGAATGCCGCACGCACAGCCACTTCGGTCTTACCGAAACCTACATCACCGCAAACCAGACGGTCCATCGGGCGTGACTTCTCCATATCGGCCTTCACGTCGTTGGTTGCACGAAGCTGGTCGGGCGTGTCTTCATAGAGGAACGATGCCTCTAACTCGTGTTGCAGCGACGAGTCGGGGCTGAATGCAAAGCCCTTCTCGCGCCGACGGGCAGCATACAATTTAATGAGGTCGCGGGCAATGTCCTTCAGTTTCTCCTTGGTACGCTGTTTCAGCCGTTCCCATTGCCCCGTACCGAGATGGCTCAACCTCGGCGGTTCGCCATTGTCCTGCGCCTTATACTTCGACACCTTATATAGCGAATGGATGCTGACGTAGATAGCTCCCCCACCCTGATAGATGATTTTGATCATCTCCTGATAGCTCGGTCCTCTACTTTCAACCTTCATCCCTCCACCAGTTATCGGCATACGGACCAGCCCACCGAACTTACCGATACCGTGGTCCACATGTACAACGTAGTCGCCGACCTCAAACTGCTGTATTTCCTTGAGTGTAAGCGCCACCTTACCGCTTCGGGCATGTTCGCTCCGCAGGTTATATTTATGGTAGCGGTCAAATATCTGGTGGTCGGTGAAGACACATAGTTTCTGGTCGTTATCGACAAACCCCTCGTGCAAGGTCTTCTCAATGGGAGTGAAGAGCCGCCCCCCCCCAGTGGGGGAATCCACGACGTCCCCCGCTAGGGGACTACAGGGGGCTTCCAATATTTCCTTCAAGCGTTCGTTCTGCTTGGGATTGTCAGCCAATATATATATATGGTACGCGCGAGAGCTGTAGTCTTCGAACGTCTGCTTGAGCAATTCAAAATTCTTATGGAAGAGCGGCTGGGCACTGATGTTGAAGCGAATGGTTGCGTCTGGTTCACGTACAGGACGATGACCGGTCTCAATGAGACGGAAATCTGTAGCCTCAAGCGCGAACTGGGTTCCCGTAGTAAGCTGTACCTCCTTGCGCATGGTGGCAATAATCTGAGCCTGCTCTTCTTCAGTGGCACCCTCGGTGCGCTCCTGTATGGCCTGTTGCGAAAATCCCTCGCGGAACGTCTGGTCAACGATGTCGCGCACGAAGACAAAGTCCTTCATCACCAGCACGGTATCCTTGGGCAGGAACGACAGCAGCGACACACGGTCTTCAACGTCCTGCCCCAGCTCAGGCACAATCTCTATCTGCTCACGCCGGTCGCGCGAAAGCTGGTTCTCCACCTCGAACGTGCGGATGCTGTCAATGTCGTCGCCGAAGAAATCGATGCGGAACGGATATTCACAACTAAACGAAAAGACATCAAGGATGCTACCGCGCAGAGCAAACTGCCCGGGCTCATAGACATAATCCACCTCATGGAAGCCGAAGTCGCGCAGGGTATTCAGTATGTCAGACACTAATATGTTCTGATCCTTATGCAACGACAGCATCCGGCTGTCGAGCCGTTTCCTGGAGATGACAAGTTCAGCAACGGCCTCGGGATAGCTGACGATATAAAGTGGAGAGTTGAGAGTTGGGGGTTGAGAGTTCTCTGTATTGGAAAACTTTGCCAGCACCTCCGTGCGCAGTATCTCGTTGGCAGCATCGCGCTGCCCGTACTTCACCGAGCGGCGATAGCTTGGCGGGAAAAACAACACATGTCGCTCGCCCAACAGCTGCGTCAAGTCGTGATAGAAATAGCCGGCTTCGTCTTCATCATGCATGATGAAGAGGAAAGGTGTCTGTGGTTTCAGCGCTGCAAAAGTCATAGCGGAAGAAGACGCCACAAGACCATCGAGGAAAACCCTGTGAACAGACTTCTTCCTCAATGCCTCAGCCAATGCGCCAACCTGCGGCGAACGGGCATACAACTGCAACAAATCCTGAACATTCATTGTACAAGAAAGAACTCTCACGAGGGGTAAGAGTCCTTCTATAGGAACGCAAGTGGAGATAGAGGGAGTCGAACCCTCGTCCGAACAAGGAAACCATGTGCTTTCTACATGCTTATTCCAGCCTTCATTTTCGTGCGGCGGCAAGACCTGGACCACCAACCGACGCCTTATCCCCTAAGTTTCGTACACACATCAGGGCTCTGTATGCACTATCTCCGATGTTCCTGCACCGCCGATTCCACATGATTCGAAGACACATCCGTGGGGCGATGTCTCGTTCTCCTACCTGGTAAGAGAATTAAGCGTGTGATCTACTATACTTCGATCAAGCAGCGAGAGCGTAGTTGTTTTCGCCAATTAATTTTCTGACCGGAGTGATTAAGGAGCCTACAGCCGTCGCTCCGCATGCTTACACACCATCTCATCTTGCCGTCAAATCCAGTTATCCCCGTTTTCGTTGAGTATTGAGTGTTGCGCGTTTAGCGGATGCAAAGATAATGATTTCCCTTAAATCAGCAAAATTTTTAGTAAAAAAACGACTTTCCGTTGCAATATTATAAAGAAATATTGGTTTATTAATATGGATTATTATGCACAAACGATAAAAATAAGATAAGAAGCATGAAGAAGTACATACTTTCAGTCATGATGCTGATAGCGTCAGTCACGGCTGTCATGGCACAGTCGAGCATGACCGACCAACAGGTATTGAAGTTCATTGTCGAACAACACGAAATGGGTGTGTCACAGTCCCAAATCGTAACAAAACTGATGCAACATGGTGTGACCATCGAGCAGATCAAACGTGTGCGCGAAAGCTACGAGCAGCAGATGGGAACCGACGGACAGAGCGTCCGGAATGGCTCATCAGTAACTTTGTCAGAGGATCGACTGAGGCAGAACAACGCCGTGCAGCCCCAGACGCAGAACGCAACGACTGCCACGACTGCCACAGCCTCGCCGTATATGCGCAACACAACAATGACTCCGATGTTCATCAATCCTTTCACTGGCGGCGAAGACCCAGAATACATGACGCTTCTGGAATATTTGCTGGAGCAGGAGTCCTACAAGACGCGTGTGTTCGGTCATGACATCTTCAACAATCCCAACTTGACTTTTGAACCACCGATGAATATCGCCACACCGCAGAACTACCGTCTCGGCCCTGGCGATGCTGTCTTCGTCGATGTGTGGGGGGCTTCGCAAAACTCGTTCCAGAGCACGGTTTCACCCGACGGTACCATTCAGATTGAAGGCTTCGGTCCGGTCAACGTAGGTGGACTGACCGTTGAACAGGCCAATGCCCGTCTGCGCTCACAGCTCGGTGCCCGCTACCAGTCGTCGAAGATACGCTTGACCGTAGGACAGACGAAGACCATCATGGTCAACGTGATGGGTGAGGTAAATACGCCCGGAACCTACACGCTGTCAGCTTTCGCGACGGTGTTCAATGCGCTCTATATGGCTGGCGGTATCAGCGAAATCGGCACCCTGCGTAACATCAAGGTGTTCCGCAACAACCGTGAGATATCAACGGTCGATGTCTATGACTATATCCTCAACGGTCAGCAGACAGGTAACGTCAGACTGGCAGACAATGACGTCATCATCGTCGGACCCTACGACTGTCTGGTCAACATTACCGGTAAGGTAAAGCGCCCCATGTACTATGAGATGAAATCGACGGAGAGCCTCAGTTCCCTGTTGAAATATTGCGGCGGATTTACCGGCGACGCTTACAAGAAGTCGGTACGCGTCATCCGCAAGGCCGGTTCGCAGTATTCTGTCCACAACGTGGGTGAGTTTGACCTGTCATCTTTCCGCATGTGCGATGAGGACTCAGTCACCGTAGATTCCGTGGTGGCCCGTTACTCAAACATGGTGGAGGTGAAAGGTGCAGTGTTCCGCCCAGGCATGTATCAGGTTGGAGGAAATATCCAAACCGTACGCCAGCTCATTGAGAGTGCCGAGGGCGTGACGGAGGAAGCCTTCACACCACATGTCATGATGCACCGCATGAAAGCCGACCGCACACTAGAAGTGCTGTCGTTCGACCTGAAAGGAATCATGGAAGGAACGGTTCCCGACGTACCTCTGCGTAATGAGGATGTTATCTTTGTTCCCAGCAATGAGGAGATGCAAGCCAAGAAGACACTTACCATTCATGGTGAGGTGCTACATCCTGGTGTCTTCAAGTATGCCGACAATGTAACCTTGGAAGACCTTGTACTACAGGCTGGTGGACTAAAGGATGCTGCTTCAACGGTGAAGGTTGATGTGGCACGACGTATTAGTGACCCGTCGGCAACGACTGCCTCGGATACGATAGCCCAAACCTTCTCGTTTGCCCTACGCGAGGGATTTGTCATCGACGGACAGCCAGGCTTTCATCTACAGCCCTATGACGAGGTATATGTACGTATGAGTCCAGGCTATTCGAAGCAAAAGAACATTACGGTAGAGGGTGAAGTGCTCTTTGCCGGTACATATACCTTGAGCAAGAAGAGCCAGCGCATTAGTGAAGTAATCCGTCAGGCTGGCGGACTGACAAATACTGCCTACCCTATCGGTGCGAGACTGGAGCGTAAGATGACCCGTGATGAGAAACTCCGCATGGAAACCGTGCTGAAGATGGTGAAGGCTCAGGGCGGAGAGAGAGACACGCTGAACGTCAAGAAACTTGACATCGGCAACACGTACTACGTGGGTATCCATCTGGATCAAGCCCTTGCCAACCCTGGCGGCGACGATGACATCGTGCTGCGTGAGGGTGACCGCATCATTGTACCCGAATATACGGGAACGGTGAAAATCAGCGGCGACGTGATGTACCCCAACACGGTGTCTTACCGCGAAGGCAAGAGTGTGAAGTACTATATCAACCAGGCTGGCGGCTGGGGCAACAGAGCAAAGAAGAGCCGTACCTATATTATATATATGAACGGTACGGTAGCACGCGTAGGCTATAACACGAAGGTAATGCCTGGTTGCGAAATAGTGGTACCAAGCAAGCCTGTAAGCGGCCGTATGACTCTACAGGAAATCATGGCTCTCGGTTCAAGTTCTGTATCTATTGCCACGATGCTTGCCTCTCTTGCTAACTTGTTAAAGTAAAAGGAATTACATTATGGAAGAAAATATCAAGAACAAAAAGGTTGACCTCAAGGTCATAATAGCAAGAGTCAAGGAAAGAAAATGGCTTTTCATGAAAGTATGGATTATCACTTTTGCCCTGTCATGCCTTTGGATTCTTCCACAGCCACGTTACTATGTGTCAGAGGTGTCGGTGGCTCCTGAGTCATCAACATCACATGAGGCTATCGGAGGACTTGCATCCTTGGCCTCCAGTTTCGGCGTCAATCTGGGTAATGCTTCGTCAGATGCCATCTATCCGCAACTCTATCCCGACCTGTTCGGTTCCACAGCATTTCTAGTTGGATTGATGGACATTAAAATCAAGACCTTAGACGGTGAGATCAATACCGATTATTATGACTATCTGAAAAATCATCAGAAGAAGAATGTGCTGTTTACCCCATTCCGTATTTTGAAGGATTGGGTCCGTTCTCTGATGAGCGATGGTGAAGTTGAGCCAGAGATTCCCGGCAGAGACGGCAGGCGCTTTGACCCATTCCAGTTGTCTGAATCTACAAGTGAAGTGATTGAACGTGCCAGCCAGAACATTACCTGTACCTACAGCCGCACAACGGAAGTGGTTACCATCACCGTGAAAGACCAGGACCCATTGGTATGTGCATTGTTGGCTGACAGCGTCAAGGAGCACCTGCAAGTGTTCATCACCAACTATCGTACCAAGAAATCAAGAATAGACTATGACTTCTATAAGAGACTGACAGTCGAAGCCAAACAGGACTATGAGAAAGCCCGCCAACTCTACGGAAACTTTGCCGATGCCCACATGGACATTGTCTTAGCGAGCTACCGTGCAAAGCGTGATGACCTGGAAAACGACATGCAACTCAAATACAACAACTACAGCGCGTTACAAACCCAGTTGCAGGCTGCCCAAGGTAAGGTTCAGGAGAATACTCCCGCTTTCACGACGCTGACCAACGCAACAGTCCCCATTAGACCAGATGGTCCGAAACGTATGATTTTCGTTGCTATCATGTTGTTCTTGGCCACTCTGGGCACCATCGTCCACCTGTTCCGCAAGGAACTCGTCAAATGGTTTTAGGAGTAATACATGAGCATAGTCTATCTCATATTCGTCCTGCTGACAGCCTACTTCTCCTACCGTTATGACAGCATCGAGGAGTATGACAGCCACAAGCAACACCGGTTGTGGCTGATGTGCGGATATTTGATTTGTCTTACTGGCTTCAGTTACGGACTGGGTGGTGACAAATTCGTTTATATGGATGAGTTTGAGTTTTATCCCTCGACATTCTCCGAAGCGTTTGAATATATTGTGACGGGATTGCTGACAAGAGGTCAGATGCCTTTGTGGACACTCGTCAACATCTTCTGCAAAACAATTTTCGATTCCTTCTATGCTGTACAGCTGCTACAAAGCGCTGCCATCAACATAGCCGTCTGCTATATCGTCAGCAAATATACGCATCGTTATTTCCTGTTCCTGCTGCTCTATTTCTTCTCGCTCAAATACTTCATCTTCAACTGCGAGGTGATGCGTGAAGGATTTGCCTTGGCAATCATGATGATTGGAATGCACGGATATATGAATGGCAGGAAATGGCTGTTCTATGTGCTGTTGCCGTTTGCATTGATGTTTCATATTTCGGCAATCATCACCATTCTCTTTCCCTTCATCAATTTCAAACTCTCCTGGAAGACTTTATACATTGCCATCGTCCTCAGCTTCGTATTTTGGCTGGCAAGCGACCTCGTCATGGGCAAGATTCTATCCCTAGCCTTTGGGGGGCAAGGAGCATTTGCTGCGAAGGTTATGTTCTATTCACTTCAAGCCAGTTCTATCTTCGGATATCTGCGATACCTGTTGACCTATCTGATATTCCCATTCATCATCATGTATTTCATGATTCTTGACGAAACAGATGTGGAGATGAAGAGAATCAGAATCAAGCTGACATCCTATATGGTCGTTCTGGCCGTTATCGCCGTATCCATTTATCCTCTCGCAAGATTCTATAATTATGTGCAAATATTCTATCTGTGTATGTTTGCCGATTTCCTGTTCGTCCTTCTACGAAAATACGAACATCTTGTTATCAGGGTCGGCACGTCCATCTGCACCATCCTGCTGATGTTTTGGTTCTATTTTTCTCATTACGAGACGACCAACACCTACTACTATGATTTCTTCTATCCCTATACGTGCATCCTCAACGAGAACAAGGGTGTGTACTTCAGGTCTGTTGCACACGATGAAGCTACCAACCCACAGGTAACAGACAAGAATACACGTGACATTGAATAGTTTTGAGCCATGAACAGAAACAAGGACCATCGCACAAAACTACTGGTAAAGAATGTGATAGCATCATTCTTTATCAAAGGCTGGGCAGCGACTGTCGCCCTTGTCATGGTTCCTTTGACCTTGGAATGTTTAGGTAAGTACCAAAATGGTGTCTGGCTGACCATCAGCAGTCTCTTGGTGTGGGTTGACCACATGGACATCGGACTGGGTAACGGACTTCGTAACAAACTGGCTGCACATGTCGCCCATCAGGAAATGGAGGAAGCCCGGAAGGTGGTCAGCTCGACGATGGCCATGCTGGTGTGCATCGTGTTTCCCCTGCTTCTATTGCTGTTGTTGCTCATCTGGTACACAGACGTTTACGCTTTTCTGAATGTCCAGCCCGACATCATTCCCGAATTACGTACAGCATTGGTTTGTGCCGTTGCGTTGGTTTGTATGACTTTTGTGCTAAAGTTTATCGGCAATGTCTATATGGGATTGCAATTACCAGCCGTCAGCAATATGTTGCTAGCATTAGGACAGACATTGGCGCTGCTACTCACGGCAATACTTTACTGGACGGGTCATGCATCCTTTTTGTTCATTGTAATAGCCAACACCGTGGCACCGCTGGAAGTTTACATGTTATCATATCCATATACATTCTGGATGCGTTTCCCCTACCTGCGTCCTTCGTTGAGGTTTGTAAACCTCCGTTCTGCATTGGAATTAGGTAATTTGGGCATCAAGTTCTTCTGGCTTCAGGTGGCCGGACTCATACAGTTTATGACTGCCAACATTCTTATCTCACGTTTCTTCACGCCGGAAATGGTCACTCCCTATCAAATTGCGTACCGCTATATCGGCTTGGTCATGGTGGGCTTTACGGTTATCTGTATGCCTTTCTGGAATGCGACCACCGACGCATACGAACGAAAAGATATGGAATGGATAAGACGTGCCAGTCAGAAGATGAACTGGATGATGGTGGGCATTGCCGCTTTGCTGGTGCTGATGGTGGCAGTTTCACCTTGGGTATATCAGCTGTGGATAGGCGATGCCTGCGAGGTTCCGCTGGGTATGACAGCGATGATGGCCTTATATATCATCCTGCTGATTATCAGTATGCGCTATTCCTACTTCCTGAATGGCGTGGGAGCGCTCCGACTACAATTATACATGACGGTTTCTGCCATCGTTTTCATCCCATTGGCATGGGCTGTGAGCAGCTATACACATGACATCCTGTGGTTCATGGCCGTCATGTGCCTGTGTAATATCCCGGGGTTGGTGGTCAACGTCATTCAGTTTAACAAGATTCTAAACGGTCAGGCAACAGGAATATGGAGATTTTAGGACTGGTAACACTATATAATCCTGACCAGCAACAGGCTGCAGAGAACATCAGACGGTATATTGACAGTCTGGACGGGCTCATCATTTGGGACAACTCTCCGCTTGAGGCAGGCTATAAGGAGCATATACTTCCTGCATTGTCTGACTATAAGACTACTATTACATGGCATGGAACAGGTGAGAATCTTTGTATTGCCCTTGCCATCAACTATGCTTGGCACTATGCACAGGAACATGGCTACGACATGCTACTCATCATGGACCAAGACAGCCAGTGGCAGGACTTTGCAGGTTACCGTCAGCAGATAGAGGAGTACTGGACGAAAGGCGAAAAATGGGTATTCACTCCCTATATTAAAGGCTTTGACAACTGGAAAATCACCCTGCCGCTGCAATCCAGACGTGTCTTCATTAATTCCGGAACAGTCATTCCAACGGAAATTCTCACAACCATTCAAGGAGCAGACGAAGCTTTCCCGCTTGATGCATTGGACCATGACCTGTCTTATAAGGTACTGCGAGCTGGTTACCGGATTACCTGTCTTACAGGCTGTGTCCTGAATCATGTCATCGGACAACCCCGAAAGTCAAAGATTCTGCATTTGGTGACCAATGACTATGGACGGGAAAGGACCTACAGCAGGACGAAGTGTCACATCATGAACTTCCGCAAGAACCACGACGTCATGACATTTCACGAAAAATATGTATTCTTTAAAAGAATCTTCATCAGCAAGTTTGTCCGCATCATCCTGATAGAGAAAGACAAAGTCGGACGTCTGCGTATGTTCTTCCGTGGAATCCGCGACGGCATATCCTATAAGTTCAAGCCATAGTTTATTCATAGAAAGTGCGTCAGATGAAAGAAACAGAGCATACCCCAACCCCGTCCGTGGCTATTGTCATGGTGCTGTATCACCCCAGAAAGGAAGATACAGAACGCATCATGCGCCTTACCGAGATGTGTCGCGGGGTCATCGTGGATAACTCAGCAACCAGGTCTTTTGAAGAAGAGCACGTCGGTTTGATGCATTACATGCCTTTGCTACGGAATGTCGGAATAGCTGAGGCCCAGAACCTTGGCATGAGATATGTTTTCGACCATACTGATGCGACACACATTGTCTTTCTGGATCAGGACAGCGATGTGCCCATCACCTATGCAGAGGACATTGCCAAGACTTTCGATAGTATCAAGCGTGACTTCCCCAATCTCGCCTTTCTCGGCCCGAAGACAGAGAACAAAGAGACTGGAAAGGAATACAAGTCCGTCATTCACAAAGAGAAGGCACTATCGTCCCATTTCATCCTCAAGCGGGAAGTTATTTCCTCGGGAGGATGCACAACGAGGGAGATCCTGGAAAAGGTCGGACTGAACAACAGCAAACTGTTTATTGACTATGTAGACTTTGACTGGTGCTGGCGTGCCAGAAGCAAAGGATATGTGTGCGGCGTTACGCCCGATATAACCATTATGCACATGGTAGGACAAAAGACCATCTATATCGGTGGATATACCATTATTGTGTCCTCCCCTACCCGTTATTTCTATCAATTTCGGAATTACATGTGGCTACTTCGGAAGAATTATGTACCTTTGCAATGGAAAATCAATAAGGGTATCAAACACCTGACCCAGTTTATCTACTTCCCGGTATTCATCAAGTCAGGTACAACCTGCTGGAAATACATGGCAAAAGGATTCTGGGCAGGCCTTACCCGAACAAGTGAAAAAGAATACAGAACATCTACATGAATAAGATATCCATATATCTCTCAAATGCCAGTCTTACCCCTTCCAGCTACTACAGGCTGACACAATATTTTGTCCATACCAAGGCCAAACTGCATTCGGCATTGCCTGACAGCGTCTATACATGGTGGCACAACAAGGGGAAGAACGGCCCGCGCATATTCATGGTGTTCCTGTACATGATTTATGTCTTCCGCACGTTAGCATTTCTTTTTCACGACTGGTTGACGATGAGCAACGGAACCATTATTGTCTCGCGTGTCATCGTCCCACACCACATGCCGTGGATTCACAAATTTCTTGTCAAAAGGCTGGCTAAGAATAACCAGTTGATATGGGATTTCGACGATAATATCATTGAAAACAAAAGCTGTCCTCCTGCAGACTTCCGCTTCTTCTCTCAATATAGTCATCAGATTGTTGTCACCAACGACTTCCTTCGGTCACTCATTGACAGCAGATATGCTGATAAAACGGTGATTCTCCCAACGACCGACGGCGATATGCTGGCACTTGACCCCGCCGTCATGACATCACAAAGAGAGTTGCTTTACTCCAAGGAGATTCGTCTTGTATGGGTAGCCACCGCCACGGGACTTCAATATATCAAGCCTATTATTCCTTCCTTAGACGAGGCAGCTCGACTTCTATATGAGAAACAGAGGAAGAAACTCAGCTTGCATATTGTCTGCAACAAGCCTCTGCACGCCAGCACGTCACAACTGAATATCGTCAACATCCCGTGGACACGCGAAAGAGCCAAACAAGAAATAGCCCAGGCACATATCGGCATCATGCCGCTACCCGACAATGCCTTCACACGAGGGAAGGGCGGTTTCAAACTCATTCAATATATGTCAGCCTCCATGCCGGTGATTGCTTCCAACGTAGGCTATAACAAACAAGTTGTTACCGACAAGGTCGGTTATCTTATCAACGACGAAGGAGCGGGGACGACATGGACGCAAGCTATTCTCGAATTGTCTTCTGACTGGAACAACTACTTAGAAATGTCCCGTCAAGCAAGAAAGTACTATGATGATGCTTTTGCCTATGACAAGAACAAGGCGTTCTGGGAAGAGATAACCTACAAAAAGCCTAAGCTTATCATGGTGGTCAACGAAGACAGATTCTTTCTGTCTCACCGTCAGGAAATTGCCTTGACCGCCCAACAAAAAGGTTGGGACGTGAAGATTGTCTGTAAAGATACTGGTAGGAGAAAAGAGGTGGAAGACTTGGGGCTGAAGATGATAGAGCTCCCCATCAATCCCACTGGAACCAATCTCAGAGAGGAAATCAGAACCTTCCTTTTCCTGTGGATATTATATCGGAGAAATACAGATGCCATCGTTCACCACGTCGGACTCAAGAACATTCTTTGGGGAGGGTTGGCAGCTAAGTTTGCACAAGTTCATGGTGTCGTCAATGCCGTCAGCGGACTGGGAGTAACATTCTCAGACGAACGACACTCCCTGATGACTCGAGGCATCTTGCTCCTTCTGCGCTTCGCGCACCACCGTAAAAATGTCAAAGTCATTTTCCAGAATCACGAAGATAAAGAATTGTTTATCCGTCATTACATCATCAGCCAAGACAAAGCTGTATATATTAAGGGCTCTGGTATTGACTTAGAAGATTATCCCTATACGCCCGAAGAAAAATCAGAAGTGGTCAAGGTGCTATTTACAGCCAGAATGGTGAAGGAGAAAGGTGTCGTTGTGCTGATTAATGCCGCAGAACGCCTACGCCAAGAGTATGAAGGAAAGGTGGAATTCTGGCTTTGCGGAGGACTGTCGGCCAACCCTAAAGCCATGAAGAAAGCAGAGTTGGAACGATTGTGCGACAGCAAATATATTAAATGGTTGGGCTATCGGGACGATGTAAAGAAACTGCTCATCCAGTCACACATCATGGCATTCCCGAGCTATTACCGCGAGGGTCTGCCGAAGTCACTCATAGAAGCCTGCGCCATCGGACGTCCAATCATTACCACCGACTATATTGGCTGCAAGGATACTGTGGACGACGGGCATAATGGTTTCCTGATTCCTATCAAAGACAGTCAGGCATTGGCAGAGAAACTGAAAAGGCTTATAGATGACCCAGAACTGAGACACGTCATGGGACTTCAAGGCAGGGAAAAGGCAGAGAAAGAGTTTTCGTTGGTTGATGTCGTCAACAAACATCTGGGGATTTACCAGATGCTTACATCATAGAAAGAAATTATCGTATTTATATAATATTTCATGCACCGCGCGCGTTATATAATATATAAACAAATAAACGGTGAATGACTATTGATATATATTTTACTCTTATAGCTCTTATTATCAGTTGCATAGGTGGTCTGCTCACGACACCGGCCATACTTGACTTCTGCAAACGCAAAGGCTTGTATGACCTGCCCAGCGCCCGTAAAGTGCACAAGACGCAGGTACCACGCATGGGAGGCGTAGTGTTTCTGCCCTGTGTTATCGTTGGGTGCATTGTGGTTTTTGCCATCTACCGACTGAGCGGCGAAGAGAAGCTGACTCTGAGTATGTGGACGGTGTATTTCTTCTTCGGCGCATTGCTCATCTATGCTACAGGACTCATTGACGACATCTTAGGACTAAAGGCAAGAACGAAGCTGTTGGTACAGTTGCTGGCTGCCATTGCACTACCGCTTTCGGGACTTTATATCAACAACCTGCAAGGACTATTCGGCGTCTATGACATTCCGTTTTATGTCGGGGCACCGCTTACCATTTTCTTAGTGACCTTCGTTTCGAACTCGATGAACCTCATTGACGGCATCGACGGGTTGTCAGGAAGTCTGTCTGTAATGGCCCTCATCGGATTCCTCTACTACTTCACCACATGGGGCGTTCCGTTCTACTCCATCATCATCGCATCGCTCATCGGTGTGTTGCTAGCCTTCTTGTGGTTCAACATATGGGGCAATGCTTCAAAAAACCGAAAAATATTCATGGGCGACACGGGATCACTGACATTGGGTTTCCTGTTATCGTTTCTCTGTCTGAAGTTGTCCATGGTGAACCTGAACCTCAAGCTGTTTGACGGTAACGGATTACTTATCTCCATGACGTTGCTGTTCATTCCCACTTTCGACGCGGCACGTGTGGCACTTATGCGTATCATTCACGGACGGTCGCCTATGTCACCCGACAAGACACATATTCACCACAAGCTGATGAGGCTCGGATTGTCGCAGCATCAGACATTAGTGGTCATATCAGTACTTGCCGCGTTGTATATCGCGCTGAATTACTTTCTCAGCCTCGTGTCCGACTTCAACATAATCGTCGTGACGGACATTTTACTCTATGCGCTGTTACACTTGCTCATCAATTTCTTTATCAAACAAAGAGCATCTGCATCATGAGAAAGAAACTTAATCAAGTGTCAGAAGCGTTTCGCAGGGTGGCAGACTTTACCATAGCCGTGTTCTCGCTTTATGTATTCTCCCCCCTCTTCCTTTATTGCTGGCTACGCATCAAGCTGGAGGATGGAGGCAGCGTTATCTTTCGGCAGGAGCGCATCGGAAAAGGCGGGCGGCCATTCACTATCTATAAATTCCGCAGCACCCGACTTGACGTCAAGGATGAGGGTTATCATCTGTTCAGCGGGAAGAAAGATGACCATAAGTTGACAAAGACGGGAAAGACATTGCGTGCCCATCATTTAGACGAGCTGCCACAGCTGTGGAACGTGCTGAAGGGCGATATGGCTTTTATCGGTCCGCGCCCTGAACGGCAATACTACATTGACAAGATTATGGAGCACAATCCACGTTACGCCGAGCTTTACCAGATTCGCCCAGGTGTCACGTCGTATGCCACGCTCTACAACGGTTACACAGATACGATGGAGAAGATGTTGCGCCGCTTGGATCTTGACTTGTATTATCTGGAACACCGCTCGTGGTGGTTCGACATGAAGATACTCATCAAGACTTTCCTCAGTATCGTCTTCGGAAAACAATTCTAATACTTCCTGAAGTGGAAGTTATATCTGTCAGATTTCATCTCTAACTCGTCGCTGGTGAGATTCGTCACAAAGAACGCCTCACGCAGGTTATAGATGCCAAACCTGTTGAGCACGGCAGGGTCCTTGATTTTGATGTCCGATGAGTCGCGGTTACTATAGTAAGGCTCCGTGAGAATGAGCGAATCTCCAGTATGATTAAAACGGAACACGATATTCTTCGTAATGTCTCTCTCGGGGTCCTTGATTTCCAGCAGATCCTTCTGCACAGCCCAGAAGAACAAGCTGTCACGCATATCTGTCTGTCCGCCAGTTGAGATGGTGTCCAGCTGCTTCAACTGCCAGAATCCGTCCAGCTTTCCGTTGTCCGACATCTCCAGCGTACAAGAGGTAAAGAATGGTATAAGGATAAAAAGGTATAAGGGCAGAAGAAGTTTTACCGACCCGGGAACCTTGTTGAAATGATTACTTCTCATATCTTGTTGATTTCTTTTTGCTTATTCCTATTAATATTTCTTTGTCTTTTTCGTTTGAATGATGCCCGTCTTGGCAATAGTCAGCTGGAAGCCGATGTTGTTGCCATAGACAGAACCGAAGTCAGCTCCCACGGCAGCCTTGATGCTCCATCCATCCATTTTCGAGTAAGCCGGGAAACGGTAATGGGCCTCAGCCAACAGCTGCTGTGTGTTCTGCGGGTCGGAATAAGGACGGTAATAGGTGCCGTAGCTGCGCTGTAGGGTAGCCAGTATCCGATAGTGCAGCGTGTAGTTCGGGTCGCCGGCAAGACCTAAGTGCCACGCAACAAAGCGGTTGTTCCAGAAATAGATGGTGCCGTCCTCATTATAAAGCGGCGAGGTATAGAGTGGGTTACCCATCGCCTGCCCCCAATGCTGCCAGCCGGTCAGCATGTGATGATTGTAGAAATTGTCGCGCCCACCGATGTGGTCACTGATGTTCTGTGTGTGGTCATGATAGATAGGGCCGCTCTGGTATTTCGTGTATATATACTCCAGAACCACGTTGTTAATGAGTCGGTTCTCCTTGATACGCAACTCAACCCCCAGCAGGATATCCTTGAAATCGTAAACAAGATAGCGCTTTTTCTTCTTCACGTTCCATTCTTCCCCTGTTCCATAACCATCATAGTCAAGCTGGAACATACTGGAGTGGTCCTCAAAGAATTTGTCACCATAGACGCCGAGATACCAATCCTCATAGTCGAGGTTCAGGCGGAACACCCAACTGCCCAACTGGTTACCTGAAGCATTTTCATAAACCGTTCCTTTCTCAATGGTTTCACTACCGCTGGGAAGAAAAGCATGCCACATACCTTTAAGTCCCCCTTCATGCTGCACGACATCGGCAAAGCCCGTATTGTAAGACTTTCCACCGAATTGCGCACCCATCTCTAATCCCAGTTCCAACGAGACAGGGAAAAAACGGTAGTCGTTACCTATCTTGATGTAACCGGCCTTGCTATGGAACAGCGTGCCCTCTGAATATTTCGCGTGAGGGCTGCGGAAGTCCTTCTGCCAGTTGTCGTCAGTCATCTTGCCGTATGCAATGTGTCCCTTGAGGCTCACCCATCCGTTTGTGAATGGAAGTGCATAGTACTCCGGCAGCGCCAAACGAACCTGCGGAACAGGGCGTGCATTGATACCAAGAGCCTGCGAACCGGTACTCAACTCCTGATTCTTCAGTTCCATGGGATATTCTTTGCTACCCACCGTGAGCACGCCGCGCAGCCAACGCCCCTCAACGAAAGCCTGCTGCACGACAAACTTGCTCGTGAAGCCGTATGCTCCGGCAATGTCAAGACCGGCACCGAAACCAAACTTACGCCCGTTGTCATTCGACAAAGGACGCGAGATGGCAGCACGCAGATAACCGTTGCTCTTGTCAAGCGAGCTCAGGCCATACTTGTTGGCGTTCAGCCACAGCGGTTCGTTGTCACCCCTCACCGTCAGCGAAGCCTGCATCTCCACATTATAGTTCAGCCCCTCTGTCGCCGTTTCGTCATCGTCAAAGGACTGTCCCAGCGCCGTCAAGGGCAATAGCGTCATCAGATATAGTAAAAATCTTTTCATTCCTTCTTTTTTCTTTATTCTTATATATAATAACGCGCGAAAGCGCCGATTATTGCAACTTTAGGGATTTTCCCCTCCGCTATTAGGGAAAATCCTTTGCAAAGGTACGAAAAATGATGTTATTTTGCAAACGAAAATAATAACAAGCATGTCAAATCTTTAAAATATTACGATTATGAAAAAGATGATAGCCCTGGTAGTAATGCTGGTCATGACCGCAACTGCCGCCAACGCGATGAGCTACGAACAGGCTCGCAATGAGGCCCTCTTCCTCACCGATAAGATGGCATACGAACTCAATCTGACCGATGAGCAGTATGAGGCCGCCTATGAAATCAATCTCGACTACCTGATGGGAGTAACAAGTGTTGACGATGTCTATGGCGTCTATTGGGAGCGCCGTAACCTCGACATCAGCTACATCCTCCTCGACTGGCAGTGGAGAGCCTTCTGTGCAGCCAGTTACTTCTACCGTCCGCTCTACTGGAGCGCCGGTTTCTGGCACTTCGCCATCTATGCACGCTATCCGCACCGCGACTACTTCTACTTCGGTCGGCCATACTTCTATGCCACCTATCGCGGAGGACATGCCTGGCATCGTCACGGAGGACACGGTTACTATCACGGACACCGTGACCACTTCCACCGCGGAGGAGATCGTGCACACTTCGGAATGCGCGACGGCTGGGACCGCGGAGACTATCGCGACGGCCATCGTCACGGCAACAGCTCGACACGCACCACTGTAGGCAACCACGGAAATCATGGTAACCACGGCAATCATGGCAACCACGGGAACCCTGGCAATAATGGAAATCATGGCAATCACGGGAACCCTGGGAACTATGGCAACGACGGTAATCACGGAAATCATGGCAACGGCAACGTCATCAACCGCGACCGCATCGACAACACCCGCAGGGGAACATACAATTCCACTACGGCACCTGTCAACGGTAACGAGCGAGTAATATCGCCACGCTCTACTACGACAACCACGCCGCGCAGCACAACCACGACTCCGCGTAGCACCACAACGACACCCCGTTCATTCGGTAATACGACTCCGCGTAGCACCACAACAACACCCCGTTCATTCGGTAATACGACTCCGCGTAGCACCACAACAACACCCCGTTCATTCGGTAATACGACTCCGCGCAGCACTACAACGTCGCCCCGTTCGTTCGGTAACACCACTCCGCGCAGCACTACGACAGCTCCGCGCAGCACCACACCGACCACTCGCAGCTTCGGCAACACCAGCCCGCGCAGCAATAGCGGCAGTCACGGAGGCAGCTTCAGCGGCAGTCATGGTGGAGGCTTCAGCGGCGGTCACAGTGGTGGTAGTCACGGAGGTGGCAGTTTCGGCAGACACCGCTAATGCTCCAGGCGTAGCACCCTCACCTCAGCATTGCCCATGCGCTCTATCTCATGCATCTGCTTGTGATGATAAACAGCTTGAACGGCTTTGTTGATGATACCATGACCGACGGCAACGACCGTCTGACCAGAATAGTTGTTCATAATATATTCCAGGAATCGCTGGGCTCGCCGTAACAGGGAGTCCAGCGATTCTACGTTATCAGGCCATTTCTCCCCTTTCAGGTCGGGAATGAAGCGCCCGGTAAAGTCACCCCAGTCGCGTTCACGCAGCAGCGGCGTCTCGGCAACAGACAATCCGTGCGGTTCGGCAATGATACGTGCCGTATCTATGGAGCGCTTCAGGTCACTCGACACCACAGCATCGACGTGAACGTCCCTCAGTTGTTCGCACACCTCAGCCGCCTGTGCCCTGCCCTTCTCGTTCAGTTCACCCTGCGTCTGTCCCTGCATAATCTGCTCCGCGTTGTCCACGGTCTCCCCGTGCCGCACCAAATAAAGCATTGTAGCCATATCTCTTACCGTTTTGCTTCGGTGCAAAGGTAATAATAATAGCAGGAAGAAACAAAAGAAATGAAAAGAAAAAGGTAGGCTACACCTCGTAAATGAAAATAAATCAAAATTTATTTTGCATTTCGCTCGGTTTGCACTACCTTTGTGGCAAATTATCATCATACACTAACCGGACTATGGAAGAATATATCGTTTCGGCGCGAAAATACAGGCCGACGACGTTCGACTCGGTGGTGGGACAGCTGGCGCTGACCACGACGCTGAAGAACGCTGTCAGGAGCGGGAAACTGGCTCATGCCTACCTATTCTGCGGCCCACGTGGCGTGGGAAAGACCACCTGTGCCCGTATCTTCGCCAAAGCCATCAACTGCATGACGCCTACCGACGACGGTGAGGCCTGCGGACATTGTGAGAGCTGTCAGGCGTTCAACGAACAGCGTTCGCTGAACATCTTTGAGCTTGACGCAGCCTCCAACAACTCGGTGGAGCACATCAAGACGCTCATGGAGCAGACGCGCATACCGCCGCAGGTGGGAAAGTACAAGGTCTTTATCATCGACGAGGTTCACATGCTCTCGACACAGGCGTTCAACGCGTTTCTGAAGACGCTGGAGGAGCCACCCGCACACGTCATCTTCATCCTCGCCACGACGGAGAAGCATAAGATTCTGCCCACCATCCTGAGCCGTTGCCAGATTTATGACTTCGAGCGCATGACGGTGCAGAGCACCATCGACCACCTGAAATACGTGGCAGAGAAGGAGGGCATCCAGTACGAGGACGAGGCATTGGCAGTCATCGCCGAGAAAGCCGACGGCGGCATGCGTGACGCGCTGAGCATCTTCGACCAGGCAGCATCGTTCTGCCAGGGCAACATTACCTACCAGAAGGTTATCGAAGACCTGAACGTGCTCGATGCCGACAACTATTTCAGCATCATTGACCTGTCCATAGAGAACAAGGTGAGCGACGTGATGGTGCTGCTCAACTCGGTCATCAACAACGGCTTCGATGCCGGTCAGCTCATTCAGGGACTTGCCCGTCACGTGCGCAACGTGCTGATGGCCAAGGACGAGGTGACGCTGCCCCTGCTCGAGGTGAGCCGCCAGCAGGCGGAGCGCTACAAGGAGCAGGCCAAGAAGTGCGACACGCGCTTCCTCTACGAGGCGCTTCGGCTGATGAACCAATGCGACATCAACTACCGGCAGTCGGCCAACAAACGGCTGCTCGTCGAGCTGACGCTCATTGAGATAGCGCAGATTACGCAGCTGGATGATACGCCTGCCGCGGGGCGCCGCCCTAAGAGATTGAAAAACCTGTTCAAGCAACTGATTCAGCAACCCAGGCAACAAAAGCCGGCCCCGCAGGTAGCCGCAGCCCAGGTTGCTGAAAAGAAGGTGGGCGGAGCATCCCCCATCGCCACGTCGCGTACACAGCTCAAGAAGAAAATCGGTATCTCATTCGGCTCGCTGCTCAATGCCGGCAAGCTGCAGCAGATGACAGAGTCCGAGGAGAAACCGGAGAAAGAGGAAGCCAGTTCCTTTACCGATGAAGATTTGCAGTTCCAATGGTTGTCCATGTGCAACCGCATGCCGGAGCAGCTTGTCGGCATTGCCAACCGCATGAAGATGATGAAGCCCGTGATTACCGTGTTCCCTGCCGTCGAGGTGGTGGCAGAAAATCAGCTGGCAGGTGAGGAACTGGAGAAGATTCACCGCAGAATAGTCAAGACGCTTCAAAAGAATTTGCACAATACCGCCATCACGCTCTCCATCCGCATTGCCGAGCATAAGGGCTTCGTCAGGAGCCTCTCGCGCCGCGAACACTATGAAGAGCTGGAGAAAAAGAATCCCTCAGTCGGTAAACTGAGGGAGATGTTCGATTTGGAGCTGGCGTGATTGTCTGTTAAATCAACGGCATTCCCATTTCTTTGCAGGCCTGGCGCATGTCGTCGGGCCAGATGCTGGCTTGTATCTCGCCGATGTGCGCCTTGTGTAGCAGCACCATGCAGAGACGGCTCTGCCCGATACCACCACCGATGCTCAGCGGCAGTTCATCGTTGAGCAGCTTCTGGTGGAAGTAGAGCTTCTCACGTTCTTCCTGACCTTCTATCTTCAGCTGGCGCAGCAGGCTCTCCTTGTCAACACGGATGCCCATCGATGACAATTCGAAGGAGCGTCCCAGCACAGGATACCATATCAGGATGTCGCCGTTCAGTCCTTTTAACCCGTTGTCGCCCTCCGTCGTCCAATCGTCATAGTCGGGGGCACGGCCGTCGTGCTTCTCGCCGTTGCTCAGCTTGCCGCCGATGCCGATGATGAACACCGCACCATATTTCTCGCAGATGGCGTCCTCGCGCTCCTTCGGCGTCTTGTCGGGGTACATCTTCAGCAGTTCCTCGCTGTGTATGAACGTGATTCTGTCGGGCAGGAAGGGCTTGATCTGCGGATAAGTCTCGCAGGTCAGGTACTCCGTGCGGCGGATGGCTGCATAGATACGCTCCACCACGTTCTTCAGCGTCGTCATGTTACGCTGTTCCCTGGTGATGACGGCTTCCCAGTCCCATTGGTCCACGTAGAGGGAGTGGAGGTTGTCCAGCTCCTCGTCGGCGCGAATGGCGTTCATGTCGGTATAGATGCCGTAACCCGGCTCAATCTGATACTCTGCTAATGTCAGTCTTTTCCACTTGGCTAACGAGTGAACGACCTCCGCATGTGCGTCGTTCAGGTCCTTGATGGGGAACGTGACTGCACGCTCCACGCCGTTCAGGTCGTCGTTGATGCCCAAGCCCTGCAAGACAAACAGCGGGGCGGTGACACGGCGCAGGCGCAGCTCCGTGCTGAGGTTCTGCTGGAAGAACTCCTTGATGAGTTTGATGCCCTGCTCGGTTTGTCTGATACCGAGCAGGCGTTCGTAGCCGATGGGTGTAATCAGTTGGCTCATATTGATGATTTTTGCAAATTTGCGTGCAAAGGTACTACTTTTATGCGAATATGCAAGCGAAAAGGCAAAATATTTTGCAATATGACACCATTTTTCTTGATTTGCTTTCGTTTTGTGCGCCGACGGGGTTATTCCAAACCGTCATACTCGCTGATGGCCTGGCGCCACTCATCGGGGAAGGGCATCGTCTGCTGATGCACCAGGTCGTAGAGCACCATGACCGACATGCAGCGGCACTTCACCTCCTGCGTGTCGGTGTCGATGACGTCCTGTTCCAGATGGAAGCTCTTATGCCCCATCTTGAATACGCGGGTGCGTGCGGCGATGTGGCTGCCGGCTTTGATCTGCGCGAGGAACTCGGCCTCAATCTTCACCACGACGATAGCCACGCGCTCCCAGTCAACGCCCTTGCAGACGCTGGCAAAATAGTCGGTCTTTGCCGTGTCGTAAAACTGGAAGAATATCGTGTTATTGACGTGTCCGAACTTATCGACGTCGTTGAAACGAATCTGGAGCGGCATCACGTGCCGGAAAGTATTGTTGTTCTCTTCTGTCATCTCATTAAGTCTGATTGGTTTTCTGCATCAAGGGGTACATCATGATTAGTCTTCGACAATCCTGATGCGTCCCTGGGACTGCGCATAGGTACTTCCCGTGCTGGCTCCGAGCACATTCTTCAGGTAGTCGGCCAGCGCCTCGTAGTAGCGCAGGGAGCTTTCAAAAAGTACCGGGCACTTCTTGAAGCAGTCGAAGAAGCCGCCGCCCTCGTGGTTATAGTCTGTCAATGCCACGCTATAGGTATGGTTCAGGTCGAGCGGAGCATAGCTGCCGTCTGCCTGCAGCACCTCGATGTCGCTGACCGTGTGGCTCTTGCTGTGAACGACGAAACGCAGGCCCGAGCACTGGGGGAAGTTGCCGTCGAGCACCGGCACCAGGGCCGTGCAACGCTCCAGCATAGCCTTCAGCTGCTGACCGGTCACGGCGATGCGGCGCAGGGTGTTGTCATAGGGCAGCATACCGATGATGTCGCCGTAGGTGATGTCGCCGGCAGCAATATTGTTGCGGATGCCACCACCGTTCTCAAAGCCCATGTCGGCTTTCAGGGCATGACGATAGGCATCAGCCACCAGGTCGCCGGCGTTCGTCTCCTGGTTGCGCACCACCCACTGGTCGTTCTCATCGCTCACCAGCAGCAGATAGTCCGTGTGAGCCACAACGGTAGAAGTGACGGCCTTCACCATCTTGCGGATGCTGTCGGTAGCAGCGGCAATCTTCTCGTCAGCATAGGGGATGTCGCTCGACTTGAGGAGCTTCGTGATAAAGCGCCCGTCGGGGGTGATGACCAGCTTGCCGATGTTGGCAAACTGAGAACCCGTCTGCGTGACGTTAATATTCTTGGCGTCAAGGTTCGTGGCCAAGGAGTCCTCGATAATCTCATGCGAATGGCCGTCCAGCACGACGTCAATGCCCCTGGTGCTGTTGACCAGACGGTGCGAGCTGAAGCCCAGCGACTGCGGCGTCTCACCCACATGGGAGAGCAGCACCACATAGTCGGCACCCTCGGCACGGGCCTGGTCCACGGCCTGCTGAATCAGCTGGTAGAAGTTCTCACGCTTCAGGTCATAGAGCAGGATGCCGTTGGTATCATAGAACGAGTAGCCCTCCAGAATCATCGTCTCAGGCGTAGTAGCACCCACAAAGGCCACCTTCTTGTCGCCATACTGACGAATGACATAAGGGGCAAACATGGGCTGCGGCTCACCGGCCTCATACAGGTTGGCGCATACCACAGGGGCATTCATCTGCTTCAGCAGCTCCACCATGCGGGGCACGCCGTAGTCAAACTCATGGTTACCCAGCGTCAGGGCATGATAGCCCATGAGTTTCATGATGTCAACGATATACTGTCCCTTCGAAATGGCTCCCGTCGTGTTGCCCTGCAGGAAGTCACCCACGCAGACGGCAGCGGCGTAAGCCGTGTCCGAACGGTTGATGGCATCGCGCAGTCCTGCCATCTTCTGATAGCCGTCAATGCCGCAATGCACGTCGTTCTCATAAAGTATCACGATGCTCTTCTGAGCCTTTATTGCCTGGCAGCCCAACACAAGAGCCATCACGCCCAAAACCAAAAACTTCTTCATCGTCTGAAAATCTAAAAGTTCATATCGTTTCTTAAAAACGGGCACAAAGGTAGTCATATTTTTGCAAACAGCACGCATCCCGCCGGAATAATTATCATTTTTTAATCTAACCTCGTACCTCGCCCAAACGACAACAGTTTTGAAAAAAGCTTAATGCAAGTTGCAAGTTTGCAAGTTTGCAAGTTTTATAACAAGAAAAAACGGAGAGCCAACGCCCTCCGTTTTCTTGTTGTTTACAGGCCTTCTTCTCTTTGAAGTTTTCTTCGCCTGCGTTTTTGCTCTTCCGATGTGATGGGCGTGTACTGAGGATAGATTTCACAATCGGGTGTTATCTCCTTCAGCTTTTGTTCCTTCATCAATCGCATGAACGTGTTTCTCTCAGGCAAGAAGGTGACACCCACCTTGAACATCTTGCCCTCTTTCGTTACGCTGGGTTTGAAGCGTCCGAGTCCGTCGATGCAGACGCAGTTGTTCTGTGCAACCAGCTCTGTCACGACCTCCACGACTTTTGCAGTCACATGCTTCACCAATGGAGCATCAAACAAACGGCAATGTGATTGGATGTGGTCGCACACCTCGCGGAATGAGACGGTTTTGTTCAGTTCCACGAACGTCATCTCGTTGCCACCTTTTATCTTTTGTCTTCTGTAATTAATAGCCATAGTCGTTACATGTTTTTGATTTTCTTATAGGCACCTTGTTTGATTCTTTCAACGTAACCCGCAGAGGCAACACGCGTCAAGAATGAACATATCGCCGAATAACTCAAACCCAGCACATTCTGTGCCTCTTTCAGTGTGAACTCCGACGGCAGTTTGTTGAATGCGTCGGCGTTGCGTGTCTGCCGCTGACGGGGCACGAAGTCGCGGGTTTGGTTCTCCAGCGCCACGCGCACCATTTCACCGTACTGGCGTATCTGCATGTAGTAGATGAAGTCGCCAATCAACTCGGCAAACTGCAGGTCCTGCTTCGTGATGCGGAGCTTGATGCCCTTCGTGGCATCCTGCTTGCTGACATACTCGAAGTCACGCATGATGTTATACACGATGCCGTAACGCACCATATACATGGGCACACGTTTGCGAAAGTAGTCGGCCACCGTGTCGTTCTCCAGTTCTGCCTGCCGTGCGCGTTCCGCGCACCATTCATAGGCAGCATCCACCAGCTTTTCGCACTTCACCTCACCCCACAGCTTATCCAGTTTGTGGCCCCACGTGCGCAGGCGCACTTCTGCCTCGTGGTTGCGCAGGGCGCGTTTCTTCTGAATCATGGTGAAGTTCGAGTCGGGCATGACGAACAGCGCCAGTCGCGTCACCAGCCCGTCGAGGATGGTGGTGGGCTTGATTTTACGGTTCATCGCGTCGGGTGTTCCCGAGATTACCTGATTCCAGTTGACTTGGAAGATGCCGTTACATGAACCTTCGTTTTTGTAGTCAACACCTGCATACTCGTTCTGGAACGACTTACATTCCAAGTCCAGTTTACCTGCCCACGAACCTTGCTGTACGCGCAATGCCGTTGCCAACTCTGCCTCGCAGGTGTAGAGGTGCAGATGCATGGGTTCGCCGTTGACCACCTCCACCGCGTCAGCCAGACGTTGATAGAGCATGGCATTGGATATGGTGCTCGGCACATAGCGGATGACGGGGTGTTTGATGTCCTCAGCCTGTTTCTTTTGTGCGGCTGACGAGGTGGCACGCTTCTGTTTGTCTTCCTTGTACTTGCGCTCCCACTCACGTCCTGCATTGTCGGCTGAGCGCATCGGCTCCATGATGAGTTTGTCTAGGTCAAGTGTGAAACTCTTTCCCGAAGCAGCATTGCCGATAAAGTACGCAAGGAATGATAGTCGCCTCTCCTGACCGTCATAGTGCTGCCACCACAGGCGCGTGAGATACGTTCCGAACATGGCTCCCGCGGCAAGCACTCCAGCGAGCTTGATGTTGTCGGGCAAGGGTTCGCAGGCGTCGGCAAATGCCCCATGAAGCAGAGGCGACAGTCTCTTCCAATAGCCTTCGTAATCAATCGGCACAGCTCCTTGACCCTTCTCTCCCCCTTCGGGGGAGTCGGAGGGGGCTCCACCTCTCCGTCCTGCACCCACAGCTTCAAGTATTGAGCGGAGCCTGGGGGGAAAGAACGGCGCCATCTTGTATGCACAAGCCGAATCGCAAATGTCCTGCACTTCGGCGTCAGGAAGTCCACAATGGTCAATGACCCGCAGTAGCGCCTGTGGATGATTGCCTGCGATATACCTGAGACGGTTAGCCATTGACAGCACTCTTGTATGGCGTTCGCCAACGCTGGGTTTGCCTCCGTCCTGCTTCCAGTACTCTTCGACGATTCGTGCAAAGGGTACTCCATTGTAACAAGGTTCGTGTTGCTCATTGAATTCGAGGTGTTTAGTTAGATCTTCGTTGTTTCGAGGTTCGAGGTTCGAGGTACGAGGTACGAGATTTCCTTGCTCGTTCCCGTTCTCTGCCTCCTTTGTATTCTCGCACCTCGTACCTCGCACCTCGCACCTCGATTTAGTATTCTCGCACCTCGATTTTCTCGGGGCTGAGTTTCCCATGCGATAATTTTGACCAAACTGGTCATCGTAGTTTTTGTCTTCATATTCAATGATTTCGGGGTTCATGTAAATAATGTCTTCATGCGTGCATACGAAGGACCCGCGACTGGAGTCCTTGCACGCTTCGTCGAGAGTAAGCCCGAAACGGGCTGCGTACTTTCTTGCATTGTCGGCGAGGTTGCCGTCAGCCTTGCATGCCTTGCAGACAAAGCGCAAGCCCTTGCCGCTGGGCGTAACGTGCACCAGCAGGATACCACGCTCACCGCCGAACTTGGCAATGATGTCTCGGGCTACCTTGGCACATTCCTCGGTGCTGCCTACATGGTCGAAGTCAATCATGACCAGTCCGTTCAGGTGGGTATGCTCCTGCTTGCGCCACGTGTCTTTGACACCCTTGGCGTTGGTGCTTTCCTCGATGCGGCCAGCCATGAAGATGAACAGCGGGAGCTTCTTCTTCAGGGCAGCCACCTTATCCTTATCGCCAGCGTTGGCGGCAAGTCGCACCTGACGGATGATGGCAGCGACGTGTTCGTCGTTGGTCAGCCTTTCGAAGTCTTCCTCAAGGCACGGCCGCGCTGGACTAAAAACTGCTTGTTGATAGTAAAACATTGGAAAATCTTACTGGTTTTGTTAATTGTTTCCTGTTCATAGTTCTTTCCATCCTCGACGGAAAGCGAGAGAGTGACCTTTACGGCCTTGTTCTTGGCGTCATACCAGACGCGCACACCATCATCGTCCCACATCACGCGGTCCTTCTGTGTCGGCTTCTCGCTCGGCACTTTGCCGCCGAAGCCTTTGAGGAAGTCGGAGAGCTGGTCTTCTAACTGTGCCGTTGCGTCGGGCGCATCTGCATCGCATGAGAGATAAGCGCAGAGCTTCACGTGGTTTTGTAGAGCTTGCCGTTCTTCGACTTCTTGATGACTTCCTGCGAGGGCTGACCCTCTTTGTATGCCGTGAAATCCATATCCCCGTTATCATAGAAGGTGGCTGTCCCACGGACTTTCTTCGTATCTATTTTCTTTGCCATAATACTTTTAATTTATTTATATATTAATCTTTTTCGAAACTTGCAAACTTGCAAACTTGCAACTTGCAATAAGCCTCTGGAAACGAGGCATTTATAAGAAAATATTTAAAATATATAATATATATATATTATTATATTTTATTTTTGGTTTCAATTTCTTAATGCAAGTTGTGATTTTGCAAGTTTGCAAGTTTTCAATCATCCTCCAGCTGCCCACCTGCGTTTCCATTCGTTTTCGGTCAGCAGCTTGCCCACATTCACTTCAGTCTTTGTTCCCATAGTCATCATGCTTTAAAGAGTTGAACAATACGGATGGCGCGGAGGTGCTGATACTGCTTGCCCTCGTTCTCGGTACCCTTCTTGCCGTTGACGACGGAGAGGTTGAACTCGACACTCACGAAGTCGCCAGTCTTGATGTACCCCTGGGCCACCGACGCAGCAAAGGTGCGAGCCTGGTCGTCATACAGCTCGAAGATGCCCGTGTCGTTGCCGTCACCGACAGTCACGTTAATACTTGCGAATGTACGGCTCTCGCCATTGTCATTCGTGATCGTCTTCTCGGTCATCGCCGAGACATTTTGAATAAATCCTAATAATTTCATAATCGTTTAATTTTTAAATTGTTCATACTTCAGTTAATTGTTGCAATTCCGGACTTGCAACGGCAAAGTTAGGCACAAAAAAAGGGCGGCGGAAATAATCCGTCGCCCAGTGGGAGTTTTGCCTTGTTTTTGTGGGAGTTTTGGCCTTTTTGCCCTGTTTCTGCCTAGTTTAACATTTTTTTTACCTAGTTTTTGCCTTGTTTTTACCTTGTTTTTCATTTGACTGTTCTGTCATCTGTGCGTTCAGCAGATCTGTCAGAGCTGTGCATAGCTTATGATATTCTTTGAAGCGCTTGCCCGTGACAGGCGCATCCTCCTCGTTCCACCTGCTAGCAGGTTTCGAGAAGGAACCCACGTCCATGCGGCTTATCTCACGCAGGCTGATGTTAAACTCATTTTCGGGAAACAGCTCGTCCATTCGAACCTTCAGCTGCTCATAGCCGCCCTTGCGCAGGTAGCCTACATCGACCAGCGCCCTATAGACGCAGAACCACATGCGTCCCACCTTGATGTCTGTCAGCACCTGTGTCAGGGCATCCCTGACCATGTCGTCGGTCAGCTTCCTGCATTGCTTCTCTTGCATCTTCTGCAGAGACTTGCGCATGACGCTGTACGACATACGCGGCGCTTTCTTCGATATCTTGGTAACCTTGCCCAAAATATAGACCGTCGTATAGTCAGACACGCGGATAGGAGTGTAAGCATCGTTGGCAGGCACCAGCCACACCTCGCCGTCATCATCCTTGTAATAACTTTTCAGCGAGGTTTCACCGTCAAGCCAAGCCACCACCACGTCACCATCCTCAAAACGCACGTCGTGCTTCACTATCACATCGTCGCCATTAAGAATGCCGGCATCCTTCATCGAGTCACCATGTACCGCCAGGACAAAGTCACAAATCTTGAGAAACGATAGAGGTATCGGCACCATCTCGCCGTCGTAGTCGCCAGGATTATCCGGATAGCCTGCCGGCACACCATTGGAAAAATAAGGCACATGTCTTTCACACAGCTGAGGTTTCCAACCCTGCGCCTCCAGCTGTTCAAACAGTTCTTTCAGTTCTTTTTCATCCATATTTGTACGTTTTAAGGGGTTGTTTTTTTTAATCCTCGCCATCTTCCCAGACAGCGAAGGCTTTATCTTTAATCTGACAGGAACCTATCACTTGTCAGATTTTTCCCTGTGATTCATTGCTATTCTATTCATGTACGCTATCACTTTTCGAGCAGCTATTTTTTTCTCTGCTCGGACAATTGTCTGCATGAACTTTACATCGATTTTCCCTTTATAATCAATTGGTAAGTATATATCTTCGCACTCTACGCGATTTTTCCATGTGGCTTTTTGCTCGCGCGAATAGATAGGGTATATTTTTTTTTGGATGGCGGTTTTCAGGAAAATATTCGCGTCAAAAGATATCTCTTCACCCTTCCATTTTATTAGGTAACTGTCTGTAAAAATGCCAACTTCCTCTTCATGCGCATAAACCAGTCCCGCGGCAATTACTCCGTTGTATATAATTGAGAGGACATTGGAGTGAAATGTAAAATCTTCTTTGCGTCCAAACTTCATTATTCCATTATTACCACGCTTTGCGCAAACGACAGGTAGGCAAAACTCCTTCGTGCGAATACGGCTCACATGGTCTTGCCGTCGTGTGCCTTTACGTAGGTATGGGGCCTTCAGTGGAACAAACACCTTATTCATCGCAAAAGGCTTCCATTTAACTTTATCACAGAGAAGCCGTTGCAAAGCTGCTTTTTCTGCATCAGTAAGCGTATAGTCTTGAAGAGAATATTTCTCAAGAAATGTAGTAACCTTGGAAATATATTCTCTTATCAATAATTCAACATATGCCTTCATATAATTAAAATCAACTTCTCCATGGGATATGGGTACAACCACACATACATCTTTTAGTACATCTTCATCGAAAGAATCAACACCCCATTGGAAGTTTGCGAAGGCCTTACGCATTGTCCCTAACAAATAGCAAGCAGTTTTGCTGTTCAAACTACCTTTTAACAAGGAGAGTATCTTGATTTTATCTCCAGTAAAGTATGGTAAATCTTGATAAAAGATAGTCGCAGTATCTTGGCCAAAAGAAATGGTTTGACCGTCATTGAGGAATGCTGTGTCCTCATCAATATATCCTCTTATTCCATTGTTTTGACTAGTTCTTACTACATATCGATACCTCCCTCCAAAAGAAATTTTATTTGCATCATATTTCATCTTTGTAGATGCTATATCAAATAACGTTCCTAAACTTCGTTTCTGCCATTTGCCCCCGTTCTCAATAAACTCCTCGTTGAGTCTTTCAAGACGGGGGCCTACTGAAAATCCATTTCATCGGACTGGGAGATGTCTGTTAGTAGGGAGGAGATTTGCCATGCCATGTATTCAGACACAGACTTACGGAAGTCGGATTCCGTAGGAATAGCGTTGTGCGATTGGTGTTGTCCATAGGTCCAATCGTTGCCTTTGAGCGATATTGTGTCCTTAATGAAATGACCGTCAAGATGGTGGGTGGTGCGTTTACGTTCCAATACAATGTCCACCAGTTCTTTATAACGTTCTCTTCCTGTGCCATCATCGCGGAAATTCTTGGCAAGACTTGCTTTTCTCTTGTCTTGGCGTAAATACCCATCATAGGAGAAGTCAATGAACTTGACAAGAGTATCGGGATTATGTTTTTTCCCAACCTCAAACAGATATATTCCAGTCTGTACGCCAGCCCTTCCGATAAACAGTTTTAATGGCATCTTGATAGAGGCCAACAATGTGTTTCTTTCCAAAAGGCGTTTCGTGAACGGTAGACCTTGACCACTCCCGGCATTTTCTTGAATGAGTATTGCAGCCATGCCATTGGTCATTTTATTAAGTGCTTTCTCTACAAATACAAAACCTTTTCCGTTTTCAGAATAGGGCGGATTAAGAAGGAAAACGTTGGCGGGGAAAGGTTTATCGCCTTCATCTTCCACCGACTGTTCATATTTTCCTTCGTAAGAGAGTGAATCTTTATTGAGTATGTGGCTACAACCATCGCCCATAAGAATCATATTCAGAACCGCGAGGATATATATCTCTGGGCGTAATTCCAAGCCCAACAACTGAAATAGTTGTATGTGGTCTATTTTTGTAGCCAGTTCCCGTTCGCTCTTGATATTTCGCTGAGCATCTTCAATCATCAACTTCATGGCGGAAATGAGGAAACCACCGCTGCCGGCGGTGTAGTCCCATACGTAACTATTCATGTCAACCTTGCAAAGACGCGCCATCATCTCAGTGACATAGCGAGGCGTGAGCACCACGTCGTTTTTGTCATCGCCCGGACGGAGAGTAATCCACGAGGTCAGCACGTTGAAAAGTCTTCCCGTGAAATCTAAATGCTGAGCGGAGCGAAACATGGGCATGATGTCATCTTTGATGGTGATGTACACCGATTTGATAGGACTTTCTCCATTACGAGGTGTGTAATAGTTAGCATCAAGTAAGATTGCGGAAAAGATGGAGTTAATGGTCTCCTTCTTCTCCTGAGGTATTTTTTTGCTGTTGAGAAAATCAGTTATCCGATTCAAGACCAGCATTCCGTCGTTTGAGTTTTTGCCCTTTTGCCCTTTCAACTCTTCTATTTCAAGAGGTGCTACAATATCCTTATATCCCAATGCTGCCATAATCATTCCACAAACTAACTGCACCCGTGATTCGGCTTTAATGTTCAATCCGCCGCTTTCGTCTTTGTCTTCCATTCTTTGATTCAACTTTTTGAGTATGGCCTCTATTCGTATTTCGTACTCGATATTCCTCCGATCTTTTTCTTCATCAGAAAGTGACAAATCCCTAATAGCGGTCTGCAAGGAGGAAAGGTGTTCTTCGGCAAGGAACGATAGGTCAGAATAATCAGCAATCTTCTTTGGTAAGAGCATATTATCACGCGAAAGGTAATAAACTCCAATTTCTGTTTTTATCTCCTCGCCCACTTTGTAGCCATTAAAACCAATAGCAATTACCTCTTGGAAAGACTTGCTGTAATTTATGATAGCCTGAGCATAATGAACAGCACCATTTACGGCATATCGCTTGATATTCTCATATATAACCTCTCCTTTCTCATTGAAATTCAGCACTTTCTCGTCCTCTCCCATTTTTGCAAAATCATCCATTCTGCCTTTCACTTCTATCATGACAGGAATACGCTTCATTTCGGGCAGTTCTACCAGCAATTTAATGTCAGGGTAGTTACCTCCTTTGCCGCCACTCTTGGATTCGGCTTTTTTTAAAGCCTCATCTATCTCAGTATTTATGCTTTCTGTCTTGGCGAAATAGCGTACATGGTTAGCATCGAGTTGCCTTTTTACAATATCTTCTATCTTTTCCTCTATACTTTTAGTTGAATTAGCCATTGTTGCGATTTTTTTAATATAAAACTTAACTATGTTAAAATAGAAAGGGATGTTTGAAGTTGTATTCCCTTACATGTTTATATATAATGTCGGCCCAGGATACTTGCCAAAGATATTTTTCACACTCTTTCCTAAGTATTCCGAATGAGTATCCTCGACGCCTGTAAACTCAATGCGTCCTAAATGAGCAGAATCATCCGTGTACTTCCACTTTTCAGGTATATATACAGCCACCACCTCACTATTTACAATAGCAAGAACATGGGTGGCTTTTGAAGCTCTTTCGAGTTTTATCTTCCAGTACTTGCGCGTCATCTCATAGAGATTTTCTCGTATCACTTTGCCTACTTTCACACAAAGTATTCTGTCTAATGCCAGTGGCTCTAATTCTTTCTTTGCCATTCTAATCGCTCCAAATTCTAATTGTACTCTCTATACTGCTTGCCTCGCTCTCTATCTTATCTATCAATTTATTATGATGATCCTTTATCAAGTTTAAAACATCGGAATTATCATAATCTTCAGAAATGTTATTTACTTTATCTTTTATATCATATACATCTCCATCAATAGAATTCACAGTATCATTTATATGGTGAACCTCTTTTTTTATATTAATCAGAAAGATAAGATTCACAACACAAAGAAGAACAGCGATTAAGGACATATGTGGAATAATCGCTTTGTAACCCAAACGAGTTTTTGTCATTATTTTTCTTAAAAATTTCTTCATATCTCTTTCTTTTTAATCTCCAAACGTAAATCCTATTGTTATCTCTCCGTCCCAACCCGTGCCGTTGACATCGAGCAGCATCCAGGCATCGTGGATGTTGCGCAGGATGGGTGGATAAAGAGGATCGTCCTTCGCCTCGGGAAAGTCAGCGACAAAGGTTTTCACCTTCGAGGAAAAACGGGTGACGCTGTCGCAAGTACAGGATTTAAGACTCAAGGACTCGTCGTAGTAGTCCTCTAACTGCACATGTATCAGGTCGGGCTTCTCGCAGCTGCTGAAACCCAAGGGCAGCAGCGCAAGGAGCATGACGCAAAAAGCCCTGCCATAAAAGGCAAATGCCTGATGCAGCAGAGTAGGTTTAGCGGACCTGAGAGAATGATTGTTGTTTACATTACATAACGAAATAGGGGGGGGTAATAACTCCCTGTAAATCAATGTGTTATGTAGTTGCTCGTGCGGTTTCATACCTTCTATGTTAGTGTAATATGCGACAAAGCTGCGGTTAAGCAAGCGCCTTGATGCTTGCATCAGTGGCCGAGCGTGAGCAGTTTCGCGGTGTTAACGCCGCAAAGATAATGCAAAATAATTAAAACACAAAACAAATGAGGGAAAAAATCAAAAAACAGCCCCGGACAACCTACACGAGTGAACTACGTCAACGTAACCTTTCAGTTGGCAAGGACTATTTTCTGGGTGCAAAGGTAACCCATTTCTTACAAACCTCCAAAAAGCTGCTCTATAGTCATAGGGCTGTGCACGTCTTCAGGAAGTCTGCGACCACCTGTGCCTCATGGCGATAGTCCTCCGTACCGGGGTTTTGCTCAGTAAGCATAGCCTCGCTTTCAAAGTTTTTTGCCGTCTCACCATAGAGAGTCGGGATAGCTCTTATTGCTGTTGCCATAGTCTGAATACGTATTAATGTTCTATTTTACGCTGCAAAGATATGCATTATTTTTGAAATAATAGCAAAATCTGTGAGAAATCACTCCACGACCTTACCTGTCTTGTCAATCTGATGCCACTTGCCGTTGGCGTCCTCGACCCGAGCCAGGCCCTCGGAGAAAGAATATGCATCTTTCCACTGGCAGGGACTGACTACCTTGCCCGTCTGGTCAATAAAGCCCCACTTGTCGCTGTCGTCCTTGACCATAGCCAGGCCCTCGCGGAAAGACCATGCACTTTTCCACTGGCAGGGAATGACCACCTTGCCCTTCTTGTTGATAAAGCCGCACTTGCCGGTGGAGTCCCTGACCGCAGCCAGGCCCTCGCGGAAAGGCCATGCATCATTCCACTGGCAGGGACTGACCACCTTGCCCGTCTTGTCGATAAAGCCACACCTGCCGTTGGCGTCCTTGACCGCAGCCAGGCCCTCGGAGAAAGAACCTGCATATTTCCACTGGCAGGGAATAACCACCTTACCCGTCTTGTCGATAAAGCCATACTTCCAGTTGGCGTCCTTGACCCAAGCCAGGCCCTCGAAGAAATCGCCTTGATCTTTCCACTGCGCACTTGCATACGTCGCAGGCACTAACGACAGCACCACGGCGGATAAAACGATAAAAATAATCCTTTTCATAATAATATAGTTTTGGTTATCGTCGGCAAAGATAACACTTTCCCCACAAACCTCCAAAAATTTCTGATTAATTTCTGGCAATTTCTTTCCAGAACACAAAAGGGTCGGTTCTTGCGTCCCGCTGGTAGCAAGCGGCAAAGCCGAGCGCCGCTGTGCACTAGAAATCACTCCACAATCCTGCCCGTTTTGTCAATCTGATGCCAATTTCCGTTGGCGTCCATGACCCGAGCTCGACCATTTTCGAAAAAATGTGCATCTTTCCACTGGCAGGGAATGACCACCTTGCCTGTCATGTCGATATAGCCATACTTGTCGTTGGCGTCCTTGACCCGAGCCAGGCCCTCGGAGAAAGATTCTGCATATTTCCACTGGCAGGGAATAACCACCTTGCCCGTCTTGTCGATAAAGCCCCACTTGCCGTTGGCGTCCATGACACCACCCAGGTCCTTGGAGAAAAAACCTGCACTTCTCCATTGGCAGGGTATGACCATTTTGCCCGTCTTGTCAATAAAGCCCCACTTGTCGTTGGCGTCCTTATATCTAGCCAGACCTTCACTGAAAGGCCCACATGAACGAAGCCGGGCTTCACATTCGGCCCGTTCACGTGCAGCTTCTTCTCTCGCAGCCTGTTCCCTTGCAGCTTCTTCTCTCGCAGCTTGTTCCCGTTTCTTCTTGGCAGCAGCTTCCTGATCGCGTTTCTTCTTAGCTGCGGCTTCACGCTCCAAACGTGCCTTGCGCTCTTTCGGGGTTTCAATGTGACCTACCGAACCTGTCTGCGCACAGGCATACGTCGTGGGTACTAACGTCAGCACCATAGCAGCGAAAACGATATTGATAATCCTTTTCATATTCTGATAGTTTTAAGTTTCCGTCGGCAAAGATAGCACTTTCCCTGCAAACCTCCAAAAATTTCTGATTAATTTCTGGCAATTTCTTTCCAAGCCCTTCGTGCAGCCCCCTTAAATAGTGTTAAAGGAAATTAGTTTTTTCGGCTTCTTACACCTAAACCTGCCGCAAACCCTCTGTGCATCGGGGTTTGGGAGGATTGGAAGAAAATTTACATGGCATCTTTTGATGCGAAAGGTGCGATTAAACGCAAAGAAACATCTGATGTGTTTTTTTATCCGTTGGTTTTCAGTGTGTTAACAATCCTTTCACGGATGGAGAAATCCTTGCAGGTTAAGGGGGAAGGTTGTACTTTTGCATTGTCGTTCAAAAGCTGCTATCCCAAGGCGCCAAGGAACAGGAGGGATGTAAGGCTGGTCCACAAGGCACATAAGCGTGTCCCACAAGGCACATAAACAGCCGAAAAGTCCGTTCTAAGCAGTGAAAAGTACGGCTCTAATTAACATCAAACATCAAACATCAAACTTCAAACTTCAAACTTCAAAAAACTATGGCAGGAATTAAAAATTCAATCGTAATGGTGATTAATGCTCGCAAGAACACCAACTCCAAGTCGGAGGCCTTCAACAAGTGGTATCCGTACGTTCGTGGCATCAACACCCTTTCAACCCGCGCACTGGCTGAACACATCGCCGGTCACGGAAGTATCTACACTCGCGACATCGTGGAAGGTGTGCTCAACAAGTTCTCACAGTGCATCCCCGAGCTGGTGGCTCAGGGTGTCGGCGTGAAGCTCGACGGCATCGGCATCTTCTACCCCACCGCACAGAGCGAGCCCGGTGGACTGGCAAACAAGGCAGCCGTGGCAGGCTCGAACCCCAACGATGCTGTCAAGGGCATCCACGTGCGTTTCAAGCCCGAGGGCAACAAGCTCGACCGCCTCACCAGCAAGGCGTTCAAGGAGAAGTGTTCGCTCCAGTGGGGTGATTTCGACGAGATTACCAAGACTACTCGCGGCGAGGGTGCAGACGCTGTGGTTGTACGCACGCACACCTACACGCCCATCAGCGAGTACGAGGCGCCGGCGCAGCCGTAAGCCCTCGGAATTGATGTCATCATCGACCACAAAATGAATGACAGAGCCCCCTCCGACTCCCCCAGGGGGGAGGGCTGAGGAACTTCACTTAAAAATCAATGACCGCCTTTAGGGCGGCCATTTTTCTTTTATAAAAACTTGCAAACTTGCAAACTTGCAAACTTGCAACTTGCATTAAGCTTTTCTTCTTTCAGATTACTCCCACTCGATGGTCGAGGGCGGCTTGGACGAGATGTCGTAGCAGACGCGGTTGACGCCGCGAACCTTGTTGATAATCTCGTTGCTGACCTTAGCCAGGAAGTCGTAGGGCAGATGAGCCCAGTCGGCAGTCATGGCGTCGGTTGACGTCACGGCACGCAGGGCAACGGGGTTCTCGTAGGTGCGCTCGTCGCCCATCACACCGACGCTGCGGACGGTCGAGAGCAGCACGGCACCTGCCTGCCACACCTTGTTATAGAGTGTTTCGCCGTCGGCATCTACATACTCGCGCAAGCCACGGATATAGATGTCGTCGGCATCTTGCAGGATACGCACCTTCTCGGGCGTGATGTCACCCAGGATGCGGACGGCAAGTCCGGGACCGGGGAAGGGATGACGCGTGATGAGGTGCTCGGGCATTCCCAGCTGGCGTCCCACACGGCGCACCTCGTCCTTGAAGAGCCACTTCAGCGGCTCGCACAACTGCAGGTGCATCTCCTCGGGCAGTCCGCCCACGTTGTGGTGGCTCTTGATGACCTTGCCCGTGATGTTGAGCGACTCGATGCGGTCGGGGTAGATGGTGCCCTGGGCAAGCCAACGGACAGCCCCCTCCGTCTCCCCCTTGGGGGAGTGACTGATAATCTCCTTGGCTTGTTCATTGAACACCTCGATGAAGTCGCGGCCGATAATCTTTCTTTTCTTCTCGGGGTCGGTGACGCCGGCGAGGTCAGCAAAGAACTTCTCGGAGGCATCAACGCCGATGACGTTCAGCCCTAAGCCCTGATAGTCGTCCATCACCTGCTGAAACTCGTTCTTGCGCAACATGCCATGATCCACGAAGATACAGGTGAGCTGGTGGCCGATGGCTCGGTTGAGCAACACGGCTGCCACGCTGCTGTCAACGCCGCCCGAGAGTCCAAGGATGACTCGGTCGCTGCCTATCTGTTCCTTCAGTTCCTTGACGGTGGTGTCAACAAACGACGCGGCGCTCCAGTCCTGACGGCTTCCGCAGATATCGACGACGAAGTTCTTGAGCAGCTGCGTGCCCTGCGAGGTATGATATACTTCGGGGTGGAACTGGACAGCCCAAATTCCTTTTGAATTTTGAATTTTGAAATTTGAAATTTCAGAATTGTCTGGAGAGCACCAGAAGGCGGCATTGGTGACATCCTTCGTGGAGCCGATGACCTCAAAGCCCTCGGGGATGGCGGTGATGGTGTCGCCGTGGGACATCCATACCTGCGAGCCTTTCTCGAAGCCGCGGAACAACGGGTTGTCGAGGTCGATGGCCTCCAGATGGGCACGACCGTACTCGCGTGAGTCGGCTTTCTCTACCTTGCCGCCCAGCGTCTGTGAGATGAACTGTGCGCCGTAGCAGATGCCGAGCACGGGCAGACGACCGACAAACTGCGTCAGGTCAACCTTGAATGCCTCGGGGTCGTGAACCGAATAAGGCGAGCCGCTGAGTATGACGCCGATGACTGAGGGGTCGTCCTTCGGGAACTTGTTGTAAGGCAGTATTTCACAGAACGTGTCAAGTTCGCGCACCCGACGGCCAATGAGCTGCGTCGTCTGCGAACCGAAGTCGAGGATGATGATTTTCTGTTGCAACATAAAACTTATTTACAATTTAGAGATTTACAATTTACAATTTACTAACAAATTCTTCTGCTTTGTCGAGGGCATCGAGCTTACCGACGTCAAGCACCTGCAGATTGTTCTTCACACAGCCCACGATGTGCGAGCGGTGGCAGATGCTGAGATAGAAGTCCATGATGCTGAACTTATCAGGGAAGCGCTCCATGAGCGGGAACAGACGGGGCGAGAAGGAATGAATGCCCGAGAAGGCGAAGGCATGTAACGGATGAGAGTTGAGAGTTGAGAGTTGAGAGTTGGGCTGCGCCACAACATTCCACTCATCATCAATAGTAAATTCCGATTGCCGGAGCCAAGGATATGGCGATTTCACTTCCCTCGTCTCTATATTCGTCCATCCCATCAATCGCATGGCATTGTCGAAGAGCAGGTAGCGCTTGGTCTTGCGACGACTGACCAGCAGCACGGCATCCTCATCGTCCTGGTGCTGGCGTGCAAACCACTGGTAATCGACATTGTCGAGGATATCGACATTGTGAATGAGGATGGGCTCATCGTCACGGAACAGGTCCTGTGCCTTCTTCAAGCCGCCGCCCGTGTCAAGGAGTTTCTCGCTCTCGTCGCTGATGAGGATATGAGCCCCCTCCAGCTCCTTCAGGGGGGAGGGTTGCTCCTTCAGATGATCAATAATCTGCTGGGCAAAGTGGTGCACATTGACCACGAAATGCGTGTAGCCGGCTTGTGACAGCCGCTCGAGGTTGATGTCGAGTAACGGCTTCCCACCCACAGGCACAAGGGCCTTGGGCATCGTGTCGGTTAGTGGCTTCAGCCTTGTTCCTAACCCCGCAGCAAATATCATGGCTTGTTTCATGGTGCAAAGGTAACACTTTTCATGAAGAATAAAGAAGGATGAATGAAGAATTTGTTTCATAAACTTTGTTTAAGGTTAAAAATACAAAATTAAATAGGGAATAAGTGGTAAAAATACAATAATAATTATACCTTTGCACCCAAAATCAAAAACCATCAAAAAACAAAATGAAAAAAGTATTACTTTTATTAGCCACATTTATGTGCACGGGGCTGAGTGCCCAGACCTTAGTCATTAACGAACTCATGCAGTCGAATGTCGAAACCATCATGGACGACATCAAGGAATTCCCCGACTCGTGGGTAGAGCTGTACAATCCCACAGATGCTCCCATCAATCTGCAAGATTACAAAATCAGCACCAAGAACAAGGCAAACAAGGCATGGCAATTGCCCGATATGACTGTTGAAGCTAACGGCTATGTCATCATTTACTGTGACAAGGAAGGTAAGGAGGACAACCGCCTGCATACCGATTTCCGTCTGGAGTCGGGCAAGGACGGCAAGCTTTACCTGTTCAAGGGCAGCGACATTGTGGACCAACTGGAAGGAATGTCCAAGATGCCCGCTCCCGATATCGCATACGGTCGCGAGACTGATGGCGGCGAGACATGGGGCTACGAGCTGACACCCACACCTGGAGCCCAGAACGAAGGCGGTGTGGTGCAGGCCAAGCACATACTGGGTGCTCCCGTGTTCAGCCATCCAGGACAGGTAGTAGAAAGTGGAAAGAAGATCAGGCTGACCATCACGCTGCCCGAAGATGCACCTGAAGGCACCGAGATTCGCTACACCACCGACGGCTCAGAGCCCACCGCAACGAGCGACATCTACGAAACGAAGATGATTAGTAATACCACCGTCATTCGCGCCAAGCTGTTCTGCGAGGGCTGGCTCTCACCTGTCAGCACCGCCCAGTCGTATATCTTCCACCCCAGGGAGATGACGATTCCCATCTTCTCGGTTCAGACCAACGACAAGTATCTGAACGACGCGACGATAGGCCTGTTCCCCAATAACAACAGCAAGGAAGACAAGAAACTGCACGACTGGCGCCGTCCCGTCAACATCGAGATGTTCACTTCTGTGGGCACAGAGAGCATCTTCAACCAGCTTAGCGAGACCCGCATCCAGGGTGGAGCATCACGTGCCAATGCCCTCAAGTCGATGGTGTTCTACGCCAACAAGCGTTTCGACCCCGACCACAAGCACTTCTCCTATGAGTTCTTCCCCGACCAGAAGCCCGGCATTACCGAGTTCAAGTCATTCTCTCTTCGTGATGGCGGTAACGACTTCGGCGACTTGTATTTCCGCGACCTCATCATCCAGCGCACAATGGCCGCTCACACCGACCTTGACTGGCAGGCAGGCCACACTGCTGTGCTCTACATCAACGGCGAATACATGGGAATGCTCAATATCCGCGAGCGCAGCAACGAGGACAACATCTATAGCAACTACAACGAGCTCGAGGACCTCGACATGGTGGAAATCGGACACGAGCAAGTCAACGGTGTCGATATGTTCGAGGAGGAGCTGAAGGAAGGAACCGACGAGTTCTACAACGCCTTCAAGGAATTCTACACCGAACAGGGACACACATTGGCAGAATATGAGCAATGGATGGACGTCAGCGAATACCTGAACGTGATGGTGATGAACCTCTTCTACGGCAACATCGACTTCCCGGGCAACAACACCGTGTTCTGGCGTCCCAACGATGACGACACAGAGTCAGGCCTGCCGAAGATCTGGCGCGTCATCGTCAAAGACACCGACTTCGGTCTCGGACTCTACGGCAGGAAGCCCGACTACAACACCATCGACCTGCTCTACAACCCCAGCGCTCACCCGGGCGACAACTGGGCATTCACAGAACCGGCTACACGCCTCATCAAGCACCTGCTGGAAGACCCCGACGCGCTGAACATGTTTATCGACAAGTGCTGCATCTTCATGGGCGACTTCATGAATGCCGAGGGAACCGGTGCCACGATAGACCTCATCAAGGCCGAGGCGCTGGAAGAGTTTGTTGCCCATCGCGACAAGTACAACCCATGGAGTTGGGATAACCGTAGCGACATTGAGAACAAGTTCAATGACGCCAAGAAATGGCTCGCCGGTTATACCGAACAAGGCTGGTGGGGACAATCAACCACTTACTCTCCACGCACCGATTACTTCTATCAGCATATCGGTAACCAGTGGAACCTCGGCACACCCGTTGAGCTGACCATCAACAAGACCAAGCAGGACGTTGAAATCACCGTGAACGGCATCAAGCTGTCGCAGGGCACGTTTGACGGCAAGTACTTTAAGAACCGCCAACTCACCATCACCGGTACGGCTCCTGAAGGACATGTCTTGACAGGCTGGCGTCTGAGTGGTGCAAGAAACGAAGATGTGAATGGCACCGAGCTGACTATCAACATGACAAGCAGCAAACTGACCATTGAGCCCATCCTCGGTGATCCCAATGGCATTAAGACTGTTGAGAACTCAACACTCACCGATCCATCCGCACCCATCTACGACCTGTCGGGTAGAAAGATAACGACCCCGAAGGCCGGCAACATCTATATTCAGGACGGTAAAAAGATTACCTGGCGCTAAGCGCTGGGTAATCTTTACCTAATTCATATTAATGCCAAAACTATGAAACGTTTTTTCCTATTGTTGACAATCCTTACTACTGCCCTGAGCACACAGGCACAGGACCATTTAGTAATTAACGAACTGATGCAGTCGAACGTTGACTGTATCATGGACGACCTGAACGATTTTCCAGATTCATGGGTGGAGTTGTATAACCCTACAGATGCAGCCATCAATCTGCAAGATTACAAAATCGGCACCAAGAAAAAGGTGGAGAAAGCCTGGCAGTTGCCCAATCAGGTGGTGGATGCCCACCAGTATGTGCTCATATACTGCGACAAGGCAGGAGAGGACGCTGGCGTATCAGCCCTGCATACCGACTTCCGTTTGGAATCGGGCAAGGACGGTAATATCTACCTCTTCATGGGTGACGAAGTGGTTGACAAACTGGAGAAGATGGCCAAGCAGCCCGCTCCCAATATCGGCTACGGTCGTGAAACCGACGGCGGTGATGAGTGGGGTTATGAACTGAAGCCGACGCCAGGCACAGAAAACAAGGGCGGAATAGTGACTGCCGACAAGTTACTGGGTGATCCTGTGTTCAGCGAGCAAGGACATGTTGTCATCGGTTCGCAGGATCTCATGCTGACACTCAGCGTCCCCGAAGGAAGCCCCGAGGGTACAGTCATCCGCTATACCACCGACGGTTCGGAACCCATCAACAGAAGCAAGAAATACACCTCCGCAATTCCCGTCACAAGTTCGATGGTTATACGCGCCAAGCTGTTCTGCACAGGCTATCTATCACCACGTTCCACTTGCCATTCATACATCTTCTTCCCTACCGACCGCAACCTGACGCTATCCGTTGTCAGCATCATGACCAACGACAAGTATCTGAACGACTCGCAAATCGGCATCTTCGTGGACGGCAACTACAGTAGCGGTAAGAAGAACTACGAGTACGACTGGCGTCGTCCGATCAACATCGAGATGTTCGAGACATCAGACCAGGAAAGTGTCTTCAACCAGTTGGGTGAGATGCGTGTCTGCGGCGGTGCCACACGTGAATACGCCAGAAAGTCGATGGCCATCTATGCCAACAAGCGTTTTGGCGAAAAACGTTTCAACTATGAATTCTTTCCCGACCAGAAGCCTGGATTAAAGGACTTTAAGAGTTTCATGATGCGCAATGCCGGCAACGATTTCGACTACCTCTTCATGCGCGATGCCATCATCCAGCGCACAATGACAATGGCTGGCCACGTTGACCTCGACTGGCAGGCCTGGCGCCCCGTCATTGTCTATATCAACGGTGAATACAGAGGCATGCTGAACATCCGCGAGCGCTCAAACGAGGACAATATCTACACCAACTACGACGGTCTGGAAGATATTGACATGATAGAGAATGACTGGGAACTAAAGGAGGGTACGATGGATCACTACAATGCTTTCAAGGCCTTCTACAACGAGCATGGTCACACGCTGGCCGAATATGCAGAATGGATGGATTGGGAGGAGTATATCAACCTCATGGTAGAGAACCTCTATTTCAATAATCAGGACTTCCCCGGCAACAACATCGTCATCTGGCGTCCGCAGGCGGAAGGCAGCAAATGGCGCTGGATTACCAAAGACACCGACTTCGGATTGGGACTCTACGGTTCGCAACCCGACTATAACACCATTAAATGGCTCTACGACAACAACTACGACAGCAACAGAAACTGGGGCAACACCTATGAGGCAACCCGTCTGTTCCGCCGACTGATGGAGGATGCCGACTTCAAACGTGAGTTCCTGGACAGGGCAGCCATCTATATGGGTGACTTCCTGAACGAGAAGGGTACCCGAGCCATATGGGACGAGATGTACGACATGATTAAGACGGAATATCCCTTCCACCGCAAGCTCATCAACGAATGGTGGCCCAACTATAATAAGGAGTTGAATAATGCACGAACTTGGCTGAACAAGCGCACTAACTACTTCTATCAGCAACTGGCCGATTTTTACAGTTGGGGTACACCCACGACGTTGACCATCAATAAAACGAGTCAGAGTGACGTAACCATGACAATAAACGGAATCACGCTGACTAGCAACGTGTTCGACGGAAAATACTACGCAGGACGTACCATCAACCTGAACGGCACAGCTAACGAAGAAGGCAAAGCCGTCATTGGCTGGAAAGTGACAGGAGCCATAAACAAAGAAGTTCAGGGTAGTGAACTGACATTGACAATGCCTAATGGTTCTATCGCCATCACCCCCATTATCGGCGAATCTTCAGGTATTGAAACGATTGAGAAGGAAGAACGGGAAATGGAACATTCGCCCATCTACGACCTGTCGGGTAGAAAGATAACAACCCCGAAGGCCGGCAACATCTATATTCAGGACGGTAAAAAGATTGTGATTAAGTGAGAATAAAGCAGAGCTTGCCCATGCTTTATCGAGCGTAAACGAGCTCGAGCTTTACTCAAGGTAATCTGGGAACAAGTCTTCCCAATCATTCAGGGTAATCAGAATTACGCAAGCGCTATTTCAGCGTTTGCGTAATTTTTTGCTCCCGATGGCAGAGACGGACTTCGATACCGTATTTCTGATGGATGTGTTCTGCCAGATGCTGAGCTGAATAGACTGAGCGATGCTGACCGCCTGTGCAGCCAAAACAGAACATCAGCGAGGTAAAGCCACGCTCCATGTAACGTTCGACATGATGGTCGGCCAACTTATAGACAGCATCCAGGAAGGTCAGTATCTCTCCGTCGTCCTCCAGAAAGCGGATGACCGGCTCATCAAGTCCTGTCATGTGCTTGTATTCCTTGTAACGTCCGGGGTTGTGCGTCGAACGGCAGTCGAACACATAACCGCCACCATTGCCACTCTCGTCCTCGGGAATGCCTTTCTTGTAAGAGAAGCTGAAGACGCGGACAACCAGGGAAGGCTTTTCCTCCGAAGGACTCTTCCCAGCGTCCTCCCTGTGAGGGCGGGGAGCCAATTGCTCACACAACCGCCTTAGCACGTCCATCAGATAAGGATAATGGGCTGCGGGACTGTTGTGCATCTGTAACAGCTCACGCAGGTTCTCCATAGCCGGAGGTATGGAGTCGATAAAATGCTTCTTGCGCTCGAAGTAGCCTCGGAAACCGTAGGCGCCCAACACCTGCAGGGTACGGAAGAGCACGAACAACGACAAGCGTTCCACGAAATGGCGATGCGAAGGCACCTCCACATACTGGCTTAACGCCTGATAGTACTCATAAACCAATTCACGGCGCAGCTTATGCGAATAGCGGGCCGATGCCTGCCACAGGAACGATGCCACATCATAATAATAAGGACCGCGACGCCCGCCCTGGAAATCGATGAAGCACGGCACATCATCCTTCAGCATGACGTTGCGTGCCTGGAAATCACGGTAAAGGAAACTGACTACAGGCTCATGACTACCGTCGCCTGACTCTATGGTCAGGTCTTTCGCCATCAGCCGGAAGTCAGCCTCAAGCTTCAGCTCGTGGAAGTCGAGGTCGGTGGCTTTGAGAAAACAGTATTTGAAGTAGTTGAGGTCGAACATGACGCTCTCGCGGTCAAATTCCGCCTGCGGATAGCATTGGGAGAAGTCAAGGCCACGCGCCCCTTCTATCTGCAGGCGCGGCAACTGCCGGATGGTATCGCGCAAAAGCTGCTGCTCGCGAAGGTTATAGCGCCCGCCGGCCTCACGTCCGCCCTTGATGGCATCGAACAGCGAGACGCTGCCGAGGTCATCCTGCAGGTAACACAGCTCATCGTCGCTGACAGCCAGCACACGCGGCACAGACAGCTGATGTCGGACGAAATGACGTGACAGATAGATAAACGCATGGTTCTCTTCGCAGCTCGTGCCTACCACGCCGATAACCGTCTGGTGAGTAGCGAGTGGTGAAGGGTGAGCAGTAATACGGTAATACACGCGGTTACTGCCGGCACCGGGCAGACATTCGCACGATGCAGGCTCCACGCCCCCACTCCATTGCTTGTATAGTTCAATCAGCTGTTTCATGGTCTTCTTCCTCCTCCTTTTTCTCCTGCCGCTCTTCGAGTTTGCTCACGATGACATGTTCCACGACAACGAGCAGGATAACGATGCCAAGCGACATCAGATAGCTGTCCGTCAGCCAGATGAGTCCAGCCGTGGCCACAGCCATCATGATAATCTCTATCAGTATATATCTCTGTAATTTCATGGCTGTAATAAATATTCTTGTCTTACTCCCATCAGTTCCTCCCAATGCTCACGGGCTTCATCCTCGCCTTTCTTCAGCATCAGCCGGCAGCTGTAACGACCGAAGTTGAATGCGGTGAAGTTGCCGAGGTCGGGATGGATATAGATGTCGGCTGACTGGCTGTTTACTTCATATTTCTCTTTGTCGGGACGGGTGAAGACCCAGTCAATCAAACCACCAAGTCCAAACAGTTTCTGAGGCGAGAAGCCAAGCCCCTCTCCCTTGCCCTGCTGCAGGTCGATGGCAATAACGATGTCAGCACCCATATCACGGACAACATCAACAGGAAGGTTGTTCAACAATCCGCCGTCTGCCAAGCGCATTCCCTTCCACTCCACCGGCTCGTAAATCTCGGGGATAGACATCGAGGCAAGGACTGCCTTGTGAAGCGAGCCATTAGCGAGCAGTACCTCTGACATATCGTCAATATCCACCGCCACACAGCAGAAGGGGATGGTTGTATCTTTGAATTTCTTGACGCCTCGGTCGGCGAGCAGAGACTTCAGCTTTTCCTCCACGCGATGTCCCTGAAAAGCCTCTAAGAGGTTCTGTGAGACAATCATTTCTTCCAGTTCTGCAGTAGTGTATCCCGAGGCATAGAGCGCACCTATCACGGCGCCGATACTCGTGCCGGCAATATAGTCAACCTTCACGCCAGCCTCCTCGATGACCTTCAATGCTCCGATAGCAGCAGCGCCCTTAGCTCCGCCACCACTCAAAGCCAACCCAATCTTAGGCCTATCGGCGAAGGCAGACAGGGAGAAACAAACTGTCAGAAGAACGAAAAGGAAGCGTCTAAGGTTCATCATTATTTATTGAATGTTATTTAAATTCATGAGTTTACATCCACAGCGCATAGTCCTGCCAGTCGGTGAACATGTGGAACATGAGTCCGACGCCGACGGCACGTAACCACCAAGGCCAATGCAGGCGCTCATAGGGGATGACGCAGAGGATGGCATAGACAGCGATAGCGTAATAAGTGTGAAGAGGATGGAAACCGATGCTCATGCGGTTCGGGTCGAAGAGCGGGTCTGCCAACAAGTGGTCAGCATCAATAATCATCGTGCAGAGCATAATGAGATAGGCCTTCCACCGACGGTCTTTTCTAAAGAACATGGCCAACAACAAGGGAGCTACGAAATGTAGCCCGTAGTGTGTGATGGTTCTCCAGGGAATAGCCTCTAACATATCACTTATCCGTTTGTGGGTTTATAAGTTTACCTGTTTGTGAGTTTGTAAGATTTCAAGAACTCGTTTGCAAAGATACGACTAAGTGAGCAAAAAGCAAAAGAAAAAACGATATTTCTTTTCTTGAGGAATAAAAAAACCGGCAGCCTCACGGCAACCGGTTCCTAAAAAACAAACTACTTAAAAACTAATCTACTAAAACAAATCAAAATGCGGTTTCCTTTCATTTATATTATTCTGGTCTATGTTTATGCGATGCGTGTAACTTTTACACCGTTTCGATGGCAAAGATATGAAAAATAAGAATAAGTGCAAAATAAAAATCAAGAAAAATAAGAAATTCTTGATTTAAATCAAGGGGAGGGAACCGTTTTTACAACGATTCCCTCCATTTGATATCTAAGGATTACAATTAATTGTCAATTATACAATATTAATTTCCAATTATTTGATTACATCATGCCGCCCATTCCGGGTGCGCCACCCATCGGCATAGCGGGTTCCTTCTCAGGCTTGTCAACGATGAGGCACTCGGTGGTGAGGAACATGCCGGCGATGCTGGCAGCGTTCTCCAATGCTACGCGAGCAACCTTGGCGGGGTCGATGATACCAGCCTTGCGCAGGTCTTCATACTCATCGGTACGGGCATTGTAACCGAAGTCACCCTCGCCCTCACGTACCTTCTGAACGACCACAGCACCCTCAGCACCGCCATTGACGGCAATCTGGCGCAGCGGCTCCTCGATGGCACGCTCCACGATGCGGATACCTGTCTGCTCGTCGGCATTGTCACCCTTCAGACCCTTCAGGGCTTCAAGTGCACGGACATAGGTCGTACCGCCACCGGCAACGACACCTTCCTCGATGGCTGCACGGGTAGCGCAGAGGGCATCATCTACACGGTCCTTCTTCTCCTTCATCTCCACTTCGCTGTTGGCACCAACATAGAGCACAGCTACACCGCCAGCCAGCTTAGCCAGACGCTCCTGCAGCTTCTCTTTGTCGTATGAAGATGTGGTAATCTCAATCTCCTTCTTAATCTGGGCAATGCGGTCCTTGATGGCCTGCTTGTCACCGGCACCATTGACGATAGTGGTGTTGTCCTTGGTGATGGTCACCTTGTCGCAGGTACCCAGCATCTCCAGCGTAGCCTGCTCCAGCTTCAGACCCTTCTCCTCGCTGATGACAACGCCACCGGTCAGCGTAGCGATGTCCTCGAGCATGGCCTTACGACGGTCGCCGAAGCCAGGAGCCTTGACAGCGCAAATCTTCAGACCGCCACGCAGACGGTTGACAACAAGCGTGGTCAATGCCTCTGAGTCAACATCCTCGGCAATGACGAGCAACGGGCGTCCGCTCTCAGCAGCAGGCTGCAGGATGGGCAGGAAGTCCTTGATGTTCGAGATCTTCTTGTCATAAATAAGGATATAGGGGTTCTCCATGACGCACTCCATCTTGTCAGAGTCGGTCATGAAGTAAGCTGACAGATAACCACGGTCGAACTGCATACCCTCGACAACGCCGATGTGCGTGTCGCGGCTCTTCGACTCCTCGATGGTGATGACGCCGTCCTTGCTGACCTTACGCATAGCGTCGGCAAGCAGCTTACCAATCTCAGCGTCATTGTTGGCGCTGACGGTAGCCACCTGCTCAATCTTGTCGTAGTTGTCATCCACCTTCTCGCTGGAGCTCTTGATGAACTCAACGACAGCAGCGACAGCCTTGTCAATACCGCGCTTCAGGTCCATGGGGTTAGCGCCGGCGGTGACATTCTTCAGTCCCTCGGCAATGATAGCCTGCGCCAGAATCGTGGCAGTAGTCGTACCGTCACCGGCATCGTCACCAGTCTTACTGGCCACGCTCTTAACGAGCTGTGCACCGGTATTCTCAAACTTGTCCTCCAACTCGATTTCCTTGGCTACGGTAACACCGTCCTTGGTAATCTGGGGAGCACCGAACTTCTTCTCAATGACCACGTTACGGCCCTTCGGACCGAGCGTTACCTTCACTGCATTGGCCAACTGATCGACACCGTTCTTCAACAGGTCGCGGGCCTCAATATTAAATTTAATATCCTTTGCCATAGTTATTTTACTTTTTTACCTTTTTACTTTTCAATGACTGCCAACACGTCACTCTGACGCATCATCAGATACTTCTCACCCTCGAACTCCAGTTCGGTGCCCGAGTACTTGCCATAGAGCACTTCGTCGCCGGCCTTGAGAATCATCTCTTCGTCCTTTGTTCCGTTGCCCGTAGCGATAATACTACCGTGAAGCGGTTTCTCCTTTGCTGTGTCGGGGATAATGATTCCACCGACCTTCTCTTCTGCCGGTGCAGGCTTTACCAGCACACGGTCTGCTAATGGTTTGATGTTCATAATACAAATGTTTTTATTTAATTTATTAACGTTTTATAGTTTCCACTGTTGACGCTTTCTGCCCTGTTTCATGCCAAAAGCGTGCCAAAACACCCCGACTGACACTTTGGCAGTTTTTCCCTTTTAGACATCCCGACTCCCTTGTCCGAAGGCGGCTATCACACGGGAAACAAAGTTTTTCCCTTTTTCTTTTGGTTATTCGGACACTTATTCGTACCTTTGCAAAATGAACGTCAAACAATCAAGTACAATCAACATTAAACTATAAATTAAAAGGCAATGAAAGATTTTTTCAAGTACACCCTTGCAACCATTACAGGTATCATCATCTTCATGTTGGTGGTGGGTTTCTTCTGTGTGATCTCGCTGATTGGCATGGCCGCTTCTGACAGCGCGGTGGCACAAGTAGATGACAATTCAGTTTTTGTGCTCCAGCTGAGCGGTGCCATTGACGAACGCGCGAGCGATGACTTCAACGTGATGGCTATGCTGAGCAGCGGCGACGCAGGTGTCTCCGGCCTTGACGACATTCTCGCCAGCATTGCCAAAGCAAAGGAAAACGAAGACATTAAAGGTATTTACATTGAAGCGCTGGGCGCATCGTTCGATTCGTATGCCACAGCACAGAGCGTCCGCGACGCACTGGCCGATTTCAAGAAGAGCGGCAAGTGGATTGTGGCCTATGGCGACAGCTATACACAGATGTGCTACTGGGTGTCCAGTGTTGCCGACGAGATTTACATGAGTCCCACCGGTATGATCGACCTCAAGGGTCTGGGCTCGAAGGCCGAATACTACACAGGTCTGTATGAGAAGCTGGGCATCAAATACCAGGCTGTCCGCGTGGGTAAGTACAAGAGCTATGTGGAGTCGAACACCCGTAAGGACATGAGTCCTGAGGACCGTGAGCAGCGCATGGCTTACATGCAGGGTCTGTGGAACCGCATCACCAAAGACATTGCCGACAGCCGTAAGCTGACTCCCGAGACTGTCAACCAGATGATTAACGACAGCATCATGGCCTTTGCCGCTCCCGACTTCTATGTCAGTTCCAAGCTCATTGACAAGACCATCTATCCCGACGAGCTGAAGGAAATCGTGAAGAAGAAGCTCTCGCTGGAAGAAGACGACAAGATTCCTCAGCTCATGCTGAGCGATATGATTAACGTGAAAGGCTCTAAGAAGGATGACGGCGACAAGATTGCCATTTACTATGCCGTGGGCGAGATTACCGATGAGAGCTTAGGCGGTATCACCGGCAGCGACGGCATCGTGGGCAAGCCTGTCTGCGAAGACCTGCGCAAGCTGGCCGAGGACGATGACGTCAAAGCCGTTGTCATTCGCGTCAACTCTCCTGGCGGCAGCGCTGTGGCATCTGAGCAGATAGCACATGAGATAGACCTGCTGAAAGCCAAGAAGCCTGTGGTCGTTTCTATGGGCGGTGTGGCTGCATCAGGCGGTTACATGATCAGCTGCGGGGCCAACTACATCTTCGCCGAACCGACGACCATCACCGGTTCTATCGGTATCTTCGGTCTCATCCCCAACGTCAGCGGACTCATGACCGACAAGCTCGGCATCACCTTCGATGACTGCACCACCAACACCTACACCAACTACATGGAGAACCTTACCCTGTCAAGCAACAACGCTAACGAGGTAAAGTTCATGCAGTCATACGTTGATCGTGGCTATGACACGTTTATCTCTATCGTGGCCAAAGGCCGTAAGATGGAGAAGGAACAGGTAAACGAGATTGCACAGGGCCGTGTATGGTTGGCTACTGACGCTTTAGGCATCAAACTCATCGACAAGATCGGTTCGCTCGAAGACGCTGTCAAGAAAGCAGCAGAACTGGCTAAGCTCGAGGAGTACTACACAGCCGCCTACCCTGCTCAGACAGACTGGTTAGAGGAACTGCTGGCCGACAACAAGAATGGGTCGTTCCTCGATGCCGAGCTGCGCAATGTCTTAGGCGACAACTACGAGCAGTGGGTATTCCTGCGCACCATCAACAAGCGCAACCGCCTGCAGGCACGTCTGCCCTTCTCCACCCGTGTGAAGTGATTTTGTTGAGCGTTGAGGGTGTTTCTCCCCGCGCGTATATATAATAAGGTAAGATGGAAGGCGACTTCATCAAAATCAACGAATGGCTGCTCCCGCTCAGCTGGTGCTACGGCTTGGGGATTAAGCTGCGTAACATGCTCTTCGATGTTGGCGTTCTGAAGAGCCGCAGCTTTCAGGTTCCCGTCATCTCCGTAGGCAACATCACCGTAGGCGGCACCGGCAAGACACCCCACGTGGAGTATCTTGTCAAACTGCTACACGACCAGTTCAAGGTGGCAGTACTCAGCCGCGGTTACAAGCGCAAGAGCAAGGGCTTCATTACCGCCGATGCCGACTCCACCGTGAGCGACATCGGCGATGAGCCGTTCCAGATGAAGCAGAAGTTCAGCAATGTCACCATCGCCGTAGATAAGGACCGCTGCCATGGCATTGACCAGCTGACTGCCGACGACGAGGAGCTGAACGTCATCCTGCTTGACGACGCCTTCCAGCATCGCTATGTCAAACCCGGCATCAATATCCTGCTGGTTGACTATCACCGCTTGATCATCTACGACAAGCTGCTGCCGGCAGGCCGTCTGCGCGAGCCGCTGTCAGGCAAGAACCGCGCCGACATGGTCATTGTCACCAAATGCCCGCAGGATCTGAAGCCCATGGAGTATCGTGTCATCACGAAGGCCATGAACCTCTATCCCTATCAGCATCTCTTCTTCACCACGCTGGAGTACGACCCGTTGCGCCAGCTCTTCGCTGAAGACAACAGACAGGCTGATGGCGAGAATGGTCCGCTGTTTGCCAACGCCGTGCCGACGCACCGACAGCGTGCCCTCAGCACACTGAAGTCCAATGAGCACGTGCTGCTGCTTACAGGCATTGCCTCGCCCAAGCAGATGACACACGACATCTCACCTTATACCACGCACATCCATCCGCTGACGTTCAGCGACCATCATCAGTTCAAGCCCAAAGACATCGAGCTCATCAATAGCGAGTTCGCTGCCCTGCCGTCACCGCGTCTCATCATCACCACCGAGAAAGACACTACACGACTATACGACGCCCGGGGATTGAGCGACGAGGTCAGACGAAGCATCTATGTGCTGCCCGTCAGAATCAAGTTCATGCAAGAACAACAAAACATGTTTAACGAAAATATTATTGGTTATGTACGAAAAAATTCAAGAAACAGCATCCTGGCTAAAGGAAAGGATGAGCACAAGCCCAAAGACGGCCATCGTTCTGGGGACAGGCCTCGGACAATTAGCTTCAGAAATAACTGACACCTACGAGTTCCCCTATTCAGAAATCCCCAATTTCCCGGTATCTACCGTAGAGGGGCACAGTGGAAAACTGATCTTCGGCAAGCTCGGAGGCAAGGACATCATGGCCATGCAGGGCCGCTTCCACTTCTACGAGGGCTACTCCATGAAGGAAGTGACGTTCCCCGTCCGCGTCATGTACGAGCTGGGCATCAAGACGCTTTTCGTCAGCAATGCCTCGGGCGGCATGAACCCTGAATTCAAAATCGGAGACCTGATGATTATCACCGACCACATCAACTTCTTCCCCGAGCACCCGCTGCGCGGCAAGAACTTCCCCACCGGTCCCCGCTTCCCCGACATGCACGAGGCCTACGACCACACGCTGGTTGAAGAGGCTGACAAGATTGCAGCCGAGAAGGGCATCAAGGTACAGCACGGCGTCTATGTCGGCACACAGGGTCCGACGTTCGAGACTCCCGCAGAATACCGCATGTACCGCAAGCTCGGCGGCGACGCCGTCGGCATGAGCACCGTGCCCGAGGTCATCGTGGCACACCACTGCGGCATCAAGACCTTCGGTATTTCCGTCATCACCGACCTCGGTGGCTTCGACGTTCCCGTAGAGGTCAGCCATGAAGAGGTGCAGCAGGCTGCCAACATCGCACAGCCGCTCATGACGGAAATCATGCGCGAAATGATCAAACGCAGTTAATTAATATGGAAATAGCACAACTTGGCGAGTTCGGACTTATCCGCCATCTGACGGAAGACCTGAAGGCGCAAAACGAATCAACACGGTACGGCGTAGGCGATGACTGCGCCGTACTTCACTATCCTGACAGCGAGGTGCTCGTCACCACCGACCTGCTCATGGAGGGCGTACACTTCGACCTCACCTATACCGACCTGCGCAACCTCGGCTACAAGTCGGCGATGGTCAACATCAGTGACATCTTCGCCATGAACGGCACGCCGCGACAGCTCACCGTCTCGCTGGCCATCAGCAAACGCTTCACCGTAGAGGACATGGAGCAGTTCTACAGCGGACTGCGCGCAGCCTGCGAGAAATGGGGCGTTGACATCGTGGGCGGCGACACCACCAGCAGCTACACCGGCCTGGCCATTAGCATCACCTGCATCGGCGAGGCTGCCAAGGACGACATTGTCTATCGCAACGGTGCCAAGGAGACCGACCTCGTCTGCGTCAGCGGCGACCTCGGCGCTGCTTATATGGGTCTCCAGCTCTTGGAGCGCGAGAAAGCCGTTTACTACGGACAGATAGACGACCTTAACAAACAGATAGAAGCCGCCAAGCGCGACGGGACCTACGAGGCAAAAAGTTCAAACTTCAAACTTCAAAGTTCAAAGTTAAAAGACTTCCAGCCCGACTTCGCCGGCAAGGAGTACCTGCTGCAGCGCCAGTTGAAGACCGAGGCACGCGGCGACATCATTGCCCGACTGCGCGAGGCCGGCATCCGTCCCACCGCCATGATGGACATCAGCGACGGACTCTCCAGCGAGCTCATGCACATCTGCACACAGTCAGGCGTCGGCTGCCGCATCTTCGAGAAGAACCTCCCCATCGACTACCAGACGGCTGTGATGGCCGAAGAGCTGAACATGAACGTCACCACCTGCGCCCTCAACGGCGGCGAGGACTACGAGCTGCTGTTCACCGTGCCCATCGGAGACCATGAGAAGATAGAGGCACTTGATGACGTGCGCCTCATCGGACACATCACCAAGGCCAGCCTCGGCAACGTCCTCGTCAGCCGCGACGGTCAGGAGTTCGAACTCAAAGCCCAAGGGTGGCAACATCTTAAATGAAGAATTAAGAATGAAGAATGAAGAATCTACGCGGTGATTTCCTAAAAAACGTTAAGGAAAAACAAATTCTTCATTCTTCATTCTTCACTCTTCATTTTTCTTCGTACCTTTGCACCCGCAAACGAAAGGATTGCACACGACAACATGGTGCCTTAGCTCAGTTGGTAGAGCATCGGACTGAAAATCCGTGTGTCCCCGGTTCGATTCCTGGAGGTACCACTCCTCCTTTCATTAGCCCGGGGAGCCGGGTTTTCTTTTATTAGTTATACGTAATGGGAATAGTCATTGGAATAGATGTCGGCATCAGCACGACGAAGATTGTGGGACTGCGTGAGGGGAGTGTTGTCTCGCCCATCCGCATCACAGCCGCCGACCCCGTCACTTCACTCTACGGGGCCTTCGGCAAGTATCTGCATGACAATAACATCAGTCTGGACGACGTGGAGCAGGTGATGCTCACCGGCGTGGGTGCCGGCTATATCGATGGCGACGTCTATGGCCGTCCGACGGCACACACCGACGAGTTCATCGCCGACGGTCTGGGAGCGCGCTTCGAGAGCGGACTGCAGAAAGCCATCGTGGTGAGCATGGGCACGGGAACGAGCTTCGTGCAGTGCGACTGCCAGGGCATCCGTCACATCGGCGGACTCGGCATCGGCGGCGGTACGCTGCAAGGACTGAGCCGCGTGATGCTCAACACACGTGACCCGCAGCAGATTCAGGCGCTGGCGGCACATGGTGACATCCATAACATCAACCTGCTCATCGGCGACATTTCGCCGCACGCACTGCCCGGACTGCCCATCGACGCCACGGCATCGCTGTTCTCAAAGGCACAGTATGACGCGCCGAAGGAGGACATTGCCCTCGGCATCATCACCATGGTGCTGCAGACCATCGGCTCCGCCGCCATCCTCTCGGCCCTCAACACAGGCATCAAGGACTTCGTGCTCATCGGCAACCTGACGCTCTATCCGCAGTGCCGCGACATCTACCCGATGCTTGAACAGCTCTACGGCGTGCGCTTCCACATACCCAAATACTCGGAGTTCTGCACCGCCATCGGCGCCGCACTCAGTTTCCAAAAACAATAAAAATCACTTGCTGACTTCAGTCAGCAGAAGTGTTGACTCCAGTCAGCAGACTTGTTGACTTAAGTCAGCAGATCTGCTGACTCCAGTCAACAGCATGACTAAAGGCCTTTGAGCATACGGTTAAAAGGCTCCGAACGTACGTTTAAAAGCCTTCGAACATAAGCTTAAAAGCCTTTAAGCATACGGTTAAAAGGCCTTTAATCGAACGTTAAAGGCCTTTGGATGAGGTGTTACGTACGGTGATAGGTCAGGGTGCTTCCTATTTTACGGACTGTCAGATAGCGTTCAGGTGCAGTGGAAAGTTGTTCCAACCACTTTTGTGCCATATATCTTGTGAGTCCGAAGTACTGCTGCATCTCCTTGCCGGTGATGAAGTCGTGCGTCTTGAAGAACTCATCCAGCCGCGCCTTCATCTCTTCCTCGGTGTATGTCACGGAGTGTCCCACGCGGCCACGACCCGTTACGTTCTGGAAATGACAGTTGTGATGGTTCAGCAACTTAAGGAAAGCCTTGTCGGGCGTAAAGCCAATGCTTTCTATGGTCACGTCGTTGCCGGTTATCTTGGCAGGGTCGGTGAACGTCCGTTTGATCTCGTTCCACTGCTCGTCATAGCGTTCACGGAAGCCGAGCTTGAGGTAGAAGCTGCCCAGTCCGTCAATGTGTACACGGTGGTTGTGTACCATGTAATCGACGATGACTCGCTCCAGAACGGAGAGCGCCATCTCCATGAGTTCAGGCTTCATCAGGTTCGTTTCCCTCAAGTGCTGCAACAGCTGTTCCTTGTCGATGACCCCACGGGTCTCCTGACGCACCTGATAGGTGTCGTTCCCCTCCGCATCCGGCTTCGGGTTACGGTGTACGCTGAAATCAATATACTGTTTCATGTTATTCCAAAATCATGGGGACTCTAACTTTGCACTCGATATAGAATATCGGTGAAGAATTTGCTTAATCCCGGCCAATTCCCTACCTTTGTTGTCAGAAGGAGGAAAAGGCCGA
>CAJOFA010000009.1 GCA_905233985.1 uncultured Prevotella sp.
CTAAATTCAACGATGTCAAAGAACAATTTGGTCCCCTCATTCCGGGGCTATTTGATTAATATTTAACTTGTCCTAATTTTAACGGGACACTAATGATTTGATGTTTCTAAAGACAAAGCGCACATGCATGACCAGCGTCGTGAGCAGCCCATAGTGCCGACGCATCACGTCAAAACGCTCTTTCAGCGAGTCGCGGTGATTCTGTTTCGAGTCGCCCCCGTCAAGGAAGTCGGCCAGGACAGCATGGACATTCACCAGTGGCAGGTGCTGTCGCTCTGCCTCTTTCATCACACGGATGCACCAATCGACGTCTGCCGAATGACGATACTGCAGGTCATAGTGAATATTTCGGGTCATGTCAAGGCGAGCATAGAATGCCTGATGACACACCAGCATGCCGTTCTTGAACGAACGCCACGACAGCTGTTCGGGCGCACTCAGATGACGCTTGCGCAGGAAGTTCCCCTTGGCATCCACGATATCCGTATCACCATAGATGACGGCAGGCTCCTTGCCCTTCGCTTCCCGTTCCACACCCTGCACCACCTTCTCCAATGTCGTTGCTTCATGGAACGTGTCACCCGCATTCATAAAGATGATGTAGTCGCCCGTCGCCTTCTGCAGTCCTTTGTTCATCGCGTCGTATATGCCACGGTCAGGCTCGCTGACCACAGAAACCTCGTAATGCTTTATTCTTGATTCATAATTCCTGATCAGTTCCAGCGTCCCGTCCTTCGACGCGCCGTCAATGATGACATGTTCAATGTCAGAGTAGGTCTGACCTGCTACGCTGTCGAGTGTGCGCTGCAACACGCTGGCAGCATTATAGGTGATGGTAACGATGCTGATCTTCATAACTCTCTCCCTTGCAAAGAACCCTCATAGACCTTCATGTATTGCTGCGCCACGCTCTGCTGCGAGTAACATTCTGCCACCTTGTGCAGACAAGCCTTTGACAAGGCTGCCTCGTCAGCCTCGCTGAGCGTCCAGTGCAGTCCGGCAGCCAAGTCTTCAGCATCACGGAAGCGTGCCACATAGCCAGTCTCACGGTGTGTAATCATCTCAGGAACACCACCCACGTCAAAGCCCACACACGGCACGCCGCACGCCATCGACTCCATCAGTGTGTTGGGCAGGTTGTCCTCCAACGACGGCAACACGAAGACATCGGCAGCATTATAGACGCTGACGATGCGCTGCGGGTCGTTGACATAGCCCAATGCGTGGACGGGCAGGGCCAGGCGGTTGGCCACCTCCTCGGCATGACCACCCAAGACGGCAATGCTTGCCGTCTGCTGATAGTCAGGGTGCTCGCTGACCAGCAGCCGTATGGCATCAACCAGGAAGCTGATGCCCTTGCGCTCGTCGGTGACACGCTGTGAGACAAAGAGAATGATACGTCCGTCCTCGGGCAAGCCAACCTGTCGGCGTGCCTGTTTCCTGTCCATCGGTCGGAACACACGGGTATCTATGGGATTCGGTATGCTGGTGATGCGCTGTCCCTTCAGCAATGCACTCTTCTCCGCCTCGCCTTTCAGCCATTGGCTACAGGTGACAAACGTGATGCGACGCCCGTTAAGCATCTGCTGCTTACGGCGCCATGTCTTTGCCGCCAAGTCGTTGTTGCCGCCACCCCTGGGAAGCAACAGGCAGTGTCCGCACGCAGAAGTGTAATGGTCACATTCGCGGGCATAGTGGCAGATAGCCGTGGCAGGCCATAGGTCGTGCATCGTCCATACCACACGCTTGCCTGAGTCGAGAATCTTGCGAATCTGCTTCAGCGAGAGCATCCCTTGGTTCACCCAGTGCAGGTGAATGACGTTCGCCTCCTGAAACTCAGGCAGCTGTGTGATGTCGGCACCGCAGTTGGCGATGTCTATCTCGAACAGCCGCTTACGGCTGAAGTGCAGCCGCATCCAGATGACGATGCGCTCCCAGAGGAAAGCCCAGCGCAGCCGGCGCTGCTGCGGGTGCTGCACCACTGTCAGCTGCTGCGTGTCCTTGTCACGCACCAGCATCTTCGCCTTCACGCCGTTGTTGTTCAGCGCTTCCATCAGCCGATTGGCAGCTACGGCAGCACCACCCGTCCGTGCACTTGTGTTTACGATGAGTACTCTCATATCCTGTGCAAAGGTACGATTAAGTGAGAAGAAAACAAAAAAATTTTTGAATTTTCTTCTTCAGTGTAAAGTGCCACCACTCGGTGTCGAAAGGCTTGAAGCCGTGGCGAAGCATGGCCTGACGTGTGAGCAGTGCCGTCGGCTCTTCATAGCCATCGATGCGCGTTCCCACAAAGTTGTACGTGCCGAAGTAGCGGATCTCCAGAATCACGTCGGGCACCACGTCGGTAATGGTTACAAACTGGCTGCTGTCGTCAGTCGGTACGATGGGGTTATCGTTCTTGCTGAACGACGTCAGCACCGTTGCACCGCAGATGGTAAGGATGGCGGCGAGCATACATAATTTTACCTGTTTCATGTGCACTTATTTATATTATTCGACGGGAAAAGTAAAATCGGTCTTCACCACGCCGTCGCCATAGATGGTCTTGAAGTCATTCTTCATCGAGATGACGTGGTATCCGGCCTCGCGCCATTTTGCCTCACGTCTGGCACCCTCTGCCAGGTCGGCATGGTCACGGGCATCATCGTCGGCCACGAGCATGAATGTGGCGGTCTTGTATGTCTTGTTACCCATGCAGTAGTTGTGCATGGCGCAGTCACCGCTACTGTTGCCGAACGACAGCACGGGCACCTTGCCTATCTCCTGCGAGATCTGCAGCACCTTGTTGGTCTTCAGGTTCTTGATGATAAGTTCGTCGGTGCGCACAAGGTCTTCCTTCTGGCTCATGGTATAATCTACGCCAGCCTCAGTGCCCTGACTGGAGGACATGAGTTTCACGTCCATGCCGATGACGCGGTTAGGCTCGATGCCGATACTTTCCACCAGCGCACGACAGATGAAGCGGTCGGAGCCGCTGACGACATAGTAGGTAAAGCCGTTGTCCTTCAGGTATTCGAACACCTCCAACATGGGCTTGTAGAAACTCTGGCCGTAGGTCATTCCCGAGAAACCATTGGCAGGCTGGGCAGCGTAGGCCTTAACATAGTCATCGAACTGAGCGAGCGTCATGCCGCTGTAAGCCTTCGCTGCCGCATAGGCGTGCTTCATGTCGAAGTGGTCGGGCAGTTTCTTGCCGTTACGCACGAAGTCGCGTATCTCCTGCGCCGTCTCCATCACATCCTTCGGAGCCTCGTACGAAGCATCGTCCAGTGCACGGTACTCCAGCAGGTTATACTCGAAATACGATGGGTAGAGCTCGCCAACGAACGTACCGTCCATGTCGAACGTCGCGATGCGGTCCTCCTCCTTGATAAAATTGGGAGAACTTGGATTCGTCACGTCCTTCACATAGTCCTGCAGCACAGTCAGCGCCTCGCACTGGTTCCACAGCGTGAAAGACTCCTTGGTGATGGACTGAACAACGGCATTATCATCGTCCTTGCTGCACGATGTCAGCACACTTGCGCCGCTGATTGTCAGGATGGCGGCGAGCACCCAATTAAATTGTTTCTTCATATTTGTTTCTTAACTAGTGACAAAACCGAGCGCGGCCACGAAGGCATCAATGGCCTCCTCCGTAAAGTGCTGCATCACCACCACGTGAGCCAGTTTACCGCCGAAGCGCGGGTCCTCATTCTGCGCCAACTGGTACTTGTGGGCCAGTTCTGGCGATGGGCATCGCATAAAGACTGTGTTGCTGTATTTGTTCACCCACGCAGGATAGCCTGCCTTGTCAAGCTGCTGCTTCAGATAGGCCGTCAGTTCCATGATGCGACGGGCCTGGCGCGTCCACCCTTCGGCACCCACTTTCTGAACCACCCACCAGAATTTAAGCGGCTGTATAGGATCGCGTGAACAGTTAATCATACGCATGTTCTTATTGAGATAAGGTACGTCGAAGGAAGACTGGTTGTCATACACTTCACGCGTGCAGATGAAGAGTCCGCACGGTGAGTCGATGCCGAAGAACTTGTGGCCGCTGACGGCAATCGACTCAAAGCCCATCTTCTTGCTGCTCACCAGCTGGCGTTGCTCCGTAAACGGCAGGTAACCGCCAAAGAGTGCTGCATCGACATGGCGATAGACGGCAGGCAGTTCGGGGTGACGTCGGAGTACGGCGTTCAGTGCGGGCATGTCGTCGATGGCGCCCTTGAAGGTAGAACCACAGGCATAAACGACAAGTGCCGGACGCGACGTGTCGAGCTGCTGTTCCAGCTCCTCGGGTATCATGCGCCCCATGGTGTCGCTCTTCACCAGTCGCGTCTCAAGGTTCTGCAGGTGGGCCAGTCGCATGTTCGAGTAGTGGGCCTCGTCGCTCACATAGAGGATGGGGGCCTGTCCGGTCTTATGCTTCAGGTAGTTGGCACCGAAGTAGATGCCGTGGTTGTTGCCGTCGGAACCACTATGGGTAATGAGACCCCATCGGTTGTCATCATCGAAGTCGTAACGTGGGGCGAAGTACTCGATTACCTCGCGTTCGAACACCTGTGATGACACCTCCCAGGGCGTGTCGGTAAACGGGTCGCCGGCATTATTCAGGTTCATCAGGTTAATACCTGCAGCATAATACCACTCATAGAAGTCGCGTAGCGGAGAGACCTCGTTAAAAGGGTATCCGAAATACTTTGGCAGTGTCTCACTCCATATCGTTACCCATTCGTCCAGTTTGGGGTATCCTGAGGTGGCCTTTAATTTTTCTTGTTTCATAATTATATAATTAGTTTCACGCGGAAACCTCGCTTGGTAGGTTCCTCTATAACTTGCTTGCATTGCCCAGAGAGCTCACTGCGCTGTGCGTCGCTCAGCGGTGTGGCGGTCATCTTTTCCACCATGAAGTCGAGGGCGGTGATGCCCGACTGTTCGCTATGGGTGATACGGACGGTGATGGGACGGTACTGGGCCATCGCACCGTTGAGCATCTTGTCTGTCAGCTGCTCTGCCGTTTCCTGCTTCTCGGCGATGCCGTACTTGTGGCAGAAGGCGACGATGGCAGAGTGCATGCCCAGGAAGTCGAAGTCAGGCCCATCAATCTCGAACACCTCCTTGCGGATGCGCTGGATGAAGGCTTTGGTGGCGCTGTGGACAGGCTGTTCGAAAATCTGCTCGGGCGAGCCGTCCTCGTGGATATAGCCGTCGTACATGAAGAAAATGCGCGTCGAGACGTCGTGGGCGAACTTCATCTCGTGGGTGACGATGAGCATGGTCATGCCCTCCTTGGCCAGTTGGCGGATGACGCTGAGCACCTCGCCCACCCGACGTGGGTTCGTCGAAGAGGATGACTTCAGGCTTCATGGCCAATGCGCGGGCAATGGCCACACGCTGTTTCTGTCCACCGGAAAGACTTGAAGGATAAACGTCGGCCTTCTCAGCCAGTCCCACCTTGCGCAGCAGTGCCAGTCCCTCCTTGCGTGCCTCTTCCTCTGGCTCGTGGCGCAACTGACAGGGTGCGAAGATGACGTTCTCCAGCACGGTCTTGTGCTCGAAGAGGTTGAACGACTGGAACACCATGCCCATCTTCTGGCGCAGCCTATTGACGGGATAACCCTTGGCAAGGATGTCCTCGCCATCGACGACGATGCTGCCACTGGTGGGCTGTTCCAACAGGTTCAAGCAGCGCAGGAAGGTACTCTTGCCCGTGCCCGAAGGACCGATAATGGAGATGACCTCGCCGCGATGCACTTCAGTAGTGATGTCGCGCAAGACATTGAAGGAGCCATAGCTTTTCTTGAGATGGAGAATGTCCACCCCCTTCCCCTCCCCAAGGGAGGGGGGATTGGAATGTAACGTAGTACTACGTTTGCGGCAGAAAAACAGCCAAGCGCTAACACATAATATTATAATAAGGAGAACTATTACCCCGCAGAGCATACCAGACTCCCTTCCCTTGGAGAGGGGTTGGGGGTGGGCTTCTGTGAGTATGGCGGCTTCGCCCTTTCGTGTCAGCAGCAAGATGTGCGAATCAAGATAGCCGTCGGAGAATAGTACCTGCTTCTGTCGCTCTTCAGTAATGCTGATCGAGCCCATAGCCATATCCACCTTGTCTGTCTGCACGGCAGGTATCTGTGCGGCAAAGTCCATCGATATGTACTCCAACTGCCAGTTACGTCGGTTTGCCCACTCTGTCAGTAGTTCGATTTCTAAACCGGTGGGGTTACCCGAACTGATAAAGCTGAACGGAGGCAGGCCCGGAAAGATGGCTACGCGCAGCGTCTTTCCAGTGCCGCGCTGCTGGGGCTGCTCCACTGTCGAAGGATCGTCGGCATTACTCCATCGGTCAAATATCTTCTGATAGGTGCTATCGCGGCGTATCTCGGCCAGAAAACTATCAAAGTCCTGCTTCAGTTGAGTGTTGTCTAAGCGGAAACAGGCTCCTATAGGCATCGGTGGCAGGCCAGCACTCACCGTGTCAACCTTCGACACAATCTCCTTATTGAACATCACCGATAGATTCTCATCACCAGCCACGTCCACCTTGCCGCTCTCCAAGGCAGCCAGCATATCGGTGACACTCGTCATTCGCTGAATGTCGGCATCGGGCGCATACTGGCTTACGGCCATATCTTGTATGCTACCGATAACCACGGCTACACGCTTGCCAGCGAGGGTCTTGAAAACGGCAGGGGCATCGGCTTGGGCTTTCGTGTCGGTGGCGGCATTGCTGCTACTCACAAGCGTTGGCACGTAGCACAGTGTAACTCCGATAACCAGCACCACAGCCGCAGCAATGGCCTTCACACGTTTGCGCTGAATAAGGCTCTGCAGCAGCAACCCGATGAGCCAGGCCATGAGGAAATAGATGATGGCCGTCACTATGAGGGGGAAGAACGCATCGAACGTTCGCGAGCGTATCAGATCGGAGGCGCGCGTCATGTCGGCCACGGCAATGTAGCCCACGATACTTGTGCCCTTCAACAGACTCACCACCTCACCCTGATAGACGGGCATCACCGCCTTGACCACCTGTGGCAGCACAATCTTAAAGAACGTCTGTCGGGGTGTAAAGCCCAGAGCCAGTCCTGCTTCGGTCTGTCCGCGGTCGATACCCTGGATGGTGGTGCGCAGCATCTCGCTGATGTAGGCCGCCGTGTTCATAGCGAAGGTAACGATGGCCACCACGATGCCCGTAGCATCCAGCGGTGCCATCACCACGTAGTACATCAGCATGAGCAGTACCAGCACAGGCGTGCCGCGCATCAGTTCAATATACACCTTGGCCACTTGCTGCAGCCACTTTCGACGGCTCATGCGCATCCAGCACACCAGTCCGCCCAGCAGTGTACCCAACAGGGCGGCGCAGAGCGTGATCAGCAGTGTCACCTGCAGACCGTCGAGAATCATCCTATAGCGGTCCTCGGCAATCAGGTTGCTGTAAAAGCTTTCTACTATACTGTTTATCATGTTTATATAGTCTGCCAGCTCTTATTTGCTTATGCGATTGACATAGTCCATGATAACCTCTGCGGCATCATCCTCAGTCAGGCCGTCCATCGAGATAACGAGCTGGTAGTTGCGGGTGTCGTAGCGTGAGGTATCCTCGTATTTCTTGATATATACCTCACGGGTGGCGTCCATCTTCGCAATGATGTCGCGGGCCTCCTGCTCGTTGACGTTCTGACGCCGCATGACACGCTTCACTCGGTGTTCCATCGAAGCCTGGATAAAGATATTCAGATGGTTGGGCCATTCGCGGAACACGATGAAGCCCGTGCGGCCTGCTACGACACACGATGACTGAGCGGCCAGTTCCTGCAGGATGCGCTTCTCGGTCTCGAACATGGTGGCATTATCGAGCTTTACCTCTGCCTCCATAGGCTGACTGGCACTATTGACCAGTGTCTGGTAGTAGGTATTGATGTCGTTCCACCACGATTTCTTCTGCGCCTTGATTTCTTCGATGCGCTCTGGTGTAAGGCCGAACTTCTGGGTCAATCCGTCGATGACGGCCTTGTCGTAGTACTTCACTCCTAACTTCTCGGCCAGCTTACGACCTACGGTACGTCCACCCGTTCCGACTTCGCGGTTGATGGTGATGACAAATTTCTCGTTCTTATTCATTGCTTTTATAATGTTTTAGTTAATAACTTCATACTTTATTCAAATGATAGCTTCTGGGCCTGTTCGAACAGCTTCTTGGCGATTGTCATGTTGCCTGGTTGGTAACCGTTCAGCAAGTCGAATATCCGACAGAGTCCTGCCGGCCCCCCACCCTGCTTCAGCACATAGACATAGCAGAGGTTCTGAATGCCGATGTGCTCCGAGAGAATGTCAAGGTCGGTGGCTCCAAGCTGTGAGACTGCCAAGCGATAGGCATCGTCGCTATACTCCTCGACAAGACGGTTTACTTCGCCGAGAGTTTCCATGCCCAGGTCTTGGAGCACACGCAGGTAGGGCATGATTGGCACAGGATACAACTCGGCCTGGTTGATGGCAGCTATGCGCTGGTTCAGACGGTCGAAGGGATGTGCCTCTAAATAGCGGCGGAAGGTCTCTGCGTTCAGGTCAACGCTGTCGAGCTGTCCGGAGGCTTCTAGTGCCAGCATCTGACGGCGATAGTCAACCAAGACATTGCGCAGTCGGCTGAACTCCTCATCCATCAGTTCCAGCATACCGGCCATACGGTTGAACTGTCGCATATACTCATGGGGAATCTTCACATCGCCCTTGTAGCCGGTGTCATGGTCGAGCGTGCTCCATACGTGCTGCAGGGCTGTGCGCATCTGTATCTCAAAGCGCAGCTCGTTAAGCAGCGGCATTTCCGGATCATCGACAACTGTTTTCGGCAATCGGCAGATGTAGTGCAGCGAATTATAGCCGAAACTGTCTAAGCGATGCTGCTTACGCTTATCGACAGAGTTCCGCCTGTCCACGACGAACGCCTCGCTTACGATGGCGGCCACTTTGTCCACATCGGCACTATAGAATGTCACCACACGCAAGCCCACGATGTCGGTTACATCATCTATCGTTTGGTATTTGCCGCCTTTCAGTTCCAGTTTTCCCGCAAGTGACGCATCAGTCTTGATGCGGTGTTCCATGGCTGTCACTTTCACGTGCTGGGCATCGAGGACATTGCGTAGTGCCTCGTCGGCCAGGTGTGACAGACGCTCATAGACAGGTATCCGTTCATGATACTGCTGCATGAGCATTTCTCCATGTAAGTCAAGTTGATAGTCCATCAGGAAGAGGGTTTATTTCAATATAGTTACATTTTAAACTTAATCCGGTCACCGATAAACAAGTTTATCGCTGTCTTTATTTTCTTTCCCTGGAGATAGGGAAGATTGACATGAAAGGCCGTTGGCCAGATACAGAGAGCCTTGCCTGCCATAATCTGGGAGATACACTCCATCTTCTCTTTGAGTTCAGGAGTACTCCAGCGGGGACCAAAATATTGTCTTCCCATGGCTTCATAGAAAAGTCTCAATGCCTTCCTGTCCATGTGGAAAAGGTTCCGGAGCACGGGATTGGGCCCTAAATGGTGCATGTGGGCGAGGATGCAGAAATCCAACAGCGGGTCTCCGTAGCCGAAATCGCCCAAATCAATCCAATAGACTTTGTCACGGGCGATGATAATGTTACAGGGGTTGATGTCCCCGTGCAGGCAGGTGGTGACGGGTTCCAACTCGTCTATGTAGCCAAGAAGCCTGTTCTTTATGTTGTCAGGGATGCCTTTGCAGACGGCTATCATGCTCCGTAAGCGCAGGGGAACGCTGTCGAAGACCTCCGTGTCGCAGGGCATTCTGTGCAGGGCTTTGGCATAGTCGGCGGTCATACTGGCAAGCTCCTCAAGCCGCTCAGGATGATCGGCAATGATTCGTCCAAAAGACTCCTTCCCCTGAATCCGCTCCACGATCATCCCATAGCGCTGTCCGTCGGTAACATATTCAAGGGGCTCGGCGGAAGGGACACCCATATCGTAAACAGCCTTGGAGCGCAGGAATTCTTTCCTTGCTGCATCTTCAGAGATACTGGTCTTGTTGAGTTTGAGAATTACCGAGTCGTCCGTCTTGTGGTAATAGGACGTCCCGAAGCCTCCACCGCCGAAAGCTTCCCATTCCTGAAGGTTTACTGTTTTAGCATTCAAAAGTTTTTCCATTTGCCATTTGTTTGACTGGACAAAGATAGTAATAATCTATGAAACAACCAAGAAAAAGAAAAAAAATTGAATCTCTGACTTCGTCGAAGGTAGGCTGCACCTCGGAAATGAAAATAAATTCATATTTATTTTGCATTTCGCTCGGTTTGCACTACCTTTGCAGGCATGAAGGAGAACAATGGCATTTCGGTGGTGATTAACACCTACAACGCGGAGCAGCATCTGGAACGGGTGCTACAGAGCGTCAAGGACTTTGACGAGGTGTTGGTGTGCGACATGGAGAGCACGGACGCGACACTCGACATCGCCCGCAAATACGGCTGCCGCGTGGTGACATTCGAGCGGAAAGACTACAACATCGTGGAACCGGCACGTGAGTTTGCCATCCATGAGGCACGCTGCGAGTGGGTGCTGGTGGTGGATGCCGACGAGCTGGTGACGCCGCAGCTACACGACTATCTCTATCGGTGTATCAAGGAGGCCAACTGCCCCGACGGGCTGTTCATTCCCCGCAAGAACTACTTTATGGGACGCTTCATGCGCTGCCACTATCCTGACCACATCCTGCGCTTCTTCCGCAAGGACAAGACGCACTGGCCGCCCGTCATCCATTGTGTGCCCGAGGTGAAGGGGCGCACGGAGAAGATTCCCGCCAAACGGAAGGAGCTGGCCTTCGAGCACCTTGCCAACGACTCGATAGAAACGATTGTCAGCAAGACAAACCAATATACGCGGAACGAGCTGGAACGCAAGCAGCACAAACACTATGGCGTGCTGGCTTTCCTGTGGCGCCCGTTCTTCCGGTTCTTCAAGACCTACATACTGAAAGGGGCCATCCTTGACGGACGACCCGGATTCATTAAAGCCGTGTTGGAAGGTTACTACCAGTTCATCTTCCTAGCAAAGAAGTATGAAGGTGGAGGGTGGAAGGTGGAGGGTTAAAGTCCAACCTTGCGCAATAGTTTCCGGAACCACGTGTTTGTGTGTTCGCGGCCTTTGTAGTTGCGCAGCCAGCCACGTCCTAACACATCTTCCTTGCGTCGCAGGATTATCTTCGCGTTCTTCGGCTCGCTCCAGTTGGCAGGCTTTCCCATGTCACGATACATCACCTTGGTATGCTTACCGAAGAGGAACTTGTTAAGCACCGACTCATCATGCCACACAGGCATCAGACCGTTGTTCAGGTCGGTCTCCACCAGTTGCTCGCACTCGTCAATAAGCTGCAGGTAAGCTTGGCACTTACCACCGTTCAGCGCTCCGGAGAAATAGGTGGTTGTGGCTCCCTTGGGGATATAGACGGCCGACTCGGGGCGGCTCTCGTTGCTGATTTTCTCCACATCGGTCTCAATGCACAGGGCCGAATAGTCTTCCTCGCCGGGCAGGATGTCGGCCGCCGTGACGGGCTGAACGATTTGTGCATTGGAATTGAAGAAAAACAGATAGTCGTTGCCCGTCAGCTGTTCCTTGATGCGCTTGAACATCTTAAAGCGGAGCAAGGAGTTGCAAGGCCATCCCATGTCGTCCTGATGAAAGACCGACACCTGGTCGCTCGCCGTAATCTCATCCTTGTCGGTGAACACATAATAATGCTTCTCGGCTTCTGTCAGCAGGTGCTGCTCGCAACTCTTGTAGAACTCAGGCCAGAAACAGGCGTAACGCCCGATACCTATATATAATATACCAACTTTCATCATGCAACTTTTTCACAGTTTACTCAATATGCGCTGGCGCTCTTCCTCGGGGTATTCGGCATTGAACTGCTCACGGGTGCGCTTCCAGCGGTTATGGCTCCATAGCCAGTATTCAGGGTTACGCTTGATGCTGGTCTCCAGCAGGCGGTAGTACTTCTCCGTCAGACCGAACTTGGGCACTTCGCTGGGATGGTCGCACATCTTCACGAACTTCACCACATAATATCCGCGGCGGGGACGATAGACATCCAGATAGTAGCACGAGGCATCCAGGATGCGCGATATGCGCTCGGCACCTGTATATGCCGGCGTGTCGTGGTTGAGGAACCACGGCCAGTAGTGCATGCTGCTATACCCAGGCACCTGGTCGGCGACGTAGCCGGTAGCCGTCACCTTCCCCTGTTTTGTCCACCTCGCCAACAGCTTGAAGGCATCCATCATGTCGATAGACAAGACACCGAAGCGACCACGTGAATACAGGAACAGACGGTCCATCACCTTGTTCTCGATGGGGTGGTAGAGCTGTGAACGCATGATGTCTGTGGGGAAGTAGAGCGCCATCGAACTGAACCACTCCCAGTTACAGTAGTGCCCCACGAAGAACGACACATGGCGATCGTTGCGGCAGTCCTCAACCGCCTGTTCCACGCCCTCGAACCTCATGCGCCGGCGCATGGTCTTTTCCTTGATAGAGAACAGCTTGATGGTTTCCACGATGTAGTCGCAGAACCAGCGGTAGAAGCCTCGCTCTATCTTGCGCAGCTCCTCGGGAGTCTTCTCAGGGAATGATGAAGAAAGATTCTTGCGCACCACCTTCGTGCGATAGCCTGCCACATAGTATACCAGTACGTAGAGCACGTCAGACACACGATAGTGCACCCACAGCGGCAGCAGCGAGTACAGATACCAGATGGCGAAGGCAATGTAATACATTTGTATGGTTATTTTTCTTTTATGCCGCAAAGGTACGAAATTTCCCCGAAACTATAAAAAAAATTCGCATTTTGTAATTTACAAAAAGCTTAATGAAATTTGAAATTTTGTAATTTTGTAATTTTTGGGGCATGAAAAAACGGAGGTTGCAGCCTCCGTTTTCTTGGTTAATCCTCGTCGATTTTGTTGAGAAGATTTTTGCGTCGCAGACTTTCTTCTGTTGTGATTGGAACGCCTTGTGGGAATGGGTCCCAATCGTCTTGCAGCTCTACGACTTTTTCCCGTTTAATGCGACGGAGAAAGCCGTTCACGCTCGGTGTGAACAAGACGGACACGTCCACCCTGTCTTTCCTTACGTTCACGCGAGGCTGGAACTTACCCAAGCCATCGACCTGTACGGCCTTGTTCTTGGCGTCATACCAGACGCGCACACCATCATCGTCCCACATCACGCGGTCCTTCTGCGTCGGCTTCTCACTCGACACCTTGCCGCCGAAGCCTTTGAGGAAGTCGGAGAGCTGGTCTTCTAACTGTGCCGTTGCGTCGGGCGCATCTGCATCGCATGAGAGATAAGCGCAGAGCTTCGGTTTTGTAGAGCTTGCCGTTCTTCGACTTCTTGATGACTTCCTGCGAGGGCTGACCCTCTTTGTATGCCGTGAAATCCATATCGCCGTTATCATAATAGGTGGCTGTTCCACGGACTTTCTTAGTATCGGTCTTCTTTTCCACAATTCCTGTTTATTCTATCATTTCTTTCATAATTTATTCATATAGAGCGACTTGCACTCATCAGAGAAAAAATTACATATTACAAAATTTCATATTACATTAAGCTTCTCCCAAGTTGGTTTTTGAGAAAAATAATTTAATATATATATATTTTATTTTTCGGTCTTATTTGCTTTTTGTAATTTTGTAATGTAATTTTGTAATTTTTTATGCCCATTGACAAATCTCTTCATTAGTCAGCTCATCACACGGGGACAGACCTGAAGTGAACCCAGAAAGTTGTGTCCAACTTTCTGGGTTCACTTCATCCCGCTGTGCCTCGCTCTGTATTCTCTGCGTTTCTGCGTTAGAAAGACTTCACAATCTTACCTGTCTTGTCAATCTGATGCCACTTGTCGTTGGCGTCCTTGACCTCAGTTAAGCCCTTGGAGAAAGGACCTGCCACATTCCACTGGCAGGGAATGACCACCTTACCCTTCTTGTTGATAAAGCCGCACTTGCCGGTGGAGTCCCTGACCGCAGCCAGACCCTCGGAGAAACGCCCTGCATCTTTCCACTGGCAGGGAATGACCACCTTACCCGTCTTGTTGATATAGCCATACTTGTCGGTGGCGTCCTTGACATAAGCCAGGCCCTCGGAGAAGGGTCCTGCCCACTTCCACTGGCACGGACTGACTACCTTACCCTTCTTGTCGATAAATCCGCACTTGTCGGTGGCGTCCCTGACCATAGCCAGGCCCTCGTGGAAAGAATCTGTATCTTTCCACTGGCAGGGAATGACCAACTTACCCTTCTTGTCGATAAATCCGATCTTGTCGTTAGCGTCCCAGACCTTAGCCAGGCCCTCGTAGTAGGGTGCTACTTTTTTCCATTGCGCACTTGCGTATGACATGGGAATTAACGATAGCACAACGGCTACTAATAAGACATTGATAATCCTTTTCATAATTTTGTATTTTTAGTTATTTCCTGCAAAAGTACAACATTCCCCGCAAACCTCCAAATATTTCTGATTGTTTTTCTTTCTCGCGCAGAGCTGCCGAGTTTCACGGAGTTTTTATATTCCTCTCAGCGCCTCCCTCTGTGTCCTCTGCGCCTCTGCGCGGGATAAAAATTTAATCTGCGCGAGCTCCCCCCCCCTTAAAAAGTGTTAACGATTTTCAAGTTTTTCGGCTTCTATGTCGCTACCTGCTCCGAAAGTCCCTGTGCATCGGGCATTGAGAGAAAAGGGGGAAAAGTTTGCCGTCAGGTAAGCGTGAGACTGAAGGCAGCAAGCTTCACGTTATATGCCATATAATTTTTATGTTGCTGACTGTGAGAGTGTTAATGAGTGTTTCGCGGCGGCTGAAATCCTTGCAGGCAAGGAGATTTATGCGTACCTTCGCACCGTCAACAGGCTGCTATATCAAGAAGGCGCCAACGATGAAGCGGTCGCTGAAGCGCTCTAACATAGGACCTGAAGTGTTCTGACACGGCACCTGAACCGTGCTGACACGGCACCTAACGCGGGGACTTCAGTCAGCAGTGCAGCAGGCTTGACGGCAGTAAACTATTTAAACATCAAACATCAAAATTAAAAAAACTATGGCAGAAATTAAAAATGCAATCGTAATGGTGCTGAACGCCCGACAGAATACTAATTCTAAGTCGGAGCAGTACGGCAACTGGTACCCCTATGTTCGCGGTATCAACACCATCAGCACGCGCGCCCTGGCTCAGCACATCGCAAGCCACGGCACCATCTTCACCCGCGACGTGGTGGAGGGAGTTCTCAACAATCTCGCTGAGTGTATCCCCGAGCTGGTGGCTCAGGGTGTAGGTGTGAAGCTCAACGGCATCGGCATCTTCTACCCGACGGCCCAGACCGTCCTGTATGGCCTCGACAACAAGGCAAAGGTGCGTGCCACGAATCCTAACGATGCGGTGAAGGGCATCCATGTGCGCTTCCAGCCCGACAACACCACGCTGGACAAACTGACCAGCAAGGCGTTCAAGGAGAAGTGCTCGCTGCAGTGGGGTGACTTCGACGAGATCACCAAGACCACCCGCGGCGAGGGTGCCGACGCCAAGGTCATCCGCACCCACACCTAAACGCCCATCAATGAGTATGAGGCGCCGGCACAGAATCCGTAAAGAGCCCCCTCCGACTCCCCCAGGGGGGAGGGCTGAGGAACTTCACTTAAAAATCAATGACCGCCCCTATTTGGGGTGGTCATTTTATTACTCGAAAAAATTACAAAATTACAAAATTTCATATTTCATTAAGCTTTTCTGAAGGGTTGTCTATAAGGTTGTCTAGAGAGTTATCTAAAGGGTTAGTCATCCAAACCAGAACGTCCTGATGTTCTCCAGCTGTTGCTCTCCCTTGCGGCGGCCGAGGTCATAGGCGCGGCGCATCTGGGTGGCATCGTGTGAGACGTGGCCAATAGGGATGGGGGCATCGGGGCGAATGACGAGACAGCGGCCTTCGCGTTCTGCCTGACTGACGAAGGCCAGCTGTTCGTTATACATGATGTGGCGGCGGTCCATCGCGGCAATCATCTGGGGATACTTACGCAGGGCGATGCGCATGAGCGGCATCAGCCGGTTATGCTCCTTGCGGTAGCCCTGCGGCTGGGTGAGGATGACGACGTTACGGTCGTAGCCGATGGATTCATAATATCGCAGGGGTATGGAGTCGCTCACGCCGCCGTCGAGCAACAGCCGCCCACCGACACGCACCACCTTCGATGCCAATGGCATGGATGCTGAGGCGCGTATCCAGTCGTAGGTGTCGTGGTCAACATGCATGAGCCGCTGATAGACGGGTTGCCCCGTCAGCACATCGGTACACACGGCAATGAAGTCCATGGGGTTACGGTCGAAGGCGTCGTCGTCGAACACGTCAAACTGCTTCGGTACGATGTGATAGCCGAACTCGGCGTTGAAGTAGTCGCCCGTCTTCAGTAATGATTGCCAGCCGCTGTAGCGCTTGTCACGTGCATAGCGGGTGTTATAGCAGATGGCACGTCCTGCCTGTCTGGACTTGTAGTTACACCCGAAGGCGGCGCCTGCCGACACGCCGATGAGTCCGTCGGGCCAGATGCCCGCTTCCATCAGCACGTCAAGGATACCTGCCGTCCATAGGCCGCGCATGGCTCCGCCTTCGAGTACAAGTCCTCTTTTCATCAAGAATTACTTGGCCATGAGTGACACGGCAAAGCCGCCACCGGGAGCCTCCTTCAGTTTCAACACATCGCCCTTCTTCACGGTCTTTTTCGTGATGGTGTAAGCCTGCGGATTGGTTTCGTAATGTGCATCCTTCGCATCGGCATAGATGGTACACTCGTACTTGCGGTCCTTGTCCAGGAAGTCGAGCTTGATGACCGACTGGTGTCCGTTCTCGTCGCACTTGCCACCAATGAACCAGTTGTCGGTGCCCTTGGCCTTACGTGCTACGGTGATATAGTCGGCAGGCTCTGCCTCGAGGTAGATGCTCTCGTCCCAGTCGCATGCCACGTCACGGATGAACTGGAAGGCGTCGTCGAACTGCTCATAGTGTTCGGGCAGGTCAGCGGCCATCTGCAGGGGCGAGTACATCGTCAGGTAGAGGGCCAGCGAGCCGGCGATGGTGATGCGTGCCCACGAGGTGTTGTTGCTCCAGGTGGAGAGCTTGGTCACGAAGATGCCCGGCGTGTAGTCCATCGGTCCACCCTGCAAGCGCGTGAACGGCAGGATGCAGGTGTGGTCAGGACGTGAGCCGCCGAAGGCCTCATATTCCGTGCCGCGTGCCGACTCGTTGCCGACGAGGTTGGGATAGGTGCGGCAGAGACCGGTGGGACGTGTGGCCTCGTGGGCATTGACCATGATGTGATGCTTGGCGGCTTCCTTGACGACATAGAGGTAGTGGTTGTTCATGGATTGTGAGTAGTGATGGTCGCCGCGGGGAATGATGTCGCCTACATAGCCTGTCTTCACGGCGTCGTAGCCGTAGTGGTTCATCAGCTGGAAGGCCTTTTCCATATGTCGTTCGTAGTTTTGTGAGCTGGAGGAGGTCTCATGGTGCATGAGAATCTTCACACCCTTGGAGTGGGCGTAGTCGTTGAGCATCTGGATGTCGAAGTCGGGATAGGGCGTGACGAAGTCGAAGACGTCGCGTTTCCACATGTTTGCCCAGTCTTCCCAGCCGACGTTCCAGCCCTCGACGAGCACCTCGTCAAGACCGTTCTTCGCAGCGAAGTCGATGTAACGCTTCACCTTCTCGTTGTTGGCAGCATGACGACCGTTGGGCTTCGCCAATTGATAATTGACAATTGATGATTGAGAATTGGGGAAGGCGTCATCGGCCAGCTTGATGCTGGGGAACTCGTCGGTGTAGTTCCATGACGATTTGCCGACAATCATCTCCCACCATACGCCGCAGTACTTCGTGGGGTGAATCCACGAGGTGTCATCAAGGGCGCAAGGCTCGTTGAGGTTGAGGATGAGGTTGCTGGACAGCATGTCACGTGCGTCATCGCTGACCATCACAGTGCGCCAAGGTGTCTCACAGGGTGTCTGCATACAGCCCTTCAGTCCTGTGGCATCGGGCGTCAGATGACTGACGAAAGTGAAAGGCTGGGGCAGCGGATAGGGTGACGGGGTCGGATTGGGCGTATAGGCATTGCTGCCGCCTCCCAGCTGGGTGGTCAGGGCTTTCGTCTCGGCATCCACCAGTTCGAGGTGCATGGTGGCATAGTCGGCACATGCTGCCTCATGGATGTTGATGTAAAGTCCGTCGGCGCTCTTCATCTGGAGAGAGGTCTGCACACCTGTGGGGGAAAAGACGGCTACAGACGAGTTACCCCAGTTGACAGCTTCCTTCATGCGTCCGCGAATCTCAGAAAGCTTGGTCTGCTGTGTCTCCTGCTCCTGTGTGTCGTAGTCGCCAGGCAGCCACCACGCGGTGTGGTCGCCAGCCATAGCAAACTCCGTGTGTTCCTCCTTGATGAGGAAATAGTTGAGCTCCTGCTGCTGCGGGAACTCATAGCGCAGTCCGATGCCGTCGTCATAGACGCGGAAACGGATGGTGATGGTGCGCTGGTGAGGCTTGACCTTCATGCCTTCAACGGTAGGGTCGTCGGGCTTGATGATGTCTTCCCATTGCAGCAGTAACACAGCAGCGTATTCGATGTAGTGGTTTTGGATTTCACGTGTCTCACCCCACACGGGCTTCCACGGTTCGTTGAATTCACGTGTCTGCTCGTCCATCAGGGTGAAGCCGTCCATGAGGTCATGCTCCTGAAGCCCCATCGAGGCGTGCTTGTCCTTGGCCAGCTCCAGACCGAGACGCGAGGGCTTGACAACTGCCTTGCCCTTGTAGGTCAGGCTGTAAACAGGGCACCCGTTCTCAACGCTGAAGGTGAGCACGATATTGCCATTGGGCGATTTGACACTGGTTGCTTGTGAAGGTAAAAAAGTAAAAAGGCAAAAAGGTAAAATAACCCATACCAACTTCTTTACCAAATAATAATTCTTCTGTTTCATCTTTATGTATCTTTCTTACCTTTTACTTTTTTACCTTTATCTATCTGCGTCCGCTCTGCGTGATGAGTGTCCTGACGGTCTCGTTGAACTCGTCGGCCTTCATCAGGTCTTCGATATTCATGTGCATGCGGTAGCGCCAGTAGTGACGTGGGTTGGCAGGGATATTGATGCGCTCTGCGTTCTGGTCGGGCAGTCGCAGACGCTCATCGATAGACATCCAGTCTTGCCATGAGAGCAGACAGAGCATCGAGGGTGACGTGAGGTGACGGCTGACGATGTCCTTAGCCAACCAGCCAGGCAGAGGATGCGGTGCGGCATCACTGCGGCGCAGCGACGTGTTGTAGTACTCCTGCGTCTGTGCTTCATCCTCGTCCCACCACTGACGGAGCGTGGGCATGTCGTGGGTGCTGATGGTATCCACGCTGCGATAAGGATTATGGGAGAGCTTTCCGAAGCGCACGGTGTCATCCTTCGGCATGGACTGTATCTCCAGCGAGAGGATGCGCAGCTCGTTCATCACCCAGGGCACGCAGTCGGGCACCATACCGAGGTCCTCGGCACAGACGAGCATACGGGTGGCCTGCGTCAAGCGCGGCAACTTCTTCATGGCCTCATGATACCAGAACTGGTTGTTGCGACGATAGAAATAGTCGTTATAGAGGCGGTTGAAGTTGTACTTGTCGCCGTCGCAGAGTGTCTCATAGATAAAGTCGTTCTGCACGCCGATGCGCGGATGGAACTTCTGACCGTCCTTGCGGTCGGGCACGAAGAGTACGTCGCTGACGAGTGCATAGAGGGCATCTCTTAGATTGTTGAGGGCTTCCTGATCAGACGAGGGAATCGTCTGACACTCAGACTTCCACCATGCCTCCACCTTGCGCTGGGTGTCGAACTCGGGCTTCATCTGCCACAGGTCGTCATGCTTGCGGTCGAGGAAGGTATCCTTGACATACTGGGCGCGGTCACCGAAGATGCGGTCGAGTGTCCAGTCAGCAATGAACGGAGTGGTGAAGAGGTCCTGCTGCCACTGCAGACCGTAACCCTCAATCTCAGAAATGGTCATGCCGAGCGAGGGTGAGAACTGTCCAAGCAGTCCGTGTACGGCATGGATGGGAATCTCCCAGATGCGGAAGAAACCGAGCACGTGGTCGATGCGGTAGGCATCGAAGTACTCTGCCATCTTACGGAAGCGACGCACCCACCACTGGCAGCCGTCCTCGAGCATAACGTCCCAGTTGTAGGTGGGGAAACCCCAGTTCTGACCGTTTGCCGAGAACGGATCGGGCGGCGCACCGGCCTGACCGTCAAGGTTGAAGTATTTGGGCTCTACCCAGGCTTCCACGCCGTCGCGTGAGATACCAATGGGGATGTCACCCTTCAGAATGATGCGGTGTGCACGGGCATATTCATGAGCTGAGCGCATCTGCTGGTCGAGATTGTACTGTACGAAGTACCAGAACTCGGCGGTGCCTTGCTTGTCACGGTTAACGCAGAACTGTGCATAAGGCTCCAGCCATGACTTGTTATGCTCGAAGAACTGCTTGTACGTGGCACGACGGCGAACGGAAGCCCACTCCTGCTTGAACAGAATATGCAGATACTCCATCTTGGCCGTGAACATACGCTCGTAGTCTATCTGCGGCAGGGCGTTCAGCTCCTGTCGCAACGCCTCGAACTTGTTTCTCTGCTCTTCATCCTTGATTTCAGGCAACTGACGGAAATCTGTGTACTGTGGATGCAGGGCATAGATGCTGATGGCATTATAGGGATAGGAGTCCTGCCATGTGCCGGTGATGTTGGTGTCGTTGATGGGTAGCACCTGTAGCACGCGCTGTCCGGTCATGTCAGCCCAGTCAACCATCTTCTTCAAGTCACCGAAGTCGCCCACGCCGAACGAGCCCTCGCTGCGCAGCGAGAAGATGGGAATCACCGTGCCGGCACCCTTCCATGCATGGATGGGGAAGAAGGCTTGTGACAGTTCATAGACAACCACTTCATTCTCCTGTAAAGTAGGAAGGTCGATTGTGCGGTTCATGGAGTTCTCCCACATATGGGGGATATCGTCTTTCCCGTTCAGCACGAGGAACTTAAACTCCATGTGGAGGCTCTTGAACTTGTCGGCATCGAGCGACACCACCCATTCATGGTATTCATGCTCTGCCATAGGCAGGGCGCGGTCAATCTCCCAGGCTCCTAATGACTCGTCAGCGCCCACCACGGCAAGACGTTCGCCCAACCGCAGCTGTGGTGCACGTACCTTCAGACGGACGGTGCGTGTGAATTCCGACTTTGTGCTCAGCTCGCGCTTGCGGGCCGCCACGCACTCGGTAAAAGCAGAGCTATACATATAGGCGTCGTCGGGAATGTCGAGCCAGTGGTCGTAAACCGTATAGCGGGCTCCCTTGACGGCAGCGAACTCCAACCGGTGAGGCTCTACGAGCCATTCCGTACGTGTAACTCGGTCACCGCGTTCCACACTGTAGTAATAATCAATGTGTTCACCGGCCTTGGCCGTGACATTCACGTCCACGCTCCAGTGCTGCCCGTCCAGCGTCATCATCTTGTGCCGGTCAGGACGTTTTACTTCATCTTCAGAAAGGATGTTGAGTGTCAGATTCTCCCCAAAAGTGGTTTGATACTGTAGGTTAAATTGTAACTTCATATAGCTTTCGTTTTGTTTCTGCGTGTAAAATTACAAATAATAACAACACCGTGTCCCTTTAGACCTCTTTAATTCAACGATAAACTGCGCAAACGATTACATCCCTTACGCCACGACAAAGTCTTTTCACATAAGCTAAGTATATAATAATATATAATAATGTTCGCGCGCGCAAACTCAAAAAAAAGTTGGCGATTCCCGAAACGAGAACCGCCAGCTCTGTAATAAAGAGTGGTTTGTTACTTCTTCTTTTCGCGAATGACGAACACGCAGGCAGAACCGATAAGTAGCAGAACGCCAGCGACAATCATCATAGAGTACTGATGGCTACCCACGGCATGGAGGATGACGCCACCGACAAGGGCAGCCACAATCTGCGGCACACAAATCGTTCCGTTGAACAGGCCGAGGTAGGCTCCCATGTGACCGTAGCCCTGCAGGGCATTCGTCACGAACGTAAACGGCATGGCGAGCATGGCAGCCCAAGCACAGCCAATGAGCACGAAGGGAATGAAGAGCACGTACTGATTACTGATGAACGGCACCATTGCGAAACCGATGCCGCCAAGCACAAGACTCAGAGAATAAGCCAGTTTCGTGTTCTTGAACTGAGGTAATACAGCGGCCCAGATGACACTGCCTACTGCTTGTACGGCAAAGAGCACGCCGACCCAGTTACCTGCTTCCTGGAATGCCTTGGATGTGGTATCGGTGGAATCCCATACCGTCTCAGCCACAGCACCTGTGGTATAGGTCCACATATAGAGGAATGCCGACCAGCTGAAGAACTGTACCAGTCCGACCTTCCAGAATGTTGAGGGCGCGTTCTTCAGAAGGGTGAACCAGTTGCCGGAACTCTCGGTGTTCTCTGATTTCTGTGAGTCCTCACTGACCCCGTTATACTCCTTGTATTCCGCTGGGTTCCACTCCTTTACCTTCAGCGTGGTATAGATGACGCAGAGGATGAGAATAGCTGCACCAATATAGAACGACCAAATGACAGAGTCGGGTACGATGCCCTTCGGGGCTTCGTTGGCAATGCCTAAGAAGGTGAAGAAGAAGGGGAACAGGTAGCCCACCACGGAACCGGCGTTACACAGGAACGACTGGATGGAGTAGGCCTTGGCCTTCTGTTTCTCGTTCACCATGTCGCCTACCAGCATCTTAAATGGCTGCATGGCCATGTTGATACTGGTGTCAAGCAGCATGAGCATCAGCAGACCAAAGAGCATAGTAACGCCTAATGTAGTAATGATAGCATACATGCCATTATCTCCGAAAGACCATGGGCTGAAGTTGAAACTTCCTGCATTAGGCAGCAGACACATCACTGCTACGGCTACGGTAGCACCCACAAACAGGTAGGGAATGCGGCGTCCGAAACGTGTCCATGTCTTGTCACTTAGTGTTCCGACAATCGGTTGCACCAGAATACCCATCAGCGGAGGGAGAATCCAGAAGAAACTCAGGTCGTGCGGATCGGCACCGAGCGTCTGAAATATTCGCGAGATATTCGCGCTCTGCAAGGCGTAAGCTATCTGCACGCCAAAGAACCCAAAACTCAGGTTCCATAAATTCCAAAAACTTAAATCAGGCTTCTGTTTCATAATATAATGTTTTTTCGTGTCTATTCGTATTTGTCCGATGCTGAATCTATCGTGTGGTGCCGCGAATGATGAGTCGGGTGCGGACGATGCGGCGCTCCATCTTGTCGCGGGGGATAGTACCTTCCACGTGACCAATGAGAATGTTCGCAGCCTCTTCGCCCACCATGACGCCACGCTGCTCCACGGTGGTCAGCATCGGGTCGCATGCTACGGCACGCTGTCCGTTGGTGAAGCCGCAGATGCTCACGTCATCAGGCACCCGTAGCCCCATACGCTTGGCAGTGTAAAGAATGCCGATAGCAGTATCGTCGTTAACGGCAAAGAATCCGTCGGGGCGGTTGTCCATCTGCAGAATTTCCGGGGTAATAGCCTCTGCGTCGGTACGGTTGTCGCAGAAGCGCATCAGTGTTTCATCGGGATGAATACCATGTTTTAAAAGCGCGTCTTTATAGCCATTGTAGCGGTTCTTGGAAATCTCAAGCGTCATCGAAGAGCCATAAAACGCGATGCGGCGGCAGCCTGTCTCAATAAGATGGGTGACGGCATTGAAAGCGCCCATATAGTCATCCACCACTACGCGGCTTGCATGGACACCAGTACAGATACGGTCATAAAACACCAGCGGCACGCCGGCATCAATCAGACGCTGGAAATGCTCATAGTGCAGCGTGTCCTTGGCTTGTGACACGATGACGCCGCACACCTTGTTCTCATAGAAAGACTGACATATCTTTACCTCGCGCTCATACTGCTCGGCGCTCTGCGCCACCAAGATACGGTAGCCGCGTGCCGAGGCTTCCTCTTCAATGCCTGACAGCACTGACGAGAAATAGAAATGAGTAAACTCGGGAATGATGACACCGATGAGCTTAAGCGGTTTGACTCGCGAGTGGCGAAGGGACTCAGCTATCATATTCGGAGCAAAGTTGTGCTCACGGGCATATTTCTGGATAGCGGTTCGACGCTCAGCACTGATACGCGGCGAATCTTTCAGCGCACGTGACACGGTAGCGACGGATGTTCCAAACTCCTTCGCTATATCTTTCATTGTCAGCGGTGTTTTTTCTTCTATTGCCATAGGTGGATGTTTGTTCTTGGTGTTCTTTTCCTAAACCCTGATGCAAAGTTAGGAATTAAGACTGAATGTCGCGCACGTACATTATTAATATTATGCGTTCCTATTATGCAAACGTTTGCACTCTTAAAACTATTGTTTTAACCCTTAAAAAAGTACAACGAACGTAAAACAAACCTATCTTTGCAGTTGATTTAAGTCAAAAAAGTAAAATTTACTACAAATTTCATAACACTAACTTAAAAAATTAATGATGAAGCAGGTAAACATTAGAGTTCCGCTTAGAATGTTGGTCCTTGTTTTGGGGCTGATTCTATCGGCAAGTGCCTTTGCACAGCAGATAACTGTCAAAGGACATGTGAAGGATGCTCAAGAAGAACCTATCATCGGTGCAACGGTACGTGTTGTAGGAACACAAACGGCCGTCATCACCGACATTGATGGTAACTTCACTGTTCAGGCCAATCAAGGTGCCAGCATCCAGGTTACTTACATCGGCTATCAGACGGCAACCGCCACCGCTGCTCCGCAGATGGTGATTGTGTTGGAGGATGAAGCCAACTCACTGAACGAAGTGGTGGTCATCGGTTATGGTCAGGTCAAGAAAAACGACTTGACTGGATCTGTGGCCGCATTGAAGCCTGACACCAAGAACAAGGGTCTTGTTGTTAACCCGCAGGATCTGTTGGCCGGTAAGGTCGCCGGTGTCTCTGTCACGAGTGATGGCGGTACGCCTGGTGGTGGTTCTACCATCCGTATCCGTGGTGGTTCGTCGTTGAATGCATCAAACTCTCCGCTGGTGGTCATCGACGGTGTGCCCATGGGCAATGAGGGTGTCAAGGGTCTTGCTAACCCTCTCTCGATGGTCAACCCGCAGGACATTGAGTCATTCAACGTGCTGAAGAGTGCCTCGGCAACAGCTATCTATGGTAGCCGTGGTTCTAACGGTGTCATTATCATCACCACAAAGAAGGGCCGTCGCGGTCAGGCACCGCAGGTGTCCTATGCCGGAAGCATTTCCATCAGCTCTAAGAAGAAGACTATTGACGTGATGGACGGTGACGCCTATCGTCAGTACATTGCCAACACCTTCGGTGCAGAGAGCGATGAATCAAAGTTGTTAGGCAATGCAAACACTGACTGGCAGGATGAGATTTACCGCACAGCAGTGAGCCACGACCACAACATCACCGTGTCTGGTTCTATCGGCGACAATCTGCCCTATCGCATTTCTTTGGGCTACACCAAACAGCAGGGTATTCTGAAGACCTCAGACTTCCAGCGTTATACCGCAGCCGTGAATCTCAACCCGTCGTTCTTTGAGGACCATCTGACGGTGAGCCTCAGTGCCAAGGGTATGTGGGCTAAGTCACAGTATGCTGACGGTGAGGCCATCGGTGCCGCTGTATGGTACGACCCGACACAGCCCGTCTATAGCGATGAGTACGAGACAACTGGTGGATACAGACAGTGGATGACTGACGGTTCTGCCTTCGGTGATCCCAAGTGGGGAACAGTCTTCAACGCCCAGGCAACGAAGAACCCCGTTTCCATTCTTGATCTGAAGGACGACCGTGCCATCAGCCGTTCTTTCATCGGCAATGCAGAGCTTGACTATAAGATTCACGGTTTTGAGGATCTGCGCCTCCACCTGACTCTTGGCATGGACGTGTCAAAGGGCCGTCAGTGGACCGACGTAGAGCGTACCTCTCCACAGGCCGTTTACTATGGCTCAACAGGATGGGACAACATTGCTAAGCGTAACCTCTCGCTGAGCACCTATGCACAGTATTACAAGGACTTCAACGAGAAACACCACTTTGATATCATGGGTGGTTATGAGTGGCAGCATTTCTGGCGCACACAGACCAACAACTATTGGGGATCATATCCGCTGACAGCTCCCAACCCCACGTCTGCCGCTTATTACAACTGGCGTCTTTATAACTACAGCACCGAGAACTACCTCGTGTCATTCTTCGGACGTATGAACTACATCTTTGCTGACCGTTATTATCTCACGGCTACTATCCGTGACGACGGTTCTTCACGTTTCAAGGACCACTGGGCAGTATTCCCCTCTATTGCTGTAGCATGGAAGATGAGTGAGGAGAAACCTCTCAAGGACCTTGGCTGGCTCTCTGATTTGAAGCTTCGTCTTGACTATGGTAAGACTGGTCAGCAGGAAGGCATCGGCGACTACAATTACTTCGCCGTCTATCAGATTTCTTCCGGCACCAATGGTTTCTATCCTGTTACCGGTACGGGCGTACTCTATCGTCCGACAGCTTACGACGCTAACCTGAAGTGGGAGACTACCACTACCTACAATGTCGGTCTTGACTTCGGTTTCATGAACCAGCGCCTCTCGGGTAGCATCGACTGGTACTATCGTAAGACCACCGACCTGATTAACGACGCTTATGTTGCAGCAGGTTCGAACTTCAAGAACATCGTTCGCACGAACATCGGTTCGCTGCGTAATACAGGTATTGAGTTTGCACTGAGTTGGAAGGCCATCCAGACAAAAGACTGGTTCTGGACCCTCGACTACAACGTAACCTACAACGACAACAAGATTACCGAGTTGATTGGTGGCGATGACCAGAACTACTTTATCCCTGTAGGTGGTATTTCTTCGGGTACAGGTAACAACGCACAGGCTCACGCCGTGGGACATCCCGCATTCTCTTACTATGTATTCCAGCAGGCTTACGACGCCAACGGACTGCCCATCGAGGGAATGGTGGTTGACCGCAACGGTGACGGTCAGATTACCGAGGCCGACAAGTACTACTATAAGAGCCCCATGGCTCCTGTGACGATGGGCTTGAGCTCTCGTCTTGAATACAAGAACTGGGACTTCGGTTTCTCACTCCGTGCCAGCATCGGCAACTACGTGTTCAACGACCTGATGGCCGGTGCCAGCAACGTCAGCAAGGCAGCTATTCACCAGACCGTCAACGGCGACTTCATGCAGAACCGCCCCTATAATGTGCTGGAGAAGAACTGGCAGAGCTGGGATTGGGTGCTCTCTGACTACTTCGTACAGAACGGCTCGTTCCTGAAGTGTGACAACATCACGTTGGGTTACAGCTTCTCTGACCTCTTCAAGGGTGACTGCTATCATGGGCTCTCCGGTCGTATCTACGCATCGGCAACCAATGTGTTCACCATTACGAAATACAAGGGTATCGACCCGGAGGTGTTCGGTGGTATTGACAACAATCTCTATCCGCGTCCTATTACCTTCCAGCTTGGTCTGAACCTGAACTTCTAATTATAAGAAAGGAATAACAATATGAAACGTTATATCAAAAACATATTCCCCGCAGCAGCCATGCTGCTTGCAGTGGGCATGACATCATGCACCGGCGATTTGGATGTAACGCCTATCGACCCGAATCTCGTGCTGCTGGACAATAGCACCGTTGACAACTTGTTCAACAAGTGCTATGGCAACTTAGGACTCGCTGGTAACAGCGGTGCTGACGGCGATTGCGACATCGCAGGTCTGGATGGTGGTACGACGGGACTCGTCCGCCAGATGTGGAACACCAACGAGCTGACCACCGATGAGGCTATCTGCCGTTGGGGTGATGAGGGTATTTCTTCCTTCTGCTTCAACTCTTACGACGCCAGCCACCCAATGGCACGCGGTTACTACTATCGTCTGTATAACGGTATCACGCTCTGCAACCACTATCTCGACGTGGCTAGCGACTTTGATGCCCAGAAGACCGCAGAGGTTCGTTTCCTCCGTGCCCTTCAATATTATCTGGCTATGGACGCTTTCGGAAACATTCCTTTCCTGACGACCGTTTCTTCCGAAAAGGCTCCTCAGGCATCCCGCCAGGAGATCTTCACTTTCATTGAGAAAGAGCTGAATGAGATTGAGCCGCTGTTGGCTGATGCTAAGGCCAAGAACTCCAGCGATGCCATGTACGGTCGAGCTGACAAGGCTGCTGCCTGGTTCCTGCTCATGCGTCTTTATCTGAACGCTGAGGTCTATACAGGTACTGCACAGTGGGCCAAGGCTGCTGAGTATGCTCAGAAGATTATCAACTCTCCTTACAAGTTGAACACTGCATCAGTCGCTCCCTGGAGTGCCTATCAGATGCTCTTCCTGGGTGACAATGGCGAGAGTGCTGCTTCTAATGAGTGCATCTTCCCCGTATTAGGTGATGGTGCCACGACCACCAGCTACGGTTCTTTCTTCTTCCTGATGGCCAGCTGCTTCTCGGGCGACATGTATGTTGACCCCACACAGCCCAATACGCTACCCAGCTCTAATGGCGCCTGGAATGGTAATCATGCACGTCCCGACCTCGTCAAGAAGTTCTTCCCCAACAATGATGCACCCAACGCGGAATCTTACAACATGACAACGGCAGCCGGTGATGACCGTGCTCTGCTCTGGGGTAAGGATCGTGATTTGAATTGCACCACTGAGGAATTCACTGAAGGTTTCTCTGTTGCTAAGTTCGCTAACTTCCACAGTGACAAGAGCGCTATGCACAACAGCCAGTTCTCTGACGGCGACTTCTTCATGTTCCGTGTAGCAGAGGCTTATCTGACCTATGCAGAGGCAACTGCACGCCAGGCTGGCGGTGCGGCTACTGCTGAAGGCGTCAAGGCTATTAACGCACTGCGTGCCCGTGCCCATGCAACCGAGAAGGGTGGTTATTCTATGGATGACATTCTCGATGAGTGGAGCCGTGAGTTCTACTTCGAGGGCCGTCGCCGTGTTGACCTCATCCGTCATGGAAAGTTTGGCGGCAACACCGGTTACAACTGGACATGGAAGGGTGGCGTCTATGGCGGCCGTAACTTCGAGGCTTACCGCAATGTCTTTGCCATTCCTACGACAGACCTGACTGCTAACGAGAACCTGAAGCAGAATGAAGGGTACTAAGGAGATTTAAGATGAAAGATTAAACATTAAAGATTAATCGTATGAAAAAGATATTAAAGTCAACCTTGCTGCTGCTGTGCGGTGTATGCTTCCTGACGGCATGTAGCGATGACAACGATTCGAACCCGACGGTGCTGAATCCGTCCACGTTCACCCTGAACACGCCAGCCTATGCTGCGGCCAATGTTGATTTGGCCTCAGGCGGCGAGATGCCTTTCACCTGGTCGCAACCCGACTATGGCTTCCCTGCTCCCGTGAACTATCAGTTGCAGGCTTCTCTTGACGGTAACTTCACCCACTCTTTGGCTGAGGCCGAAGCTGACGAGACCGGTGCAACGAAAGCTGACTATGCAACGCTCGATGCCGTCTTCAAGGAGGCAAAGGGTACTTTGAATCTCACCGACCTGGCTAAGGTCTTGCAGCAGATTGCCGGTTGGGCAGAGGATGCCGTTCCCGCAACACAGCCCGTCTATGTGCGTGCCACTGCTGCGGCTCCCGGTACCAGCACCATCTTCTCGAACGTGGTGAAGATTCAGACTGTTCCCACGTATGTTGAACTGTCTGACGCTCCCATCGAGCTCTGGTGGCTCATTGGTTCCGACATTGCTGACGGCTCTTGGGGCTCTGACCTGGGTAAGAGCATCATCCCGATGCAGCCCATTGAGGGTGAGACTTACGACAAGAAGACTGGTCAGGGTAAGACACAGTGGGTTGGTTACCTTGCCGGCGGTGGCTTCAAGCTGAAGCAGTATCCCGACTCTTGGGACTTCCAGTGGGGTCAGGGCGACGCCTTCGGTCAGTTCGTTAAGAACGATGGCGGTTCGCGCGATATTACCGTTCCTTCCGCTGGTTACTACACCGTGGTGCTGAACACCGCTACGGATGAGTTGGAGATTACACCTTGTGTTGACGTGCCTGCAGCCTTCTCTGGCATGGCTATCTCAGGTTCGTTCAATGATTGGGGCGACACTCCGATGAACGCTTGCAGCGCTTCTGCCGATAACCACGACTGGTATGTGGTGCAGCACCTTGACGAGGGAGCCGAGATTAAGATTAAGCAGGCTGACTCTTGGGACTACAATAGGGGTGGTACGTTCGTTACACAGCCCGACGGCATGTATGCCTTCGGTGTCGGTAACGGTGACAACCTCAAGATTACGGAGTCCGCTGACTACCTGATTATCTTCAACGACATCACGGGCTTCATCCGCTTTATCAAACAGTAATTAACGCTAAAAAGAATACTATTATGATGAAGAAAATATTATTCGGACTGACATTGGTTGCAGCTCTGGCATCATGCACAGAGGACTATACCGATTGGGCACAGCCACAGCACAACGACCCTGACTCTACAGCGGCTCAGACCGTAGAGGTCAGCGTTGGTGCTGCTCCCGACGTGGACTATGCCACACTGACGGCTGACAGCGTTCAGCTGTTTGTTCCCACCGTTGCCGCCAGCGATGCCACGGCCACTACTACTTATAAGGTAATGCTTTGGAATGACGATGGAAATACCTACGCAGAAATGACTGCTGACGCCCAAGGTCGTGTTAAGGCAGATGAACTGAAAACTGCTGTTGAGATCTTGTTCGGCAAGAAGCCTGTCAAACATGCCATTGCTATGGATATCACGTCCTATACTGTTGTTGACGGCCAGACGATAGCTAATGTTGCCAAGTCAACCATTGGTATCACGCTCTCCGCTCCGTTTATCGACAGTGGCTACTGGCTCACTGGTGACATGGCCGGATGGAACAAGGAAGGTGCACTTGCCTTCAATCACTTAGGTGATGGCGATGTCTATGACTATCCCGAGTTCCAAATTGTCTTCTCTACCTCAGCTGACAACCAGTATTGGAAGATTATCCCGCAGGGTAATTATGACAATGACTTCTGGGCAGGCGGTGAGACTGGTGTACTGGGTGTTGCTGTCGATGGTGACACTAAAATGGAGGGTAACCTGACTACAGACAATCCTGGTGCTGGTAAGATTGAGCAGGCTGGTATCTATCGCATGACCATCAACATGATGGACTACACCTACAAGATTGAGAAGATGGAGTTTGCACAGTTTGTCTATTTCATCGGTGCAACTGATGGCTGGTCTGCTGCTGAGCAAAAGCTGGAGTCACCCAACTTCGACGGTGTCTATACCGGCTACGTCTATTGTGCTGACCCGAACGGCTGGGGCAATGAGTTCAAGTTCCAGCGTGTGGCTGGCTCTTGGGACAACGAGATTAACAGCGGCACCTTCACGGGCGGCATCAGCGGCGACTTTGCCGATGGTGGCGGCAACATCAAGGCCACGGCCGGCGAGGGCGTGTACTTCGTCGAGATGAACCTTGCTGCTGGCACACTGAAGGCCACCCGCATCGTTAACATGAACCTCGTGGGCGACTTCAACGGCTGGAACCAGGCCGACGATGCCCAGCAGATGACGTGGAACGCTACGGACTTCTGCTTCGAAATTACCGGTGCCGGCGTGACAGCTAACGGATGGAAGTTCACGGCTAACAACGACTGGGGCATCAACCTCGGCGGTGAAAGCATTGACAATCTCGTTGCCAACGGTGCCAACCTCACCGCAGTCGGTACGACCATCAAACTCTATCCGACGCGCAAGACCTCGGATAAGATCTTCTGCACGGTAGAGTAATCTCCTGCCCTGTTCCTCCTCGAATGTGAGGGACAGAGCCATAGCATAAGAGGATGCGCCAATAGGTGCATCCTCTTTTTGTACTAACCGATAACTTTTTTGGGGGGTCCTTACTGGTTGTGCACGAACAGGTCGCCATAAGGACCTGTGGTGGTGGCGATGTACGGCTTGAGGTCGATGTCACCCTCTTCGGGATTGAGGATGACGCCACGGAAGTTCATGTTATAGCGCTTGCCGCAGACAGTACAGGTGGCTATGCCGTCGCTGCCCATCGTCAGCCGATACTTGGGGTTATAGGCGCTGTTGTGCTTGCGAACGCAGTTGGGGCATTGCTGGTCGTAGGCAGTAAAACCACCGTTGGGAGAATCGTTGAGAGACTGGAAACCTACAATGATGCCGTTGTTCATGCCCAATACGAAGTGTGCCTTCGTCTCCAGTGCCGTCTCACGCTGACGCGAAGACCCGCCATTGCTGTTCTGGAAGTTCAGATAGATATTGCTACCCTCCTGCGATTCGCTGATGAGGCAGAAGATGCCACGGGCATAGGGGTTCATGGCCTCCGCCAGCGTCTGGTCAAGATAGTAGGCATTATGGTAGAGAATGTAACACGGCTGATTGTTGTACTCGCTCTCGCCATTACAGGAGGTAAAAATGAAGAATGAAGAATGAAGAATGAAGAATGAAAAGATAAGAACAATAGAATGAAGTATCTGCTGCCGCCACGAAGTATGACGACTCAAGGGGATTACTTTAAACGCTTTATTGATAGTGGTAGCAAATTCTTCATTCTTCATTCTTCATTCTTCATTCTTCATTTAATAGTTTCTCTTCCGCTTCTTTCACGCGTTCGAAATGGAAACCGTCAAGCACGGTGCCCATCAGTGCCTCGATGCGGTCGTTGCATAGGTTGCCGATGCTGCCCTCGTGGGTGTGATAGATCTGTTTGTCGGGCGTGAACTGTCCTGCCTCAATGTCAAGGCTCACCTTCTTGTAGGCATCGCGGAAGGGCATGCCCTCCGCAGCAAGGCGGTTCACTTCTTCAACAGAGAAGATGGGGTCGTACATGGGGTTGTCAAGGATGTCCTCGCGCACCTCCATCTTGTTGATGATATAGGCCGTCATCTGGAGACAATCTTTCAGCTCGTCGAAGGCAGGCAGGAACACCTCCTTGATAATTTGCAAGTCGCGGAAGTAGCCTGTAGGCAGGTTGTTCATGATGAGTGTTACCTGCTGCGGCAGGGCCTGTAGCTTGTTGCACTTCGCCCGTATGAGTTCGAAGACATCGGGATTCTTCTTGTGGGGCATGATGCTGCTACCCGTCGTACACTCCTTTGGCAACTTCACGAACGAGAAGTTCTGGGAGTTGAACAGACAGGCGTCGAACGCCATCTTGCTCAGCGTGCCGGCGATGGTAGCCATAGCGAAGGCAACGTTACGCTCCGTCTTGCCGCGTCCCATCTGGGCATAGACCACGTTATAGTCCATAGTGTCAAAGCCTAGCAGGTCGGTGGTCATCTGACGGTTCAGCGGGAAACTGGAGCCGTAGCCTGCTGCCGAACCCAAGGGGTTTCGGTTGGTCATCTTATAGGCAGCCTGTAAGAACAGCATATCGTCGCACAGGCTCTCGGCATAGGCCCCGAACCACAGTCCGAAGGAACTGGGCATGGCTACCTGCAGATGCGTGTAGCCTGGCATCAGCACGTCCTTATACTGGTTGCTCTTCTGGATGAGTTCGTCAAACAGCGTCTTCACACCGTCAGCCACCACCATCAGCTCATGGCGTGTAAACAGCTTCAGGTCCACGAGCACCTGGTCGTTGCGTGAACGGCCCGAGTGAATCTTCTTGCCCATGTCGCCGAGGCTCCGCGTAAGCATCAGCTCCACCTGTGAGTGTACGTCCTCGATGCCTTCCTCAATGACAAACTCGCCTCGCTCTGCCGTCTGGTAGATGCGGCGCAGCTCTGCCAACAGCGCTGGCAGCTCGTCCTTGCCGATGAGTCCAATGCTTTCGAGCATGGTGATATGAGCCATAGAGCCCAGCACGTCGTACTTGGCCAGATAGAGGTCCATCTCACGGTCACGACCGACAGTGAAGCGTTCTATCTCCTTGTTAATCTCGTAGTTCTTTTCCCAAAGCTTCTGTGCCATAAGTTCGCTGTTATTTACTCATACTTGATTTGTGCCAGGGCATCGGCAATCTTCTCCAGTCCGTCTTCCAGCGGTCCGCTTACCATGCCTTTGAGCATGAAGGGGATGTCAGCCTTCAGTGTGAGTTTCATCTTGCTCGTCGTCTCCGTGACGGGCAGCACCTGAATCCACAGGTTGAAGGGAAGCGGCGACTGTGCCGTCTCGAACTTGACACACTTAGGCTCCTCACGTTCGCAGATGCGCAGCGTGATGAGTCCCACAGGGTCCACACGCACGGTGACGCTGTCGGTGTCGAACGTAAATTCTTTGACTTTATCCTCGGGCACACGGTCCTTTACCTTCTCCAGATTGTTCAGGTCGCTCAGGTTCCGATAGACGGCAGCCTGGGGATAAGGTATTTGCTTAACGCTACTCTCAAACTTTGTCATACTTTCCACCCTCCTGGGTTCTTTCTCCATTCTGTTAATACTTCTATTTCTTCGGGCTTGATGTAGCCAGTGGCAGCTGCCTGTTCCAGTACGGCATTGTAGTCGCTTAGCGTGATGAGCTTGACATTAGCTTCGCGGAAAGCCTCCTCCGCTACGGGGAAGCCGTAGGTGAACGACGCCACCATGCCAACCACTTCAACACCATAAGCACGCAGGGCCGCCACAGTCTTCAGGCTGCTGCCGCCAGTACTGATGAGGTCTTCGACAACGACAACTTTGGCGCCTTGTTTCAACTCACCCTCCACCTGGTTACCCATGCCGTGGTCTTTCGGCTTCGGACGTACATAAGCATAGGGCAGTCCCAGCTCGTCGGCAACCAACGCCCCTTGTGCAATGGCTCCCGTAGCCACACCTGCCACAGCCTCAGCCTCGGGAAAGTGCTGCTGAATGGCGTGACACAGCTCCAGTTTGACAAACGACCGCACCTCAGCATGACCCAGCGTCTTGCGATTGTCGGTATAGATGGGTGACTTCCAGCCGCTGGCCCATGTGAAGGGTTCCTGTGGCTGCAGCTTGATGGCTTTGATGTCCATCAGCTTCTGTGCAAAGAGTTTCTTGATGGTATCCATATCTTTGTCTTGTGACATTTAGGCTGCGAAGGTACAATAAAAAATGAAGAATGAAGAATGAAGAGTGAAGAATTTGCTATCGTTCCCCGTTTTTTTAACTTTTAGCCCCTCGTCCGTAATATTTCATCCTTTATTCAATCGGCAGGGTGATGATGAAGCGACAGCCGTCTTGATAGGAAGTATCAAGGGTAAGGTCGCCACCTAAGTTTTGTGCATGGCGCTTTGACAGCGGGAGTCCGAGGCCGAGACCTTCGGAGAGGTCATCAATCTTGGTAAAGAAATTAAAGATGAGCTCACGGTCACTCTCGGCTATGCCTTTTCCTGTATCCTGAACGACAAAACGGATGGTCTTTGGCCCGTCCGTCTTCTTTGGTCCAAGCTCAACGGCAATCATGATATTCTCGCCATCGGAGTACCTGATCGCGTTGTAGAGCAACTCACGCAGGCTTCGCATTAGGTTAAGGCGGTTGGTATAGATGCAGAAGTCATCAGACACGGAACTGTTGAACTTGATGCGGACTTCAGGATGATAGACATGGATGTCGTGGATGGCTTCGTGTGCCACGTCATTGCAGTTGACCTTCTCGTGCTTATTACTGATTTCTTCCTTGGAACGGCCGTAGTCAGAACTGTCAAAGAGCATCGCGATGAGACGGTTAAGCAGCGTCGAACTGTCTTTCATGGTTTTCGCAATGCTTTTCTTCTCATCATCAGAAAGAGGGCCGTTTAATATCTGGGCAAATCCCATGACGATATTCAGCGGCGTACGTATCTGATGGGACACGTTCTGGATGAACGCGGTCTTCTGTCGGTTGGCTACCTGAGCGAGGTGTGTGACTTGTACCAACTCTTCATTGCGATGCTGTGCCTGCTCGGTAGAGTAACGGACACTGCCCATGTGGAAGTTGAGTGACTGCAGCATGGTGGCAAAGCTGTTCTGCAGACGTCCCACAACATCCTTACGCTGGCTTTTGGGGATGTGTACCTCCATGTTACCAGAGGCGATGGTCTGTGTTTTCTCCAATAGCTGATTGAGTGGATGAATGGCCAGCTTCACAGCCCTATGGCTGAAGAGGATGATAATAATCAGCCCGACAATGAGTAGGGGGATGATGATGTAGGTGAGCTGATGATAGCTCTTCATCACATCGCTGTCGGGACAGACTAAGGCCAGACTCCACGTGGTGCCCAAAACAGGCTGATAGCAGACAAGACAGGGGGCACCATTGATGACGACCTGCATGTGTCCCTGATTACCCTTCATCATCTCATGTCCCAGAGTGATGAGGTCGGGTTGCTGCTGCGGGTCAACACCGCTGAAGAGAGTTTGCTTGAAAAGCTTGGTAGAGTCAGGATGAATGAAATAACGCCCGTCGTTCTCTACCATCATAAAATATGAATGAGGGTATCGCTTCTCTTCTGCCGAGATGACCTTGGAGAGACGCAACAGCGAGAGGTCGGCAGTGATAACTGCCAGAAAACGCCCATCAGTGTCGTAAATAGGTTTGCAGTAGGATGCCACCATGCCGTCAAGCGTCAGTCCCAGTGAGTCTGCCTCATCGTAATATACTACCCAGCAGGGCTTGCCTTGGATACGCGGCGTCTTGTACCATATCTTTTCGAAGTATTCGTATTTCTCCTCAATGACGGTAGATACGCTGTCACCATTTTTAACGCTGTAGGCAGAGAAGTATCTGCCGTATTTGGGGAAGACATCAGGTTCGGTACTGATGGAACAGCCATCGATATGGGGGTTGATTTGCACAATTCGATGGGAAAGCGCCAAGAGCGAGTCGGGTTGTGTGTACTGTGTGATGAGCCAGCTGTTGGCTTCAGTAGCAGTCTCTATAGTGGCAAGGTTACGACAAATGCGCTGCATGGTAGCTTTCAATACGCTGTTGGCACGTCCCGTTGCCTCGGAGCGAATCATCTGGCGAGACTGGGTGAAGAGCAACCCTAAGGAGATGACAAAGATAGGGACTGCCATGAGCAGGATGCCCAGACTGAGCTTGGCGGAGAATGAGCGACGAATGCTAAACATAGGTTCCCTCCTTTCCTATCTCCTCTTCGGACATAGTGATGAGATTATTGAGCAAATTGGTAATGGTGGTACCGTTACGCTGGATGTCACCTGTCAGTTGTGACATGTCTTGCGGAACATCGTCACTACATAAGGCTTGCACATCCTTGTCGATGGCTATGGCGGGCGTAGTCATCTGATTGGTCATGTTATGCAGGAAGGTCGTCTTCATGCGTTCGGCTTTTTGTGCCTGATGATAGGCAACACGCAGACCCTCTCCTCGTTCCTGCAGCGTGGTTGTCAGCTGTTCCAGCTCGCCGATGTGGGTGGCAAGCGACTGCTGCATCTGCTGGAAATTATGTTGTAAGCGTCCTATCTCGTCTTTCTGACGACTGTCAGGAATAGGCTCTTCATAATGCCCCTTGGCAATGCGCTGTGCCGACTCAGCGAGCAGTAGCAAGGGCTTCAGCTGACGATGGACAATGCTCACACAGAGCAAGAAGAGTAGTAGCAGTCCCACGATGGCGATAGCGAGGACATAGTAGAACAGGCTGTTGTAGTCGCCGAAGATATCATCCTCGGGATAGAAGATGCCCGCACTCCAGTTCAGCTCTTCCATGGAACGACCGGCCACGGCAACGCGCTGGAAAGGCTTGTAGAATACGTAATAGTCCTCTCCGTCAAAGCGAAAATGTCGGTAACCATTCTCACCGGAGATCATGGCCTGTGCAGCTTCCTTGATGCTCGGCTCTGCTTCTTGTTCAGATAAGGAGAACACGGTCTGACGGATAAGGTAGCTGCCTTCGGGATGAACAATAAATGAACCGTCGCTGTCTAATAGGATGCAGTATGAGTTGGGTGACGGCTTGGCAGCCTCGATGACACGGGAGAGATGTGCGAGCGACACATTGACACCCATTGCACCTATCGGCTGACCATTGCTATCAGAAAGGGGCAGGCTGAAGGTGATGACAGGATCTGACTCAGAATTATTGTCTGTCTGAGGCCTCACCCAACAGGGCTTGCCAGATGCCATGACCTTGGTGAACCATGACTGTTCGGTATAGGGAGTGTTTCCAAGATGATCCGACTGGATTATCTTTGAGGAAAGAGTACCTACAGAGTCGGACGTTTCTTTACTTTTCTCACGGTAATAGTAGGCCATGAAATACTCATGGTCTTTGAAAAAGTCTTTCTTAAAGGCGATGGCACAGCCGACGATGTAAGGATTGCTTTCGACCATCCGGCGGCTGTATGTATGTATCAAGTCTGGCTCAACAGGGTTGATTGTGTAGGCGACATAGAAATTACCTGCCGTCTGCTCCACACTCAGCAGGATATTGTCGATGCACTCAACGGTACCTTCAAGAGTCATGGAGGCTTTTTCCAGTGCCTCTTCCTTGACAGCCGTTCGTGAAAAATAGAGCATCACAGCGAGTGAAAGCATCAGCAGAACTGCCATAGCTGATACGACTTTTATACTAAGTCGCACTGACAGACGTTGGTTTAAGGCTTTTAGTTTTTCTATCATCGACTGCAAAGATACAACTTTTTCTGGAACAATCCATACATTTACACCAGAAAAATAATGAAAGTCTTGTTTTTCTTCTTATTTTATTTTGAATGAATTCTCCCGACCTTGCCATTCAGCTTTTGGCGAAGGCAAGGGTGAGGACGCTGATGCGCAGTCCTTCCACCTGTTGCAGCGGCTTGGAACAGGCACAGACTGTGGCGCCAGTAGTCATGACATCATCTATGAGCAATACATGTTTACCTCGTAGTGACTGCGGGTCGCACAGGGCGAAAAGCCCGTCCACGTTCTCTAAGCGTTCCCAACGATTGAGGCGTGTCTGACTCTTTTCAAACCGCTCACGGACGACGACGCTCTCCACCACTGGGATGCCCGTGACTTTACTTACACCACGAGCAAGCATCGTACATTGGTTGTAACCGCGCTGCCGTTGACGGCTACGAGCCAGCGGAATGGGGATAATCAAGTCTATACCATCGAAGAAACCGCTGTCTTTCAGCTCCTGAGCCATCAAACGTCCCATCATGATGCCGATTTCAGGCTGGTCATTATACTTGAGTGCTTCTAAGATGTGCGTGGTTTGCGTTCCTGGAGCATAGTAGAACAGTGCTGTGGCACGCTCCACGGGCATCAGTCCCCACAACATCCGAACCATCTGATTGTCGTCGGCATGTGTTTGGAATCCCGTGCGGGGCAGGTGCAGGTTACATACTGAACAAACATAATCCTCGCTGACAGCCAAGCGGTTGCCACAAACCACACAGAAACGTGGCGCCACGAGGTCAAGAAGTTTATTCAACATTCCACACACTCCTCTAACCCCTCACCCTCATCCACACACTGGCGGATAAGGTCATACGTAAAGCCACGACCCAGGGCGAAGCGGATAAGCTTCTGGTTCAGCATTGCCTCCTCCATGCCCCTTGCTCCTTTTAAGCTCCTTTTAAGCTCCTTCTGCTTTTGCTTGAGTAGCGGACGCAACACGCTGAGGTATTCTTCATCGTCCACCTCGTCGAGTGTGCGCTGACGGATGTCTTCAGTAATATGTTTCTGCCAAAGTGCCTGCTCCACCTTACGTCGTCCCCAGCGATTGTAGCGTATCTTGTCCTTGATGAACGCGCGGGCATAGCGCTCATCATCCACGTAACGCTCTTCAACAAGTCGTTGCATCACATGTGCCTGCTGTTCCTCGGGTAATTCCCAGCGGCGCATTTTCTCCAGCATCTCCCACTGACAGTGCTCAGCCTGTGCACAGAGTGCAGCCAGTGTCAGGTAGGCTTCTTGTTCGCTCTTTTGTCTCATCGTTGTGCTCGTATCATGCGTTGTTTATCATATTGGTCTTTCTTAGTCTCGACGTGGTGGTACCCCATCGTGTCTAATAACCGATGGAGCTCGTCGGCGTAGAGAGGATTGATTTCGAAGTAGAGCCAGCCTTGCGGCTCCAATGCCTGCTGTGCATAGCGGGCTATGGCACGATAGAACAGCAGCGGGTCATTGTCGGGCACGAAGAGTGCTCTGTGTGGTTCCCAATCGAGCACGTTATGCTCCATGGCCGTAGCTTCGCGGACGGTGATGTAAGGGGGATTGCTGACTATGAGATAACACTCCCCCACCCCCTCCCAGGAGGCTGGCGCTTCCATTAAAATATCCACTTGCCTGAAAGTAATTCTGGCACCAAGGTGTTCTGCGTTTTCCTGCGCCACAGCCAATGCTTCAGCAGAGATGTCCCATGCCGTCACGTCGGCTTCGGGCCATGCCAAGGCTAAAGTGATAGCGATACAGCCGCTGCCAGTGCCGATGTCAAGAACCCTTTTCCCTGAAGGTGATATTGAGGTGTCGATCCACTCACATAGCTCTGCTGTCTCAGGACGTGGAATCAGTACGTCAGGTGTCACCTTGAACGTGCGTCCGGCAAATGTTGTTTCACCCAGCACATACTGCACAGGCTCCTGATTCAGCAACCTTTGAGCTATTTCTTCCAGTTGTGTCTGGCTGTCTGCTGACAGTTGCGTATCCTTACCGATACAAATGTCTGATAATGAAAGCCTAAAGCGTGCCTCATACACCATACGGGCGACGGCCTGAGCCTCGTCATCCTCGTAAACAGACGTCAACATACGCCACAGTTCATGGTAACTCATACTGCAAAGGTACGATTAAGTGAGCAGAAAACCAAAAGAATTTTGAGTTTTCTCGAACGGAAGTACCTTCGAGGCTGTTCTCAAAGGTACGATTAAGTGAGCAGAAAACCAAATAATTGAACAGAATGTTTGGTGGTTTCAAGCGAATTTGCTACTTTTGCGGCATATTAATAACAAAAGCCAAGAAAATGATGAAACAGTTGAAATTATCATTGAGACTTATGACCATTGTAACACTCTGTGTGTTCTGCTGGTCAACCTGCCCAGCCAAGGCAAACACAAACATTGGCAATTCTTCTATTGTTCAAGACGACCCCGACCCCGTGAAGGTGCGTGCCTGCCTTATCTTTCTTGAAAATTTCTATAAGGGATTGAAGGAAAGCGGGCTGGACGCTAACTACGTGCAGCAGTTCGTTACGCCCAATGCCAAGCAGTTCCTGCAGGACTCGTACGATTATGATTGTCCCGAAGGGCAAGAATGTATGGCAACATGGCTGTTCTGCTACAACACGACAGCTGACGTCATGAATGAGCAAGAGCTTAAGTTTGAGGTGGTTGACGAAAACACCTATGTGGCGATGACAATCTATACCGACACGGCACACGGTGATTATGTCTATGCCGTGAAGCTGGGACTGATTAAGGACGGCGACACCTTCAAGATTGACACCATCGAGGAAGTGATAAACTGTTTCCCTGACGAGGATATTGCCCAATAGTTCATGGAGCAACTACTGCACTACGTATGGAAGCACAAGATGTTTCCGCTACACGAGCTGACAACGACCGACGGGCAGAGTGTGGAGGTCATTGACACGGGGCTGCATAACCGCAACGCCGGTCCCGACTTCTTCAATGCGAAGGTGAAAATCGGCGGCACGCTTTGGGTGGGCAACGTAGAGATTCACGACCGCGCCAGCGATTGGTATGCACATGGTCACGACCACGACTCGGCCTACGACAACACCGTGTTGCACGTGGCAAAAGTCATCGACAGGGAGGTGCGCACCGCCAGCGGACAGACGATACCGCAGTTGCAGTTGGACGTGCCGCCAGTAGTGCATGAACACTACGAGGAGCTGTTGCGCACAGACCAGTACCCGCCATGCTATAAGATTATCCCAGACCTCTCGCAGCTGATGGTTCACTCGTGGCTATCGGCATTACAGACGGAACGGCTGGAGCAGAAGACCATTGCCATTCAGCAGCGTGCCGATCGTTGCAATGGCTCGTGGGAGGATGCCTACTTTATGACCCTAACCCGTAACTACGGCTTCGGCATCAACGGCGATGCCTTTGAGGAGTGGGCGCTACACATCCCGCAGAGTGCCGTAGGTAAGCACCGTGACGATCTGTTCCAGATAGAAGCCATCTTCATGGGACAGGCTGGGCTGTTAGAACCTGACGCTGTACCAAAGCGTTACCAGCAGGAAGCGATGAACGAGGGATACTACACACGACTGCGTAACGAATACCAGTATCTGGCACATAAGTTCTCGCTACAGCCGATGGATTATAAACAATGGCGCTTTCTGCGGTTGCGTCCACAGAACTTCCCCCACATCCGCATGGCACAGTTGGCGAACCTCTACTATGAACGGCGAGCATCACTGTCAGCACTCATCGACTGTACGACTGCCGACGAGCTACGCCAGCTGTTTCAGACGCACGTCACCCCCTATTGGGAGACGCATTACACCTTCGGTTCTGAGAGTACCCGTAACCGTAAGCAGCTATCGGCAGCATCGTTGAACCTACTCATCATCAATACAGCGGTGCCGATGCTCTTCGCCTACGGGCGCCACACATCGAAAGAACAGTTGTGTGACCGTGCATTTGATATCCTAGAGCAGTTGAGGGCAGAACAGAACCACATCATCCGCATGTGGCAGGAATGCGGTCTGGAAGTTGCAACAGCCGGTGACTCACAGGCACTCATCCAGCTCAAGAAGGAATATTGTGACAAGAAAGACTGCCTGCGCTGCAGGTTCGGTTATGAGTATCTGAAAAAGGCATAAAGCCCTATAAGCCCCATAAAAACAAAAGAGAATGAATTATATCTTTGAAACAAAAATGCAGGTGCGCGACTATGAGTGTGACATAGAAGGCATTGTGAACAACGCCAACTATGTTCATTACTGTGAGCACACGCGACACCTGTTTCTACAACAATGTGGACTGAGTTTTGCCGACATGCATGCCAAAGGCATTGACGCGGTCGTAGCACGTATGTCGTTACAATATAAGACGCCATTACGTCCCGATGATGAGTTTTGGTCGCGCCTCAACCTGAAGAAGGAAGGCATCAAATATGTCTTCTATCAGGACATCTATCGTGCTGCCGACGAAAAACTCTGTTTCCGTGGACAGATAGAGCTGGTGTGTCTCGTCAACGGACGCCTCAGCACCAGTGAAGAATATGACCGTGCTTTTGCATCATTCCTATGAACGAAGAGACTTACTACACCATCGCCCTGACAAGAATGACGGGCTTCAATGCTGCAATGGCGCTACAGTTGTACCAGACGTTGGGCAGTGCACAGGCAGTGTATGAGCACCGCAATGATATCGGAGACGTGATACCCGATGCGGCGCCTACCCTGCGTGAAGCGATGAAAAACTGGGACGATGCCCTGCACCGCGCTGCTGCAGAGATGGAGTTTATCACGCAAAAGAACATCTGTGCGTTGACCATGCAGGATGACAACTATCCACAACGGCTACGAGAATGTCCAGACGCTCCTATTATACTTTATTATAAAGGAGAGGCTGACCTAAACGCCCAGTATGTGGTATCCATCGTGGGAACACGTCATTGTACGTCGTACGGACAGGATCTCGTGCGTCGCTTCATCAGCGACCTGCGGCAGCAGTGTCCGCAGGTGCTCATCGTCAGCGGATTGGCTTACGGCATTGACATCTGTGCCCATCGTCATGCCCTTGAACAGGGATATGAGACGGTTGGCGTTTTAGCTCATGGTCTGGACCAGATTTATCCCTATCGTCACCGTGATGACGCTGTACGGATGGTAAAGCAGGGTGGTCTGCTGACAGAATACATGACACAAACGGAGCCGTTGCCTAACAATTTCCGTCAGCGTAACCGCATCGTGGCGGGCATTAGCGATGCCACCATCCTCGTAGAGAGTGCTGCCAAGGGCGGTGGACTCATCACGTGTCGCATTGCTCAGGAGTATGGGCGTGATGTTTTTGCCTTCCCCGGGTCAGTAGGTATGCCTTATTCGGAAGGCTGTAACAAGATGATCCGTAACAACACGGCTGCACTAATCACCTCTGCTGCCGATTTTCTGGAGACCATGCGCTGGCAGACCGTCGGCGAGAAGAAGGAATCTGTGGAGCGGCAACTATTCCCGGACCTTACACCAGAAGAACAGCAAATCATCAGTCTGTTGCAGCAGACGAACGACCAACAGGTAAATACATTATCCGTGAAGTCGAACATCCCCATGAGCCGACTTGTCGCCCTGCTGTTCCAACTGGAAATGAAAGGAGTCGTCAAGCCCATGGCTGGCGGGACGTACCATTTGTTATACTAAAAATACAAGACCAAATTGAAAATAGGTAATATTGACTTGGGGGAGCGCCCGTTGTTTCTGGCACCAATGGAGGACGTTACCGACATCGGTTTCCGTCTGTTGTGCAAGCGCTATGGGGCTGCTATGGTTTATACTGAGTTTGTATCAGCAGAGGCATTGGTTCGTAATGTCAATTCCACCGTGCGAAAGCTGACTATTAGCGACGACGAGCGACCTGTGGGCATACAGATTTACGGACGTGACGTGGACTCGATGGTAGAAGCGGCACGCATCGTTGAACAGGCACATCCCGATGTCATAGACCTTAACTTCGGCTGCCCTGTGAAAAAGGTGGCTGGCAAGGGTGCCGGTGCCGGTATGTTACAGAATATTCCTTTGCTGTTGGAGATTACGCGTGAGGTAGTGAAGGCTGTCAACGTACCCGTTACTGTCAAGACACGCTTAGGATGGAACCAGGAACAACTCATTATTACCGACTTGGCCGAGCAACTGCAGGACTGCGGCATCAAGGCGCTCACTATTCACGGACGTACTCGTTCACAGATGTACACCGGTGAAGCGGACTGGACGCTGATTGGTGAGGTGAAGCGTAATCCGCGCATCCATATCCCTATCATCGGCAACGGCGACATCCGTTCCTTGGCAGAAGCAGACGCAGCCTTTGAGAAATATGGCGTGGATGCAGTGATGATTGGCCGTGCCACGTTCGGCTGTCCGTGGATTTTCTCACGTCGAGAACTGTCATTGGATGAGAAAATCAATGTACTCAAAGAACAACTGCGCATCAACGTGGAACGCATAGACGAATACCGTGGCATCCTGCATACACGCCGACACTTGGCGGCCAGTCCTGTTTTCAAGGGCATTCCCGACTTCCGACAGACACGTATCGCCATGCTCCGTGCCACAAAGGTGGATGAGCTACTTGCCATCATCGACCAAGCTCACGAAAGACTCAAGACTATAAGCCAGTAGGCAATCCTCCCCTTTCGGGAAGATGTGGTAAGGCTTTATAGCTTGCGCTCAAAGGGTGCCAGAGGAAGACCATTGCTACTGAAGGCATTAGCACGGATGGGGTTATCCTTCCACGCGTAACGGATAAAGCAGGGCGATTCTATTACCGATGAAATGGTAACTTTTGTGCCCTTGACGGTGGCTGTGGCATTCTGGAAGCGATGGTCAGCACCAGCTAATTCAAACTCAAACAGTTCTCCATCACGCAAGGGCTGATCCAAAGTCAGCACTACCTCGCTGCCCTGTACCTCTGCAGCTATCACCTCGGGTGACAGCTGCACCTTTTTCTTGAACACCAGCCGGTCAAAGCAAAGGCCGATGCGCTGGGCCACTTCCTTCTTACGTAAGGGGTGAATATCAACCGTCTCACCGAGGTCGATGATGCAAGCCAGTTCTGCATAGGAGTCTGCCTTGGCTGTTAGACGTTGCTGTTCGCGCAGTGCAGCCCAGCCGCTGTTGACAGGTTCTGTCTGTGTAGTGATGGGGGAAGGGTAGCCTGTCTGTTGACGTCCGTCGTAGTTGGCGAGTTGGACGATGACAAACGGCATCTGCGCATCCTGCCAAAGGTCGCGCCAGCAGCCCATCAGTTTCTTGAGATAGTCACCGTAAGGTGCGGGATTGCCCGTATTCGATTCGCCTTGATACCAGACGACACCACTGATAGCATAGGGAGCCAAAGGATGCAGCACTGCATTGTAGAGCGTTGTCGGCAGATTCTGTAGCGAAACGTCTCCACTTGGGCACGACGGCATAGAGGCTCCAGCATGGTGCTTCCATTGCTCACTCAGCATGATAACATCCTGCGGCATAGGATTCTGACTGAAACGGTCTGCACCAAAACAAAGCATATAGGGCTTCTGCGGAATGAAATGAGCAATACCATATTTATTAATGAAGCGGATGGTTATGACATTGTCGCCCTCACGTAACAAGCCCTCGGGTATATCATAGCGACGTGGAGGATACTGATAGTATGTGCGTCCTACCTGCTGACCGTTAACATAGGTAATGTCAGCATCGAACAATGTGCCCAGCAACAGACGGGCAGGCTGTCCGGCATGTGCCTTGTCGATAGTTACGTGCTGACGGAGCCAGATGCTACCAACAATGCCACGTCCATCCATTTTTGCCCATTCCATCGAATACTGATTCACGAAAGGCCATGAGGAGTCGTCGTAATCTGCTGCAGCGTATCGACCACTCACACCAGGGTCTTGAGCATCCAACAGCTCGTTCCATCGCTGATCAGCCAACTGGTTGGCCCGGGCCTGAGTTTTGACAAAGTCATCGCTTTGGTAGAGCTTTGTCTTCTCAACCAATAACGGATAGTCACGTTGCAAAGAATCGGCTGAAATCCATGCCTCAATAGGAGTACCTCCCCAGCTGTTGACGATGATGCCCTGCGGCACACCCGTCTCCTGAAACTGGCGGATGCCGAGGAAGGTACCGACAGCAGAGAACGGCCAGGCATTCTGCTTGGTCAGCGGCTTCCAGTTTGTGCTAGCGGGACGGATATCGTCTTGAGCACTATGGGTATTTGTCTCGTTCTGCACACGAAACAAACGTATTTGATTGTTGTCAAAATGCTCGATATCATCGACATATTGCGGATATACTCGCTCAATATGCACATCAATATTCGATTGTCCGGATAACAGCCATACATCACCGATGAGCACATCGGTAAACTCTTGTTCCACGTCCCCTACCCCTCGTACCTTTAATGTATAAGGACCTCCGGCTTTCTGCTTTGGCAGGACTATGCGCCAACTACCGTTCGCATCTGCCGTTGTGGTGTATATCTTCTTGAGGAAGGTGACAGTCACCTGTTCACCGGCATCAGCCTTTCCCCATACGGGTATCGGCTTGCCTCGCTGTAACACCATACCAGACTGGAAAAGCTGCGGCAATTTAACTGTTGCGTCTGTTGTCTGTGGACAGCAGAGCATGGAAAACAGAAAACAGAAAACAGTCAACGGACGGCGAACGTTGGATGACATCCGACAAAACAGAATTTGGTATTTCATTTACTTGTAGTTTTATGTTTTATTCAGCAAAAGTAACGAAAATCGGCGATGAAACCGAAAGAATAGCGCTTTTTCTTGTCAAATGACAGAAAAATTAAAACTTCTGTTACATTCGCAAATATCAAATTCAGAAAAAAACGCTACCTTTGCAAACAATAACCCAAAATGAATACATTATTTATGGAAACAAACGAGCAAAAAGGTTTTTACAAACTCTCATGGCTTCAGCGCATCGGCTTCGGCTCTGGTGACTTGGCACAAAACCTCATCTTTCAAACGGTAGCATGCTACCTGATGATTTACCTTACCACAGTATTGAAAATCAATCCAGCCTTTGTCAGTGGACTGATACTCACAGTCCGTCTCATTGACTGTTTCTGGAGTCCTGTCGTTGGGCGCTATATTGACAATCGCAATCCCAAGTTAGGTAAATATCGTACTTATCTTCTTTACGGTGGTATTCCTCTTACCATTGCCGCTTGTCTGTTGATGCTTCCTCAGGCTGCCGAGTGGTCAATGACGATGAAGATGATTTATGCTACAGCCAGCTACACCGTGCTGAGCATGATCTATTCAGTAGTCAATATCCCTTACGGCTCTATCATGGCAAGTATGACTCGCGACAATGACGAGGTGCTCATTCTTACTTCTACCCGAATGGTATGTGCCAACATCGGTCAGATAGTCGTTCAGGCAGGCTTCCCCATCGGACTCGCCATGTGTGTTCATTCTGCTATTAATTGGAATCAAGCTGTATTTATGGCAATTGGCACCATTCCTGCTTTCATTATCTTGCCTTGTCTGCCCATGCTGAAAAGATGGTTGGGTAAGAAAGGACTTTATTACACACTGCTCGTTGTAGGACTTGTTGGATTTGCCATCTTGTTTACCATTGGTAAATTCTTTCAGGTAGAAGAGTATAACACACTTGTTCAGATTGCCAAGGTGATGACAGGCGTCGGACTGCTCGTTGGTTCTCTGATGTGGGCACTTGTTCCTGAGGTCATTACTGAGGCAGAGTATCGTACAGGAAACAGACCTGCAGCTACGGTAAATGCGCTTGCAGGTGTGGCGTTCAAGGCAGGTTTCTCCATTGCAGGATGGATAACTCCTCTGGTTATGGGATGGATTGGCTTTAACTTTGCCGAAGAAGAGTCAGCATTGGCTACCGATCCTATGGCATGGTTTACGGTAACATGTATCTTCGCCATCGTAGGTTTTGTGCTTCTGATGCTCTGCTTCAAGGGCAGCAAGGAGAATATTACCACAACACCTGAAAAACCTGTTTCGTTCGGCGAAATGTGGCAGGAGTTCAAGGCAAGTAAGTGCCTGCAGTTGGTACTTAGCATTTTCGTAGTAGTATTCTTGGCATCATTCATCAGTGGCCCCGTAAATGCCTACTATACAGAATTGCATAAATATTCTGCCATCGCCCAGAATGCCATTCTGGTGTTCACTTGTATCATTCCTGCCATGCTTCTCCTTGTTGTGGGTTACCTGATTTACAAATACCCCTTGACTGATGAGAAGCTTGATGAAATCAACAAGGAAATCGAAGCACGCAACAAATAAACGTAAAAAGGTAAAAAAGTAAAGAAGTAAAAGCAATATGAAGACAAAGAACTCACAATGGGTACTAAGGCTGGTGGCGGGTATCTTACCCTTTTACCTTTTTACCTTTTTACCTTTAAATGCGCAGGGTTTGAAGGATGCCGTTGGAAAGTACTGTCTGATCGGTGCTGCCGTGAATCAATGGCAAAGTGACGGACAGGTGCCTGAGGCAGATGCTGTTATCGACAAGCACTTCAACTGTGCCGTGGCAGAGAACTGTATGAAACCCGAATCATTGGCACCCGCTGAAGGTATCTTTGACTTCCGTGTGGCAGACAAGTTCGTGGCCTACTGCCAACAACATAACCTGAAGGTGCTGGGTCATTGCCTTGTGTGGCATTCGCAAGCCCCTGACTGGTGGTTCACTAACGGCTACACAGCCAGCCCTGCCTCAAAAGAAGTGTTGAAAGAGCGACTCATCAAGCACATCAAGACGGTTGTCGGACACTATAAAGGCCAGGTTCATGGCTGGGACGTCGTTAACGAAGCTATTAACGATGACGGTTCTTTCCGTAAATCGCCCTATTACAATCTCTTGGGCGAGGAGTTCATCGAGATTGCTTTCCGCACCGCCCATGAGGCCGATCCGGATGCCGAGCTCTACTATAACGACTACTCCATGTCCGGTGCTGCCAAGCGTGAGGCCGTCTGCCGACTGGTGAAGAACCTGAAGGCAAAAGGGTTGCGTATCGACGGTGTGGGTATGCAGAGCCATAACGGTTTGGACTATCCCAATCTGGAGGAATACGAGAAGAGCATTGACGCCTTTGCTGCTTGTGGCGTAAAGGTCATGATAACTGAGCTCGATATCAATGTACTGCCCAATCCACAGGGATTTGGTGGTGCTGCCGTTGAGCAGAACTTCGAGTTCCAGCAGAAGTACAACCCCTACGCTGCCGGTCTGCCCGTTGCCAAGCAGAAAGAACTCGATGAGCGCTGGCTGACATTCTTCAAGATTTATTACAAGCACCGTACACAGATTAGCCGAATCACCTTGTGGGGTATCAGTGACGGCGGCTCCTGGCTTAACGGCTGGCCCATCAAGGGACGTACCAACTATCCGCTGCTCTTCGACCGCCAATATCAGGCTAAGCCCGTGATTAACGAAATTATCAAACTTTATAAATAAACTATTATGGCAAAACTACCGCGTTATCTTTTCCCGAGTGATTATATGGCTGACCCCTCAGCCAATGTGTTTAACGGACGTCTGTACGTCTATCCCTCACACGACTGGGATGCCGGCGAGTGCTTCGACGACGACGGCGGTCACTTCCAGATGAAGGACTATCATGTGCTGTCGTGGGACGATGTAGAGAATGGCGAAGTCACTGATCACGGTGTCATTCTCGACGTGAAGGACGTGCCCTGGGCTGAGAAGCAGATGTGGGACAATGACGTCGTTGAGAAAGACGGCAAGTATTTCCTCATCTTCTCTGCTAAGGAGTATAGCGGTGTCTTCCGTCTGGGTGTTGCTGTGGCAGACAAGCCCGAAGGCCCGTTCATTCCTGAGAAGTTCCCCATTCGTGGCTCGTTCTCTATTGACCCCTGTATGTTCAAAGACGATGACGGTCAGATTTACTGCTATTTCGGCGGACTCTGGGGCGGACAGCTGCAGTGGGGTCGCACGCTCTATCACGGATTTGAGGCTATTCCTGGTAAGTACGGTGATGACAACGGTCTCATTGACCTTGGTCCGGCTCCCGACCACAAGACACAGCTCTTCGCAAAGCCCGATGCACCCGCGCTGCCCAGCAATGTGGTTCGCATGACCGACGACGTGAAGCAGTTTGCTGAAGCACCGCGTCCCGTCATCATCCTCGATAAGGATGGTCAGCCCCTGAAGGCCGGCGACCCGCACCGTTTCTTTGAGGCATCGTGGATGCACAAGTACAACGGCAAATATTACTTCTCTTACTCAACAGGCGACTCGCACTTCCTGTGCTACGCCACAGGTGACAACCCCTACGGTCCGTTCACCTATCAGGGTGTTATTCTCGACCCCGTCGTAGGCTGGACCACCCACCATTCTATCGTAGAGTACAAGGGACAGTGGTATCTGTTCTATCATGACTGTGTGCCTTCGAACGACGTGACGCACCTGCGCTCACTGAAGGTTCAGCGTCTCTTCTACAACGAAGATGGAACCATCCAGAAGGTTGTGAATGAATAAAGATTTATTTGCTATCACTCTTGAAAACAAATGATGAATAATTATCAGACCATAACAGACTACTATGCTCGCTATCGCGATGAAATCGTCGGTTTCATCGCGTTGCGGCTGGGAAATCATGATGATGCAGAAGATATCGTGCAGGACATCTTTGTGCGTCTGCTAAGGTCTGACAAACTCATCAGCGACATCACACTGCCTGCTTTGGTTTATACCATAGCACGACACAAGATGTCCGACTACTATCGCCGCCGCCACACGTTTGAGGAGTATGAACACTTCATCAAACGTGGTGACGCGGTGGACGATTGTCTTGAATCAGTCATTTCTGCCCGTGAGTTGACCGAACGTATGGAGTACACACTGGCCCGACTGGCACCCGAATGCCGCGAGGCCTACCGACTCCACATCTACGGAGGTATGGCTGTGAGCCAGATTGCCGAACAGACGGGCCAGCCTTACCGTAACGTGGAATACCGCTTGGGCATTGCCCGCCGTGCTGTGCGAAATGCCCTGTTGAAAGCCATTTAATGATGTTTCTACTTTGCGCAACACTTTGCGCAACATAGTCTTTTTTAACTACCCATATTTGGTAATAACAATCATTCTTCGTACTTTTGCACCTCATGCAAGAAATCAACCTGTTGGCTTTCTTCATCGGTGTAGCCACCACCTATTTCATTATTAACGCGATAAATTTGCTCCAGAACAAGTCGCGTACGCGTCTCCAGACCGTCTTGGGTTGGATATTGGTGTTATGGACGTTGCTAAACTTGAAGGATATCTTTGCCATCATCCCAAGACCATTGACTACTAAGGAACATTATTATTTTGTGCTTTTTGACGGATGGGTAGCATTTACCTATGCCATTATGATTTACGAAGTGACAACACCAGGATGGACAACTTGGCGGCGCGTCGTGAAGACAGCATTGCCCTTCCTGTTGTTTACAATAGTTTTCTTCGTATGGCCTACTTCACTCATCATCAACCTGTATGGTGCCTTCCTTGACGTCTATACATTAGCCATCATCGTTATTGCTGTCATAAAGGCACGACGCTACAACCGTTATATCCGCAATAACTACTCAAATATTGATGAAATAGACATTTCTTGGGTCAATAAGGTTCTGTTGATGACCTTACTTAGTCAGGTAACATGGGTCATCAGCACGCTTTATCCGGGTTTGATAACTGATTCCGTTTACTACTTCTTTACGTTGTTGATGTGGCAAAAGGTTATCAGCTACAGTCGGCGTATGCGTCCTGTACCCATTAAAAAAATGTCGCAACATCCTGATAATGTGGAAACTACCCGCTCCTTCGCCTTTGCCGGCGCGTTAGAGGATATAGTGGAAACGAGGGAACTCTACATGAATCAGGAACTGACGTTGGCAGACCTTGCTAAGGCGGTGAATACCAATCGCACCTATCTGAGCTACTATTTCAGTAACGTGAAGAAAACCACGTTCTATGACTATATCAACCAGTTGCGCATCACAAAGAAAAGCCTCCCGATGATGCGTGAGCACCCGGAATACACGCTTGACTATGTAGCAGCTATGAGTGGTTTCAAGTCAATCTCCACCTTCCGTCGGGCCTTTATAAAACTGACTGGGACAAGTCCCAGCCAGTATATTCATCAAAATAAGAATGTAAGCTGTTAGCGCATATTCTGTGCTGCCTCAGTCATTCTCATCGTAATCTTATTGAAACGACTCCACTGCGCTGGCGTCATATCGTCCTTACAACGATTGATCTTGTCGGTCAGGTCCTGGCATTGCTCCATCAGACTGGGATATTCAGCCATTGCCGTTGCGTCGCCATTGGCTGCTTTTTTCAACAAGGAGATATACTTCGTCACATAACGGTCGTAAGAGTCGAGCATAGCCTCCACATCGGCAGAACCGCTTGAGGAGCTGTCGCTATCGCTGTCAATGTCAACAGTTTCTTCGATAGTTGTGTTGTAGCCGCTGATGTCGATGCCGTTCTCTGCTGCTACAAAGCCCATCTTCTTGCCCTGATTGTTGGTGAACACACCTTGCAAGACACCACTGTCGAGCGTTCCCTCGAAGTGACCGGTAGGCGTGCCGTCAACGGTGGTCTCGTTCAAGTCGAACGTAGAGCCGTTACGGGTTCCTGAGATGTTCAGCTTGTTGTGCGCACCCTGACGGTTGTAGAAGTAGGTGCCGCTCACCTGCTTGCCCTCAACCTCTAGATGCATCGTGATGGGATACTTGTCCACACGACCGAAGAGATCATACGACTTCTTTGCTGGCTCGTCAGCCTTTGCTGTGGTTTCACCGCCGTTGTAGCTTTCAAGAGCCTTGATGAACTTGGCAGCCTTACGCTCATGCATACCGGCAATAACTCCCATACTGGCGATAGCCGACTTAACCTTGATCTCCTCTGCGGTCTCCAACGGACTGGGCAGACCGGAAACAATCTTTGTCAGCTCTTTGGCTGCATCATTCCACTCGTCATCAGCCCATTCATCACCTGACTTGCTGACATTCTTGGCCAATTCCTCCAAAGCTGCGATAGGGTCATCAGAACCTTTCTTGTTGAAGAGGAAACACGAACTGAGCATCATGGACATCGCCACGATAGCACACATTGCAAATAGATTCTTTTTCATTGTTCTTTAATTTTAGGTTTGTTATACGTATATTATAATATGAATGTCTGTAACTGTTCAGGGGTGAAGAGTGCTTGTGCCACATCCAGTATCTGTTGTGATGTGATAGCGTCAATCTGCTGGAAAAGTGTGCTGACGTGATGCTCCTTATGCTCATGCAGATAGAGCTTCGCCATATCGAGGGCAAACTGCTCGCGGTTATCTGAGGCTATGGCCAGCTGTCCTTTCAGCTGTCGCTTGGCGGCTGCGAGCTGGCGGTCGCTCAGGGGATGGTTCATCACGCGGTCGAGTTCTGTACGTATCAGCCGCAGGCAATGGCGCACGTCATCGTGGTCGCAACCGAAGTACACCGTCCACATACCTGTGTCGCTATAGGTGGTCATAGAACTCTCTACCGTATAGACCAGCGCGCGGCGCTCACGCAGGGACACGTTCAGTCGTGCATTCATTCCCGGGCCACCCAAAATGTTGTTTAACAGGAACAACGGCATACGTCTCGGGTCGTCGGCAGCAAAGGTGCGGGTGCCTATCATGACGTGTGCTTGGTGGTGACTTTTGTGAAGGGTGGAGGTTATAGGTGGAGGGTTAAAGGAGGAGGGTGGAGGGAGAATACCTGAAGTGCAGGAACATATCTCCTTCAACCCTCCACCTTCCACCTTTAACCTTTTTCTAATTTTGTCAAACTTCACATCCCCATACACAAAGAACACCATATTCTCGGGACGGTAGTGGCGGCGGGCGAAGCGCAGGGCATCGTCCTGCGTGAAGGTCTGCAGGTTCTCGCGCGTTCCTAAGATATTATGTCCCAAGGGATGACCTGAAAAGAGCTTGTTTTCAAACTCGTCGTAGATAAGTTCCGTCGGCGTGTCGTTGTAGCTCTCTATCTCGTCGCAGATGACGGCTTTTTCCTTCTCCAGTTCTGTCTCCGGATAGGTGCTGTTGAAGACGATGTCCGTCAGCAGGTCAACGGCACGTCCTACGTTCTCATGCAACACAGTAGCGTAGTAGATGGTATGTTCTTTGGTGGTAAAGGCGTTGAGGTCGCCGCCCACATGCTCCAGACAGTTGAGTATCTGCATCGCCGAACGGTGCCTGGTGCCCTTGAACGTCGTATGCTCCACGAAATGGGCCAGCCCCTCCTCTCCGGGAAGCTCATGACGCGTGCCTGCGGCGATGGCATAACCGCAATAAACCACCTGCGAATTCGTGTTCGGCAGATGAATAATACGCAGTCCGTTGGGCAGTGTATGTGTGTTGTAGTTCATTTTCAATTTGCAAAGATAAGAAAAAAATGAAAAGAATAATAGAATAAAAGAACTTTTTTTCTTACCTTTGCAAAATAAAAGCTAAAACTATGCGCAAAGTTATAGGAATCGGCGAGACCGTACTCGACATTATCTTTCAGGGCGAGCAGCCCATTAGTGCCATTCCTGGCGGCTCTACGTTCAATGCTATGATATCGTTGGGACGCTCTGGAGTCAACACCACGTTCATCAGCGAGACAGGCAACGACCGCGTTGGGCGTCGCATCATCAGTTTCTTGGAGGAGAACCACGTGGACTCCAGAAACGTCAATGTGTATCCTGAATCGAAGTCACCGCTGTCGTTGGCATTCCTCAACGAGCAGAACGATGCGGAGTATGTCTTCTACAAAGACCATCCGCACGACCGGCTGGACTTCTCCTACCCCGAGGTCAACGAGGATGATGTCGTCGTGTTCGGCAGTTATTACGCCTTGAATCCGGTCATCCGTCCGCAGGTGCTGGGCTTCCTGCAGTATGCCCACCAGCGTGGTGCCATCCTTTACTACGACGTCAACTTCCGTGCGTCGCATCAGCATGAGGTGATGAAGCTGACGGCAAACTTCCTGGAGAACCTGGAGTTGTCAGACATTGTGCGCGGCAGCCACGAGGACTTCGGCATCATGTTCCGCAACAGCGATACCGACTCGGTCTATCGCTCACAGATTGCGTTTTACTGCAAGAAGTTCATCTGCACGCGGGGCAGCGAACCGCTCGACGTTCACGGTGAGGGAGGCTTCAAGAAGTCCTACGCCGTACAGTCGGTGGATGCCGTGAGCACCATCGGTGCAGGCGACAACTTCAACGCCGGCTTTGTGTATGGGCTCATCAGGCTGGGCATCACGCGCAGTATGGTGACCGACGGACTCAGCGAGCAACAGTGGGACGCCCTCATCGGCTACGCCCTGCGCTACTCAAAGGAGTGCTGCAAGAGCATCAACAACTCCGTTTCGGTGGAGTTCGGCGCACAGATGAAGGATGAACTCCTCCGTGAACTGGCACAATCAGCAGAATAATCATTAAAAGAAATAAGACTATGCAGGAAATTACAAGCAACATCTACTACGTGGGCGTCAACGACCGCAACAAGCATCTCTTCGAAGGACTGTGGCCGTTGCCCAATGGCGTAAGCTACAACTCGTATCTCATTGATGATGAGAAGGTTTGTCTCATTGACACCGTGGAGGTCGATTTCTTCACGCAGTTCATCGAGCACATTCACGAGGTCATCGGCGACCGCGCCATCGACTATCTGGTCATTAACCACATGGAACCCGACCACAGCGGTTCCATCGCGCTGATCAAGAAGTACTACCCCGACATCCAGATTGTGGGCAACAAAAAGACGTTCCAGATGATGCAGGGCTTCTACGGCATCGAAGACGGTACGGTAGAGGTCAAAAACGCCGATTCCATCGAGCTTGGCAGCCATACGCTGAACTTCGTGCTGACGCCGATGGTGCACTGGCCCGAGACGATGGTGACGCTGTGCGTACCGTCAGCTGCGGCTGAGTCACAGCCAACGGTGCTCTTCAGCGGCGATGCCTTCGGCTGCTTCGGAGCCCTGAACGGCGGTATCATCGATGACCAAATCAACTGCGACACGTTCTGGTTGGAGATGGTGCGCTACTATTCGAACATCGTGGGCAAATACGGCACACCTGTTCAGAACGCCCTGAAGAAGCTCGCCGACGTGAAGATAGACTACATCTGCGCCACGCACGGCCCCGTCTGGCACGAGTATATCGACAAGGTCATCGGCATCTACGACCAGTTGTCGAAGTACGAGACAGAGCCGGGACTGGTCATCTGCTACGGCACGATGTACGGCAACACCGAGCGTGCCGCTGAGGTCATTGCACGTGCTGCCTCGCAGGCCGGACTGAAGAACATCGTCATGTATAACGTGTCGAAGACCCACCACTCCTATATCATCCGCGACGTGTTCCGCTACAAGGGTCTCATTGTCGGCGCACCGACTTACAACACCGCCCTTTATCACGAGATGGACGTGCTGCTCAGCGAGCTGGCAGGCAAGGACATCAAGAACCACCTGTTAGGCTGGTTCGGCTCTTTCGGCTGGGCATCGAAGGCCGTCAGCGAGATACAGCGCTGGAACGACGAGCGCCTGCATTACGAGCCCGTCGGCTGTCCTGTGGAAATCAAGCAGAGCCTGACGCCGGAGACCACCGCCCAGTGCGAAGCCCTTGGCCGCGCTATGGCAGAGCGATTGCTTCGATGAAATCGGCGATTTCATCGAGGCTATTCGCTACATGGATATAATCCTGCCACCTTCCGCGTATGACACCTTTTGTCTGTAAGTCTTCGAGAAGGGCGACGAGGCTATCCCAAAAGCCCTTCATATTATAAAGGATAAGAGGCTTCTGATGGTAGCCAATGGTAGCGGATGAAGCTATCGTGAATATCTCGTCCAACGTCCCGATACCACCAGGCAGGGCGATGAACACGTCACTTTTATCCTCCATCAGCTGTTTACGGTCATTCAGGTTATCGCAGAGAATCTCCACGTCCACATGATCACTCGTACGTCTTGACTTTTCAACAATGGCCGGTACTACACCTATGGTGCGTCCACCGGCTTCCCTTGTAGCACGTGCAACACACTCCATTAATCCTAAGTTAACCCCGCCAAACACGATGGAATGGCCGTTTTTGGCTGCCCAACGGCCTAACTCCTCCGTCAGCGTGAAGAACTCGGGGTCAATCTGCTGGTTGGCAGAACAGAATACACATATTTTCATCGTCATATTTATTTATAGGATGCAAAGTTAGGTATTTTTCGGGGTTTTTCCAAACAAAGGGCATAAAAAAGTGCTTCCAACACGCCCTCCCGGCGTGTTGGAAGCGGATATATAACACACTTTCCTCAAAAGTACGATGCAAAGGTAGTGATTTTTTTCTATTATTCGTGTTTTTTTTACGTTTATTTTGTTCAAAAAAACAAAATTATTCATTCAATCGAACAAAAACGGCCTTTTTCGTCTATTTTTTCTTCGGTTTGCGACGCGCCCAGCCTTCTTCGCTGAAATCTGGCACTTCTCCCTTCAGTTTCATGCCGGCAGGGTTCAGGAACTTCATCCACTCGTCTTTGGTGTATTTCCGGGCTGAATTTTTCTTCGCGCCCTTCGGGCTGAAGTCGGCATTGCTGCGCTGGCGTCCTTTCACCCTTTCACCTTCCACCTTCTTCCCTCCACCTTTAACCTTTGCTCTTCCACCCTCCACCTTTTGAGTATCGGCTGCATCATTACAACGCACCTCGCGGTTCTTGAAGTATTGTCCGTTGAGGTACTGCATCACTCGTTTGGCATCGGCTTCGGGCACGTCGAAGTAGCAGAAGCGCTGCAGGAGGTCGATATGTCCCACATCCACATGACCGTGAACGTGCTTGTTGAGGAACTGCATGAGCTCGCCAGGATAGAAGTGGTCGGCCTTACCCAGATTGATGAACAGCCGCCGGAAGCCTGCTTCGGGCTTCGTGGGGGTGTTTTTCTTCTTCCTTTCCCCGTCGGCAGCCTTCCGTTCCTTCGATGAAACGGGCATGATTTCGGGTGCATCGGCATAGTAGGCCAGAAACTTGCCAAACTCCAAGGACACAATCTTCTTGATGAGGTCTTCTTTCTCCACATACTCGAAGTAGCGGTTGATGTCCTGCATGAACGGCTCTATCTGCTCATCATTCACATCGGTCTTGACTATCTGGTCCATCACCTTGTAGAGCTGCTTCTGGCAGATCTCCTGTGCCGAGGGAATGGTGCCCTCGACGAACTTCTTGCCTATCTCCTTCTCGATGTTACGTATCTTGTGTTTCTCGCGTGAGTGGACGATGCTGATGCTGGTGCCTTTCTTCCCTGCACGCCCCGTTCGGCCGCTGCGGTGTGTGTAGTTCTCGATGTCGTCGGGCAGTCCGAAGTTGATGACGTGTGTCAGGTCGTCCACATCCAGTCCGCGTGCTGCCACATCGGTAGCCACGAGCAGCTGTACGGTGTGCTGACGGAACTTCTGCATGGTGAGGTCGCGCTGCTGCTGACTGAGGTCGCCGTGCAGCGATTCGGCGTTGTAGCCGTCGCGTATCAGCTTGTCGGCAATCTCCTGCGTCTCTAACTTCGTACGGCAGAAGATGATGGCAAAGATACGTGGGTTGTAATCGACGATACGCTTCAGGGCGAGGTACTTGTCCTTAGCGTTCACCATATAGTAGATGTGGTTGACGTTCTCCGCACCCTCGTTGCGTGAGCCCACCACAATCTCCTTGTGGTCTTTCAGGTAGGTCTTGGCTATCTTCTCTATCTCACGGCTCATTGTGGCCGAGAAGAGTAGGGTGTTACGCTCGGAGGGTATGCGCTCCAGAATGGCGTCGATGCTCTCGGAGAAGCCCATATTAAGCATTTCGTCAGCCTCGTCAAGCACCACGTTATAGGCTTCGTCGAGTTGTGCCACACCGCGGTTGATGAGGTCTATGAGTCGCCCAGGTGTTGCCACGATGATGTGCGCCCCGTGCTTCAGCGCACGAATCTGCTGGGCGATGCTCGCGCCGCCATAGACGGCCTCGATGTGAATACCGTGCATGTACTTTGAGAAGTCACGCATGTCGTCAGTAATCTGCAGGCACAATTCTCGTGTCGGCGACAGGATAACGGCCTGTGTCTGACGGTTTTGCGGGTCAATGCGCTGCAAAACGGGAATGCCGAAGGCGGCCGTCTTACCCGTACCTGTCTGTGCCAGCGCGATGACGTCGTTCTGACTGCCCAACAAATAGGGAATTACCTCCTCCTGTACGGGCATTGGCTGTGTGAAGCCTAATTCTTCGATGGCGCGGCGAATCTCCTCGCAGACGCCCAGTTCTTCAAATGTCTTCAAATCTGTTGTTTATTATTTCTGTTAGTTGCCTGAGGAATAATTGACGTTCAATTTCTTCAGGTCTTTGTCCTGCGAGCTGGTGCCGTAGAGCAGCTCATACTGTCCCGATTTGGTACGCATTGTGTTTGTCTCAGCGTCCCAGAACTCAAAGCTCTTCTTGTCGAGGACGATGGTGGCGGTTGTGGTCTGCCCGGGTTTGAGGTGCACATCACGGAAACCGCGGAGCGACTTCAATGGTCCGTTCGTGTCGGCCAGATTGCGGATATAAAGTTGCACGACCTCTTTGCCCTCGCGTTTTCCCGTGTTGGTGACGGGAACGTTGACGGTAACCTGCTCGCCGTTGACGGTATAGGTGGCATCGCCCACTCCGAACGTAGTGTAGCTCAAGCCATAGCCGAAGGCAAACAGCGGGTCGTTGAAGTAGCGATAGGTACGTCCTTTCATGGAGTAGTCTTCGTAGTCAGGCAGTTGGGCATCGTTTCTGTAGAACGTGATGGGCAGTTTGCCACTGGGGTTGTAGTCGCCGAAGAGCACGTCGGCAATGGCGGTTCCACCCTCCTGTCCGGCATACCAGGCCTGTACGATAGCGTCGCAGCTCTCCGTCTCGGGTGTCAGGGCGATGGCCGAGCCGGAGCAGTTGACGAAGATAACGGTCTTACCGGCAGCCTTGAGTGCCTTCAGGAAGTCGCGCTGTACCTTGGGCAGTTCGATGCTGGTACGGTCGCCTCCCTTGAAGCCTTCTATATCGACCGGCATTTCCTCACCCTCAAGGGCTGCAGAGATGCCACCGACGAAAATCACCTTGTCAATACCCTTCAACTGCGAAATCATCTGCTGGTAATCGATGTCCTGTTCCTTAGCGACATTGATTTTCAGGTTGGCATTATAAGTATGAATATGCGAGAAGCGTACCTCGATGTTATAACTCTTGCCTGCCACAGCCTGGATGGGCACACGGTTGGGCGTAGTACGCCAAGTGTGGTGCGCAAACTTCTGCTCACCGTCGATGAAGAGCTCAAAGTGTCCACAACCCTCTACGTTGACAACATATTCGCCGCTTTCCTTCGGAGTGAAGGTCGTTTGGTATTTGGCTGAGAATCCTTCCAAGAGAACACCGGGAGCGAAGTTGTGCATACCAGCTGTAGTGACAGCCAGCGGTGTGGTATAGTACTGCGTAGTGACGGGCTTGCCCTCCATCTCGCGGTTGTTCCAGAAAGTCCCTTTCAATCCCTTCTTACCCTCGAAGCTACACTGTGACTCCATCAGGCACTCCATTACTTTGTCATAGGTCAGGTCGCAGCCAGGATGATAAAACAGTTTCTTCTGTTTGGCTTTGATGCCGTCAAGGATGGTGACGGTGTGGTTGGGCATACCGTTGTAGTTTCCCCACATCATCGGTGCATTGTCGGCATTGGGGCCAATGACGGCTATCTTCTCCGCATTCTTCTTGAGAGGAAGCACGGCTCCTTTGTTTTGCAGCAGCACAATCGTTTCACGAGCCATATCGAGGGATGTTTTTGCGTGTTCCTTGCAGGACATAACGGAGTAGGGAATCTTCGACCACTCCACCAGCGAGGGGTCGTCCATCTCGCCTAAGTCAAAGCGGCCTTCAAGCAGACGGATGACATGCCTATCGACCTCTGCCTCAGTCAGCAGTCCACGACGGACTGCCTCAGGAATGCTCTTGTAAGCATAGCCGAAGCCGCACTCCACGTCCGTTCCGGCGATAGTAGCCTTAGCAGAGGCGTGGGTGGCATCGGTGGACGACTTGTGCGACTCATAGAAGTCAGACACAGCGCCGCAGTCGCTGACCACCAGATACTGGAAGCCCCATTCGTCACGCAGAATGGTCTGCAACAGACGCTGCGAGCCACAGCAGGGGTCATCGTCCAGTCGCTGGTAGGCACACATCACCTCGCGCACCTTAGCATCCTGCACCAGCGTCTTGAATGCTGGCATATAGGTCTCCCAGAAGTCGCGTGGTGAAACGTCGGTCAGATTGGCTGTGTGGCGCGTATATTCCGGTCCGCTATGTACGGCATAGTGTTTGGCACAAGCCCACAGCTTGCGGTACTTGGCGTCCTCGGGACCCTGCAGACCCCTGACGACCTGTACGCCCATAACGCTGGTCAGGTACGGGTCTTCGCCGTAGGTCTCCTGTCCGCGTCCCCAGCGGGGGTCACGGAAGATGTTGACATTCGGTGTCCACACGGAGAGGCTATGGAATTTCTCGTCCTCGCCGGAGCCACGATACATACGCTCATTATATTGGGCACGGAACTCCGTACTGGCGACGTCGAATACCCGATATAACAAAGAAGGATTGAAAGAGGCAGCCATAGCAACGGGCTCAGGGAACACCGTCACGTGGTCCATATTGGCAGCACCGTGAAGTGCCTCACTCCACCAAAAGAACTTCTTGATACCGAGTCGTGGAATGGCGGGACTCTCGTCAAGCATCAACATAGCTTTCTCTTCAAGCGTCAAGCGACTGCAGAGGTCTAACGCCCGTTCATGAGCAGAGAGATTGGGGTTCTGATACGGAAGAGTCTGTGCTTTTGCCGACAACATGGTCAGCCAACAAAGCGTAAGGGTTGTAATAATTTTCATTGTTCTATAGTTTTTGTGATTGATGATTGCGAAGGTGCATATTCCCAGCCTTCCAGCTCGCTGGCAAGCTCAGGTAGTTGGTTGCGGTAGAAGACAGGTTCCTTGATGCCCTGCCTTTTCTGCTTCCGATAGTCGTCAAGCAGTCGGAAGGCATAGCGGCCTAACAAGACGATGGCCGTGAGGTTGCAGGCCGTAAGGAAGGCCATAAAGAAATCGACGATATTCCACACCAGTTCAAAGCTCGCAATAGCACCGAAGATGACCATTACACCCGCCGAACAGATGCGATAGACGGTCATTACCGTCGGGTTGGGTGTGATAAAGCGGATGTTGGCCTCGCCGTAATAGTAGTTGCCGATGATGCTGGAGAAAGCGAAGAGGAAGATGGCGATGGCTATGAATATAGGGCCTGCTGTTCCCACTTCCGACTGCAGGGCAGACTGTGTAAGGGCGATACCGTTCAATTCCGGCACGTTATACAGACCGCTGATGAGAATGATGAACGCCGTACAGGAGCACACCAGCAATGTGTCGGTGAAGACACCGAGTGCCTGGATGAGTCCCTGCTTCACGGGGTGGCTTGTGGTGGCCGTTGCTGCCACATTAGGAGCACTGCCTTCACCGGCTTCGTTGGAAAAGAGTCCGCGTTTCACGCCGTTCATGATTGTAGCACCGATACCTCCACCAATGACTTTCTCAACGCCGAAAGCATCAAGCACGATGACCTTGAAGACATGCGGAATATGCTCAATGTTCATCACGATGATGAAAATGGCAAGAACGACATATCCGATGGCCATTACCGGTACCAGGACAGCACTGACATGAGCGATACGCTGAATACCACCAAAGACGATGAACAGCCCCAGGGCTGCCAGCACCGGTCCAACCCACACGGGCGACCAGCCGAAGGCTTCCTGCATAGCACCACAAATGGTGTTCGCCTGGATGGAGTTGTTGGACAGTCCGAACTGACACGTGATGAGTACGGCAAACGTAACAGCCATCCAACGCTGATGCAGTCCTCGCTGGATATAGTAGGCAGGGCCGCCGATGAACGAGTCCTTATGTTTCTGCTTGAACAGCTGTGCGAGTGTTGACTCCACGAAGGCCGTTGCCGAACCGATGAGGGCAATGACCCACATCCAGAACACAGCACCCGGGCCACCGATGGCGATGGCCGACGCCACACCTGCCAGATTGCCCGTGCCGACACGCGTCGCCACACTGACGGCAAAAGCCTGAAACGAGGAGATGTGTTTTTGTGTTTGCTTTTCCTTGACCTGTGTTTCTACGGTGTTGACTGCCGAGTCGGTGAGGAGGCGCAGCATTTCGCCTACCATACGAAACTGAACGAAGCGTGTCTTAAACGTAAACCATACGCCACAGCCCACCAATGCGAAGATGAGCACATAGCCCCACACCGCATCATTGATAGAGGTAATCAGTTCGTTCAGTTCCATCTATCTATCGTACCACTTCCGTGAACTCAGGCTTGGCACCGGGGGCTTTACCCACCGTCACGTAGATGATAGAAGTGCTTTCCTCGCCGTTAAAGCCACGACTCGTCGCGGTGAATTTATAGTCGGTGCTGTCAGATGTTTGGCGCTTACCCACCGTCACGGGTGTACCGAGGGGGAACTGATAGCTGGAACAGGCAGCGTCGAAGAGAGCCCGCTCAGCGTCGGTCACAGGCTGCTGGGCAGAGTATTCAGGCAGCGGTTCAACGGCACCTTCCTTGTAGCCATTCTCTTTCAGGAAACGGTCCAGTTCTTTCTTGGCGGCTGATACACGGGCGGTGCGCAGTCCGTAGCCTTTCACGATGTTAGCCTGGGGCAGCGCCTTCTTGAGGTTGTCAGTCGAGGTGTTCAGTCCGCCACTGCCGAAAGTACAGAACGGAACAATCGTCTTGCCAGCGAAGTTCTGTTCTTTGACCAGTGTGGCAATAGGCATAGCGTATGTGCCAAACCAGATGGGATAACCCAGGAAGATGACGTCATAATCGGCAATCTTTTTCGTCAGTGGTTTCAATGCAGGCAATTGTCCTGTCTGCATCTCACGCTGTCCGCGTTGTATGGTCTCCTGGAAGTTGCCGGTATAAGGTTCGACCGCCTCGATGCTCTCGATGTCTGCACCAATCTGTTTCTGAATCTCTTCGGCCACCATTTTCGTGGTTCCAGTTTCTGAATAGAACAGCACCAGCACTTTCTGTGCTGACACCGTTGTGACAGCAGCCATTGCTGCAAATGATAATAAGATTTTTTTCATACTTTACTATGGAATATATTAACATCTTTATTTTGTCTGCAAAGTTAGTCTAAAATAAGTGAAATACAAAATATTTCCATATATATTTTCATCTTCCGTAGCATGGAGTATTCCCCAGCATACCGAAGAAGGGATATAGATTTTATCTTTTTTCGACATTCGGCTAAAAATATTCTTGCTTCTTGCTGCATTATTCATTCTTTTTCGTACCTTTGCACGAAAATAACATTACTAACTTTGCTGCGCTCGGCGCAGCCGTAAAAAACATATTTATGAAAAAAATCATGCTATTCATTGGGCTCTTCTGCTGCGTAGCACTGGCCCAGGCTCAGCCGCAAGGCGGATTCGGAGGTTTTAAAATGCCTGAGACCAATCCCACATTCAAAGACATCAACTATGCCGGTGACGACTTAGAGGCCCACCGTATGGACATCTATTTGCCCTCAGCTCCCGAGGCAGCGCCCGAAAAGGGCTACAAGGTCATTGTGGCCATCTATGGCAGCGCCTGGTTCTCGAACAACATGAAGGCAATGACCTACATGTCTATGGGCAAACCGTTGGTGGATGCGGGCTTTGCTGTGGTGTGTATTAATCACCGCTCCAGTGCCGACGCGAAGTTCCCTGCACAGATTAATGACGTGAAGGCAGCCCTGCGCTTTCTCCGTGCCCATTACAAGGAGTATAAGCTCGACCCGACTTTCATCGGTATCACGGGCTTCAGCAGCGGCGGTCATTTGTCTTCGCTGGCTGGTGTGACAAACGACATGCATAAGCGTACCGTAGGTAACACGACTGTTGACATTGAGGGCGAAGTAGGTGAATGTCTGGAATTCTCCAGTCGTGTTGATGCGGTGGTCGATTGGTTCGGTCCTGTGGATATGGCACACATGAATAAATGTGAGACCGTGAACGATGGCAGTTCCCCCGAGGCAGCTCTCATTGGCGGTGCTCCTGCTGACCTGCCTGATATGGTGAACCTCATTAGCCCCATCAGCTACGTCACTACCCTTGGCCCGCGTTTCCTTGTCATACATGGTGATGCAGACACCGTAGTACCTTACTGCCAGAGCGTGAATCTCTCGAACGCATTGAAAGAGGCAGGCCGATTGGAAGAGTTCATCACAGTTCCCAACGGACAGCACGGTCCCGTGACTTTCAATGAGGAAACCTTCAAGAAGATGACGGACTTCTTCCTCAAGGAAGCGGCAAAATAAGTTGAAAATCAACGTGAAGGATTATGAGCAGCCGAAAGCTATTATTCAGCCTTGCGCTTGCCTGTGCCATAGGCACTATGCAGGCACAGACCATACCGTTGGTCTATACCCAAGAGAACACAGGCAGTCATTATCCGCAGCCACCGTTGCCGTCATTTGACGAGCTACCTGAGATACGCGAACTTCCCGACCCATTCGCCTGGAGCGATGGCCACGGCACCGTCGGCAACTTCAACGAATGGGAACACCGGCGCAATGAAATCAGTGCCGAACTGCAGCACTACGGCATCGGCACGAAGCCTGCCGTCAGCCCAGTACAAGTGAAGGCCCACATGGACGGTGACACACTGATTGTCGATGTGACCGTCAACGGCCAGTCGCTGACGCTGCGCTCGGAGATACGCTATCCGAAGGTGGGACAACCGCCTTATGCCGTTATGATTGGCACCAGTGGTATCGCATTGCCCAAGCAGCTCTTCGAGGAGCGGCCTATCGCCACGATGGTGTTCCACGAGAAGCAGGTGAACGACTACGGACAGTGGGAACCTCACCATGACCGTGGCGAACATCCTTTCGACCGCCTCTATCCTGACCTGACAGCCAATGGTGCCTATAGCGAGTGGGCATGGGGACTGAGCCGCGTCATCGACGGACTGCAACAGCTGGGACCGGAAGTAACAAAGATTGACACGAAGCACATCGGCGTGACAGGGTGCTCGTATGCCGGTAAGATGGCTTTATACTGCGGTGCCCTTGACGAGCGCGTGGCGCTGACCATCGCCCAAGAGCCTGGTGGCGGAGGTGCTGCTGCATGGCGTGTGTCACACACCTTAGAGGAGGTGGAGAGCATTGAACGCACGGACTACCATTGGTTCCTAGAGAGCCAGCGCACCATGTTCTCAGGCGACAGCGTCTATCACATGCCTTACGACCACCATGAGCTGTGTGCCATGATATGCCCGCGTGCCCTGTTGCTGATAGGTAATCCCGACTACAAATGGCTGGCCGACGAAGCGATGCTCGCCTCTGCCAAGGCAGCCCGAAAGGTGTGGGAGCGCTTCGGCATTGCCGACCGTATGGGCTGGAGCATCCAGAACGGACACATGCACTGTGCACTACCCGAGGAGCAATGGGTAGAGACGCAGGCATTCATCGACAAGTTCCTGCTGGGCAAAGACACCGACACCAGCGACATCCGCATTATTAGACATAAAGAAAAACAGCAGTAAACATGAAAAAAGCCCTTCTTCCCATTTGCATCGTCCTCTGCTGCACAGCACTGACGGCAACGGCACAAAACCACAAACTATGGTATGATTCCTCAGCCAGCGACTGGCTTGAAGCACTACCCATCGGAAATTCCCACCTTGGCGCTATGGTCTATGGCGGCTTTGACAAGGATGAGATACAGCTGAATGAAGAGACGTTTTGGAGCGGCTCGCCCCATAACAACAACAGCACCGAGGCGCTGCAATATCTGCCCGAGGTGCGCCAGCTTATCTTCGAGGGCAAAGAGGAAGAGGCACACAAGCTCATCGACAAGCACTTCATCAAGGGTCCTCACGGAATGCGTTTCCTGCCGATGGGCAGCATGAAGCTCAGCATCGGTCACCAAGGTGTACAGGAGTACCGCCGTGAGTTGTCCTTAGGTGACGCGTTGGCCTCGTCAAGCTATATCTATAAGGATGTGAAGTATGAGCAAACAGTCTTCGCTTCGCAGGCCGACAACGTCATCGTCGTGCGCATGACGGCCAGCAAGAAGGGTGAACTGGCGTTCAATCTGGGCTTCGACAGTCAGTTAGAGACATCAAGGATGTTATTTAGGTCAAATACCCTGATATCTTTATCTGACGTCAACGCACAGCCCTTGAAAGACATCCCTGCCTGCAATCTCACGGCAACGGTCAAAAACGTGGAACAGGAAGGCGTGAAGCCCGGACTGACTGCTGAGTGCCGTATCATAGTTAAGGCAGACGGACGTACCGCATATGATGACAGCCTCATTTATGTTTCTAATGCTACGGAAGCTATCATTCTTATTACCGCCGCCACAAACTATATCAACTACCACGACACGAGCGGTAATCCCAATGCCAAAAACAACGAAACGCTGAAGAGTATAGAGCAGTATAGCTATGACCAGCTGTTGCAGCGTCACCTGCAGAAATACCACGAGCAGTACAACCGTGTCACGCTGACGCTGCCGAAGTCCGAGAACTCAGCCCTGCCCACAGACGAGCGCCTGGCGAAATTCGCTACAGCCTCCAGCACCACCCCAGACCTCGACTTCATCTCCCTCATGATGCAATACGGTCGTTACCTGCTCATCTCCTCATCACAGCCCGGCGGTCAGCCCGCTAACCTGCAAGGTGTGTGGAACGACTACCTGAACGCACCGTGGGACTCGAAGTACACCATCAACATCAATGCCGAGATGAACTACTGGCCCGCACTGGTGGGTAACCTTGCCGAGACGCAGATGCCATTGTTCGACATGATTGAGGACCTGAGTCACACAGGAACGGAAACAGCACGAACTATGTATGACTGCCGCGGTTGGGTGGCACATCACAACACTGACCTGTGGCGCATTGCCGGACCTATCGACGGAGCCACATGGGGCATGTTCCCCACGGGAGGCGCCTGGCTAACCACACACCTCTGGCAGCATTATCTCTACACGGGCGACAAGGCCTTCCTGAAAAAGTACTACCCTGTGATGAAGGGCGCCGCCGACTTCCTCATCGACTACATGCAGGAACACCCCACGTATCACTGGATGGTGACTGTTCCTACCGTCTCGCCAGAACACGGTCCCAAGGGCAAGCGTACCACCGTGACAGCCGGTGCCACGATGGACAACCAGATTGTCTTCGACGTGCTCACCCAAACTATCCTAGCCGCCAAAGTACTGGGTATTAACGACCCATCATACATCTCACGTCTTACATCTTACCTCAACCAGCTCCCCCCCATGCAGATTGGTCAATACGGACAGCTGCAGGAGTGGATTATCGACGGCGATGACCCCAACGACGAGCACCGTCACGTATCACACCTCTACGGATTATACCCATCGAACCAGATTTCGCCCTACACCCACCCTGAACTGTTTGCTGCTGCTGCCACCACACTGAAGCAGCGTGGCGACATGGCTACAGGTTGGAGTCTCGGCTGGAAGATTAACTTCTGGGCACGAATGCTTGACGGCGACCATGCCTATAAGATTATCCAAAACATGTTCCATCTGCTGCCTCCCAACGGTTCGGAAAAGTATTATTCCAAGCAATTAGGCATCAGCGACTTCCGTGACGGACGCACCTACCCCAACCTGTTCGATGCCCATCCGCCGTTCCAGATTGACGGGAACTTCGGTTGTGCTGCCGGCATTTGTGAGATGCTGCTCCAGAGCCATGACGGTGCCGTGCACCTGTTGCCAGCCCTGCCGTCAGTATGGCGCGACGGCGAGGTAAAGGGGCTGCGTGCCCGTGGTGGCTTCATCGTTGATATGAAATGGAAAAACGGTAGAATCCAAGAAGCAAAGATTCGTTCCACCATTGGCGGCACGTTACGCTTGCGCTCCTATGTACCACTGAAGGGCAAGGGCATCAAAAAAGCATCAGGACCTTGTCCTAATGCACTCTATGCACCCGCCGACATCAAACAGCCCATCTTCAGTTCTGAGCAACCTGATGCAGTTGTCGATATCGCGACTCGTGATAATTATGAATATGACATTAAGACGACTGCAGGTAAGACCATTATCGTCAAAGCTGTGCAATAATATAACAATAAAACCTGTAAACTATGCAAATCTATCGAGCTAACATCATCTTTACGCCACAGAGCAGCCACTTCGAGGTGATTCCTCATGGCTATATCGCCGTAAACGACGGCAAGGTGGAAGGAGTCTATAGCGAACTGCCGCAGCATCTTTCCAACTTTCCCGTGACTGACTGGGGTGACCGTCTGTTGATTCCCGCCATGAATGACATGCACGTTCATGCTCCACAGTACCGCAATCAAGGTATCGCTATGGACTTGGAACTGCTGCCGTGGCTCCAGAACTACACCTTCCCCGAGGAGCTGAAGTTTGCTGACACCGCATACGCCGAACGCATTTACCGCCGCTTCATACACGACCTATGGCGCTTCGGCACCATGCGCGTCGTGGCCTTTGCTTCGGTGCACCTGGAGAGCACCCGACTGCTGATGCGCCTGCTGGACAAGGCTGGCATGGCCGGACGTGTGGGTAAGGTAAATATGAACCGTGACTGTCCGGAGGGCTTGCAGGAAAGCATCGATGATGCCGTCAAAGCATGCGACATCCTTGTTGAGGAGTTTGAAAGAGAGGGGGCCCGTGTACGTCCTATCGTCACGCCACGCTTCATCCCTTCGTGTACACCAGAACTGTTACGGGCATGTGGTGAGATGGCTCGTCGCTATGGACTGCCCGTGCAGTCACACCTCTCGGAGAACCACGGTGAAATAGCTTTGGTAAGAGAGTTGGAACCAGAAAGCCGTCACTATGCTGACGCTTATGACCGCTACGGATTGTTTGGCCAAACACCTACCATCATGGCTCACTGCGTATGGACTGAAGGAGAGGAGCTGGAGCTGTTGCGACAACGCGGTGTCATGGTGGCCCATTGCCCGACATCGAACCTGAACATCGCCTCAGGTCCCGCACCGATACGACGTTTCCTCGAGGCTGGCGTTCCTGTGGGGTTAGGCAGTGACGTAAGTGGAGGACATGACTTTAGCATCTTCCGCATGATGGTCTATGCCGTTCAAATAAGCAAGATACACTATCAGCGTGACAAGTCGTGTGCATTCCTCACGTTGTCAGAAGCTTTCTGGATGGCTACCAAGTCAGCAGGACGTTTCTTCGGACAAGTGGGCAGTTTCGAGCCAGGATACGATTTCGACGCACTGGTCATTGATGACAGCGAACTGCAGATAGACACAGACTACTCGCTTCTGGAACGACTGGAGCGCTTTGTCTATATCGGTGACGACCGTCAAATCGCCGCCCGTTACTGTCAAGGCCGTCTCATTGACGAACCAGAAATCAATTAGAATTTGAAATCAACACCGATACCAACGACATTGTTGGTACGCGAATAGGTCTCCATGCCGTAGGAGGCTGCTTTGTCGTAGTCGGTATAGAGACTGACGAAGTAGCCGGCATTGAGACGTATCTTGTCGTTGACTTTCCATGCACCGCCCAATCCAATGGACCAGCTGTCACAGGCAAACGACGTGTTTATCTGGTAGTTGTCGCTGAGTCCGTAGTCGGTATGCTGAGCACCTGCGCTGACGGTAAACTTGTCATTGATGTCATACTCCACGCCGCAGAGCACCTCATGGGTACCGTGGCGCAACTCTTCCTGTCGGTTGTTGGCCATTTTTGCGTGTGTATCATCAAACCAATGGTATTCTAATGTGGCACGCAGCTGCGGCGTAAACTCATAGCCTGCTGCCAAGGACAACAGCGCCGGCATGTCGTAACGCGTCTCTACACCATCCTGATAGGGAGCGGTATAAGTGCCCAACGTACCAGCAATGGCCTGTAGCTTTGCCTGTCCTTCGGGGGTGGCAGCCATCATAGCCTTGAGAGTGGGGCCGAGGTCAGCACTGAGCATATTGGTTTTGTTCTCGGTGTTTATTTTCGTACGGAACTCATAACGGGCAGTCAGCGTAAGCGGTCCCTTGTGGAAGTTGACGCTCACCAATGGCGTGAATCCCCATCCGCGCTGGTCAACGTCTAACTGTAACGATGCCAACTCACCCAATGCCGGATGCTGACCGGCGATAACATGACCGCGATAGTAGCCGTCATAGTAGTTGGCACGCACACCGACTGCTGCTGACAAGCAATCGGTGAGTTTATAGGTGAAGTTCAGTTGTCCGCCATAGATATACTGCTTGCCCTTCATCTCTGAATCAATGGCATAGGTGTCGGGAGTGATGCCGTTTCCTGCCAGCATACTGGTAAGCAGCATGTTGAACATTGGCACACCTTCCTCATATTCCACAAAGCCGCCACTGCCCACAATACCAATCATGGTTGACACAGCCCAGCGGTCATGCTTATACGAAGCGAAGAGGGCTGGCACGATAGGTGCCGACGCCTTGCCACGATACAGATGACTGCCATCGGATGTGGTGAGCAGAATGTCACGATACTGCCACGGCTTTTGGAAATTCAATGAGAGTTGCCAGCCGTCGTAACCCCATGCCAATCCTGCAGGATTGCTGTAGATGGCGTCAATGTCAAATGTGGCACCACGGGCCATCATACGGTCAAAGGCAATGTGGTAGTTGGTGTTGGTCATGATGCCACCGGCCTGTGCGGTGATACAGGTAATGACCATGCATGTGATAAGGATGATACGTCTCATAAGTCGTCTGTCTTTAATTGGTTGATTCTGTCTGTTAAGAAGTGAAAGGTTGATGCATTATTGCATCTGTGTGCAAAGATACATCATTTATGACAAACAACCAAAGAAAAGCATAAAAAACATTCCTGCCTCCGTGAAAGAGACAGGAATGATTAGATGATTTATCTATGACCGACTTAGAAATCCAAGTGGTCAAGAGCATCGCTGAAGTCACGCGGCTCACGGTTCTCCGTAGGGTCGTGGTACTCTTCGTTGTTAGACTCTGGACGGGGACGACGCTCAGGACGCTCACGGCGATCACCACGGTCACCTCTGCGCTCGCCACGCTCAGGACGGGGACGACGCTCGCCCCGCTCAGGGCGTTCACGACGAGCAGGACGCTCTACGTAACCCTCGGGCTTCTCAATGAGCACACGGTGAGAGAGTTTGTACTTACCTGTCTTCGGATCAATCTCCAACAGCTTCACCTGAATGTGGTCGCCTTCCTTGATGCCTGCCTCTTCAACAGTCTCCAGGCGCTTCCAGTCAATCTCACTGATGTGTAGCAGACCGTCTTTGCCAGGCATGATCTCTACGAAGCAGCCGTAAGGCATGATGCTACGTACCACACCGTCATAGACCTCGCCCACCTCGGGGATGGCAACGATAGCCTTGATCTTGGCAATGGCACCATCGATGCTCTCCTTGTTAGGACCGCTGACCTGAATCTTACCTACGCCGTCAACCTCGTCGATGGTGATGGTAGCACCGGTGTCTTCCTGCATCTGCTGGATAATCTTACCACCAGGGCCAATGACTGCGCCAATGAACTCCTTGGGAATCTCGAACTGCTCGATGCGAGGAACCTGCGGCTTCAGCTCGGGACGCGGCTCGGCAATGGTGTCGGTGATGCACTTCAGGATGTGCTCACGACCAGCCTTAGCCTGCATGAGGGCTTTCTCCAGAATGTCAAACGACAGACCGTCGCACTTGATATCCATCTGGGTAGCTGTCAGACCGTCCTTCGTACCAGTGGTCTTGAAGTCCATGTCGCCGAGGTGGTCCTCGTCACCGAGGATATCGCTCAAGACAGCATATTTCTCTTCACCGGGATTCTTGATGAGACCCATGGCAATACCGCTGACGGGCTTCTTCATGGGAACACCGGCGTCCATGAGTGCCAGCGTACCGGCACAAACGGTAGCCATTGACGAAGAGCCGTTAGACTCCAAAATCTGGCTTACCAGACGTACGGTGTAGGGGAAGTCCTCGGGAATCTGACCCTTCAGACCGCGCCATGCCAGATGTCCGTGACCAATCTCACGACGGCCTACGCCGCGCTGTGCCTTGGCCTCGCCTGTGCAGAACGGGGGGAAGTTATAGTGGAGCAGGAAGCGCTGATAGCTCTTGTCGAGCACATCGTCAACCAGCTTCTCGTCGAGCTTGGTAGTCTCACCACGGGTGAAGATAGAGCTTCCGTGAGGCATGGGCAGGGGAGATACCTCGCACCAGATGGGACGGATCTCGTCAGTCTTACGACCATCGAGACGGATACCCTCGTCGAGGATGCAACGGCGCATGGCGTCGCGCTCCACGTCGTGGTAGTAGCGGTCCATCATGGCATATTTCTCTTCCAGCTCATCCTCGGTGAGGTCGCTGTGGGCAGCAGCATACTGCTCCTTGAAGTCTGCCAGAATCTTCTCGAAAGCCTCAGCACGGGCCTGCTTCTCGAGGGCCTGCTTGGTGATATCGTAGGCGGGCTGATAGAGCTCCTTGTTCATCTGCTCGCGAAGCTCCTCGTCGTTTACCTCGTGGTCGTACTCACGCTTCACGTCCTTGCCAAGCTCCTTGCTCAGCTCGGTCTGCAGTTCACACATGGGCTTGATAGCTGCCATAGCAGCCTTCAGTGCACCAATCATGTCCTGCTCGGAAACTTCCTTCATCTCGCCTTCCACCATCATGATGTTCTCAGCTGAAGCACCAACCATGATGTCCATATCGGCCTCCTTCATCTGTTCAAAGGTGGGGTCGATAACAAATTCACCATTGACACGGGCTACGCGAACCTCAGAGATGGGGCACTCGAAAGGGATATCTGAACATGCCAGCGCTGCCGATGCTGCAAAACCTGCCAATGCATCGGGCTGGTCAACACCGTCGGCGCTGAGCAGCATAACGTTGACAAAAACTTCTGCGTGATAGTTTGAAGGGAACAACGGACGGAGCACACGGTCAACCAGACGGCTCGTCAGAATCTCGTTGTCACTGGCTTTGCCTTCGCGCTTGGTGAAACCGCCGGGGAAACGTCCTGCGGCACTGTACTGTTCACGATAGTCCACCTGCAAAGGCATGAAATCTGTTCCGGGAACTGCATCTTTTGCGGCACAAACAGTAGCCAGCAGTACGGTGTTGTTCATGCGGAGAACAACGCTGCCGTCGGCCTGCTTTGCCACTTTCCCGGTTTCAATTGTGATGGTTCTTCCATCAGGCAATTGAATACTCTTTGTAATTACATTCATCTTGTTTTAAAACATCTAAAAATTTAAACATCGATGCGAAGATTTTATCCTCTTCGCACTGCAATTCTAAATTGCGGACGCAAAGGTACGCATAATAAAGGAAAGAAACGAAAAAACCAGGCAGAATTATTGTTTTTTAAATAATTATTCGTACCTTTGCAGTCAAAAGAAATAAACGGTAAACAATAAACATTAAAACATATAACGAAAATAATGAATACAAGCAATATGCTAAAAACGGCAATCGTAATCTTGACTGCTATGACGGTTGCCTCATGCAGCCAGAAGAAGTTTCACATCGAAGGAGCCATCAGCGAGGCTCAGGACTCAGTACTCTATTTTGAGAATATCGGAATAGAGAACGTGACGGTTCTCGACTCGGTAAAGCTCACTGCCGACGGCACATTCTCTTTCAGCGGCGAAGCAGGAGAGACGCCGGAGTTCTACCGTCTGCGCATCAGTGACCAGATTATCAATATCGCCATTGACTCCACGGAGACGGTAACGGTGAAAGCTTCCTACCCCACCATGATTACGCAGTATGAGGTGAGCGGTTCGGTCAACTGTCAGAAAATCAAAGAGCTGGCACTTAAGCAGATTGACTTGCAGCAGCGCAGCATCAACGTGCAGCGCTCCATGGCGTTGAACGCAGCAACCGACAGCATCAACAATATGGTGCAGGCATACAAAGAAGATGTGTGCAACAACTACATTTACAAGGAGCCTAATGCTTCCTACTCCTACTTTGCCCTCTTCCAGACACTGGGTAACATCTTCATCTTCAACCCGCAGATGGACCTCGGTGACGTGAAGGCATTTAATGCCGTAGCAACCAGCTGGGACATCAACTATCCCGATGCGATGCGTACGAAGAACCTGCATAACATCGCCATCAACGGTATGAAGACCAAGCGCATCGTGGAGTATAACAATCAGCAGGTGGTGGATGCCTCGAAGGTGGAGACCGCCGGCCTTATTGATTTTGAGCTGACGGACAACAAGGGACAGGCCCGCCGACTCAGCAGTCTGAAAGGTAAGGTGGTGCTACTCGACTTCCATGTCTTCGGCATGGATGACTCTCCTAAACGCATCCTTGCCCTTCGTGAACTCTATAACAAGTTCAGCGCACAGGGATTTGAAATCTATCAGGTGGCTCTTGACAGCGACGAACACTTCTGGAAGCAACAGACGGCAGCCCTGCCGTGGGTCAGTGTCCGCGACCCACAGGGCATCAGCTCACAGCGTCTCGTATATTATAACGTTCAGGCCGTTCCCGACTTCTTCCTCATTGACCGCAACAACAACATCGTGAAGCGTCAGGCACAGATCGGCGACATTGAGGAAGAAATCAAGAAGTTGCTGTAAGCCCCCCCTGCCCCTCCCCAAGGGAGGGGAGATCGAAATGACTAAAGAACAAAACGACCATAGTTTAATGATGAAAAAGAATTTGTCAACCTCCTCCTTCTCTATGCGCTGCATACTGCTGTTATGCTGCGTATTTGGGAGTGTGGCAGCAAATTCTTCATTCTTCATTTTTCATTCTTCATTTATATCTGCCCAGGCCTTCTCTTTGGAGAAACGGAGCGACACACTATATGCCGTGGTACTGACGACGGACTCAGCGGTCAGCAAGTGGCGATTACCCTACCCCGTCTATCGCTTCACAACGGGCGACGTAGATGGTGACGGCAGTACGGATGCGCTGGTGGGCGTCGTGAAGGCCACCCGCTACTATCCCATGGGGCGGCGGCTGTTCATCTTCAAGAACTACAAAGGACATGTGCGTCCGTTGTGGATGGGCTCGAAACTGGGAGGGAAGCTGGTTGACTTCTGTTTCAAAGACGGGAGAGTGCGAAGCCTGGAGACAGGCGATGACGGACGCTACGCCGTGGGAGAATATGAATGGGGAGGTTTCGGGCTGCGCTTCTGCCGGTTCCTCATGCCCCCGACCAGCCAAGAAGAGGCAGAACGCGTCTTCCATGAGTCACAATGAGAATAACTCACCAACTGATAAACTTATAAACTTAAAACTCATAAAACCAAATGAACATGAAAAAAATCCTGTTAACCATGATGGTGCTGTTGACGGCCATTGTCGTCCAAGCACAGGAGGAGTATGAAGGTCCGCATCGCAATCCCATATTGCCGGGACGCGGCCACATCAACCTCGAAACGATCTTGAAGAAAGGTGTCAATACCAAGATGGACATCTCGAAACTCTCACTCAGTGAATTGCGTGTGCTGCGCAATGCTCCCGCTGCCCGTCAGGGCTACTGTTTCATGTCTGGCGACCTGCGTTCTATCTATAGCAGCGCTACGACGTGGTACGACTCGCTGATGTGGGCGCGTTTTGGCGAATATGGCGAAAACGCACCGGAAGTGAAATATACCAAGGCCGAGACCGCATTCATCAAGAAGATTCAGGCACGCGAGAAGGAGCTGTTGCAGCAGAACTTCAAGGTCAGCGGCGGAATGATTGTCAACACCGACAACATCATCAATCCTTTCCAGGTGGAGAACATCGACCCGAAACTCGTGGAGATGTTAGGACGCTACGGCTTTGCCATCGTTCCGCAGAAGAAGGAACAGCTGTTCCATATCTACGAGAAGAACGATTACAGCGACTTCCCCAGCTTCGTTACCACAGACCTGTTCCTGCAGGCCTTCCATATGTATTTCGACTGCCTGACACGTGAGGTGGAGGAGAATACCCTTCTTCCCGCTATGGTGGAGCTGAGCAAGGAGATGTATCAGGAGATGCGCCGTGTGGCCCAGACCACACAGAACAATGTGCTGCGCCAGGCTGCTGAGCGTAATGCCGCTTTCTTTGCCATTGCCCTGTCCGCACTCAACAACCAACCGCTGCTGGCTGTCGATGCAGAATTTCAGCAAGCGGCAGCACAGGAGGTTATCAACATCAACGATGCCGAAGACCGTAAATCTGTTTTCAATAACTACATAGAACGCTTCTTCCCCTATTCCCTGTATCGCCCGCGTGGTCACTACACCCGAAGCGACGCCCTGAAGCGCTACTTCCGTGGCATGATGTGGCTGCAGAATGCTCCGTTCCAAGTGGAGTTAAACGACCGCATCGTCCCTGCCGCACTTATCGGCTATACGCTGGCCAACAATCCCAAGTACCTGGCGCTTTATGAGCGGGTGAACCAGCCTATCACCTATCTGTTTGGTTCACCCGATAACATCACTATCCTGCAACTCAACGACGAGATGAAGCGTCTGGGCTTCACGCCTGAGACCGTGGCCGGAAACGGCAAGCAGACACAGCAGCTGCAACAGGCAGCCATTGAGGTGGCTAAGCGTCAGACACGCATCATGCCGAAGGACATCGATCCCGAATATATCGTCAACTTCATGCCGCAACGCTATATGCCCGATGCAGAGGTGCTGCAGGAGATGCAGGACACCAAATCTGAACCCTCCCAGCGTATGTATCCGAAGGGACTTGACGTGATGGCGGCTCTCGGTGTTCCCGCTGCCGAGCGCATCCTCATAGAGGAACTGAAGGAACAGCAGAACTGGAGCGGTTTCAATCCTGCACTTTTGAAGATGAAGCAGCGCATGCAGGAAATCAACTGGAAAGAGACCGTTTCAACTCAATGGATCAGCTCACTCGAAGAGCTGTGCAGGCCCAATGCACAGTACCCCTACTTCATGAAGACGCCACAATGGGACAAGAAGAACCTGAACTCTGCGCTGGCATCATGGGCCGAGCTGAAGCACGACGCCATTCTCTATGCCAAGCAACCGTCAGGTGCCGAATGTGGTGACGGTGCGCCCCCCGAACCCGTCGTAAGGGGTTATGTGGAGCCTAACACACGCTACTGGCAGCTGGCCATCACGCTCATCAATGCTACTGAGGCTGTGCTCAAACAGTATAACCTCGCTACCGAGAAGACTGCCGACATCAGCAACCGTATGCGTGAAGAGGCTCAGTTTATGCTCGACATCAGCAACAAGGAGCTGAACGGCGAGAAGCTCACACAAGAAGAATATAGCCATATCGAAGCCATTGGTGCCAACTTCGAGAACATCACGCTTGACCTGCTGCGCCAGGAAGATCAGGCGCTCTGGGGATGGGACTTGGTAGAAGGTGCCGACCGCTCCATTGCCGTTGTTGCCGACGTATTCACAGCTTCGCACGGGAACATCCCGCTCAACGACCGTGCCATCATCTACGAGGCTGTAGGCCCTGCCTATGAGATTTATGTCGTGGTGGAGATTGAAGGCATGCTCTACCTCACACGTGGTGCCGTGTTCTCCTATCGTGAGTTCCACCGTGCCATGGGCGAGTCGCGTTGGACCGACGAGGAATGGCAGGAGCAACTGAAGTCAATGCCTCGCGCCGGCGAACCCGACTGGATGAAAGAAATCATTGTTCCTTCCGGAAAGATGGAAGACAACGAGACATACTTCTACAGCTCGGGATGCTAAGATATTTGACGTTTGAAGTTTGAAGTTTGAGATTTATGAAAAGGTGGTACAAGCTCCTCTCCCTTTTACTTTTGGGTATAGTTTCTTGCACCAGTCTTAAATCTCAAACTTCAAACTTCAAACATCAAACTATATTATTGACAGGTGACATCCTGCTTGACCGCGGTGTTCGACAAGAAATAGAACAGCACGGTGTGGATGCGCTGTTCACACCAGAGATAGATTCCCTATTTGCGGCGAGCGATGTTGTGGTGGGCAACTTGGAGTGTCCTGCCACAGACATTAGGACACCTGCCTCGAAGCTGTATGTCTTTCGGGCTGAACCGGAATGGCTTGACGTGCTGAAGCAACACGGTATCACGCACCTCAACCTCGCCAACAACCACACCGTTGATCAACGCCGTGGCGGACTGCGTAGCACCTACGACAACTGTCTCCGTGCCGGCATCGTACCCATTGGAGCCGGAGAGACCATGAACCAAGCCGCTGATCCCGTCCTGTTGTCAGGAATCGGTAGTCAAAGCCCCTCCCCCATGGGGGAGGAAGGGAGGGGGCTCCCTCAGCGCAACGTCTGGCTCTTTGCCTCGCAACGTCTCAAGCTGGAGAACTTTACCTATCTGCCCCATGCTTTCAGCGTGTCACAGGAAGACATGGACACCCTCTGCCTGCGTATCAGCCGACTGCGCGCAACCGACCCGACAGCTTATATCATCGTCTCCCTGCACTGGGGGCATGAGCACCAGCTGAAGCCCGCACCCCAACAGCGTCAACAGGCACACCAGATTATTGATGCCGGTGCCGACTGCATCGTGGCACACCACACGCACACGCTGCAGACCATCGAGACCTATAAGGGCAAGCCCATCTATTACAGCATCGGTAATTTCATCTTCGACCCCACCAAGCCCATCAACGCACGGGCCTGCGTCGTGCAGATTACCATTCCCACACACACAGCCTCTGCCGACGGCAACACGCCGCCAGTTGAAGTAAAAACCATTCCCATCGAAATCAAACATTGTACCCCACACCTCCAGAAATGAACGAAAAGGTGTGGTAATAGCTATGGCTTTTCTTTTGAAGACTCCTCGACAGCCTCACATTCAGTCAGTAGTCCCCGACGGATATGACCGGCCAAAGCACCGTCTGACGGCTTATAGCGTTTGCCATGAGGCGTGTAGTTGCATTTGAAGCCTGTGATATGACGGTCACTGCGAAACTCCTTCGGATCATCTACGCAAACACTCTTTACGGAGATGGACAGTTTACCCATCTCATTGAGGTTTACCACATAGCCATATTGCATGTAGTGCTTGATCGTGTCAAATAATTCACGTAAGACAAGCCTTACGTCCGACGCCTTCGCCGAACAGTTTGTCTCAATCATTTTCTCAATCTCCTCGAGCGAAATCTCGCCCTGTTTCACGGTGTGAGCATAATACTTACCGTAGTTCTTGTCGGTCTTGATTTTGTTCTGGACCAGTCTATAATGTATAGCCATAATTCGTTTTTTGCCTACAAAGGTAAGCATTCATTTTGAAACGACCAAGCTTTATTGACCAAAATCGGCGGATTTGGTAAGCAAAATCGACGAAATTGCTCACCAAATCCGCCGATTTTGGTTAAAAAAGACGTTCCATGTTATTTCTCTTTCCCTATAATGATGAAGCTTTGAGCAAACCGAGTTACAATAAGGTCGCTCGAGATGGCCGAGGTGCGGCCAAAAGTATTAAAGCAGGTAAAGTGAATACGCATGGAAACGTCTTGTATTAAAGTCGTCTTTTCTCGGTGTTACCGGCACCAGTACCCTTGTATTTCGACGGGGTGACATTGAAGCGGTAGCGCAGGGAGAGCTGGATGCAACGAGAATCGTTGTCCTCCATCTTACGGTACATCATCCTATTGCTGTAAAGCATGACATGGTTGATGCCTCCATTGAAGAGGTCGTTGCCTGTCAATTTGACGTTGAGACGGCGCTGGAAGAAGTCTTTGCTGACGGATTAGTGCAGTCAACCCAAATATTTGAGCCTGTATTGCCGTGAGTGTGCATATTGAAGTCGGCCTGTATGAGCCAGTCGTGGGGCAGCATGACGATGTTGCCTAATTGCAGGTTCAGCATCGGATGGCTGAAGCTCATCTCTTGACCATTAAACAGTGACTTGAACCAAGGTTTCATCAACGACACGTTGTATTGTGGCGTCCATGTTATCATGTCGTTTAATTTGACGTTCTTTTGTGCGCCCAAAGTAACAGTGAGCCAGTCGGCATGATCATAGTTCAGGTAGGTCACAAAATTCACCTTTGAATCCTCTTCCACACAATGGGAGAAGTTGGTCATCAGATAGAGCCATTTCCACATCACCATTGCGTTCAGGTTGTGGTACTTGATAGGCTTCAGATAGGGATTGCCCGTCTGCTGATTCAAGCGATTCTCATAGGTGACATCACTACTCAACTGCCAATATGAAGGACGTGTTGTCCGCTTTGCGTAGCTGAAAGAAAGCTGGAGATTCTTTGCTGACGTAGAAACAGAAAAGGACGGGAAGAAGTCATCGTAGGTGCGGCACTGCTCGTCACGTCGCTGTCCGCTGACGAAATACTCTGATTCTACGTGTTCGTAACGTAGACCTGCCGACAACTGGAAGCGCCCCAGACGCTGGCGCAGTTCCACGAAGGGGGCGATGTTGCTTTCGTGCTGCTCGTTGTTGCTATTAGCAATGTATCCTTCTTGATTGTCGAAACTGCTGCGCCAGCGCGTATTGGTATATTCCTCGCCGACTTCTATCAAACCTTTCCATAGCGGATGTGTAACAAAGAGTTTCTCGGCAAACATCTTACTGCGTGTCTGGCTCTCGGTATTTACATCGCGGTCTTCGTACTCGGTACTGAGTTCCTGCTGCTGATTGCGACTCTGCTGCTTACGGGAGGTATGGTCAGCGTTGAAGTCAATGCTGAGCTGGCCCACTTTTCCTGTGTAGTAAAGATTGACCTGATGTGTGGGCGCGTTCTTGTCACGCCGGACGCTGCTGTT
>CAJOFA010000010.1 GCA_905233985.1 uncultured Prevotella sp.
CCAAATGCGGAAGGAAAGCATGACGATACTAGCCTTGTTGCTGGCTTCACGATCGAACTTGTAGGTCGCATCACTATTGCACATTGGAGAGTAGTCTTCGGTGTAGACATAGCAGGAAAAACGACCTTCCTTGATTAGTGCACCTTTCCTTAACTGTATGTTTACCGCAATCGAACCGTCTGTATAAGCATTCGAATTGCTTGTAGATAGTGAAAGTTTGATTAGCCTAATATCTTTCAAATTTTTAGTAATAATGTTGTAATCAAATAATTTCTCGTCAGAGTCAGAGTAGGGACCATCCTTGATAGGACGGGGATTTTCCATCAGTTGTTCTTTGTCAGTGTAAGTTTTAAAGCTACTATCCATATTTCCCAAATAAAAACCAATAGAAAGAGCCACCGAAGCAGCCCTTTCTATCATGTCAAACAAAAAAATATAGTTGTGCTGTATTTCAGTCGTTATCAGAATTGTTAAAGCCTAATTTCTTGACTAACTTTATAGTGTTATAAGCCATGAGCCGGTCGTATTCCTTTTCATCATCAGGAAGGGCGGTATAAGGAAGTATGCAAGGGTCTTGTCTCTTCTCTTCGTCCCTCACCTTGCCGTATGACCAACCACGCTCAATCATTTTTTTCGCCCAGATTTCATGAGCATTCTCTGCAATGGCTTCAATGAGTTCTTCAAGATCCTCATTGAGTGGAATAGAGTCCACATTAATAGGATGCGGCTCGTATTCCTCTACAGACTGGAATACCTGAATCATGTAGTTATGAGACTCTTTCCAGGCATTAAAGAAATCTGAAACAGGAATCTTCTTGACGTAAGGATCTTCGTATGGATCAAAGATAGTAATGGTCTCGTTTTCTATCTCGGTCACTACAACCGCATGGTTGGTCAAGTCCTCCAAATCTATTTCCTCTGCATAAAGTTTTTCTCGGTCAACTCCAATAACAACGTCATTATCATTTTCAAGCGCATGACGAATGTCATCCAATGTTGAATCATATCTTCTGCTTACAAACAATCCAGAATAAGCCAACAAATTACCTAAACAATAGAGTGGAGTACCTTCTGGCTTCAGCCAATCGTTCTTTCTTGCAGTATTGATTAGGTTTTCTTTATCGTATGGGATATGATGACGTTGTAGGATGAATATTTCACACAGCACAGCACAGACATTTTCTCCGCTTAGTGCAGCCATTTGAAGCATGGGTAGAACTTCACTTCGCAGTGGAACTATCGAAGCTTCGTCCTCTGCCTGAAGAGCGACGTTAAGAACCTCCTGCAATTGCTTGTCTTTCTTTAAAGCCTGAAGAACCTGCTTAGTTTCCTCTTCACTGGTGTTGCCATCAAGATAGGCGGCCAGCAATTCGTCGGATATCAAGTCTTTATTTGCCATATTTTCTTATGTCATTAAGGGCGATACGAGTCAGTTGAGCCATAGAGCGCCGTTTTATATTGTAAAGGTTCGCGGTTGTGATGTTCATCTCGCGCGCCAGTTCTTCTGGTTCACAGTCTTCAAGTATCAGCCGACGGATAACATATACATATCGCTTAGTCGGCATAGCCTCGAAAAGCCGTTCCATATCATATTCAACAGCCACATCTGATTCAGGTGCAGCTACATGTTCTTGTTTATCACAAGGAGGCTCTCCGCTGGCATTATCTATCATTCTAGCCCGTTTCTTAATGAAGAAGCGGGTAGCGAGAACCTTCAGCCATTGATATACAGAGCTGCGATATTCGAAGTTCCGCAGTTTAATGGCATCGTCCTCCATGAGGTATAGATAGAGCTCGTTGACCAATTCATCATATTCCACTTCGTAGTCGAATACGATGTTCATGATACTACAGAACAGAGGCTTACATTTGACGAAAAAGAAATCCTCAGTTATGCGACCATTACGCTCTATAAGTCCTTTTACTATCTCTTGGTCAGTCATAAACCCTCAATTTGGCTACAAAAATACGAAAAATAGTTGATAATAACGAAGAAATTGATGTGGAAAAACTTCAGAATTACTTTATTTATCGGCCTTTCAGACATTGATAGTACAAAATGGCACAAAACTCAGATAATTAAAGGGGCAGAAAACAAATACTCACCCATCGGAAAACCTTTCAAGAATACTCTTGGAATAACAATCGATTTCAGAAAGCGAGCAAGTATCACTTTTCGCTTAAAAAGGTCACCTGAAGGTCGCCTAAAAAGAAAAAGCACTTGCGAGAAACTCGTAAGTGCTTGATTTTCAGTGTGGACCAGCCAGGGCTTGAACCTGGGACCTCCAGATTATGAGTCTGTTGCTCTAACCAACTGGGTACTTTGCACAAAAGTGGGTGCAAAGATAAACAGAATTTTGGAAAAAGCCAAATTATTTGTGTTTTTTCTTTGTGTTTCGCATGATTTGCCGTAATTTTGCAGTCACAAATGAAGACAATATATCTCAACAACGACACCCATGAGCAAGCCGCATGCGTTGCTACTATCGGCATGTTCGACGGCGTGCACTCAGGTCACCGCTTTGTCATCAACCATGTATGCCATGAGGCACACAAGCGGGGGCTGTTGTCGTGCATCATCACCTTCGACCGTCATCCGAAGCAGGTTACCCAAGCAGGAGATGCAACAGGAACAGGATTCACGGGCCAGCTTACCACACTCGACGAACGCCTGCTGCTGTTGTCAAGAACTGATGTTGACATCTGTGTGGTACTGCCGTTCACAAGCGAGATGGCAGCATTGTCAGCACGCGACTTCATGCAACATGTTCTAAAAGAGCAATTCTGTGTCAGCACCTTGCTAACGGGCTATGACAACCGCTTCGGACACCCCCTGCCCGACCGACGCGAGACATTTGAGGACTATCAGCGCTACGGTCGTGAGTTGGGTATTGACGTGGTGTCACTTTGCGCTGCAGGTACCGTCAGCTCGTCAATCGTGCGACGTCTGCTCGCCGAAGGCGACGTGGCTACTGCCAACGAACAACTGGGCTACCCTTATTTTCTTACGGGAACAGTGGTCAATGGCAGGCATATCGGTACGGACCTCGGTTTCCCGACTGCTAATCTTGAGATTGCACCCGACAAACTACTTCCTGCTCCCGGTGTCTATGCCGTGCGTGTCAGGCTGGAGGCATCTGTGGAACAGAAGCACGGCATGATGAACATCGGGCACCGCCCGACATTCAACGGGCAGAAGACAACGTTGGAAGTCAACATTTTCCGCTTCGAAGGAGACCTGTACGGCCAACAGATGAGCATCTCCCTCATTGACCGCATACGTCCCGAACAACGTTTCGACTCGCCAGAGGCTTTGACCGAACAACTGCGCAAAGACGCAGAGATAGCAGAACAGCTACTCATTCCTACAGACTCCACACGGCGACCGGAAATAATCATTAACAACCATTTCCTGCCATGAAGATTATTCGCAACATCCTGAACATCGTACTGTTCGTCATCATGTTCTTCTTCATCCAACTGGTGACAACATTTGTCGTAGTGGGGATTCAATGCTTTTTCCAAGGCATCGGAACACAGCAAATCATGAAGATGGCCGGCGAAGGACAATTGATGCCTGACTCTAACGGCATGATTATCATTTCCGTGGTGAGCAGCATACTCACGATAGCCCTTTTCATTGCCCTGCATTGGGCACGACCGTCACGCAGTTACATGCGTAGCCGTCCGTGGACAACGTTGGCATGGGTCATCGTTCTCGCACTTGGCACCCTTATTCCCTCCACCTTCTTGCAGGAACTGATGCCTTTCGACATGCCCGAGGATATGCAAGAGATGTTAAGACAGATGATGCATAACCGCTGGGGATACTTCGCCATCGGTATGCTTGTGCCGCTGGCTGAGGAGCTGGTATTTCGCGGAGCCATCCTACGGGCATTATTGGAAGCATCCCCCTCTATCTCCAAGGGGAGAGGTTGGGAATGGATGGCGATTCTCATTTCTGCCTTAATTTTCGGAGCTGTTCATGGTAATATGCCACAAGGCATCCATGCCACACTCATTGGGTTACTGCTCGGATGGATGTACTGGCGCACACGTAGTATTGTGCCTGGCGTAGTGTTTCATTGGGTCAACAACACGGCTGCCTATGTCATTGCAAACCTCATCCCCAATGCTGAAGACGCCAAACTCATTGACATCTTCCACGGTTCGCAGACACACGTTTATCTGGCTGTGCTTTTCTCGCTGCTCATCATGGCTCCCGCACTTTTCCAGTTGTGGATCAGGCTCAAAGAACCCAAAGAAGAACAACAAGTTTTATAGGACTTATATTCCCCATAAGGCCTATTGGCTCCATGAGCCCCATTGTCAAATAAATGAAGAGGCCGCTCCCGACATCTCGGGGCGGCCTTGCTTCTGCGTTAGTATTTTATGAAAAATTTGAGAGAATTGAAACTTCACAGTTTCGGTTGTGTTTTACTAAACATGATTTAATTATAGAGAAAGCATAGAAAATTTCCATTTTAATCCTTCGGCAGGAGATCGGCTCCAGCCTTAGTACTGTCAACTGCCGTTTCAATATTTTCAGCCTGCACAGGTGTCACGATAACCGTATCCACTTGTTGTTTGTAGCCTGCCGTCATATCGGGCGAATCATTCCAACTGGCATCCCAGGGCTTCTGAATAGCATTGCCGAGAGTCAGGATGATGGCTACGACTGCTGCTGCTTTAAAGAGCGGCATGAGACGCTGTGTGAGTTTGATTTCACGAGCCTTGACTGCTACAGGCTGCTGACCCTGTGCCTTCTGCTCCTCACCAATCATCTTCAGGATGCGTGCATCGAAATCGTCACCGAGATGCATCTTCTGCTCAGTAGTCTGACAGACAAACACGTCACGGTATTTCTCCATGTCAGCAGGAATATCCTTCTGGCTGAAGAATGTCCGCAGAATATTCTCTTCTTCAAGAGTGGTCTCTGCGTCCCAATAGCGCTCTAAGAGCTGTTCGATGTACTTATAGTCCATACAGATGTTTTTTCGTGTCTCTATATACAATGACGAATGGAAATGAAAAATGTTACAGAAAACAAGAGAATTTTTTTATTTTTTTTCTGTTTCTATCTTGCGGAAGCGGTCGCGGATGGTTTGCCGTGCCCGGAAAATGTTTACTTTAACCTGCTCTTCGCTGATGCCGAGTATGGTGGCAATGTCACGATAGCTCTTTTCTTCGATGTCACGGAGTTGCATACAGCTTCGTTGCTTCTCAGGCAAACCATCTATTAGGCGCCGTACCAGTTGTATGCGATCTCGCTGCACAACCTGCTCTTCGGGCGAAGGCGTGAGGGGAGAGTTATGGGTGGGGAGAGAATCATCAAGTGTCTGTGTCTGACTGTCAGCACGACGCATCTTGTCAACAGCCAGATTATGACAGATGGTAAGACAGAACGTCTCCATGTTATCTATCTGTTGCCAGCTGTCGCGTCGGTTCCATACCTTAATCATCGTTTCCTGAACAACATCCTCAGCCTCCGCAGGGTTCAACGTGATGCGGAGAGCCAATCGGAAGAGTTTATTCTTCAGCGGCAAGATGTCGGCTTGGAAACTGATTGTTCTCATACCTCCCCTTTTTCACAACTACAAACAAATCACCGTTCCGTGCTGTCCGTCAATGGCAGTAGCCAAGGTGATGATGACACGACTGACACCGGCATCCACAGCACTGAGGGCATTCTCTATTTTAGGAAGCATACCGCCACTAATGGTTCCGTCAGCCTTATATTGTTCGAAGTCAGCGCGCGTTATCTGGGGTATCACAGAACTGTCATCATCGGGATTGCGGAGCACACCGGCCTTCTCAAAGGAGAAGATGAGTGTCACGTCGTAGTTGGCTGCCATTGCCTTGGCAGTTTCTGAGGCTATGGTATCGGCATTGGTATTCAGGATATGTCCTTCGCCATCGTGCGTCAATGGGGCCATCACAGGAGTGATGCCTGCCTCGATTAGACGGCTCAGCATAGCACCATCGGCGCAATCTACATCGCCGACAAAACCATAGTCAACAGTTTCCCCGTTAACCATAACAGGTGGACGCTGATGACTGCGGATAACGTCAGCATCAGCACCAGTCAGTCCGATGGCATTCACGCCATTGGCTTGCAGACGGGCTACCAGGTTTTTATTTACCAATCCACCGTAAACCATCGTTACCACCTCCAGCATTTCAGCATCAGTAACACGACGACCGTTCACCATCTGCGTGGCAATGCCTAATCTTTCTGCTGTCTTTGTTGCTTTCCGTCCGCCTCCATGCACCAACAGTTTACGCCCCTCAATGGACGAAAAGTCCTTGAGAAGCTGTGTCAGCTGTGCCTCATCTTCGACAACGGCACCGCCGACTTTTACAATGGTCAGTTTCTCCATTATTCCAAATACGTATATCCGTAGAGTCCCGAACGATAGTTGCTTAGGAATTCCTTGCCTTCCTCGAGAGTTATCTTTCCCTGCTTGACACTCTTGGCTACCCATATTTCCAACTGTCGGACAAGTTTCTTGGGGTTATACTGCACGTATTCAAGAACCTCGGCAACGGTTTCACCGTCAATAATCTGGTCGATATGATAGCCACCGTCTTTCACCGAGATATGTACCGCATTGGTATCGCCGAAGAGATTATGCATGTCGCCGAGTATTTCCTGATAGGCTCCCACGAGGAATACGCCTAAATAATACTTCTCGTTCTTTCGAAGGGCATGCACGGGCAGCGAGTGCGAGTTATGGCGATTAGTAACGAACTGTGCAATCTTTCCGTCCGAGTCGCAGGTAATATCCTGCAAGGTGGCGTTGCGCGACGGACGTTCATCAAGCCGCTGGATGGGCAAAATGGGGAAGAGCTGGTCAATGGCCCATGAGTCGCTCAGGCTTTGGAACAGGGAGAAGTTACAGAAATATTTGTCGGCCAGCAGCTTGTCAATGTTCATCAGTTCCTCAGGCACATGCTTGAGGTTCTTGGCCAAGGCATTGATCTCGTGGCAGACACTCCAATACATCGCCTCTATCTCGGCACGCGTCTTCAAATCCACGATGCCATGAGCAAAGAGATTCAGCACCTCCTCACGTATCTGTTCAGCGTCGTGCCAGTCCTCCAGCACGTTACGCGGCGACAGGTTGTCCCATATCTCATAGAGGTCCTTCACCAACTGATGTGAGTTCTCGTCAGGTTCAAATTCCTCTGGCATCTCAGGCAACGATGCAGTCTCCAGCACGTCAATGACGAGCACTGAGTGGTGGGCAGCCAGCGAGCGTCCGCTTTCCGTGATGATATTCGGATGAGGCAGTTCGTTCTTGTCCGAGGCCTCCACAAAGGTATAGATACAGTCGTTGACATACTCCTGTATCGAATAGTTCACCGAGCTCTCACTACTGGGCGAGCGCGTGCCGTCATAGTCAACACCGAGTCCGCCACCACAATCCACAAAGTCAACGTTATAGCCCATCTTGTGCAGCTGGATGTAGAACTGCGACGCCTCACGTAGCGCCGTCTGTATGCGGCGTATCTTCGTTATCTGGCTTCCTATGTGGAAGTGAATGAGTCGCAGACAGTCACGCATGTCTTTCTTGTCAAGCAGTTCCAGCGCCTCCAAGAGCTCGGCACTGGTCAGTCCGAACTTCGACGAGTCGCCGCCGCTCTCCTCCCACTTGCCGCTGCCGCTTGACGCGAGTTTTATGCGGATGCCGATATTCGGACGCACAGACAGCTTTTTTGCTTCGCGGGCAATTATCTCCAACTCGTTCATCTTCTCCACGACGATAAAGATATGCTTGCCCATTTTCTGCGCCAATAGCGCCAGCTCAATGTAGCTCTGGTCCTTGTAGCCGTTACAGATGATGATGGAATCGCTCTGGCATTGCATGGCGATGACAGCATGCAACTCAGGCTTCGAACCGGCTTCCAGTCCGAGGTTAAACTTCCTTCCGTGCGAGATAATCTCCTCAACCACGGGCTGCATCTGGTTTACCTTAATGGGGTAAACCACATAGTTGTCGCCTTTGTAATTGTACTCCTCCGTTGCCTTCTTGAAACAACTCCATGTCTTCTCAATGCGGTTGTCCAGAATGTCGGGGAAACGCAACAGTACCGGCGACTGCACGTCACGTAGCGACAGCTCGTCCATCACCTCGCGCAGGTCAATCTGCGTACCGTCCTTACAGGGCGTCACATACACATTGCCTTTCTCGTTAATGCCAAAATAGCTTGTGCCCCAGCCGTTGATGTTATACAGCTCGCGGGCATCTTCAATAGTCCATCTCTTCATTTTCCTTCTCTATTTTTATGCACTAATCATGTCGATGATGCGGCTGACGGTGATATTTATCTTCTCGTAAGTGTCCATCAGACTCACATCGACAACATGGCGTGCCTTGGCATAGTATGGCTCGCGCTGCTCCAGTTGTCCACGGATGAAGGCCATGAGCTCTTCAGGACTTTTCCCTTTCAGTAGCGGACGCTCGGTCTTACCCATCAACAGATGCTTATAAAGCACCTCGGGGTCAGCCTTCAGCCATACGACATCCCCCTGCTGGTTCAGGTAATCCATATTATCAAAGAAACAGGGCGTCCCACCGCCACAACTGATGATGACATCTTCGAACTCCGCCACCTCGTGAAGCATGTAGCGTTCTATCTCGCGGAAACCCTCTTCACCGCGTTCGGCGAAGATCTGCGCCACGGTCTTGCGCCGCCGGCTCTCAATATACCAGTCCAAATCGTAGAACTGCATACCGAGCTTCTTGGCGAGCGACCGTCCCACAGTGGTCTTGCCGGAGCCCATGTAGCCTATCAGTATGATTCTCTTCATTCCGCGCTTAACGCTCAACAATCTTCATGCACTCGTCGTAAGTCAGTTCAGCGGCACGACTGTGCAGGTTCTTCGGCAGACGATAGTTCTTGCCGTCATAGGCAATATAAGGACCATAGCGTCCATTGAGCACCTCCAACTTGTCGTTTTCCTCAAACTTTTTGATGTGCTTCTTCTCTTCCTGTAACCGTTTCTGCTGAATGAGTGTGACGGCTTCATCGAGTGTGACACTCATGGGGTCAGCGTCTTTGGGCAGCGACGTATATTTGCCGTCGTGCAGCACATAGGGGCCGAAGCGACCGGCACCAATAACCACCTTCTTCTCTTCATATTCACCTATCTCACGCGGCAACCTGAACAGTTCCAGAGCTTCGTCAAGCGTAATGGTCTCGATGCTCTTATCCTTGGGGAGCTGCGCAAACTGGGGCTTCTTGTTATCATCAATGGTACCAATCTGCACCACAGGACCGAAACGTCCGATTTTAACAAACACGCTACGGCCGCTCTTCGGGTCGGTACCCAGCTGACGTTCTCCGGCACGATGGTCCTGACGGGCATTCAACGTTTTCTCTACGATGGGTTCAAAGTCCTTGTAGAAATGCTTCATCATCGATGTCCACTGCTCCTTGCCTTCGGCAATCTTGTCGAAGTCCTGCTCCACCTTCGCGGTAAAGTTATAGTCCATAATAGAAGGGAAGGCTTCCATGAGGAAATCGTTGACGACAACACCCACGTCAGTAGGCAACAGCTTACCCTTGTCCGAACCGGCCATCTCCTTGCGCGTCTTCTGCGTAATCTGTTTTCCCTTCAACGTGTCGATGGTGTAGGTACGCTCCTCGCCTTTCTTGTCACCTTTCTGCACATACTCACGTTGCTGAATGGTAGAGATGGTGGGGGCGTAGGTCGAGGGACGGCCAATGCCAAGTTCCTCCAGCTTGTGGACAAGCGATGCCTCTGTATAGCGCAAGGGACCCTGACTGAAGCGCTCCGTGGCAGCTATCTCACGACGTGTCAGCAACTGGTCTTCTGCCAGCACGGGCAAGTTATGCGTTGACTCCTCTTCACGCTGCTCCTCATCATCTGACGACTCACGATATACCTTGATAAAACCGTCGAACTTCACTACCTCGCCATTAGCGATAAAGTTTGTCGACAGGGGGGCGGCGATGGTCACCGTTGTCTTCTCTATCTCTGCGTCAGCCATCTGCGATGCGGCAGTACGCTTCCATATCAGGTCATAGAGTCTGCGCTCCTGTGCCGTACCTTCTATCTCCGTTTGGTTCATATAGGTCGGACGTATGGCTTCATGCGCCTCCTGGGCACCCTTCGAATGGGTGTGATACTGACGGGACTTGCTGTACTGCTTGCCATAGAGTCGGACGATTTCTTCTTTCGAGGCATTGATGCACAGCCCTGAGAGGTTGACAGAGTCGGTACGCATATAGGTGATACGTCCGCTCTCGTAAAGGCGTTGCGCCACCATCATGGTCTGACTGACGGTCATGCCCAGCTTACGGGCAGCCTCCTGCTGAAGAGTCGATGTTGTGAAGGGGGGGGCTGGTGTACGCTTCATGGGTTTCTTCTGAATGCTCTTCACGGTGAACTCGGCATCCTTGCACTGCTCCAGGAACTCCACCACCTCTTCATGAGTTTTGAAACGCTTGTCGAGCGTGGTCTTCAACTCACTCTGCGAGCCGTCGGCATTCGTCACGGCAAAGATTCCGTTCACATGGTAGAAAGGCTCGCTATTAAACGACAGTATCTCTCTCTCACGGTCAACAATGAGTCGCACGGCAACACTCTGCACGCGACCGGCCGACAATGCCGGTTTCACTTTACGCCACAGCACAGGCGATAGTTTGAAACCTACCAGTCGGTCGAGCACACGACGGGCCTGCTGTGCGTTCACCAGGTTCATGTCGAGATGACGCGGATGCTCAATGGCTTCAAGAATAGCTGGCTTTGTGATTTCATGGAACACAATTCGGCTGGTCTTTTCCTCGTCCAACCCTAATACCTCACACAGATGCCATGAGATGGCTTCTCCCTCACGGTCTTCATCGCTTGCGAGCCAAACCTTCTCGGCTTTCTGCGCGTTGCTCATCAGTTCTTTCACCAGCTTCTGCTTCTCAGCAGGCACCTCATATTCGGGTTCAAGCGATTTCTCGTCAACGCTCATCTCGCGTTTTTTCAGGTCACGAATATGTCCATAGCTCGACATCACCTTGAAGTCTTTTCCCAGAAATTTCTCTATCGTCTTAGCCTTGGCAGGCGACTCAACGATGACCAGATTTTTTTGCATCTTCTTATCTCGTTTTTATCCTTTTTATTCGATTTTGGGGTGCAAAAGTAGAGAAAAGTTTTGGTTATACCTTATATATATAGGAGATTTTTTGTTTTCTTAACGTTTCCTTGGCTAAATAATCAGCGGCCAAAAGTAAAAAAATCGTACCTTTGCAAACGAAAAACAATCATAGAAAAGATGAAAAAAAGTATTTTCTTAGCAGCACTGGTGGTCATGACCGCAGTAGCACAGGCAAAAATCAAATTGCCGCACATCATTTGCGACAATATGATATTACAGCAGCAGACGGATGCCCGCCTCTGGGGATGGGCGAAGGCAAATGCCGAAGTAAAGGTAACGACGTCATGGGACGGACAGACCGTGAAGACTAAGGCTGGCAGCGACGGACGCTGGCTTGTACGCGTGCAGACGCCCGCCGCGTCATACGCGCCCTATACTATTACATTTGATGACGGAGAGGGACGCGTGGAAGTCAAGAATGTGCTCGCCGGCGAGGTATGGGTATGTGCCGGACAGTCGAACATGGAAATGCCTGTCCGTGGATTTGGACAATGTCCCGTGGAGAACCTAAACCAACTCATCATCGAGGCAACCAACCCCAACGGCGTTCGCAGCGTGAAGATTCCCAGCATCATGCGTATGACACCACAAGAAGATGCCGACTGTGCTTGGCGTGAGTGCTCACCACAGAACGTGCTCGACTTCTCTGCTACAGGTTATTTCTTTGCCCGTCTGGTGAACAAAGCCCTCAATATCCCCGTAGGACTCATCGAGGCCAACAAGGGCGGCTCACGCGTAGAGAGCTGGTTCACCAAGGAGAATCTGGAGAAATACACCAACGAGCCCACCGACACGATGGGTATCGTGAACTTCAAGAAGGAGTGGGACTACCACCGTGCCCTCGTCTGGGGCAACGGCACCTTCAACCCCATTCTCAACTACACCGTGAAGGGCATCCTGTTCTATCAAGGCTGTTCTAACGTCGGCGACCCGGGCAACCAATACTCAGAGCGTCTGAAGATTCTCGTGGAGCAATGGCGTCAGCAGTTCGGCCTCGGTGAAATTCCGTTCTACTTCGTGGAGATAGCTCCCTTCCACTACGACAATGTAGATGGCATTGAGAGCGCCCTGTTACGCGAACAGCAGTATCGTGCCTCGCAGATTATCCCCAACAGCGGACTCGTCGGCACTAACGATGCCGTCTATCCCTATGAGACCACACAGATACACCCCACACAGAAGCAGAAGGTGGGTGAGCGTCTTGCGTTCCTCGCCCTCAACGAGCAGTACGGCATGTCATCGCTCATCGCCAAAAGCCCGTCTTATAAAGAGATGACCGTGCGTAACGATACCGTATTCCTCCACTTCGACCATGAATATGGCGGACTGAGCCGCTTTGAAGACATTGAGGGCTTCGAGGTTGCCGGTGCCGACAAGGTGTTTCATAAAGCCAAGGCTCAGCACTTCTGGCGCCCTAACGGTGGCAAATGGGACGAGGCTGTCATTGTCATCAGCCCCGACGTAAAACAGCCTGTAGCCGTGCGCTACTGCTTCCGCAACTTTCAACTCGGCAACCTTGCTAACATGGGTGGCCTGCCCCTGTTTCCGTTCCGGACGGATAACTGGTGATTTGGTGAAGGGTTAAAATTAATATAAATGAACACAGAGCATCCACTTCAGAAGTTCCAGTTTTGCCCGGTATGCGGCTCACCGCATTTCAAGGTCAATAACTTCAAAAGCAAGACATGCCGCTCTTGCGGCTTTACCTATTATGCCAACCCATGTTCTGCAACAGCGGCGTTTATCGTAGCTCCCCGTACCTCGAACCCTGTACCCCGCACCTCGATTCAAGAAACCCTCTCCCTCCTCGTTGTGCGCCGTGCCAAAGACCCCGACAAGGGAACGCTCGACCTCCCTGGCGGCTTCGTCGATATGGGTGAAACAGTTGAGGAGGGTATGCACCGCGAAATCAAGGAAGAGACCGGACTTAACGTTGATTACATCGAATACCTCTTCTCTTCACCCAACGTTTATCTGTATAGCGGCATGGGCGTTCACACGCTCGACATGGACTTTCTCGTGCGGCTCCCGTCGCAGATGGAGGTTCATGCTGCCGACGATGCTGCCGAATGTCTGTGGATTCCACTCAGCGAGGTGAACCCCGCCGACTTCGGACTCACCAGCATCCGCAATGCCGTCATCCGCTTCCTGAAAGAGGTAGCACCTCTCTTAAACGCTAATCATTAAACACGAAACATCATGAAAAAAACAACAACATTATGGCTCATACTGCTCCTCATGGGAGTCGTTACAGCAAAAGCACAGGATGTCCAGGAAGACTTGGACAACAAATACGCAACAGAACTGATTAAGCCGGGAACAGTAGCACCCGACCTTAAAATGAAGACTCTCGATGGTAGGACCGTCCAATTGTCGAAGCTGATCAAGGGTAAGACAGTCGTGCTTGACTTCTGGGCTTCGTGGTGCCCCGACTGCCGCAAGGACGCCCCCGAGGTCGTTCGCATGTACAAAGCCTATCAGCAGTACGGTATCGAATTCATCGGCATCTCGATGGATACCGACGTGGAAGCCTGGAAGAAAGCCTTAGAGCAGTTCGACATCACCTACCCTCAGATAAGCGAACTGAAGAAGTTTAAAGATACGGATGTGGCCAAGGCGTACGGTGTGAAGTGGATTCCGTCGATGGTTATCATCGGCCCTGACGGACAGGTCAAACTCTCTACCGTGCTAACCTATAAGGTTGACAAGTACCTGAAAGAACTGACAACAGACACCTATTAAGCCGCACAGAAAGGCATCAGTTGTCTATCCGTTTGTCATTAACAGTGCGGGGTGGACATTTGTAGTCGTCTGAAAGAATGTCGCGGCGACTGAGATAGTAAGATGTGCGAAGTCCTGCCAAGCGGAATAGCAAGTGACAGGTGTTATCGATAGAGAAGGGGCGGTCTGTTGCCTTGCGCAAGGCAGCAATGATATCGGGATGCTTCTCTATGTAACGGGGCGAGCACCACACCACCAGCGGCACCTCATACTGCCACCGTATCTCCTCTGCTGTGGCTTCGCCATGTCCCTCGCGCCCGAAATGCGGACGGTAGTCATAGACCTCTTCGCCATGATCAGACAGATAAACGAGCACGGTGTTCCCGTCATCATATAGCTGCGTCAGCTGTTGTATGACGTGGTCGTTATACAGCGTGGCATTATCGTAATGAGCTATCTCTGCCTTCATTTCGTCCGTCAGCCACGACTCACTACGTTTGATGCTGTCGGCTGTAAAATGGGAGGGTTTGGGATAGCGATAGCTGAAGCCGACATGCTGTCCTAACAGGTGAACAATAGTGAGGCTTTTCCCTTCATCTTTCGCCTTACGCCTTTCACCAAGATATTCCACCATCTGCCCGTCGTATTCGAATACGGTATCGTTCACTTCATCATAACATGCTTGCACCACCTGCGGATGATACAAGAAGGTGTTGAGTGAGAAGGCAAACACCTCGGAATAGTCAGCTGTGCGCTGGTTGTCAAACATCGCCACACGAAAGCCGTTTTTCTTGAACACAGCCGTCAGCGGCGGCTTCTCCGACCAGCGTTCCCCGTCACCGAGACTGTTACAGCTGATGAGGTTACGCAGCACCTGTGAGGTTTGGTTGTAGGGGCTCAGCACATCATTGAACACGAAGAGGCGCCCTTCACGCTGCTCAGCAGACAAGAAGGGAGTGGTGTTCAGCGAATAGCCATAGAGGGGGGTGTGGTATTTGATGTAGGACTCGCCAATGACGAACACCACATTGACAGAGTCGGTATCTGTCTGTGGCGTTGCCTCTACCTGCGCAGCCAACTGACAGATGCCTTCCATCTCCTTATTGGCAAGCCTGATATCCACCAAGGCCACCAACAGTTTCGTCATCGTGTCGTGCGGATGCCGTTTGTGATCGAACCACTGATCCACCTCGTTCAACTCCTTGCTCCGCAACAGCGGCACATAACAGGCGGACGAAAGCACTCCTCCTATAAGCAATACCACAATTACCACACTCAGCACCCGTGCCGTCTTTCCTTTCTCCAAAACGGTAGTTACCGTCTTGCGATAATGCTCCGCAACGATGTTCAGTAGAATCAATCCCACCGTACAACCGATAACCTGCCAAAGCTCCGGATGGCTGAACAGCGACTCCAAGAACTCTGAACTCTCTCGTGCATCTGTCTCTACCAGTAGGGTAATGACCGCCGGAGATATGTGCATGGAGAATATCCACTCCAATCCTAACTCGACGATGAACAAAGAATAAAGAAGGACATAGACAACACCTTTGACGATGCGACTTCGTGTCCACTCCACTAACGCTGCCGCCAGCCATGCATGAAGCACGATGAGGAAGGTGCGATAGAATGGGTTTTGCAGCGCATTGCCCCAACCCATCAACACTATATAAGCCAGAAACAACGGCCATTGACGACTCAGGGGAGCTAAGAGAGTCGTGAGTGATGAGTGGTGGAGGGTGGAGAGTTTCATCTTTACTGTGCCGTATGTTGTTTGAGAAACTGCTCAAAAGCAGGACGGAAGGCTTCGGTGACGTGGATAATCTCTTCGCCGATGTAGATGCAGTCGTTGCGGTCCACCTTACGAATCTTATCAAGAGCAACGATATAAGAACGATGAACCCGCATGAAGCGGTCGGAGGGTAGCATGTCCTCAACGGCCTTCATGGTCATGTGGGTAATGAGTGGACGTGACTGCGACTGCACGTAGAACATGACGTAATCCTTCATGCCGCTGACGTAAATAATATCATCCGTCTGCAACTGTCTCAGTTCACCGTCAACACGGATGAAAAGGGTATTCTTTGGGTGGAGGGTGGAGGGTGGAGGGTTAAAGGAGATATGTTCTTGCGCTTGAGGTATTCTCCCTCCACCCTCTGCCTTCTCTACTGCCGTCAGGAACTTGTTGTAACGCACGGGCTTAAGCAGGTAATCGACGGCAGACACCTCGTAACTTTCGAAGGCATACTCCTTGAAGGCTGTAGTGAATATGACCTTGGTCTGCGGAGGCAGCATGTGGGCCAGCTCCATTCCGTTGAGGTCAGGCATCTGGATATCAAGGAAGATGAGGTCAACGGGTGACTCCCGCAGGGCGGAAAGGGCTTCGACGCTGTCGGTATAAGTACCGACGAGTTGTAGCGTAGGCGTCCGTTTCACGAAAGACTCCAACAGCTTGACAGCTAACGGCTCGTCATCGACAATGATACAGGTCATATTGATTTACGATTTTCGGATTTACGATTTACGACTTAACTCCAGAGTGATTTTTATCTGATAGATGTTATCTTCGCTGATGGTCTGCTCCCAGGTGTAACGATGCGGATAGAGCAGGTCGAGACGCCGACGGGTGTTATCCAGCCCTATGCCTGAGCCGCTACGGTTCTGCTCATCCTTGGGGAAGTTGGTATTCTGACAGCAGAAGGTTATCTGGTCGGCTGTCGCATCCAGACGGATATCAACCATTGAGTTGCGGTTGCTGCTGACCCCATGCTTAAAGGCATTCTCTATGATGGAGATAAAGAGCAGAGGGGCTATTTCTAATTGAGAATTAAGCATAGAGAATTGTGCATTGACTTCCGTCTTCTCATTGCAGCGCAACTTCATCAGCTCCACGTAGTTACGCATGAAGTCTATTTCACCTTGCAGGGGAACGGTCTCGTGACGTGTCTCGTACATGGCATAGCGCAGCAGGTCGCTGAGTTGGGCGATGGCATCCTGAGCCTTGTCAGCATCTATCTGTACAAGCGACGAGATATTGTTCAGCGTATTGAACAGGAAATGGGGGTTCAGCTGGTTCTTCAGCCATTCCAGTTCTGCCTCAGTACGTTTCTGCTGCTCTTCCTTCAGCTGGCGCTTGAGGGAGATGGTGCGGTACATGTGTTGACCGAGCAGGGCGATGGCGGCCAACAGCACATACATAAAGATGTTCAGTACGGATGTGGAGTAGTAGCTGGTCAGCGCATAACGTTTGGCGTTTTCGTTGGGGATATTATTGATGTATGCCAATGCATCACTGCCGAAGTAATGCCAGGCAAGAAGTCCGAAGATGACGGCATTGCCCAACCAGAACAGCCACTTCCGCTCCTTGTAATAGCCAAAGGGAATGAGGATAAAGGAGTTGATGAAGAAGATGGCAGCCGGAATCCACATGATGCGGAAAGAGAAGCGGAGGGAGTTGATGACGTCGTCCCAGTTGTTGTTGGCAGCAAAGGCGGAGATGGCTGGTACTATCAGGAATACCAGCCATGCTGCCACTTGCAGACCATAAAACAATATCTCGCTTTTGGTGATTCTTGCTTTCATGCTGCAAAGATACATAAAAAGTTTATAATTGAGAGTTGAAAGTTGAAAGTTTTTTATTTTTTACATTCCACCTCCGATGTTCGTCGTGTTGCTGTTGATGCGTTCCTCATTGGTCTCGTGCTCCATGTAGTCGCTCTGCACGCGGCTCTGGAACTGCTTCATCTGCTTCTTCGTGTTGCCGAAGGTGAAGCTGACGGTCAGCGATACCTGACTGATGGGCACCTGTATCTTCATGTGGTTGGTGAAGTCGGCTGCCTGACTGGAGCTCTCGATATTCAGGCAACCGCCCTTGGAGAGTCCGACGATGCCCTGAACGCCGACGGTCAGACGGTCGTCGAGGAATGACTTGGTCAGCGAGCCGGTCAGCAGATTGAAGCCTGAGCTCCACCCCTGCAGCGTATAGCTCTTGCTGGACGTGATGGCGAAGAGACTCATCTTGACGTCGGCAGGCAGCGTCTGCTGTAAGCCTGCCATCAGGTTATACTGCCATCCGTTGTTGCTGACATCGAGGGCATCGCTGCTCAGGTCGGTATAACTGACGCCGCCGTTCATGAAGATGCGCGTGTTCTTCAGCGGCATCCATGAGGCGTAGAGGTTCAGCGAGGTGAGACTGCGATGGCCTACATTGCCGTAGGTGGTGTTCAACAGATTGTCCTTGTAGAAGCTGTACTGCTCAATGCCGTTGTTACAGAACGACTGGGTGAGCTTGGCGTTCAGCATGATTTTCGGGGTGTACATATTGAATACCAGTCCGATGCTGTGTGACTTCTCCACGTCAAGGTCGCTGTTACCGTAAACGAGTGCCGTGGGGTTGGTACGGTCCACATAGGGGTTGAGGTATGAGATACCCGGACGTGCTATGCGCATATTATAGGTAACACCGAGGTTGGTGGTGGGACCGAACGAATAGCTGAGGGATGCCGAGGGAATGAGGTTGCCATAGTTCGTGCTGAAGTCGCCGGTGTTGCCCAGACGGTACTCGATGCTCTGCCAGGTGTGCTCATAGCGCAGACCTGTCTTCAGACCGAAGTCACCGAAATGTCCGTCATACTCCAAGTAAGCGGCACCGATGCTGCTGTTATGGCTGTAGTCCATGCTCATGCCTTCGTTATAGACATCATGGAGGTAATACTTGGCGTCAGAGTTGGAGATGCGGGCAGAAAACTTCGCACCATAGCTCAGCTTGTGCAGCGACGACAGCGGGGTGGTAAAGTCGGCCTGCAAGGTGTGATCTGTGGTGTGCTCGCTGTTGTCCGAGTAACGATTGGTAAGGTCGATGAATGTTGAATACTGGGGGTCGAGATTGGGCATTTCGAAGTTGCTCCACTGCTCGGTGCTGGTTGGTGCTGTCGAGAACTGATAGGTGATGGCCATGCTGCTAGTGCGCTCACGGTTGAAGAAGCGCTGATAGTCCAGGCTTCCCGTGAAGGAGGTCCGTTTGGTGCGCATGTCGTCTGTCTGAGTGTAGTTTAAGCCCGTACCGTAGATGCCACCACCCATATTGGTAGTCGATGTGCTGAGGCTCTTGATGTTCATGTTATTCACAGAGAGCATCATATTCACGGAACTCATGGAGTCGAGCTCGTAACCCAGGTTCAGGCTTCCCATGAGGAATGGCGTCTTAATCTCGGACGAGCTATTCATGGTCATCGTCGAGGTGGCAGTACCCAGCTGCTCGCGCTCCATCGTGACATCGGTGGCACCCGGCTGGTTGTAGTTATACATCAGGTTGCCGCTGAAGGAGAGCCTATCCTGCTGTCCACTGACGAAAGCTCCGGTGCCCCAGCCACGGTTGCCGATATTGGCACGGACGGTAGCGTTGTAGCCGTTTAGACTAGCCTGAGCCTCAGCAGTCTTGTTCATGATGATGTTCAGCACGCCACCAGTACCCTCTGCATCATAGGCTGCACCTGGGTTGGTAATAACCTCTATGTTCTTCACGGCAGCGGCGGGCATGTTCTTGAAAATCATGCTGGCATTGCTGGAGAACATGGCATTGGGCTTGCCATCGACATATATCTTGAAGTTCGACTGGCCGTTCACGGTAATGTTATCCTGTCCGTCAACGGTGACCATAGGCACCTTGCGTAACATGTCGAGCACGGTGTTGGTCTTCGAGTCCTCGTCCTCAGCCACATTATAGGTCATCTTGTCGGTTTCCATCTTGACCAGTGGCTTCTGGGCTATCACCTCGACGGTGCCCAGCGTCTGACTGTCGTCATGACAGAGAATGGTACCGAGGTCCAGCGTCGGCTGTCCGTTGAGGGTGAAGGTTACCGTGCGCTGCTGCCAACCGATGCAGTTGGCGGTCAGCACAAACTGTCCGCTGCCGCTCACTTCCTGACTGATGTGTCCCTCTCCGTCACCTACAGACATAGCGACGGCCTTGGTCATATTACCTTTCTTAAATACGCGTATAGTGGCATAGGGGAGTCCCTCCTGCGTCAGGGAGTCAATGAGTAAACCCTTAACGAGGGTGGTTTGTGCTGCTGCTGGCAGAGCCATCATGATGGCTGCGATGGCCAAAAAAGTCTTTAATGTTTTCATCTTTCTTTTGCGTTTTTATTAATTTTGTCGCAAAAGTAGGACAAAAAACTACATCCTCCAAGAAACTTTCGACGACTTCCTGTGTTTTTTTCGACGAAATGGAACACTTTTCCACTTTTACCCCTTCATAAGGAAGGCTTCGATGGCGGTGATGAGCTGATTGTTCTCCCACGGCTGCTGTGCCGTCACACGGAAGAACTGATTGCCGAGTCCTTCAAAATCGGAACAGTCGCGGATGAGGATACCGTGCTCGTCAATGAGGTACTGCTTCAGTTCCGCACTCGTCGCGTTCTCCAGCATGCCGAGCATGAAGGAGCTCTTGCTTTCGAACATACGCAAGCCCCTGATCTTTTTCAGTTCCGAGCGCAAGCGCTCTGCCTCATTCAGATAGGCATCCAAGTCGGGGATACAGCTCTCGCTGTGCTGCACAAGCCAACGCCCGGCTTCAAGGGCCAATGCGTTGACTGACCACGGACGGCGCAACTTGCGCAGACGGCTGATAATAGAAGTGCAAGCCGTCACATAGCCTATCCTAAGACCTGGCACGCCATATTGCTTCGTCATGGAATGAAGCAGGACAAGATTGGGACGGCTGACGGCTTCGCGGGGTGTGAACAGGGCCTCTCGTGTATATGTTTCATAGGACTGGTCAACAATAAACGTGTACTGACGGTTGTGGTTGACCAGATAATCCATAAACCCCATCATCAGCACATTACCCGACGGGTTGTTGGGATTGCACACCCAGTAGAGGCGCTCTTCGGGCAGATGACTCAGTTCGTCATTGCGACGATAGCTGACGATATGACCGAACATACTACAGGCTTCGGCATACTCGCCGAAAGTGGGCTGTGGAATGACGCTGGCATAGCCGCTATAGAGCTGTGCCAGCAGATAGATAGCCTCCGTGACACCACTGGTCACCATGACACACTCGCTGGGAACATGAAGCTGCTCAGCCAACATCCACTCCAGTTCGCGCGGCTCTGACTCAGGGTGATGACGCAGACAGTCATCCATGTGCTTGGCCAAATGGTCTTCCAACCCTTGCAAGTCTGCATGGTTATAGCTGTTGCTGCTGAAGTCAAGCCTTACTTTGTCGCCGTAGCGATTGGCATCGTCGCCGTGTCCGTGTATCATATTGTGAGCGTTATGCGTTAAGTGATATGCTCCACATGTATCGTGAGCGCGGCGGGGTCAAAGACAACGCCAGGGCGCTCAATGAAACTGCTAAACGTTCCGTCAAGAGCAAGCTGCCGGGCGGTTCCGATGCTGAGCGACTGGTCGCCCATCAGCCAGATGCGGTCAGCCAACTGCAAGGCCAGCTCTACGTCGTGGGTTGAGAGAAAAACGGTCTTTTGCTCTTCATGTGCCAGCCGAAGCAGCAGTTGCAGCATCTCCACCTTGCTGGGGAAGTCAAGGAAGGCGGTAGGCTCGTCCAGCAGAATAACGGGCGTCTGCTGAGCCAGCGCCTTAGCTATCATGACTTTCTGCCGCTCACCGTCACTAAGTGTATGTACCTGCCGATGGCTGAGTGCCTGCATGTCAACAAGGCGCAATGCCTCATCCACAATGCGGTGATCATCATCGTTAAGCGAACCCCAGAAACCGGTATATGGCGAGCGTCCCAACTCTACGAGTTCGCTTACCGTCATGTTACGCACATCGGGCTTCTCGGTGAGCACGACACCGATGGTACGGCTCACCTCCTTGTCGCTGAGGGCGCTGAGCACCTGCTCCCCAATGACTATCTCACCGCCAAGTGCCGGCTGGAAGGCTGCGAGGGTACGCAGCAAGGTGGATTTTCCGATACCATTACGGCCGAGCAGACACGTCATCTCACCGCCATGAATAGTGGCGTTGATGCCCGAAGCTACCAGATGTTCGTTGTCTTTCGAGCGGTAGCCGATGGCGAGGTCGTTCAGCCGTAGGTCGTTCATATCGTGTTGAGCGTTATTTATTCAACTTCCATGTGACACCGTCCTTGGTGTCTTTTACCTCAAAGCCGGCAGCAGCCAACTCGTCGCGAATCTGGTCAGAGGTGGCCCAGTCCTTAGCTGCCTTAGCCTTGGCACGCAGGTCAAGCACCATGTCAACAACTTTACCGAAAGCCTTTTCGCGCTCTTCCTGCTCCTTGCCCCCTGCCCCTTGTTCCTTCAGGCCCAACAGGTCTTCGGCAAACAGGTGCATGACTTCCTTCAGCTCCTTTAGACAGTCAGCACAGATAGTGGCCTTGTGGTCGATGAGCTTGTTCACCACCGAGCAGGCCTCAAACAGATAACTCAGCACGAGCGGCGTGGCGAAGTCATCGTTCATGGCATCGTAGCATTTCGTGCGCAGTTCCTTGACCACCTTCTCGGTCTCGGCATCGCATTGGGCGCTGACGGGCACACGCTCTAAGTCGCTAATACCCTGCATCAGCTTCTGCAGTCCCTTTTCGGCGGCAAGGAGTGCCTCATTAGAGAAGTCAACGGTGCCGCGGTAGTGGGCAGAGAGGATGAAGAAACGGATCGTCATAGGTGAGTAAGCCTTCTCCAGCGACTCATGGTTGCCGGTGAAGAACTGCTCCAGCGTGATGAAATTGCCGAGCGACTTGCCCATCTTCTGTCCGTTGATGGTAATCATGTTGTTATGCATCCAGTACTTCACAGCCTGATGCCCCATAGAAGCCACGGCTTGTGCTATCTCACACTCATGATGCGGGAAGACGAGATCCATGCCGCCACCATGAATATCAAAATGCTCACCTAAATATTTACGTCCCATTGCCGTGCACTCACAATGCCAGCCGGGGAAGCCATCGCTCCACGGCGACGGCCAGCGCATGATGTGTTCGGCACTGGCTTTCTTCCATAGTGCGAAGTCTGCCTGGTTGTGTTTCTCGCCCACACCGGCCAGCGCGCGGCTCTCGTCCTTGATGTTCTCCAAGGAGCGCCCGCTGAGGATGCCATATTTATGCACTTTGTTATACGCCTCGATGTCGAAATACACAGAGCCGTTACTCTCGTAGGCAAAACCGTTGTCGAGAATCTGCTGCACGAGTTGCTGCTGCTCGATGATATGGCCTGTGGCATGCGGCTCGATGCTGGGACGCAGCACGTTCAGCGCATCCATCGCCGTATGATAGCGGTTTGTGTAGTACTGTGCTATCTCCATCGGCTCCAGCTGTTCCAGCCGTGCCTTCTTCTCAATCTTGTCGTCACCCTCATCGGCATCATGCTCCAAGTGACCGACGTCGGTAATGTTACGGACGTAGCGAACCTTATAGCCTAAGTGGTTCAGGTAACGGAACACAATATCGAATGTGATGGCTGGACGGGCGTGACCCAGGTGCGGGTCACCATAGACCGTGGGACCACAGACATACATGCCTACATGGGGCGCGTTCATCGGCTCAAAGCGCTCTTTCTGGCGCGTGAGCGTATTGTAAATAACCAATTTTGATTCCATGCTTATTCTGTTTAGTCGGTGCAAAGGTAATTTATTTTTTTTAAATATCAAATATTAAGGCACAAAAAAAGGGACTTCGCTAAGTCCCCGCCTTTGTTAACCTTAAATCTAATACTATGAAAAACACGTTGCAAAGATAAACGATAATTCGCAAAAATGCAATTATTTCCATAATAAAAAGAACGCGCGGGCGAGTTTCTTGACATAAATCAACCACTTTTATCGATTAATATCCCATATTTTACGTGGATTTATGCACAAAAAAGACAGAAAAATGCATTTTTTATCCCAAAAGTTTGGCCGATTCGAAAAAAGTCCTTACCTTTGCCGAGCAAGAAAACAGACATAGTAAGCAGGGATTCCGACGCGTAGGAGTGTCGGGATTCTTTATTTTTTGACGCAAAAAACAAAATAGAAATAATAAATCTGTAAATTGTAAATATTATGGCATACATGTCACAAGAAGGCTATGACAATCTGATAGCCGAACTAAGACGTTTAGAGGGCGTGGAACGCCCGAAGGCGTCTGCCGCCATCGCGGAAGCACGCGACAAAGGCGACTTGAGTGAAAATTCAGAGTATGAGGCAGCCAAGGAAGCTCAGGCGCATCTGGAAGACAAGATCAACCAGCTCAAACTGGCCATCCAGGATGCCAAGGTGGTGGACACCTCACGGCTGAGTACCGACTCCGTGCAGATCCTGACGAAGGTGGACATGACCAACCTGACCACCAAGACGAAGATGAGCTACACCATCGTGAGCGAGAACGAGGCAAACCTGCGCGAGGGCAAGATATCCATCAAGACCCCCATTGCCCAGGGACTCTTAGGCAAGAAAGTCGGCGACGAGGTGGAAATCACGATTCCCCGCGGCACCATCAAACTGCGTATCGACAACATCGCATTGGCGTAAAACCCCAAACTCCCAACACTCAACACTATGGATATATTCAGCAAGATAGCCGCTGGTGAGATTCCCAGCTATAAGTGCGCCGAGGACGAGCAGTTCTATGCATTCCTCGACATCAACCCGTTGGTGAAGGGACACACACTTGTGATTCCCCGCCGCGAAATAGATTACATCTTTGACATGGACGACGAGGAGCTGGCCGTTTTCCAGCTGTTCGCCAAGCGTGTCGCACTGGCCGTAGGCCGTGCCTTCCCCTGCAAAAAAGTAGCACAGGTAGTCCTCGGTCTTGAAGTGCCCCACGCACACATCCACCTCATCCCCATGCAGTCAGAACAGGACGTGGACTTCCGCCGCGAGAAACTGAAGCTCAGCGAAGCCGAGTTCCAGGACATCGCCGCCCGCATCAGGGCAGAGTTCAAGTAAGGCTGACACGTTCCATTTTCCCGTTCCATTTTTCGCGGACGAAAAAGGTATTTTCCGTTAACCAAAAAGGTATTTTTCGCGGACGAAAAAGGTCGTAAGAACCAAGCAAGCGGTGCGAGAGCTACGGGCAAACCACACAAGAACCCCAAGCAAGCATATCGAAAGCCCGTAGCTCTTGCACCGTTTGCCCGTAGTTCCCGACCTGTTTGCCCGGTCTATACTCGATGAGCGCAGCAAACAAACACGAAGAATCCTGCTTTTATCTGACGATGAACTTTTTACCGTCAACAAGGTATAAGCCCTTGGGGAGTCTCACTTCCACTTCTCCATTCACAAATATTTCGGAATGAAGAACACCTGAAATAGCATAAATCTTAACTGCCACAGGGGCTTCTGAGCATATTTTCAGGCCATTCTGGACAGGTGTAACGTTGAGGGCATTGTAATCGTCTTTTGTCCCTGTGTTGACAAAAGGCGAATCTATACCGGAAGAAGGTGATATGTTGACGGATTGTGATGCCAATATGTTGCCGTCTTTGTCAGTAAGTCGGAGAACACACATACTACCTGTTACAGCAGGCGTGACGTACAGGGTAATGTTTGTTGTTTGTTCGTCGTTTGCGATGACTCCGGCATATTGTGCCAATGCGTCTTCGTCGGCTAATGATGTATTATCTTCACTTATATACAACTTAAGTCCGTCAATGGGCAATGTGCTTTTGTTGGTGATGCTGATGTTCAACGGTGTTTTAGTATATTGGGTTAGTAATTCAGTCCCTTCTATTGTTATATCTATGTTCCGCTGTTGGGGTGCGATGCCATATACGCAACTTTGGCCGTCACAATAACCATCCATGCCTGTGACATCATTTACGGAATAGTAGCCATCACCACTGCCACCATAACCGAAATTGAAATGAAAAAGCTGTTGTTGTGCGTCATAGCCGTCAATCACTACTGCATGACCGCTACCATTTTTGCTGCCAGAATATAACACAGGCCTGCCCTGTGCCAGTTCGTTATAAATTAGCTCTTCCCATTCTGCCTGTGTGTAGTTTGCTTTTCGGGCGTAATAACCAGAAAGTCTGAATTGTGATGAGAACGGATTGATGACGTCGTTAATCTGTCCGCCTGTTGACGAACCGTAGTTTAGCCAGGCAGAGGTGCCTACCACGTAAACCAGCAATGCCACGGCATCGCGTTCCTCCTGCGGTTCGTTATTGGTGTAAACATTCCGAATCAAGTTCCAGTTGTAAGGCGTTCCTGCCGGAACGGAATAGGTAACTGGTGCTTTTCCGTAGTCATAAGTTGGTGTGTCATACGACGTGGCCTCTGGATTATCGCGGTGCCAATAGAACACAATCTGCGAGGCGGCAATGGCCACACAGCCCGCGACCGTCTTGATGTTACCGTCTTCAATAACTGGGCTCATGTCGTTGTAGGGTGATTGCTGATGCCAGTGGGTGGCAAGCAACGGAGCAATACTGCTCCGCTGCCCGTCAGCCCCCAGTGCATAAAGCATGACGTGAAGAAACAATAATGTAAAAACTATTCTCTTCATGCCTATCTGTGGAATCTATTTCATGTAATTAAGGGTGCTCTCTAATCCTATCTCCATGGGCTTAGCTTGGAGCACTTTACTAAATGCAGGTTCTACCTTCGGAGCTTTCGAATACGAGTTCCACTTGCTATTGGTAGCCTCACCGAAATACGGGTTGCCCACCTTGAAGTAATCCCAGTAAGCCAAGAAAGTCTTACCTGAAGTGACGGTGTACTTCTTCTCACCGTAGGCATTGAAGGTTGTTTCGCCGTCGTGCATCAATCCAAACGTCAGCTCAGCCTGTGGCTCCATAAGATAGCAATAAGCATACAGATTTGTCTTGAAGAATGTCCAGGTTGAATCAAACCATGCGGGACGATGGACATCAGCATAATACCAAGTGTTGGAACCCGCATCAGCATAATAGTTGAACTTATTGGTTGCTCTGGGATCAAGGTTATACGATTCACCCGGTGTACGATTATAAAGTGCTATTTGTCTGATGTTATTGTCAGCAACGGTACCATAAGTCTGTTCGCTCACATACTGGAAGTTTTCATAGAATTCGTACACCAGCGTGCCAACAGGCTTTGGTTTAGCGGTCAGCCTGTTTTGATCACCACGCTGTACCGTCAAACTCTCTGAGGCATGAGACATAATAGACCAGCAGCCCATACGATTAAGAGGCTTCAACTTTGAAGTTGACATCTTCTCACGATCTACATTAACCCACCAAGAGTCTCCATTGCTTTTGTCGGCGAACGAGAGCGTAGTCACAGCAAAGTAGTCGCCAGCTGGCAGGCTGATTTGCTCTGTGATAGTGTTGGTATCTGAGAGATAGCGGACAATAGAGTCCACCAGCAAGTCTGTGCTTTTATTATAGAAGAGCACACGCACTTGAATATATTTACCATACTCTGAGTTAAACGTACGGAATTCGTCTTGAATATTGATACCATGCTTGGTATCCTCAAATGTATAGCTTGAAAACAGGTCGGAAGGGTCAACCGAGACGTTCACCTTGTTGTAAGTGACAACGTCTGCTTCGTCACTACTACCACTGCCTGAGCAGGAAGTAATAAGCGCTGCCCCAAGCACTAAACCTAATAATAATTGCTTTTTCATAATAATCTAGTTTTTAAATTAAACTTACTTGCCAAGTTTGAAATACCACGCAAGCGACACTTCGAAGCTGCTCATCTTGCAAGCAATGTTGTCTGCTAAGTCTGTGAAACCGAGGTAATAACGAGCGTTGATGTCGAGTCCTGTGCTGGGGATAGTGTAGCCGATACCAGCCACGCCACTTACGTTGAGACCTTTGATGTCTTTGATGCTATAGACCACTGTGCCGCTATTATCGTTTACCGTCAGCTGGTCTGGCTTCTTTGAGAGCGCACCACCAAAGGAAGCTCCTAACTCAATGTAAAACGGGTTCATGCTGGCGTTCTTGGCGAAGGGGAAAACCTGAGCCACCACGGGAACCTCAAAGTAGTCAATCGTCAAATCCTCACCGGCAATGGTCTTTACCTTGTTCTGCTTGTACTTCAGTTCCAGTCCAAGTCCGAAATAGCCTGTACCGCCATAGGAATTCTCTGTAACTTTACCAAAACGTCCACGCAGAGCCAGTCCACCAGAAAATCCTATACCAGTCTTGTCATACAATTTGCTCTGGGTTGGCTGTGTCATGGAAGTGATGTCCACACCAGCTTTTAGTCCCAAGTAAAAAGCATTATTCTTCTCTTTCACGAAGCTGCCTGTAGAAAAGCTTGCTCCATCGTCAATCTGTGCTGATGCAGGGAGTAATCCCAATGCCAGCCCTAAGAACATTAATACTACTTTTTTCATAATTCTTCTTTTTTTAATTATACAATAGGTTTAACTTATTTATTAATATTTTCTTAGTGTAAGTCCTGATTTCGAGGCCGTTCCGCCTGCCGTTGTATAGGCCTTTACATATTGGTTCTCGATGTTCTCCCTTACCATAAAGAAGCTCTCCACTTCTATATCACCTCCTGCCGGCACAATAATGGTTTGAGTGATCGGTTCGAAGGAGCTACTGCCTCTCATCTCCAAGGTTGCTGTCACACTTTCGTTACACGGGTTGTGAACTTTTGCCTTGACAATGACTTTATTGTCTTTATTGGCCTGCTTGTTATTGATTTCAAGTGACAATTGTAAGTCCATGCCTTTTTTCTTGAAGGTATAGCTCATATTTCCCTTCCAAAGTGTTAGTCCTTCACTGGTGACGACGAGATCAAACTTTCTTTCCGAGTAATCCGGATACAGGCAGAAAGAGTACTGTCCGTCCTCCAGCTTACAATTATAGCGTTCCTGGCTTGTTTTGTCAGTCGCTGTCACAATGATTTGTTTGTTCTTCCACACTTGTGGCATATCCATTTTAAAGAGGCAGTCGGTACTTTCCCCTGCTTTGTATTCGTATTCTGACTGCGAGGTCGTTATATTGAAGCGATCATGACTTTCGACGTACTTCAGCAGACCCGTCTTGTTTCCAAGTGTGACGATGGCTATATTGTCTTCAAAGGGAGTGGCACTACTGAACTGACAGGGCATCACTATATGGCCGTTACTTGTAACGTATCCGTACAGACTGCCCTCACGTTTTGGCTGAAGTCCAATTGCTCCCGCAGAAAAAACTGTTCGAGGAATGTTCTTGTTTCTTCCTGACACACCACTGAAACAGTACAAGTAGTCCCATCCCGTTTCTGATGGCTGCCGTGCTTTTTTACAGGAATTATTGGTCGGATTATAAGTATAGAAGTTTCCATCAACGTCCCAAATATAAGCCTCACCATGATACACGTTCGTACCGCCATATATCTCGCCGATGCCAATGATAATTCTTGCCTTTGAACCCCCTTTATCAATAAGTGCATATTTCTTGTCTTTGAATACGGAAGCATGTCCTTCTGTAAAGGGCATGATTCGATCCCATGCCCCATTAAATCCTAAGACGGCATTGCCGTGGTCATCCAGATAACCAGGCACCCCGGCAGACGTGGCAGCAGGTATCATACCATCGGAACAGAAATCCAATCCTGTTAGGGTGTAGTATTCTCCATTGACGGCGTAATAGTTGCCGTCATCGTGAAGAATACCAAGAATGCGCTCCTTGCCTTCACCGCCAGCAAGAACGAGAGCCTGATGTTCATAAAATCCTGTAATTCGTTTGGCACCAACGGGTACCACGACACTTCCGTCCGGGCGTATGAGCCCCATCTTGTCGTTTTGGGTCACTTGATACAATTGTGGCCCAAAACGTTTGACCGATTGATAGTCAGCAGGTCGCATCTGCCATACTGCGGTTTGTGCCTGCATGCAAAGAGGCAGGCTATTGAGTAGTGCTAGTAGTATATATAGTATCTGTCTCATACCATTACAGTTAGCATTTATTGCCTACGACATTCGTCGTGGGAGTATTGGGACTCCCCCTTATTGCCAACTAACACCCCTAAATTGGCATTAATACATCTTTTTTAGGTTTGCTTTTAATACAAAAAAGGCGTAGGTGTCAGCTCTACTGCCCATCCTGGAATCGTAGGCTCTCGCATTGCCCTCATCACACAAGATAGACAACGCCAAGTAGCCCACGCCAGCACGAACCTTATATTTGTAAGGTATAAGAAACGTACCACGTGACGCTTCGGTTGTCATCTGCCTGCTGTGATGATAGGAATTTGCGAGATTCACTATTCACAACGACAGACGTTCGAAAACGTCTTTTCTATATAAAAGATCACCCGCTTTACCCCAAAGGATTAACAAGCGATGTTGCAAATTTAAACATTATTTTTTTTATTACCAAATTTTTTAACGGAAATTTTTGTTATTTTTTTGAGTGTCGGATATACAACAAACGAATTGAAGGCTAAGAATTTAAGTGCAAGAACACCCTAAACCGTATAACCATATGCTACATGGCAATAAACAATAATAAAATTTAACATCGTTAACATTAGTACTTTAAGGAGGAAAGGATATAATGTCCTTTTGAGGGTGACAGTTTACTGTGGTACTGTCGTTGATACTATAAAGAACCCCGCAGGCCAAAGACTTGCGGGGTCTTTATGGTGGTGTGTTTACTTCACATACTCAGCGAAGTCGGTGAGCTTCATGTCTCCCTTGCGAGCCAGCGTGTCGTGCATGGCGAAGGCAGCGGGCAGGTTGAGGCGCAGATGTCCCATCTTGGAAATCTTCAGGTAGTCCCACAACAGCTGTCGGTAGTCGGGATGTGCACAGTTCTCGATGATGGTCTTGGCACGCTCCTCGGGTCCCTTGCCACGCAAGTCGGCCACACCTTGCTCGGTGACGATGATATTGACATCGTGCTCCGAAGAGTCCTGATGGCTGACGAAGGGCACGATGCTCGAGATGAGTCCGCCCTTTGCCGTCGATGGACAGGTGAAAATGCTAAGGTAGGCGTTGCGGATGAAGTCACCCGAGCCACCGATGCCGTTCATCATCTTCGTGCCGCTGATGTGGGTAGAGTTGGCGTTGCCATAGATGTCGCACTCAATGGCGGTGTTGATGGCGATGACACCCAAGCGACGGATGACCTCTGGTGAGTTACTAATCTCGCTCTGGCGCAGCGTGAGGTGATCCTTGAAATAATCCATATTGTCATACACCTGCATGAGGCACTCGTTGGAAACGGTGAGCGAGCAGGCGCTGGCATCCTTGACACGGCCGTTGAGCATCATGCCCACGACGCTGTCCTGCAGCACCTCGGTATAGATGTTGAAGTCGGGCACGTGCTTGTCCTGACCTAATGCGCCGAGAATGGCATTGGCCGTAGAGCCTACGCCGCTCTGCAGGGGCAGGAACTCCTTGGGGATGCGGCCTTTGTGCATCTCCTCTACGAGGAACTCTGCGGTAAGGAAACCGATGCGGTCGGTCACGGGGTCACTGTCCTTGAAGGCACGGGCCTCATCGGGGATGTTACACTCGACGACACCGACGAGCTTCTCCTTCGGAATGACCACATAGGGAACACCGATGCGGTCGCTGACATTGACGATGGGTATCGGCTTGCGATAAGGCGGGTCAAGCGGCTCATATACGTCGTGGATGTTCTTCGCATTGGGATTGTGGAATGAGTTGAGCTCGAGGATAATTTTCTTTGCTAGACGTGCGGCGGTGGGAGCGATGCCACCGGCAGCCGTCAGATAGACATGATACTCATTACCGGCATCTTCGATGTCACAGACTTCGAGGATGGCCCAGTTCACCTCTCCATAGAAGCCGTAGCGCAACTCCTGAGCCATGTGACTCAGATGCAAGTCAGTATAGGGTATCTCACCCAGGTTCACGTGCTTACGGAAGTCAGGGTTGGTGGTGTAGGGAGCACGGAACTTGATGGCCTGTGCATTAGCCAAGTCACCATCAGTTGACTGTCCTGTACTGGCACCCGTGAAGATGCCTACTTTGAACTCGCGGCCAGCCTCGTGCTCTGCGAGGGCGATTTTGGCCAGTTCCTTGGTTGTTGCCTTTGCCACACCAGCGGGTGTGAATCCGCTCAAGGCGATGTTGTCATTGTTCTTAATCAATGCTGCAGCCTCTGCAGCGGTTAAACGTGGATACATATTATTACAATTTACAGATTTTGGGCGCAAAGTTACGAATAAGTGAGGAGAAAACCAAAAGAATTTTGGGTTTTCTCGAACGAAAGTAACTAAGACCAAAGGTCAAAGTTACGAATAATCGAGCATAAATCAATGTGTTTTAATAATTTTTAATGTGTAACAGAAGGGCTTGTTCATAATTATTGCTTACCTTTGCGCCGTTTTATAAAACATACTTATTTAATTTAGAGAAAAAAGAATGGATAAAGTTAGTTATGCATTGGGCTTGGGCATCGGTCACCAGTTGGCGCAGATGGGTGCTCAGGAGCTCGACATCAACGATTTTGCACAAGCCATCAAGGACGTCATCGGTGGCAAGGAGCTGAAGTTATCAAACCGTGAGGCGCAGCAGATTGTGCAGGACTATTTTGCAAAGCAGGAACAGAAAATCAACGCCGAGCGTGCCGAGAAAGGCAAGGCCCACAAGGAGGCCGGTGAGAAATACCTGGCTGAGAATGCCAAGAAAGACGGCGTCATCACGCTGCCCAGCGGCCTGCAGTATCAGGTGCTGAAGGAAGGTGATGGCAAGAAGCCGACAGCTCACGACAGCGTGACATGCCACTATGAGGGTTTCCTCATTGACGGCACGGTGTTTGACTCCAGCGTGCAGCGCGGCGAGCCCGCCACGTTCGGTTTGCAGCAAGTAATTGCCGGTTGGACGGAAGGTCTGCAGTTGATGCAAGAGGGTGCCAAGTACCGCTTTTTCATCCCCTATCGTCTGGCTTACGGCGAAGGCGGTGCCGGTAGCTCTATCCCACCCTACGCTGCCCTTATCTTTGATGTGGAACTCATCAAGGTAGTATAAAGAACTATCAATAAAATCAACAATAACAACAAAAAAGCAAAACAATGAAAAAGTTAACATTTGTAGCCGCTATGGCTATGGCTGTTGCCACGCTCTCTTCTTGCGGTAACAGCACTCCGAAGGCAGACCTGCAGAACGAAATTGATACCGTCAGCTATGCCATCGGTATGACAAACTCACAGGGTCTGAAAGATTATCTCGCCACTACAATGGGTGTTGATACCACTTACATGGACGAATTCATCAAGGGTTTGAACGAGGGTATCAATATTGGTGATGACAAGAAAATGGTTGCCTACTACTCAGGTATCCAGATTGGTCAGCAGGTTAGCAACCAGATGGTGTCAACCATTGAGCAGCAACTGTTTGGTCAGGACTCTACGCAGCATCTTTCCATGAAGAACTTTATGGCTGGCTTTATTGCCGGTACTACAGGTAAGAATGGTATCATGGGCATGGAGCAGGCTCAGATTCTGGGTCAGACAAAGACAGAGGCTATCAAGTCTAAGACTATCGAGAAGGAGTATGGTCCCAACAAGGAAGCTGGTGAGAAGTGGCTGGCCGAGAACGCCAAGAAGGAAGGCGTGAAGACCGTCGATGTTGAGGTAACGATGGACAATGGCAAGAAGGTTAAGTCGTTCATTCAGTACAAAGTGCTGAAGGAAGGTTCCGGCGCCATCCCCGCCGACACCTCTATGGTGAAGGTTAACTACGAGGGTAAGCTGATTGACGGTACTGTGTTTGACAGCTCTTACAAGCGCGGCGAAGCTGCCGAGATGTACGTCAACCGCGTCATCAAAGGCTGGTCGGAGATTCTCACCCGTATGCCCGTTGGTTCTGAGTGGGAGGTTTACATCCCGCAGGAGCTGGCTTACGGCGAACGCCAGGCCGGATCACAAATCAAGCCTTTCTCTGCTCTGATTTTCAAGATTCAGCTCATTGAAATCATGAAGAAAAAGTAATCAAGATGAAGAAAAACATCATCCTTATGGCACTCATCCTCATGGTGAGTGCCACTTTTAATCAAGTCAAGGCACAGGACCCCATCGTCACGCGAAGCGACAGCATCAGTTATTCTGCTGGTATGAGCTTCACACAAGGTCTGCTGCCGTTCCTCGTTCAGTCGGGTGTTGACACCACTTACATGGACGAATTCGTGAGGGGCTTCCAAGAGTATATCAAAAAGGCTGACGACCCGAAGTTCAAGGCTTTTGCCGCAGGCTATAACATCGCCAACCAAGTAAAGGACCGTATGCTGCCCGACGTATCGGGACGCTTCGAGGGCACCATCGACACGATTGAGCCCGAGGTGTTCTACCGCGGCTTCGTGGACGGTGTCAACAAGGACACCACCGTCTTCAAGAGCATCGACGGTGCCGGTGCCTTCTACAAAGTCAGCTTGAACGAGGACATTGAGGAGAAAAACGAACGCCTCTATGGTCCCAACCGTGAGGCAGGCCGCCGCTTCCTCGCTGAGAACGCCAACGACACGAGTGTCGTCGTGCTACCCAGCGGACTGCAGTACCGCGTGCTGACTGCCGGAACGGGCTACATCCCCAAGGCTACCGAGACGGTCAAGGTTCACTACGAAGGTCGTCTGGTTGACGGCACCGTATTCGACTCTTCAAGACGTCACGGCGACCAGCCCGCTTCTTTCCGTGCTAATCAAGTCATCAAGGGATGGACCGAAGCGCTCACCCGTATGCCCGTTGGCAGCAAGTGGCAGCTCTACATCCCCTATGAGTTGGCTTACGGCGACAAGGAACAGGGACAAATCAAGCCTTACTCGATGCTGATTTTCGATGTCGAACTGATTGACATCGCTGAACGGCCGAAGGTGGCTCCTGTTACTACTCCTACTGCTCCTAAAAAGGAGGTAAAGAAGCCGGCGACAACCAAAAAGGAGGAGAAAAAGCCCGCAAAGAAGAAGAAAAAGTAAATTTTTGAACGAAAAATAACTTTTTTCTTTACAAATTGTTGTCCATATTAATATTTTTGCTTACTTTTGCTACACCAATAGCAAATTGGCAAAAGTATTGATATGGACAAAATTGATAATTTAGACAAAAAGATACTGAGCATTCTCTCCAAGAATGCCCGTATCCCGTTCAAGGACGTGGCTGCTGAGTGCGGCGTCTCACGTGCTGCAATTCACCAGCGTGTTCAACATCTCATTGACGGCGACGTCATCATGGGCAGCGGGTTTGACGTGAACCCCAAGAGTCTCGGCTACTCCACCTGTACCTATGTAGGCATCACCCTCGAACGCGGTAGCATGTACCGCAACGTGGTGGAGCGGTTGCGCCACATTCCCGAAATCGTGGAGTGTCACTTCACTACCGGACCGTACACCATGCTCGTGAAGCTCTATGCACGCGACAACGAACAGCTGATGGAACTGCTTAACGGACAGTTGCAGGACATCCCTGGCGTCGTGGCTACCGAGACGCTCATCTCGCTCGAACAGAGTATCAAGCGCGAGATAGACGTGCAAGTGGACTGATTCTTGTAAGAAGTTTAGGAGTATAGGAGTTTTGAAGATGAATAGATTTGACTGGCAGTCGCGGCTTACTGAGGTTTACGCGACATTCCCCGAAGCCAAGCGCAAACCCGTCATTGGCATCACGGGCAACTATGCGGAGCCCGAGTGCAAGCTGAGCGAGGCTTATTACAAGTCGGTGCTACGCGCCGGCGGAGTACCTGTTGTCATTCCGCCGCTTGATGACACCGATGCCATCATCAACACCCTCGAACACATTGACGGACTCCTGCTCAGCGGCGGTGCCGACTATAACCCGCTCTATGCTGATGAACAGCCTGTACCACAGTTAGGCAATGTCAACGCCGAGCGCGACCTGCCCGAGCTGCTCATCACACAACTGGCCTATAACCGTCAGATTCCGATACTCGGCATCTGCCGCGGCATCCAGACACTCGCTATGGCACTGGACGGAAAAGTGGCACAGGATATTTATGAGGGAAGGAGCAAGGAACAAGGGGCAAGTGTCATCAAGCACTCGCAGAGTGCACGCCGCTCTGAGCCGACGCACAGCGTTATCATTGAGCCCGATTCTATCCTATCCAGCATCTATCAGGACACGACGCTCTACGTCAACTCCTTCCACCATCAGGCGGTGAGCGATGCAGGACCGCGCTTCCGTATTACAGCCAAAGCTCCCGACGGCGTCATTGAGGCGATAGAGAGCCGTGAGTTCAAAAGCATCATGGGCGTACAGTGGCATCCCGAGGAACTTGAAGAAGGTCTGCCGCTCTTCGAGTGGCTCGTCAAACAGGCTGCACACTACCGCGAAGCCTGTGAGCTGCATAGCCGGACGCTGACGCTCGACACCCATTGCGACACGCCGATGTTCTTCCCCAAGGGTGTTGACTTCGGCAGCCGAGACCCGCAGATTCTCGTTGACCTGCACAAGATGACCGAGGGCCGACAGGATGCCACCATCATGGTCGCCTACCTGCCACAGCCGAAGTTGGGTGAGACTTTCTCGTCAAAGGTCGCCTTTGACGTCAATGGACCTACGGAGTATGCCGATCTCATCTTCGACAAGATAGAGGCCATCGTCGAGCGCAACAAGAACTATCTCAGCATCGCCCGCACACCCTCCGACCTCTATGAGGACAAGCGCAAGGGACGCAAGAGCATCATGCTCGGCATTGAGAACGCCTTGGCGCTCAACGGCAACCTGCAGAACCTGAAGCATTTTGCACAGCGCGGCGTCGTCTATATCACACTCTGCCATAACGGGGATAATGACGTCTGCGACTCTGCCAAAGGCTGCAACACACACAACGGACTGTCGATGTTCGGCGAACAGGTGGTTCGTGAGATGAACCGTCTGGGACTGATGGTTGACCTGAGCCACGGCGGTGAGCGTAGCTTCTACGACACCCTCGACATCTCCACACAACCCATCGTCTGCTCACACAGCAGCTGCCGCGCCCTGTGCGACCATCCGCGTAACCTCACCGATGAGCAGATGCGCGCCTTGGCCGAGCATGGCGGCGTCATGCAGGTGACGCTCTATCCTGGTTTCCTGCGCAAGGAGCAGGAAGCTACGGTACTTGACGCACTGGCTCACCTTGACCATGCTGTCAAAGTGATGGGCATCGACCATGTGGGGTTAGGTACCGACTTCGACGGTGACGGTGGTGTGCGTGGCCTCGCCAACGCAGCAGAGCTGATCAACTTCACCCGTATGCTTCTCGCGCGTCACTACGCAGAACGTGACATTCAGAAGATATGGGGCGGTAACTTCCTCCGCGTCATGTCACAGGTACAGGCTGCCCGTCAGTAATTACCGACCTGCCATCTCCATACCTATTATATATACGCGCGCGTGAGGACGAATAAACAATCGAAACGACTCTGTCTGCTTCTGTTGCTGTTGGTAATAGGAAGCGGATTATATGCGCAGCCAACAGAACAGACGACGTTCTGGTTGGGTGCTGACATCAGCGGCACGACGGAACTGGAGGCTTACGGCGGACAGTTATACAACGCCGCCGGTGAGCCGCGTGAGAATACGGCCCTGATGAAAGAGTTGGGACTGAATGCCGTTCGTCTGCGCGTGTGGGTGAATCCGAAGAGAAGCTTCAGCTCACCCCAGGATGTGCTGACGATGGCACGGCGCGCCAAAGCAAACGGTATGGCATTGATGATTGACTTCCACTACAGCGACTGGTGGGCAGACCCCGGTCAGCAGAACATCCCCGAGGCATGGAAGGATATGACCTGCGCCGAGATGCAGCAGGCATTGGCAGCACACACACGTTCCACGCTGCAACTGCTGAAGGATGACGGTATTAACGTCAGCTGGGTGCAGGTGGGCAATGAGACGTCCAACGGTTTCTTGTGGCCCGTGGGCCGTGCCAGTGAGAACATGGCACAGTATGCCGCCTTGACGCAAGCAGGCTACGACGCAGTAAAAGCTGTTTACCCCGAGGCGAAGGTCATCGTTCACTTAGACCAGGCTCGCGACCCTCACCGTTATGACTTTATTTTCGATGGCCTTCGGGCGAACGGTGCGAAGTGGGACATCATCGGCATGAGCGTCTATCCCCACTGGGACCGTCGCGGCGGCAAGGAGACGACTGACAGCGGGACGCTGACACATGCCATAGAGAACATGCAACGCGTCGTCAAGAAATACGGCACGCCGGTCATGGTGGTGGAGACAGGCTACGAGGTACGCCGCCCGGCACAGGGAAAATGGTTTATCAGCGAACTGATACGCCAATGCCGCGCCATGAACGGACAATGTCTTGGCGTGTTCTACTGGGCCCCCGAACTGGAGCATCATTATCCGTTGGGAGCTTTCCGTGACGGTCGCCCCACAGCTATCATGGAAGCCTTCACAGAGGCCTCAACGAAAAAAAATTGACGCAAAGTGTGTGATTTAGGAAAAAATTGCTTATCTTTGCCACATAAAACAACTTAAAACAAAATAGACTTATGTTTGGACTTGGTGGATGGGAGATTCTGATTATCGCGCTGTTAGTCCTGCTGCTGTTCGGCGGCAAGAAGATTCCTGAGCTCATGCAGGGCCTCGGCAAAGGGGTCAAGAGCTTCAAGGACGGCATGAACGGCGTGGAGAATAAGCCCACAGAAGAAACAAAGGAGGAAACGAAAAAGGAAGAGACGAATGTCTGACGACGCAGGAAAGACGGCCACGTTCTGGGAACATCTGGACGAGTTACGGTCGTGCCTCGTGCGCATTGTCGTTGTCACGGCCGTCGCCATGATTGTTGCATTTTGTCTGAAGGAGTGGCTGTTTGCCGTCATCCTAGCTCCGGCATACGATGACTTCATCAGCTATCGGTTCTTTGGCTTTCTGCCTATCTTCCCCGAAGCAGCAGAGAGAGGTCGTAGCGGCCTCCACCTCATCAATACCGGTTTGACGGAGCAGTTCATGATGCACATGAAGGCATCTTTCTATGCCGGACTGTTGGCGGTGATGCCCTATATACTGTACGTGCTGTTCGGCTTCATCGCTCCAGGACTCTACGACCGCGAACGGCGCTATGCCGTCAGAGTGGTCGGCAGCGGCTACCTGATGTTCATGGTGGGTACGGTCGTCAACTATTTGATTATCTTTCCGTTGACCGTACGTTTCCTCGGGACCTATCAGGTCAGCCCGGACATCGAAAACATGCTTACCCTCGAATCGTATATGGATACGCTCGTCATGATGAACCTCGTGATGGGCATCGTGTTCGAGTTGCCCGTGGTGTGCTGGCTGTTAGCTGCCATGGGAGCACTTAGGGCCGAGTGGATGGCACGCTATCGCCGCCATGCTATCGTAGCCATCGTTGTGATTGCAGCCATCATCACACCGACAGGCGATGCCTTTACCCTCGCTGTCGTATCGCTGCCTATCTGGTTGCTTTACGAACTGAGCATTTGGATTGTCAAGAAAACATCATCAAAGACTAAATAAGACCTATGTTAAGAAAGATTCGTATTACACTCGCCACCGTGATGTTCATTGCCATCACGTGGCTGTTCCTTGACTTCACGGGAACGGCCCATCATTGGGTGAGCTGGTCCCCGAAGCTGCAGTTTTTAGAGGCACTGCTGGCAGGTAATGCTATTGTCGTGGTAGTGCTGTCGGTACTGACGCTTATCTTCGGCCGTATCTACTGCTCCGTCATTTGTCCGCTGGGCATCATGCAGGACATCATCGGTTGGTTCGGCAAAAAGGCGAAGAAAAACCGCTACTCCTATTCCAAGGCGATGTCATGGCTACGCTATCCCTTGCTTGCCTTATTCATTGTGGCTCATGTGGCAGGACTGGCTGTTGTAGTGCAGCTGTTGGCCCCCTACTCCACCTTCGGCATCATTGCCACAAACCTGCTGCAGCCTGTCTATGTAGCAGGCAACAACGTGTTGGCAGCCATTGCCGAGAGTGCCGACAGCTTCCTCTTCTATCATCAGGACGTGTGGCTACGCTCCGTGTCGTCGCTGGTCATTGCCGCCGTCATGCTCGTCATCCTCTTTGTGCTGGCTTGGCGTAATGGGCGCACCTTCTGCAACACCATCTGTCCGATAGGTACACTCCTCAGTTTCCTGAGCCGCTTCTCGTTCCTGAAGATACACTTCGACAAAGACAAGTGCCGCAATTGCTCGCTCTGCTCGAAGAACTGCAAGGCCGCCTGCATCGACTATAAGAACCATACCGTCGATTACTCACGCTGCGTCGTCTGTGGCAACTGCATCGAGAGCTGTAAGTTCGGAGCGCTGAAGTATAGTAGGGCTCGTGGAGCCAATAAGACTCATGAGGCCCATGAGGCCCATAAGCCCCAGGCTCCTGTTGATTCCGGGCGCCGCTCGTTCCTCATTGGCACGGCGCTGGCATCGACGGCAGTCATGGCACAGAAGAAAGAGAAGATGCTGGACGGCGGACTGGCAGCCATTGCCGAGCGCGTCATCCCCGAACGCCAGACGAAGCTGACGCCCCCGGGGTCGCTGTCGGCACAGCACATGGCTCATAACTGCACGGGCTGTCAGCTCTGCGTCACAGAGTGTCCCAATCAGGTATTGCGCCCGTCAACCGACCTGCTGACCCTGATGCAGCCCGTCATGTCGTATGAGCGTGGCTATTGCCGTCCGGAGTGTACGCGCTGTTCCAAGGTATGTCCGGCAGGAGCCATCAAGCCTATTACGCCCATTGACAAGAGCAGCATACAGATAGGCCATGCCGTATGGATCAAGCAGAACTGCGTGGCTGTCAACGATGACGTACCGTGCGGCAACTGCGCCCGCCACTGTCCCACAGGAGCCATTGAGATGGTACCGCTCGACCAGGACGATGCCGACTCACCACTCATTCCCGCTATCAACGAAAACATCTGTATCGGCTGTGGTGCCTGCGAGCATCTCTGTCCCGGCAAGGACGGACAGACCGCTATCATGGTCGAAGGACACGAGGTACACAAGGAAATTTGAAGTTTAAAGTTTGAAATTTGAAGTTTAGAGACATGAAGAAGATAAACCGTCGAACCTTTCTCAAGCTCTTCGGAGTTGGCAGCGCCGCTACTGCGTTGACCGTCGCAGGATGCAAGAACAAGCAGACTGAGGCTGCCGTTGAGGAATACAAGCAACAAGTGGAACCGCCAGTGGGTAAGATGACCTACCGCACCAACCCAGGCACCAAGGACAAGGTGTCGCTCTTAGGCTACGGCATGATGCGCCTGCCGTCGAAGACAGAGAACAGCGACGACTTTGACCAGGAGATGATCAACCGTCAGGTCGATTATGCCATTGAGCATGGCGTCAACTACTTCGATACCAGCCCCGTCTATTGTCAGGGAAAGTCTGAGGCCTGTACGGGCATCGCCCTCAGCCGACATAAACGCTCTGAATATTTCGTGGCCACGAAACTCTCGAATTTCCACCCCGACTCACAGTCACACGAGGCCAGTCTCGCCATGTACCACAAGTCCATGAAGGAGCTGCAAGTTGACTATATCGACTACTATCTGCTGCACGCCATCGGCGGAAGCATGGAGGAGTTTGACAACCGTTATATCAACAACGGCATGATGGACTTCCTGATGGAGGAGCGCAAGGCTGGCCGTGTCCGTAACCTCGGTTTCTCATTCCACGGAAAGAAAGAGGTGTTCGACGAGGTGCTGGCCATGCACGACAAGTATCACTGGGACTTCGTGCAGATAGAGCTGAACTACCTCGACTGGAACTTTGCCGACGAAATCAGCAACCGCAATGTCGATGCCAGCTACCTGTATGCCGAGCTGCAGAAGAAAGGAATCCCTGCCGTTATCATGGAGCCGCTGCTGGGTGGCCGACTGGCTAACCTGCCGCAGTATATCATTAATGAGCTGAAGCAGCGCAACCCCGAGCGTAGCGTTGCTTCATGGGCCTTCCGCTACGCCGGCACACCCGAGGGCGTGCTCACCGTGCTTTCTGGTATGACCTACATGGAACACCTGAAGGACAACCTACTCAGCTACTGTCCGCTCACACCGCTCACGCCCGAAGAGCAGCAGTACCTGCACGATGACATTGCCCATAAGATTTTCGGACTGGAGAACATCCCCTGCAACGACTGTAAGTACTGCATGCCCTGTCCTTACGGCATTGACATCCCCGCCATCTTCATCCATTACAATAAATGCAAGAACGAGGGAACGCTGCCAAACAACAGTCGGGACGAGAACTATCACCGTCTGCGCCGGCAGTATCTCATCGGTCTCGACCGAGCTGTACCACGTATGCGTCAGGCGTCCCGCTGCATCCAGTGCGGACAGTGTGAGCCCCATTGCCCACAGAGCATCCACATCCCACAGGAACTGAAAAAGATTGACGACTTTGTGGAACGCCTCAAACAAGGCGAGGACCTGCAGCAGGCATTGAAGGAGAAAAGGGTCAAAGTTGATTAAAAAAAAGATATGGAATTAGAGTTTATCCTACGTATTTTTGTCGCGTCGCTCCTGGGAGGTGCCATCGGCCTGGAGCGTGAATACCGTGACAAGGCTGCGGGATTCCGCACACATTTCCTCGTGGCACTTGGTTCAGCGTTGTTTATGATTATCTCCGTTTATGGCTTTGAGGGCGTGCTGACGGGTGACTTCAATGCACCGATACGCCTTGACGTGTCGCGCATCGCCGCCCAGGTGGTTACAGGCATCGGCTTTATTGGTGCCGGCACCATCATCTTCCAGAAAAACGAAGTACACGGACTGACCACTGCTGCCGGCATCTGGGTTACCGCCGCCATCGGCATGGCCTGCGGCGGAGGCATGTATATCCTTGCCGCCGTGTCAACAGCCCTTGTCCTCATTGGCTTAGAAGTCTTTAACTACCTGCGCCGCCGCATCGGTCCCCATCGCGACAAGACCAACCAGCCCAAATCATAGTTCCGCGCCATCAAGTGAAATCATAGCTCATTTCATATTTTCCTCACGCGGGGATAGTGAAGTCACGGTTGAGGAAAAAGATGGCTGTTTTGAGGGAAAAGGCAGGCTTAAAAGTAAACGATGCCTGTTTGAGGTTGAAACGATAATCGTTTAGGGGGGTAAACGATGGTTGTTTGCAGAGCAAAAAGGCATCGAAAGCTCGGAACAAACGCTTGTGCACACAAAGTGACCCTTTTGTGGGGTTTGTCTTTTTCAGGGTAAGACATGTTTTTTAATATAGTTTGGTAGTTTAAGAATATGTTTTTATCTTTGTCGGCAAAATATAATATCAAACAGATCTATGAACAAGAAGTTTCCATACGGATATGACGTAAATGCCTATATCGACATTGCTTTCGAAATGATGAAAGAGGAGTTTCCCTGGGCAACGAGGGACATGATAGCAGAACACACAAACTATGGCATTGAGAAAATAGGAGACGACTATCAGTATGTTTCTTATCACTATCAGCATGATAACACGTTAGTGCCCTCCCCTATGGATATTGACTGCGGAGAGTTCATCCAACGGCTCGCCAGTGGTCATGACTGGGAGCTTGAAAGAACGAACCCCGTGAAAGACACCATCGACGTGCCTGCGACACACACATGCAGTGGCGACTGGTATCTGGAGATTTATCGGATTCAGAAGCATGTGCTGGGTGGCTATTCGGCCTACGTTCAGGCGGGTAACCGGTCGGCAGGCGGGTCAAGGACATTCTTCATTCCTGCTTCTTATCTCAAACTGCCTTGGGAGGAGTTTCTTGACAAATACCTCAAATTAGTCTCCCCAGGTCCTTTCTACGTTGGCAGAGACGATCTCGAGAATGCCGAAGGCCTCAAAGAATTCTTGGGTTACGAATAAACAAACAGCCAAAATAACACAGCAAAAAGTTTAGCTCGGTCTATTGTGCCTCTAACAGCAGGACGCGACTGGACCAGTTATTCTTTTTGTTCCAGTCCACGTTGTGCGTGTAGGGTATCTCCAAGCCGTGGTTCATGAGGAAGGCTCCCGTGAACATCTTGCCCTCGAAGGCGAGGGGCTGCTGGTCGATGCGGTTCAGCTCATGCACTTTGTACTGACGGGTGGGGTCGAGGCCTGCCATCTTTACACGGGGCAGATGCTCGTTCTGGAACTGCTCGTACTTCCACCAGTAGAACACGGCCTTGTCCTTGGGTTCTGTGACATACATGAGCGAAGCCACTCCCTTGCCGTCGTAGGGTGAGAGCAGGCGATATATGTCGCCGAACTGTACTACTGGACGTATCTGCTTGTACTCCGCAATGGCCTTGCGGCAGAGCTCCTTCTCTTCGTCGGTCATGTTCTTCGGCTGTATCTCCATGCCCAGGCGTCCTGACATTGCCACGTCGATGCGGAACTTCAGCGAGGTGGTGCGGAAGACGGTGTGGTTGGGCGTGGCAGAGATATGCGAGGCCATAGCGATGGCAGGGAAGAAATAGCTGGTGCCCCACTGCATGAAGATGCGCTGCAGGGCATCGGTATTGTCGCTGACCCAGAACTCATCGAAATAGGGCAGCAGTCCCCAGTTGGCACGTCCGCCGCCGGAGGCACAGGCCTGGATGGTCAGATTGGGATACTTGGCGCGGACACGCTGGCAGACCTTCTCGAGTCCGCGATGATACTCGATGTAGAGATGGCTCTGGTCGGCCATCGGCAGGTACTGCGAACCGTGATTCTGCACGGGCATGTTGGCGTCCCACTTGATGTAGTCAATCTCCGGATATTTGGTCATGAGGTTGTCCACGATGCTGAACACGAAGTCCTGCACCTTGGGGTTGCAGAGGTCGAGAACCACCTGCGTGCCGCCACGTCCGAGGGCTGCGTCACGCTTGGGGGCCTTGATGATCCAGTCGGGATGTGCCTCGTAGAGCTCGCTGGTGGTGTTAGCCATCTCCGGCTCGATCCAGATGCCGAACTTCACGCCGTTCTTACGGGCATCGCGCAGCAGTCCCTCAATGCCCTCGGGCAGCTTACGCTTATCAACCACCCAGTCGCCCAGCGAGGAATTATCGACGGTACGCGGATACTTGTCGCCAAACCATCCGTCGTCCATCACGAAGAGCTCACCGCCCATGGAGGCGATGTCGGCCATCATCTGGTCCATGCCCTCCTGGTTGATGTCGAAATAGACGCCCTCCCACGAGTTGAGCAGAATCTTACGCTCCACGTTGCCGTTGGCGAGCATGTACTTGCGGCCCCAGCGGTGGAAGTTACGCGACACACCTGAAAGTCCTTCCTTCGAGAAGGTGAGCGCGAGGCGCGGGGTGGTGAATGTCTCACCCTTCTTCAAGTGATACTCCGAGTTCTCCTCGTCAATGCCGGCAAAGAAATAGTGGTATTCCGTATCGTCGGTAAAGACCTGAAGCCTGTAGTTGCCCCAGTAGCAGATGGCGGCTCCGATGACATCGCCGCTGTTCTCCTGCGGACGACCGTCGAGCGAGAACATCACCTCACCATGCGAGGTGTGTGAGTTTCGCGTGCCGTCGCGGTTGACAATCATCTTCACGCCCTGTGTCAGCGGCTCCTGCACCAGGCGGCCTTCGTTGGCCCATGAGCCATAGAGGTGGCTCATCCATACCTCGCCGCGACGGATGGGCAACACGCCTGAGGCAAACTGCGTCAGCGTGACGCTCTGTTTCTCACCGTTGGTAATCTCCGTCCAGGTCTCAATCATATCGACATCCTGACGAGCCAGGAAACAGACGTCAACAGTGGTGGGATACTGCGGGTCCTTCAGCGTGATGCGCGTCACGTCGCCCTGCTGCTGTACGCCTGTGACATAGAGCTGCGTGGTGAGGTTGCCGTCGCTATGGCGCACGGCAACGGCAGACGGAGACTGCGGGTACATGCCGTAAGGGGGATATACATCCATGCGGCCGTTTGTCGGTGCGGGCAGTGCTTCCAGCTCTGTGGCGCTAAGCTTCGGTCCGAAATAGACGTATTGCGGCTGGTGCCCCTCGCTGGCATTGATGACGAGCGACAGGTTGCGTGTCTCGATGACTACTTGTTCTGCGAAGGCCCCCACGGTGAGGACGAGAAAAAACAAAACGGTGGTTATACGTTTCATGTTGTTTTAGGTTTTTGGAGTTAGTTGTTCAGAAAGCAAGAAAGGGGAATGGTTTTCTGCCATTCCCCTATTTCTTTACTTTTTGGATTTTTTCTTTGGTTTTGAGCTCTCATACTGATTTGTCAACTCCTGGAAGAAGTTGTAATCGAGTATGTCAGACAACTTCCACAGCAGTCTCATGCTGATGTCGCGTCTCTTAAAGACGTTGTAAAGGTTGGTGCGCTCACAAGGTACCTGTGCTGCAACCCATGTGACTGTCAATTTCTTCTCTGCAATCACTTCTTTGATTCTGTGTCCAATTTGTACCATAGTTGTTAATTTTTTAATTACCCTCTGCCTGACGGTGATAGTGTTAGTTACTTATCGTTTTCCCGTTAGTACTATTTTTATGGAAGAAGTGCCTGAGTTTAATATCCTTTAGGTTTGTTTACGGTCAGCCAAGACTAAGAGGAAAAAGGGAGGCAGCCAAGGATTCAATCACATGACTGTCTCCCTTTTAAGATGAATACTAATTTTAATTACTTCAGTTTGGTGTAGCCATACTTAGCCTGTGCGCCCAGCTGCTCCTCGATGCGGATTAACTGGTTGTACTTAGCCATGCGGTCGGTACGTGACAGTGAACCAGTCTTAATCTGGCCGCTGTTGGTAGCGACAGCGATGTCGGCAATCGTAGTGTCCTCCGTCTCACCAGAACGGTGGCTGGTAACAGTGGTATAGCCGTGACGGTGAGCCATCTCGATAGCATCGAGCGTCTCAGACAGCGAACCAATCTGGTTCACCTTGATGAGGATACTGTTGGCAGCACCCATCTTGATACCCTTCTCCAGGAACTTCACGTTGGTCACGAACAGGTCATCACCCACGAGCTGGCAGCGGTCACCGATCTTAGCGGTGAGCTTCACCCAGTTGTCCCAGTCGTTCTCATCGAGACCGTCCTCGATAGAGTCAATGGGGTACTTCGTGATGAGTTCTTCCAGATAAGCAATCTGCTCATCAGCGCTGAGCTTCTTGCCGTTAGGATCCTTCTTCTTACCGTTCTTCAGCTGACGATAATCGTAGAACCACTCGCCATTCTCCTGTACTGCAAACTCAGAAGCAGCGCAGTCCATAGCGATCTTCACATCCTTACCCGGCTCGTAACCGGCAGCCTTGATAGCCTCCATGATGGTGTCGAGGGCATCCTCGATGCCGTTGAAGTTGGGAGCGAAACCACCCTCATCACCGACAGCCGTAGAAAGACCACGGGCCTTCAGCAGCTTGGCAAGGTTGTGGAACACCTCTGCACCCATGCGGATGCCTTCCTTCTCGGAAGCAGCGCCTACCGGACGAATCATGAACTCCTGGAAAGCGATAGGTGCGTCAGAGTGAGCACCACCGTTAACGATGTTCATCATAGGAACGGGCAGCACGTATGTGTTGGTTCCACCGAGATAACGGTACAGAGGAATCTGCAGATAAGCAGCAGCTGCGTGAGCAACAGCCAGCGAAACGCCGAGGATGGCATTGGCACCGAGATTCTTCTTGGTAGGTGTACCGTCGAGTTCGAGCATCAGGGCATCAATCTTACGCTGCTCGAGCGTGCTCATACCGATAATGGCGGGAGCAATCTTCTCGTTGACGTTCTTAACAGCCTGCTCAACACCTTTGCCCAGATAACGGTTCTTGTCACCGTCACGGAGCTCCAGTGCTTCATTTTCACCTGTAGATGCACCAGAAGGAACAGAAGCACGGCCTACAAAACCGCTCTCCAGCGTTACTTCTACCTCTACTGTTGGATTACCACGTGAATCCAAAATCTCTCTTGCATGAACTTGTTCAATAATCATAATATTATGTATTAAAAAAATTAAATATTATCCTTTTGCGGCTGCAAAGTTACAAATTCGCGCGCACAATACAAAATAAAAAGACGATTTTATGATTTGTTTAGAAGTCGGACGCTATATGAAGCGTCATTTTTTCACGTGTATAAGGGTGAGTAAACGTGATTTCCTGTGCATGGAGATAGAGACGCCCCCCTCCTTTGCCATATAAATCATCTCCTAAGATAGGTACGCCAAGCCCTTCCTGGTGTGCACAATGCACACGCAACTGATGGGTGCGACCAGTATGAGGATAGAGGGCGATACGGGTAATTCCGTCCTTCACCGACAATACTTCAAAGTCCGTGACAGCATGTTTGCCGTTCTCGTAGTCCACAATCTGACGCGGACGATCCAGCGGGTCTGCTCTCAACGGCAGCTCAATGGTGCCTCGCTTGCTGTTGATAGTTCCCTCAAGCAGGGCAATATAGGTCTTTTTCACCTTGCGCTGTGCAAACTGCTCCTGCATCAGCACGTAGGCATCTCGTGTCTTGGTGATGATGAGCAGTCCGCTGGTACCCATATCAAGCCGATGTGCCAGTGCCCAGTCATCGCTGTCGGCATAGTATTGGCGTACAATGGACCACACGCTACGCCGTGACTCACGACCCGGCACGCTCAGCAGACCGCTGGGCTTGTTGATGACCATCAGCCACTGGTCTTCATAGATAACATCCAACTTGGCCAGTGTATCATTCAATGGAAAAAGCAAGGAGTCATCCTGATTGGGGTTCTCATCTATCTCAAGCCCTTTAAGCATCCACGTCAGGATTGGCAGACACTTTCCCCGACAGGCAGGATAGAACTGCCCGTCATGGCGTACTTCAGCCTTCGGCGATGCCCCTATCCAGAACTCTGCCATGCAAAGGGGCTTCAGCCCTTGCTGATAGGCATACTGTAATAGCTTAGGGGCACAACAGTCACCGGCACCGCCAGGCGGGAAGGGGAACTTACGGCGCACCTTGGTACTGTGGTAGTCATGCCAGATGTCTATCAAACAGCGTTCCTGACCTTCGGCATTCAGCATACGATACTGTTGGAAAAGCCACAACTGCAGGTCTTCCGACATCTGTCTGCGACGCTCCCGCAGTTCAATGGACAACGGGTCTTCCGCTTCCAGCGTCCCGATAATCTCGTTCATAGCAGAGATATGGCGCTCCGTTTCCTTGTAATGTCCGTCAGGTTGTTGTGCGTCAAACACCGACGGGACGAACCACGACCAGTCGTTACGCCCTGCCAACAATCCACTATAAGCCGCCAGAAAGCCTAACGTTCGTTGGTTCTCATTGTTAAGCTCTTCGACAACCAACACTCCAAACATCTTTCCGCTGGCGGCATCAGTCATCAGTTCATCATGCGACATCACATAACGGCGCACTTTCTGAGCCGCCTCAACACAAAAAGGATGCGGTTCATAGCAGAAAGGAAAGGTAAACCTCAATGGTCTTTCTGCCTTGCTTTTTAACGGATGCAACTTCTTCGTCATAGGCTTTTCCTCCTTTTATGGTCTTTCCCTCCTTTTAATGCTAGCCTTCTTTCTTCACAAGAGCCTTGTAACTAAAGTGCAGTACAAAGAAGGCCAATATGCCCGATATCCATCCTGCAATGACATCAACAGCATAGTGGGCATAAATATAGACGGTGGAAAGACATAGCAACACATAGAACGGCATGAGCAACCAGAAGAAGCGACGGTTGCGCGTCTGCCATGCCAGAAACATCAGGATGGTTGACACACCAACATGGCTGCTGGGGAAGGCTGCCGTAGCACGTTCACCGGCAGCATGGGCACTGACGACCATCTGATAGAAAAAACCGTCTTTCCATCCTGGTGTGGGTAATGCCTCGCGCATGGTGGCAAAGTAGTCATGTACGTTAGGAAAGACACCTTGCGCAATCTTCTCCATGCCTACAGCGGGATAATAATACTGCGGACCGGCCACAGGCACAAAGATAAATACCACGTAATAGATGAAAAACGACGACAGGATGATGAACGTGGCACGGTGAAAGTCGTTGTAGCGCCAGAGAAAGAAGAACAACACCACCACGGCAATCAACGGGAAATAACAGGTGTAGCCCAGGTTCATGAGTTCACTGACTACCGCCCACGGCATTTTCTGCGAGAACAACAAGGCTGGCTGACAACCGAAAAGACTCTGTTCCCATCCTGCCACCACATGGTCAAAGTTAGGAAATATGCGGTTCAGTTCATACGTGTCAGGATACCACCACGATAACATCATCAATTGTGCCAGCATGCGGAAGAAACGTGTCAGCCTACAGGGGAGCAATCGGTAAACCAGCCATAGTGCTGCCGTGATAGCTACCACACGGAAGCGCTCCATGAGCATGGACTCGGGGTTATGCAACTTCACATAGGTAAAGAATATCAGCAGGGAGGTCAGCGCGAGATAACCCATGATAACCCACTCTACGGCAAACAAACCTTTCTTTGGTTTCTTCTCAATTTGAAAGAGTTGCTTAATATTCATTGCCATGCTTTATGCTCCTCAAATCCATCCGTTCTCCCTGTACCACTTGACGCTCCGCTTCACGCCTTCACGAAGCTGTACCTTCGGCTCAAAGCCTAACTCTTGGCGGGCAGGAGTAATGTCACAGCGCCAGTTACGCTGTCGCAGGATGTTGTACTTGTCTTGATTCAACGCAGTCATCTTCTTGGTCCAACGTCCCCAGTACTCCCCACAGAATGTCACAATGCGCAACACCCACAATGGGGCGGTGATACGAATCCACCACGGACGTCCCAGCTCCTCGTGCACATAATTGCTGAACGTAGCTGACTGATAGACCTGTCCGTCACTTAGGATGTATTTGTGTCCCGTCTGTCCTTTCTCCAGAGCTAAGAACACCGCCTGCACCACGTCGGTGACATAGATAAAAGTGATGTCCTGCTGCTGAAAGCCAACGGAGAAATCAACGTGTCCCTTGATGCTCTTCACCTGCATAAAATAGTCTCTCTCACGTGGTCCATAGACACCCGTGGGGCGCAGGATGACGTAGGGGAAATCTTTCCCTGACGACTCCGAAGAAGCATTAAGTGTTTCCAAAAAGCGTTCCGCCTCCAACTTACTCCGTCCGTAGGCTGTGTTAGGCCGTGGCGTATCGCTATCAGTAATCTCCGTGTATGGCTGTTGTTCGCGAATAGCACCCATGATGCTCAGCGAGCTGATGAACACAAAGCGGCGCAACGGCTGGTTCGTAGCAATGAGGGCACGCACGAGATTCTGTGTTCCCTGCGTATTGATGCGGTAAAAGTCGTTCACATCCAGACACTTCGTAGCACCGGCAGCGTGTACCACATAGTCAAACGTCACATCTTTCAGCTGTACCTTTAGTGCATCTTCGCTGCTTAGGTTCAGTTCTATGAAATGAATGCGGTCATCCTTCAGATACGCCTTAGAGCTTGACTTACGAACCGCAGCCCACACGTCAAAGCCCTGCCTCAACGCTTCTTCCACAATAAAGGAACCTATGAACCCGCTTGCTCCCGTGACTAGAATATTCATTTTTCTGTAGAATTAGGGGTGCGAGTGATGACCAGCATATCCTTACTGTGCTCTGCCAACAGTCCATAGAGTTCACGTATGCTGTTGTAATTGGGTTGAGCATGTATCAGCTTACTAACACTAAACTGATAACGCACCTGCACCACATTGTTTTCAGAATTGGTAAACAGTCGTCCACTGATACTCTTATTCGTATTAGTAAGTGCCAATGCCTTGGGCTTTTGCTCTAAGACATAGCCATCAGGCAGGGTGATATTAACGACCACCTGTTCTGACTGCGCACAAGGAAACTCTATGGGCATCAGGCGTTGCTCTGCTGTGAAGGGATTTTCTGCCATAGGCGGCGTGTTAAAGGGACATATGCTGATGCGCTCTCCATCCACAACCCCCTGACGGATAAACTCAATAGAGTCTGTTACCGACGGGTTGAATCCTTCCAGGTGCTTTGCCTGGCGATAAGTCATCGCAGCATAGCCTGTATAGGTGGTTGTCTGCGTGCCTTTCAGCACACCGTCAGGCGAAAGCACTGCATTGATAATAGTGCTCTTTTGTGACTTTGTCGCTTGCTGCAGGTTGACCCACTGGCTCTTCTTGTTCGGCAGTACCAGTCGGGCGCGCTCAACAAGCATATTCTCAGGTAACACGTTCAGATAGCCGTCTTTCGATGAGGCATCGAGAAAGACGTTCTTTCCTGCATCATTCACAATACCTACCACAAACGTTGACAGTTTATGCAATGAGGGGAAATTAAAAGGCAGTTGTCCCTGGTCACGCATTCTGAGCACGACAGGAGCGGCATGGAGCCCGACATCGTTCAACGACTGAATGAGCATCAGGTTGATGTCTGCATTCGAGCCTATGCCTTTGTTAAGAGTCTCGCTGGGGAGTTGGGGCCTCATCTTGTAGGTGCCGTCCCATTTCACCTTGCTCATGACTAACTGGTAAACCGCTACAGCACGTGCGTCTTTATCGGCTATCTCCTCTATCTTCTTCTCCTGCAACAGGTCTTTCAATGGGCTGTGATCGGCAAGTCGCTTACCCAAGTCCTCATCGTTGAGAATCATCTCGTCAATCTGTTCCCATGTCTTGGCATAATCCATTTGCATCGTACCACGCAATCTGAATTGCTTTAGCTCTGCTGTCACTCCTGCCCGGAAGTCCTGGACGCAAAATACATAATCATCCTTGGGCATAGCCTTCAAGTTACTTCCTGTACAAATGTAATGATTTGACACGGCACTAACAGGATTTGCCATAGGATCGCTGATCAGCTTATACCGTACTACGCCGTTTGTGCAGGTACATGTCAGGCGCTGAATGCCATGCTCTTCAATATTAAACAGCAGATAGGTCGGAATATTCATGTCCAGCTTGGCATAGGCCACGGGAATCTCACACTGGGCAAACCAGTCGTGTAACAGCCAGAACAGTTCGCTGTGAATCTTATATTCATATTCTATGACGGTACCCTCCTTCACATCAGGGACAGTAAACTCCAACTGACAGTTCTGCTCGTCAATCTGCTTCTTGACAATGTCAGACTTCTCCAGTTTGCTCTTCACCACTTTACTGCCTTGCAGGTTGAAGGCCGTAGCCTCCAAGTCCTCCACGCTCTCGTCAGAATAGTCACCCATTGCCTCCGATGTCATAGAACCACTATCGAAACCAAAGTCGCTACTTGGAGCAGCCTTGAAATCGTTGGCAAACATCGAGAACCTAAGACCACCAAGTTTACTGCCGTGCGACATATTCACCTGATAAGGAATAACAACTTTGGCATAGCGTGTGCCACTGGGTTTCAGCACCTTGATGCGGAACTTCTCACGATAGTCCACCAGATAGCCATTCTCCTGAATGATATACTCCACCGTTGTGAGCCTGCAAAGCACCACAGCTTCTGCCGAGCTGTCAGGAGCATACGTGGTCATCTGCAACTCTTCTTCTGTAGGCTTGCCAAACTTCATGTTTACCGTTTGCTGTGCCGTGACAGTCAGCGATACTGCCATCACAATGAAGACAAATAATAATCTTTTGATATTCATAGTTGATATGCTTTGGTGATTTACGGTGCAAGGCTGCGGTTAAGCGAGGACAGTGATGCTTGCATCGACTGTCGAGCGTGAGCAGGCTCGCAGGCTTTCGCCTGCAAAGATACGAATAAGTAAGAACAATACAAAACAAAAAAGCGTTTTTTTGTTTATAATGTCGAACGAGAGTATCTTCGACCGAAGGTCAAAGATACGAATAAGTAAGTAGAAAACCAAATAAAAAGTTTGGAAATACCGAAATTAATATCTATCTTTGCAGAAAAATGGAATAATCATGTTGATGAAAATAACTGAAAACTGTAGCAAAGACAGAAAAAGTCGTCTTTTATCTGTGAGGCTCTTATGCATGTTGATAGTATGGGCAGTGGCTTTCGTTTGTACGGCTCAGAACACGGAACTGAAAGAGGAAGGCTATGACGTGGAGTATGAGGCCACACAGACGGACTACGGATATTTCGGCACGACAAACGCTATATTCTCAGAGAGCACAACCATCATAGCCACGTTCTCGCTGACGCAAAACACGCCGTGCGACGGTAAGGTGTTCCCCACTGTGCTGAGCATCTACCTGCAAGCCAACAACATGATGTCCAAACATCAGGAGCAGGAAGTGCGCGCCATTGCCCTGGCCGGACAACGCACCGTGGACGGAAAATTCCCACACAAGGCCGTCATCACCCTCGACAACGACAAAGTAGTCAACTTACGCTTTGCTGTTAACAATCTGACAGAGGGCTACACCCACTCGGCAGTCATGCTCACAGCTCCTATCTACGACCCAGCTGACCGCGACAACAACCAGATGTTCGGAGAGTTGGCCACAGAGCTTCGCACACACGACATCCGCACACTGACGATTCTCGGCTCAACACTTGACCTGCTGGCTATGGGTTTCCACACAGCACAGTTCATCAACGGCATCACCCAGGAGCTGATGCTCAAGGGCTGCAGCATCGAGACGCTGACGCCCTCCACCCAGAGCACTCCCCCCTCAGCATTGCTTGACGTCAGCGGCTTCCGCTCAGCAAAACGTGAGAAGTCAATAGACGAACTGGTGTTCCATGCTCTCGGGTGTTTCCCGCAGGACATCCGAGGCATCAAACCCAGTCAGGCAAAGACCGTTATCAGCGAGAACACCGAGTGGGTGATGGACGACATACCAGACTACCACGAGCTGGAATTCACGAGCGCCGACGGCTATGACCATACGTATTTGGGGTTGCGTATGAGTGCTTCCATGTGTTGGGGTGACCCGCCCACCGGCTCACCCAACCAGCAGGACAACATGCCGTTCCTGGGTTATAATTACTATTTCCGCCTCTACTCAAACAAGAAGAAGCAGGCACGCGAATCGTATGAGACGATGTGTGAGGACTTGGAGGCATTAGGTTTCCATCTGGTGGACCGTGACGGTGACCGCGGCGACAAGGACCCGAAAGCAGGTGAGTTCAATAACCTACGTGTGGAAACTTGCTACTATATGAATGTACGCGACGAGTACATCATCTCATTAAAGGTTACCTATAAATAATAATGACTATGGACAAGACAACAAGAAACGTTCTGATTATTGTGGCCGCCATCGTGGTGCTGGGCCCCGTGCTGCTCATCCTCTTAGGAGTGGGAGCCTTTATCTTTGGTGACATCTTCCATTCCATGAACAATGGTGTAACTGTCACGGAAGCCTCTTCCGGCTTCTCACTCGGTTCCCTTCTCAAGTATCTGGGCATCGCCATTGTTGTCATCGGTGTGCCGCTAGTGCTGTTCTTTACAAGGAAGAAGAACTAAAGGCCAAGGCATACATACGCATCTGCTTTACCATAGCGAGCAGACCATTGGAGCGCGTGGGCGACAAGTGCTCACGCAGTCCGATGCGCTCAATGAAGTAGAGGTCAGCATCAAGAATTTCCTGCGGTGTGTGGTCGGAAAGCACCCGAATGAGCAATGACACAATGCCCTTCACGATAAGGGCATCACTCTCTGCACTAAAATGAACAACAGGAGCCTCATAGTCTGCTTGCAGCCATACACGGCTCTGACAGCCGTCAATGAGGTTGCTCTCCGTCTTGTACTTCTCGTCTAACGGCTCCAGTTCTGTGCCTAAGTCAATGAGTAACTGGTACTTGTCCATCCAGTCATCAAAACCGCTGAACTCCTCGATAATCTCGTCTTGTATTTCGTTGATGATCATGTTGTTTCCAATTTAAACAATTTATCACTTGGTCTAACCTTGGCAGGCACCTTGATGGCGACACGCGTACCCTGACGGGCAGTCGTCACAGGCCCATTGTCATCGTGTATCTCGTCAGCCGTAACATACATCACGCCCGTTGTAGGACCCGTGATGAGCAACTTGTCGCCGACGCTGAACTCCGTAGCATCGACAGAGAACTCGGCCACACCGAGCTTTGAGAAGTACTTGACGCCCGGACCCACGTACACCTTACGCTCCGTAGCGATGTTGCCGTAGTTCTTGTTCCACTCACCCATCAGCTGACCCTGATAGTAACCGTCCCAGAAGCCGCGGTTGAAGACCGTAGCCAGCCGAGCGTCCCACTCGTCCTTGCGCTCCTCGGTGAACGTGCCGTCGAGAACAGCCTGGATAGCCTCCTTGTAACACTTCACCACCGTATAAACATATTCCGGTCCGCGGGCCCGCCCCTCAATCTTGAAGACCCGCACACCGGCATTCATCATCCTGTCAATGAAACGGATAGTCTTCAGGTCCTTGGGACTCATGATGTACTTGTTGTCGATATCCAGCTGATAGCCCGTCTCGTTGTCCGTCACCGAGTATGAGCGACGGCAAATCTGCACGCACTCCCCACGGTTGGCACTGCGGTTGGCAGCATGCAGCGACATGTAGCACTTGCCGCTCACAGCCATGCACAAGGCACCGTGACAGAACATCTCGATACGAATCAGCTTTCCCGACGGCCCGCAGATGTGCTGCTCCACCACCTGCCGGTAGATCTCCGCCACCTGTTCCATGTTCAGCTCACGCGCCAGCACCACCACATCCGCAAACTGGGCATAGAAGCGCAACGCCTCAATGTTCGAGATATTCAGCTGCGTACTGAGGTGAACCTCCATGGGCAGCCCCCCTCTCATCCCCCCAAGGGGGGAAGACCAAGCCCTCCCCCTTGGGGGAGCGGGAGGGGGCCCCGAGAGGGGGGCTACGTATTGCATCACCGCCACGTCGCTGGCGATAATAGCCGAAATACCCGCCTCGCGTGCCGCATCGACAATCTCATGCATCAGCGCGATGTCCTCGTCGTAGATGATGGTGTTGACGGTCAGGTAAGTCTTGATGCCGTGACTGTTGCATTGCCGTGCAATGTCGCGCAGGTCGTCGAGCGTGAAGTGGTTGGCAGAGTGCGACCGCATGTTCAGCTGTTCCACACCGAAATAGACCGAGTCAGCTCCAGCCTGTATCGCTGCTGCCAGCGACTCACGCGAGCCCACTGGTGCCATGATTTCAAAGTCGTTCACTTTCATGGGTGCAAAGATAGATATAATATTGGAAATATCCAACTTCTTATATAATTATTCTTAATTTTCACCTGTTTGTGATGGACAAAGTTGCGAGATACCTTTATTCTTGTTATCTTTGCCCTCATAGAAAATGCGTAAGATTAGAACGATAGAGATGCAGCGGCTGACGATAGAGGAATATCGTGAGGCCGAGAAGTTGCCGCTTGTTGTTGTGTTGGACGACGTGCGGTCCATGTATAACATCGGCAGTGTGTTCCGTACCTGTGATGCCTTCCGTGTTGAGGGCATCGCATTATGTGGCATCTGTCAGACGCCGCCGTCAACGGAGATTCACAAGACTGCGTTGGGGGCTGAGGATGTTGTCAGCTGGAAATACTACAAGACAGCGCTTGAAGCTGTGGAGGCGTTGAGGAAAGAGGGTTATGAGGTGTTGGCTGTAGAGCAGGTGGAACACTCTACGAAACTACAGCACTTCGTGCCCAACAAGACGAAGCGCTATGCCGTTGTGCTGGGCAACGAAGTGAAAGGGGTGCACCAAGAGGTGGTAGATGCTTGTGACGGCTGTTTAGAGATACCACAATCAGGCACCAAACATTCCATGAATGTCAGCGTCACAGCAGGCATCATCATCTACAAGTTTGCGGAGAATTTACTCCTCTGAGAAGTCATCTTTGCCTACCCCACATACGGGGCATACCCAGTCATCGGGGATGTCTTCAAAGGCTGTTCCTGGCTCAATGCCACTGTCGGGGTCTCCTACTGCGGGATCATAGACGTAACCGCAAACGTCACATACATACTTTTTCATATTTGAAGTTTGAATTTTGAAGTTTGAAGTTTACTTTTTTACCTTTTTACTTTTTTACTTTGACTTTATGAATGATGGATTAAGACTTGAGAAATTTTCTCAACGATAGTTTCAGGTTTGATGTCTCTCATACAGGCATAGTCGCCACGCTTACAGGGTTTGTTGCCGAAGATGCTGCAAGGTCGGCACGGCATGTCAAGCTGTACGATGTTCTCTTCCGACTGTCCGTAACCCATGAAGCCTGCATAGGGATGCGTAGCTCCCCACACGCTGACCACAGGAGTGTTTGTGAGCGAGGCCAGGTGCATATTGGCAGAGTCCATGGAGAGCATGACATCGAGATGACTCATCAGTATCAGCTCGTCACGTAGCGTCTCTGTGTAAAGTCCGACATTGATACATTGCGGCACCTCGTGACACCAGTGGGGGAACAGCTCTTCCTCACGGGGACCACGTCCGAACAGCAACAGCCGTGCCTTCGGGTAGCGCTGTGCCAACGTCCTGACGACCTCCAGCATCTGCTCCGGCGGATAGACCTTGCCTTCATGGGCTGCAAACGGTGCAATGCCAATCCATTGCTCACCCTCTTCCTTGGTTTCGAAGATGGGTGGCAGCTGCATCAGACTTCCTTTCCCCTCACCGAAGATGCTATGGAACGTCAGGGTGACGGGATATCCTAAGCGCTCGAACACCTGAAGATAGTTCTCGAACGATGTGGGCAGCTGCTCCAGCTGTTTCTTGTTCTGCCTGACAAGGTGCCGGCGCATCTTTCGGTTTTTATCGATATGCTCCACCCTGTAGCGTGCCATGTTGAACCTGATACGCAGGAAGTCGGAGCGTATCACATTATGCAGGTCGGCAACATGCGTGAACTGTTTGGCCACCAGTCGGCGGTAGAGACTGTTCAAGCCCTTGATGCCGTGATATTCCTTTTTCAGGTCAGCCTCCATGAAGTTGACGTTAGGTGCCAGATTCTCAAACAGCGGACGGGCAAAAGGCCTGCTGAGCACCGTAATACGCAGTTGCGGATACTGACGGGCAAGTGACCAGACGATAGGTACCGTCATGGCTACATCACCAAGTGCTGAAAAGCGAATGATAAGTATATGGTCGTGCTTCATTTAATTTTGAAGTTTGAACTTTGAACTTTGAACTTTACTTCTTTTTACCTTCTTACTTTTTATAAAGTATTGGATTCGTGCTTGGGTCGTTATACATCTTCATCTGCCGATAGACCTTCATGAACTTCACCCCGTTGCCGATGTCTTCGAGCAGCTGGTCAATAGCGGTGGAGAGGTCCACCTGTTGCTCCAACAGCACGTCGAGCTTAGCCTGACAGCGGGCAATGTGTTCGGCAGTGGCATCCTTGCGCTCCACCTGTTCCTGCATGTGGTAGATTTTCAGGGCGAGGATGCTCAGGCGGTCGACAGCCCATGCCGGACTCTCGGTGTTGATGCGTGCATGCGGCTGCACCACCACGTCGGCATAGCACTTGCGGAAGTAAGAGTCAATCTGCTCCACCAGATCCGTGCGGTCCTGGTTCGACTGGTCAATGCGACGCTTCAGAGCCAAAGCCTCTTCAGGGTCAATATGCGGGTCGCGGATGATGTCCTCCAAGTGCCATTGCACGGTGTCAATCCAGCATTTCAGATAGAGGTTGTAGTCTATGGTGTCAAGGTCATACGGGTTACGCATGGGCGCATCAATATCATCTGTCAGGTGATAGTCGCGGATGGCCTGACGGAAAATCTCATTGGCATGTTCGGTAAATGACATATATATTTTAATTTGTTTGTGATAACTGTTTGCAGTTGCAAAGAAACAGAAAATTTTTGAATTAACCAACGAAACGGGCGTTTTTTCATATATTTTATATACTTTTGCGGGGAAAACAGTCAAAGCCATGCGGGAAGTGTCATTCGTTGATGTAGTTTTTTGCAAATAAAATTAAGTGTATTTAGGTATTACGCATATTATCAGACACAAAAACAAAGTTTCTATGGACAGAAGAGAATTTATCAAGAAAGCCACGATGGCAGCTGCAGCAACTGCAGTAGTATCGCCAGTATCAGCCATGTTGGACACTATATCTGGCAAGCAATGCAAGGTACTTCTAATCAACGGCAGCCCAAGAACCGACGGTAACACGTTCTGCTGTCTGCAGGAGATAGAGGCGACCTTGCAGAAACACGGTATCGAAACAGAAATCGTTCAGATTGGCCGGAAGCCTATACGTATGTGCATCAACTGTGGTGGTTGTCATCAGCCCGGCAGCAAGGGTTAATACTGGAACATCGCCTACGGTGCTGGCAAGGGAGAGGTGAAACTCGATACCGAGGGCATGCAGACTATGCGTACCCTAGCCACCAATATGGCCTTCTTGTTACAGAAGATTCATGCTGACGGCGACTCAGCTCCCAAGCGCGACGAACGTCCCCAGTTTATGAACTTTATTAGATAAGCCCCCCCGAACAGCTTACCAAGGGAACGTTTCAGGGTCGTTAAGAACGTTCGAGCGCAGATTTTGATTCAGGGCACTGATGGCCTGCATGTCATCGTCGGAGAGCGAGAACGTCATGATTTCCTGATTCTCGGCAAAGTGGTTGGGCTTGGCTCTTGGAATCGTAATCAGTCCTCTCTGCACAATCCACCGAAGCACAATCTGTGAGGCGGTCTTCTGGTATTTCGCGGCCAGCGACTGGAGCAGCGGATGTCCCACTACGTCGATGTCACCCTGACCGAAAGGTCCCCACGCCTCTACCTGAATGCCCAGTTGACGGTTGTAGGCAATGTTCTCCTCCTGCGTCATGAAGGGATGCACCTCTATCTGGTTGATGACAGGTCGGATTTCGGCATACGTGAGTAGGTCGTCCAGATGATGACGGTTGAAGTTGCTCACCCCAACGGACTTCACCTTGCCCTGCCGCACATAGTCCTCCATCACTTGCCAGGTATCCTTTACACAGTCCTTTACCGGCCAGTGGATCAGCAACAGGTCGATGTAGCCGGTCTTCAGCTTGGCCAGACTCTCGTTAATGGACTTCCTAACGGCCTCACTACCTTCACGCATAATGTTCGTAGCGACCTTGGTAGTGACGAAGATCTCCTGTCTCGGTACTCCGCTGTCAATGATGCCTTGTCCCACTTCAGCCTCGTTCTCGTACCCTTGTGCCGTGTCTATATGACGGAATCCGGCTTCCAAGGCCAGGCGCACATTCTGTCGGGCGGTCTCTCCACGTAGCGTCCAAGTGCCGACGCCTATCTGTGGAATATCGATGTTATTGTTAAGTCTAATCATAAACCTATCTGATATAATGCGTTTCTACTTTTTTATAGTTTCTGCTAATTGTGGATTGGTAACCTCCAGATAGCGTTGTGCATAATGACGGCCCAGAAGCCTGTAGCCCTCGCCACTGAAATGGAGATAATCGTCACAGGGCAGACAGCCCTCTGAAGAGACGACATACGTGTTCGGATACCGGTTGGCAATATCGTTGATAGTGGGATTGGCATGGCCGCAGATGCCGCCATATTCAGTTCGCACCACTTCACCAACCAGCAGGGGGACAGCAGTCGGATTGAACTGAAGTTCCTGTTGCAAGTCGCAGTAGATTTTCCTCACCGTCTCCTGCCATTCCCTGTCATAGGCATCCGTCTCGCCCTGATGCAGCAGGATGCCTTTGATGACACCGTCCCTGGCAGCAATCTTCGCCATACTCAGCAGCCGCTCGTAGGGGTCGCGTCCATACTGATCCAGGATATCGTTCATCCAGTCGCGATCTTCTATTGCAATAAGACGCGCGTTCCGATCCTTGTCGAAGAAAGAGATAGGACAACCTTCTACAGCCACTGACACAATGCCAATGCGTACATCATCAGGCACAGCTTCGAGCAATGTGCGTCCGAACCAGTCGGCAGGGCCGAGATTGGCATCAGCGCGGCAAAGGGGTGGCACGGCCTTGCGCCATGTACCTAACTTGCGGTCGGCACCATCGGTAGTAGCCATACTCAAAAAACGATCACTTACCGCTAAGTCCTGCTCTTCAATAGGAGCCTGTCCTGCCATATTCGATTGTCCGAAGCAGAGGAATATCCAGAAATTCGAGTCCATATCTTTAGTATTTGTGGGGTTACTTGATAAACTTATTTAATTCTTGGTGCAAATTTAACGATAATTCCGTAATTATCATTATATTTGCAAATAAAATTTGCGAAAACAGGCTGCACCTCGGCATAAGGCGAGCTTTGACTTTCCCCTTCGGGCCGTCGAGCTAAACCTTCTGCACTCGGTTTGCATTGTTTTTGTCGGGTCACCTGCATAACCACGTGGGATTAACCGAAAATTTTGACCAATCTGAAAATGAAGAATTTCTTGTCAATGACTCCCCTTAGCTGAGCCCTAAA
>CAJOFA010000011.1 GCA_905233985.1 uncultured Prevotella sp.
ATATCTTCCGTGCGCTATCCGGATAGTCTCTATGGGTCGTCCGAATATCTCCTTTACCCCCATAGGGATGCTTCCTTTGAGTCATAGGTACCGTTCGCATGACCCTTGGGAGACATTCCCTTCCGGCTCACCTGCCTTACATTTGCAAAGGTACGACATTGGGAAGGGCTGCCTTCAGCTTGCTGCAGGTTCCGCGTGATTTTGCAGGTTTCTCTTATAATGGCTTGTTGCTGCCTTGAAGGCGAGAGTCCCCTCGGTGAAGGTCGCTTCATCGGGCCCCACTATACTACCTTCTCTCTCGTAGAGAGAAGTACGTATGGGGCCTGAAGCCTTCACCGAGGGGCGTAGGTGGATTTATGTTTTTTGAGGGTTAAACAATAACAGCATTAATGAGTTCTACACGCAGTTAAACGACATTCAGGTGTTGATGTCTGGCCTCGCTGCAGAGAACTACTTTGGACTTTCCACTCAGGTACCCATGAAAATCGTTTTCCTGACGAGTGGTTCTGCCAGAAAGCTGACTGTAGGGAACACGACCATAGAATTCAAGCGTGGAGTTCCCAAGAATTTCGCTTTCAAAGATAAAACGATGGCTATCCTCTGTCTGGCATGATGAATTGGGAGGCCCGCAAGTTTTTCATGTCAATACCTCTTCGCGCATCCAGGCGGCGACGCTCTTTTGCATGCGCTGCTTGAAGGCGGTGCTGAAGGTGCTGTAACTGTGGTAGCCACTCTCCTGGGCCAGTTGCTGGGCGACAATGGGCTCATGTGCAGCTGCAAGTTCGCGGTAGCGGGCCACGAAGTAACGGATGCGAAGGTCGTGGATGTAGGCATAGTAACTTGTGTCCTGACTGGCGAAATAGGCGCCGAGGTAAGTGCGGTTGGTGCCGATGGTCTGGGCAAGTCGCGTCAGGGTCAGGTCTGGCTTCTGGTAAAGCTGCGTGTCCTCACAGTACTTCGCCAGTAGTTGGCCGATATGTGATAAAGCATCACTAACAGGGAGGGGCTCTGAGATAGTCTCCGCCTCCGGCTGGATGTCGTCCTCATGCTCTGTCGCTTCATCCAGTTGCGGCAATGTCTCCACGCGCCACAGCAGGAGGCCCGCCAGCGGAAAACCGGTAAGGTGGGCGATCGTAGACATCACGTAGTTGTCGGTATATTCATAGCTCATGAGCAGTAGCATGAGGCCGATGAGTAGCGTAAGGCTGAGCCACACCTCCTTGTGCTCCAGGTCGGCGTAGTTGTCGCGCAGCCACCGCCCGTATTGTCTCACGGCCACCACCGTATATATAATAAAGGCTACGGCGAGTACCAGCCCATAGATCATGTTCGGGGTCGTGAGGTCGATGTCGGGCAAGGCTGTTTGCAGCACTGCGATCACCGCACAGGGCGTCATGACGATAAAAATGGGCCACAGCGGTCGTCGTCGGTCCTGCAGCATGTTCAGCAATGTGCCGACGAAGACGGGGGGCAGCGCCATGCAGTCGATAGCGACGAGCAGTCCGTGAATCACCGAGCGTGTGTCATCCGAGTACGTGTAGAACAGTATCCACCAGATGTGGGCCAGAGCCATCACACCGAATAATGCCGCTGCCCAGCGACGAAGTCGTGCAGGCGGTGTGATGTCGGGCGCGATAGCTTTGCCCCGACACAGCAGCAGGTAGAGGCACAGCACGACGCACACGGCTGTTCCTGCGCCGTGGAGTTGGAGATACAATACTGACAATGGCGTTATCTGTTCGGGCATAGGTTATTTTTGATTTAACCAATAATATAAGAAATAGTCATATATATAGTATTGACCATTGCTGCTTGTGACAATATCTTTATCAAGTAAAGCAGACATGCTTCTCTGTACGGCGCTGGCAGAAGTAAGATGATATTTCTTGATAAACTCCCCACTGGTTGGTTGAACGTTCCTTCCTGCGTGAGCCAACGCTAATAATAAAACCTTCTGTTTTGCCGATAGTCTGGCCATCAAGTCTTGGTAAGTGTCATTCTTTTCTTCTACAGCATAGCCGATTGCTGTATCTACATCCTTGATTTCGCAAACGAGATTCTGTTCTGCCATAGCATATAGTTCATTACAGATCTTTTGTATGTACCATGTAGTACCCTCAAATTTCTCATAGATATATCGGATGGCTTCAGTCGTTATATGCTTTCCTCCTTGTTCAAAATGTCCTGCAATAAACGCGGAATATGTATCTAGTGGAATAGACTTCAGGGATATCGTTGATGCACTTTGATAGAATGGTCTTGCAGGCGATGAGAACATCTCGCCCATCATATGACGTTTTGAGCCGGAAAACACAAACCACGCATTGTTACATTCTTGAATATAGGTCCTGAGAAGGGCATCTACATTCTGTTCCGGATAATCCATAATGGTTTGAAATTCGTCGATAGCAACAAGGCAGGGTTTATCAGCAGATTTCAGATACTGGAAAATTTCATCAAGCGATATTTTGGGTGACTGAATATCGCCAATCTCGAGATTCCAACTTGGTTGACCAACCGCATCGAGTGTAATACCGGTTCGTAACGAACCTACTATCTGTATAAAACGTTCCCAGACTTTTCGTTCTTTCGATTTCAGCACGGAAAGTATGGCTCGGCCTAATTCATAAGTGAGTTCTGCCAGCGATTTTGTGGCATAGATATCCACAACAAAAAGATAATAATTGTTTTGCAGTTCTTTCTGCGCAAAACAATGGCGGATAAGCCCTGTCTTGCCCATTCTTCTAGGCGACATCAACGCAACATGATTGCCATTGACCAGCAATGAGGTTAAGCGTTTTGTTTCTTCTACTCTGTCACAAAAATACTCAGGCCCATTATAGCCATATGTGAGGAATGGATTCTTGATCATCTTGCTTGCATTTTACGTTTACGGCTGCAAATATAATAAAAATAATTCAATTATACAAATTTGCGTAACGCATTTTTGTATAATTAACGGAACGCATTATTCTGGCGGCAGCAATGTTGCTCCTGTTTGATTTGATGTCGAAATGCGTAAATGGGCAAATTCGTGGGCACAGTAACTCTCAGCTAATGCAAAAATGTCTCAGCTAATGCAAAATCTTCGCTCGCGGCCATTTTAGGCTTGCAAGATTTGGACTTATTGAGTACTTTTGGGGCAGATTGTCAAAACAGTTACTGAAGTATGATAAAAAAATAAAACAAAAAAACAATGAAAAAGAAATTACTATTTATTTTTACCCTGCTATTGACAGCAGCTTCGGGCGCTTGGGCCACAAAAGTAGAGCTTAACAAGTTTTGGGCTTGGGACCAGAGCGCTCAGCAGAACACCCAGAGTGGCAGCATCTACACCTTCAACTCGGATTGGATGGGAGGCTCTACTGACGTTTATGCAGACTGGTCTGCTAACGACTATGTGTGGATGAAGTATTCCGGACTTAGTGGGCAGATAAAATTCATCATATTGTATGATGAGTATTTAAGTACAGAAACTTGGGGAGCGGTTTTTGACGAAGAAAGCGTTACCTTGAACAGTGCTGAGGCTACTTCTGGAGTTGTAAGAATTGCTATCAACAAGACGAAGACTTTTACCAATGGTGGTGGTAATACTGGTGGCGAACACATCGGTGAGATTTATGCTAAACATATACGCGAGGTAAGAATTCAGAATCCTACTTCTCCATCCACTATTACAGTTGAAGGAATATGGGTTGGCACTGAGGAGGATTATAACGGTGCCATGAGCGAGACTTTTGATCCCACCAAAAACCACATGCTGAAGGTCTATAACAGCAGAATTACGGAGAACATCTGGGATAATGTTGCACAATATACATTTGCAACCCCAATGGTAGCCGGAAAGAAATACACCATCAAGATGAAAGTGCATGCAGCTGACATTACCGCGCCCTGCACAGTGAGATATGGCTTTATAGGCGAAGGTGTGGATTATAGTACTTATGTATATGGAGATAATCTAACCATTCTGCCTCATACATCAGCAGTGTTTATAGACACCTATCAGGCGAAAGTAAATCATCCAACTATTGAGCTCTCTATGGGAGGCGTTATAGGTAATGTTTATTTTGACGACGTGTCATGTACGCTGGCCGATGATGAAAGTGTCAATATGATAGACAATGCCGACTTTGAGACACAAACCTACTATGGTTGGAGTGCGCCAGGTTATACCATGCAGTCCTTTAGCCATGTAGAGGATCCTTACACCGAGCTTAAGGAGACTACCGACAATTCGACCTGGCTCTCAGGAAATAGCGGACAGGCCGACATTAGAATTAGTCGCACGCTGCAGACGGGTGGCTGGAACACGTTCTGCTCACCGTTCAGCATCAGCAGTACTGACCTGACAGCTATGGGTATAACGGCAAAAACACTGAGCAGCTCAACATTCGACGCAGGTTCGGGGCAGTTGACACTGATCTTTGCTGATGCAGCAAGCATCGAGGCAGGTAAGCCCTACTTGGTGAAAGTGAACGCAACAGTGCAAAATCCGACTTTCGAAGGCGTGAACACTGTCAGCACCACTACGACAACAGAGACCACCTATGCCGACTTCATTCCTGTGATGAACCCGACGAATCTGACGGGTGGAGACAAGACCGTGCTCTTCGTCAGTGGAGGCAATAGCCTGACCTATCCTTCGGCCAACGGTAACATCAACGGTTTCCGTGCCTATTTCAAACTGAAGGCTGAAGCTGCACAGGCCAGATCTTTCACTATGAGCTTCGATGATGCTACAGGCATTACCACCATCGTTAGCGACGAGCCGACGATGAGCAATGCCACCTATACGCTCGATGGGCGTCGTATCAACGGCCAGCCCACTCAGAAGGGTGTGTACATCGTAAATGGTAAAAAAACAATCATTAAATAATAGGAGTAGACAGCTATGACAAAGAAAGATTATAAGAAGCCCACGACGAAGGTGGTCGAACTACAGCATCGCACGCATATCCTTGCCGGTTCGCTCACGAGCGTAAAGTTAAGCGGACTTGATACTGAGAACGACCTTTTATACGATGACAATGGCGGCAACCAAGGCAACGCCTGGTAAACCGATATAAGAACCCCTTATACGCCTGCGGAGGCCACCCGCGCCATCCGCAGGCGTTATTGGTTAAAGTGGAAAAGTCAGGACAGTTCTTGCTAAGGCAAGCGGCAGAGCCGAGCGCTGCTGATCCACTTATTTAACTGAGTCAACGACTCTCTCTCGGCTCGAGCCAATCATCGTCTGGGGTTGAGGCGATGGTTGGCTCGACTGCAGGAGATGATTCCCTCACGTGCAGACAATGGTTGCCTCAACACGAGACAACCATTGTCTGTATTTATACCCTAAATAGGAATCATGAGATTATTCTCCAGAACATTTATAAATGAGTCAAAAAGACAGGCTAAAGAGCAAACGATGCTTATTTGACTTTGAAACGATTATCTTTTGGGAGTGTAAACGATAATCGTTTGCAAAGCATTTGAACTTTGTTTGCAAGTGAAACGACCATCGTTTGCAAGGTATAGAGGCATTAAAATGCTAAAGTCCAAGATTATCTCTGACTTCGTCGAAGGCGCTCTCGCTCGACAATAAAACAAAAAATAACATTTTTTGTTTTGTATTGTCCTCACTTATTCGTACCTTTGCATTGCAAAACAATGCGAGCCTGCTCACGCTTGGCAATCGATGCAAGCATCACTGCCCTCGCTTAACCGCAGCCTTGCACTGCAAAACAAAAATTTACAACTATGAATATTAGACTTAACTTATTACTCGTATTCTGTCTTGTATGTCTGGGAACGGTGACGGCGCAGACTGGAAAGTACAAGAACTTCAAGGTGTCAACCTATATCCGGGCGCAGGACGTGGCGCGGATGGAGGATGACGAGTTCCTGAAACAGACATGGGAAACGGTAGGTACGCAGGTGGATCTGGACAAGATTTACCTGGAGACGCACCGCGACGCCTTCACCGTGCCGGAGAAGACGCTGCTCAAGGTGAAGCGCTTCTTCCGCTCGAAAGGCCTGGAGGTGGGCGGCGGCATCACCTACACCCGTTCGGAGCCTACGGACTTCGAGACCTACAGCTATGCCCGTGAGGACGAGCGACGGCAGGTGAGGGAGGTGGCGGAATACACTGCCAAGCACTTCGATGACTTCATCCTCGACGACTTCTTCTTCATCGACCTGAAGAACGATGACGAGATAGCGGCGAAGGAACGCAGCGGACTGAGCTGGACGGAATACCGGCTGCGGCTGATGGCTGACGCAGGGCGTGAGCTGGTGGTGAACCCCGCCAAGGCGGTGAACCCGAGGGTGAAGGTCATCATCAAGTACCCGAACTGGTATGACCATTTCCACGGGCTCGGCTTTAACCTGGAGGAGGAGCCGCTGTACTTCGACGGCCTCTGGACAGGCACGGAGACTCGTGACCCAGGGTCGGCGCAGCACCTGCAGAACTACCTGAGCTATAACATCGTGCGCTACTTCGACAACATCGCCCCCGGGAAGAACGGCGGCGGATGGGTGGATGCCGGTGGCATCAATATGAGCATGGACCGCTATGCCGAGCAGCTGCACCTGACCATGCTGTCGAAGACGCCGGAGATCATCCTCTGGAACTATATGCAACTGAACGACGTGAAGATCACGCCGCAGATGTGTGCCAAGTGGCAGATATTGGGCGGCAACAGCTTCAGCTACAAGGAGGCGGTGGCACCGTTCACGAAGGACGGCAAGACCATCACGCCGACAACGATGGCCCGCTTTGCCCACGTGACGCTGCACCAGACGGACCGCCTCGTGGGACAGCTGGGCAAGCCCATCGGCCTCGTGTCGTACAAGCCCTATCACTCGTCGGGGGAGGAGTTCCTGCAGAACTACCTCGGCATGATAGGTCTGCCGATGGACATGTACCCGAAGTGGCAGGACGGCAGGCCGCAGATTCTGCTCACCGAGCAGGCTGCCAAGGACCCGCAGATTGTGGAGCGCATCAAGGCGCAGCTGCGCAAGGGCGGCGACGTCATCATCACTACGGGACTGCTGAAGGCTATCCGTGAAAAACTGGCTGATGTCTGTGAGCTGCAATGCGGCGACCTGAAGGCTATTGTCAATGACTTCGGCTGGTTTGGCAAGGCTGGTCGTGAGTTCATCATCCCGCAGGTGAAATACTTTACGAACGATGCGTGGGAGGTGGTCAGCGCCGGGCGTCCGCTCACAGGCGGCGTGTCGGGCTATCCCATCCTGCTGCGTGACACCTATTCGAAGGGCATGCTCTTCGTGCTTACCATCCCCGACGACTTCGGCAACCTCTACGACTATCCTGCCGCAGCGCTGAACGTCATCCGCCGTGCCATGAGCAAGGACGTGGGGGCGTACATCGAGGGACCGTCGAAGGTGGCGTTCTTCCCCTATGACAACAAGACGATGGTGGTGGAGAACTTCAACGACGAGGCTGTCAGCGTGCGGGTGGTCATCAACGGCAAGGCTTCTGCCCTGCGTGACCTGCTCACCGGTGAGCAGCTGAAACCCGCCGAGCTGCCGAAGCCCGTCGCCGGATGGGGACGTAACCTCTTCTTCGGCTATCCTGACGGTGCGACGGTGTTTGACGTCAAGTTGCCGGCACATAGCTATGTGGGGTTTGAGTGGTGAAATATAATTTTATGTTTATGAAGAATACTATATTTAAGAATTTACTGGGGGGTGCGGTGTTATGCGCAGGCCTCGCGGCGTTCTGCCCTGCAGGGGCGCAGAGCTTGTTGAAGTATGAGTCGCAGATTGACGGTATCATCCAGGGCATGACGCTCGAGGAGAAGGTGGCCATGCTGCACGGTAAGAACATGTTTTCGTCGGAGGGCATTCCGCGACTGGGCATTGCCGACATGGAGTATGCCGACGGACCGTTCGGCATCCGTGAGGAGATGGAGCCGCACTCGTGGAACTCTCTCCAACTGACGACTGACTCGGCGACGTTCTTCCCGACGGGGTCGGCTCTTGCCGCCACGTGGAGCGCTGAGTGGGCGTATGCCTACGGACGGGGCATGAGCCGTGAGGCACGGATGAGGGGTAAGGACATGATTCTGGGTCCTGCCATGAACATCCAGCGCATTCCGACGGGAGGCCGAACGTATGAGTACCTGAGCGAGGACCCGCTGCTCAACGGCATCCTGGCTACTGCCTATACACAGGGGGCGCAGGATGACGGTACGGCGGTGTGTCTGAAGCACTATGCGCTGAACAACCAGGAGGACTATCGCGGCTTCGTGGATGTGCACATCAGCGACCGTGCCATGCATGAGATATACCTGCTGCCGTTTGAGATGGCTGTCTGCGAGGGTGATGCCTGGGGCGTGATGGCTGCCTATAACAAGGTGAATGGCAGGTGGTGCTCGGAGAATGAGCATCTGCTGAATACCGTATTGAGGAAGCAATGGGGCTTCGCCGGTATGGTCATCAGCGACTGGGGCGGCGTACACTCTACCGTTGATGCCGTCACGTCGGGCATGAACGTGGAGATGCCCGGCAGCCGCTACATGGGACAGGCGCTCATCGACTCCGTGAAGGCGGGGAAGGTGAGCGAAGAGGTCATCGACCAGCGTGTCCGTGAGATACTGCGTGTACGTCTGGCGGTGAAGCCCGTTGCCAAGGAGGTGGCCAACAGCCTGCCGGTGGGCAATGCCGAGGAGATGGCGACTGCCTTAGAGGTGGCACGGCGCTCCATCGTGCTGCTGAAAAATGAAGGAATAAAAATAAAGAATGAAGAGTCTGCTCCGCTGCTGCCCATTGACACGAGGCGTGTGAAGCACATTGTTGTCGTGGGTGACAATGCCGTCAAGACGATGGCGCTCGGCGGCATAGGTGCCGGTGTGAAGACTCGTCGTGAGATTACTCCGTTGGAGGGCTTGCAGGAGGCACTTGGAAACAGCGTGAAGATTACCTACGTACAGGGCTATAAGAGCTTCGACCGTCAGGCTCTCTTCCAGCGGGAGAGTCCGCAAAGGGAGGCTGACCGTAAGCTGATGGCCGAGGCGGTGAAGGCTGCGAAGAAGGCTGACCTCGTCATCTTCTTTGCCGGTGACAACCGCGAGGTAGAGACGGAGGGCTCTGACCGTAAGAGCATCACGCTGCCCTCGGGACAGGACGAGCTGGCGGTGGCCCTCGCCAAGGCGAACAAGAATCTGGTGACCGTTCTCGTGGCTGGTGCTCCAGTGGATGTGAGTACCGTCAACGAGTTGTCGGGTGCCCTGCTGGTGTCGTGGTTCAACGGCTCCATGGGCGGACAGGCATTGGCTGAGGTGCTGACGGGCGTGGTGTCGCCGTCGGGTAAGCTGCCGATGACGTGGCCCTGTAAGTTGGAGGATGTGCCGGCATACGCAACGGGTTCCTATCCGCAGCATATTGAGAACAACGAGCAGGGTGACATCTTCGTGGACATCACCCGCAACCGTAGCAATGAACGTCTGCAGAAACTCGTCGCCGACTATGCCGAGCAGGACCTCGTGGGCTACCGCTGGTATGACGGCAAGCAGGTGCCTGTGGCTTATCCCTTCGGTTTCGGTCTGTCCTATGCGCAGTTCCAGTACAGCGACTTGGAGGTGCTGCCCACTGCCGAGGGCTTTGACGTGCGCTTCGTGCTGACGAATACGTCGGACCGTGATGCCGAGGAGGTGGCACAGGTGTATGTCTCACGTCCGACGTCACACATCAGCCGCCCCGTGAAGGAGCTCAAAGGCTTCAAGCGCATCGCCCTGAAGGGTGGCGACCGACGACTGGTGACCATTCCCATGCGCCGTGCCGACCTCTGCCACTGGGACGAGGCTGCCCAGGCGTGGATGCTGGAGCCGGGTGAACTCACCTTCCTCGTAGGAGGCTCCTCACAGCAATTGCCTCTCACCACTCGTGTCATGATGTATTAATGAATAACAATAACCAAACACAATAACTAATATGAAGATTTTAATGATTGGGGGCACTGGAACCATCAGCAGTGCCATTACCCGACAATTAGCCGAGAGCGGTCACGACCTGTGGCTGCTGAACCGCGGTACCCGCAAGGACGAGGTGCCTGCCAGTGTCAGACAAGTCATTGCTGATATCGACGACGAAAACAGTGTGCTCGCAGGGTTATCCGGCGAGACCTTTGATGCCGTCTGTGAGTTTATCGGTTTCGTGACCGAGCAGGTGGAGCGCGACATCCGCCTCTTCCGTGACCGTACCCGTCAGTATGTGTATATCTCGTCAGCGTCAGCTTACAACAAGCCCGCAGCGAGCCATATCATCACCGAGGGTACCAGTCTTGCCAACCCCTATTGGGAGTATTCACGCAACAAGATTGCTTGCGAGGAACTGCTGATGAAGGAATACCGTGAGCAGGGCTTCCCCGTGACCATTGTACGTCCCAGCCACACCTACTGTGAGCGTGGTGTGCCCCTGAGCGTCCATGGACCGAAGGGCAGTTGGCCCGTGCTGAAACGGATGATGGAAGGCAAGCCCGTGCTGGTGCATGGCGACGGCTCGTCACTGTGGACGCTGACGTGGAATGAGGACTTTGCCCGTGGATTCATCGGGCTCTTAGGGAATCCGAAGGCCATCGGCGAGGCGTTCCAGATTATGAGTGACGAACAGCTGACGTGGAATCAGATATATGAGTGCGTTGGAAACGCACTCCACGTGACGCCTCGTCTCTACCATGTGGCTTCCGATTTCCTCGCTGCTACTGCACCTGAAGGCTATGACCTCACCGGCAACCTCATTGGCGACAAGGCCGTAACGGTCATGTTTGACTGCACGAAACTAAAGCGTGCCGTCCCTGGGTTCCAGGCTACCACCCGTTTCGACGAGGGTGTGCGCCGCTGTGTGGAATACCTGTTTGCCCGTCCGGAGCTGCAGGTGGAAGACCCGGAGTTTGATGAGTGGTGCGACCGAGTGATTGAGGCACAGGAACAAGCTAAGAAAACAATCAGTCAAAGATGAGACGTAACATATTATTACTAACTGTGTTGCTGATGGTGGGAACTGTCAGTCAGGCACAGACGTTCCAGCTGAATGCTGACGGTTACTTCAATGCTGGAGGCACCGATGTGATGGCCTTCAGCGACTTCTACCCCGAGGGACATCAGGGCGGTGTGTGCGTCATCATGAACGGACACCGCATTGCCACCAACGGCGATATCCGTATGGAAGCAACACCCGGACAGTGGCAGCCTGTACCGAAACAGCTGAGTCGTAAGGTCGAAGGGGGCTGTATCACGACAACCCTCTGCTATCCGGACTCCAGTCGCCACATGACAGGCTTCAACCCGATGGTCTATCCCGACTGGCACGTCAATTATGTCGTTACCGTAGAGCCGCAGGGACGTAGTATCATTGTCACCGTTGACCTCGACAAGCCCGTGCCCGATTTCCTGTTAGGCAAGGTGGGCTTTAACCTCGAGTTTTTCCCGGGTGAGCTGTTTGGCAAGCCTTGGGTGATGGACAACCAGACGGGCATCTATCCCCAGCAGCCCAATGCGCCGTTACTCTCTCAGCCCACGAACCGAGGACACGACGGCGACTACTTTACCGAACAAGATACGCAAGGAGGACGCTTCAGCAGTGGCCCGAGGATGAAAGCAGACCTTGCTCAGCTGGACGGTGAGGGCTATAGTCCGCTACGGGCTGACGACATCATTGCCGCACCCTATGCGGAAGGACGTAAGTTCACTTCTCGTCCCGATGATGCCAGTCAGAAACTGACCATAGAATCGCTGACTGGTAACCTGAAACTCTACGACGGACGCATGAACCACAACAACGGCTGGTTTGTGCTTCGTAGTGAGATTGCCAAGGGTGCCACAAAAGGTGCTGTGCGCTGGATCATCACGCCGGAGGTGGATGAACAATGGCGCTACCAGCCCGTCATACAGACTTCGCAAGTAGGCTACCAGACCAAACAGCAGAAACACATGGTCATTGAGACCGACCGTCGTGATGAGACACTAAGCGACATACAACTCGTACGTATTGATGCTCAGGGTGAGACCGTTGTCCGCACCGTCCAGCCAATGGTATGGGGCAACTTCCTGCGCTATCGTTATCTTACCGCCGACTTCAGCGACGTCACACAGCCCGGCCTTTATCAGGTACGCTACGGAAAGTCCCTGTCGAGCGTATTCCGCATTGACGACAATGTCTATGAACGTGGCGTATGGCAGCCCGTCATAGAATATTTCCTGCCAGTGCAGATGTGTCACATGCGAGTGTCGGAAAAGTACCGCGTCTGGCATGATGCCTGCCACATGGATGATGCGTTGATGGCCCGTGTGGGCAATCATATCGACGGCTATGAACAGCGTCCGGGACTCAGTAAGTTTGCCGAAGGAGAACGGGTACCGGGTGTGAACATCGGAGGTTGGCATGATGCCGGCGACTTCGACCTGCGTGTGGAGTCACAGGCGGGTGAGGCCTATATCCTTGCACTGGCCTACGAGCAGTTCCATCCTGACATCGACGTGACGGCCATCGACCATGAGCGTCACCGTGTGGAGATTCATGAGCCTGACGGTAAGAATGATATTCTGCAGCAGGTGGAGAACGGTGCGCTGACCGTTGTGCGCAGCTATCAGGCACTGGGACGTCTCTATCGGGGCATCATCTGCAACAACCTGCGGCAGTATGCTATGCTGGGTGATGCTGCTGCGATGACCGACGGAGAGCCGAATACCGATGACCGTTGGATATTTACGGAGTATAATCCGATGCGTGCCCTCTCGACTGCGGCACAGTTGGCAGGTGCTGCCCGTGTGCTGCGTGGCTTCAACGACCAACTGAGCAAAGAGTGTCTGCAGATTGCCACTGACATCTACGAGCAGACGGAGGTCAGCGGTTTCATGACCAGCATGAAGCTACAGGCCGCCGCCGAGCTATACCTGACAACAAAGGAACAGTCATACCTTGACTTCATTCTCAGCCAACAGGAAACGATTGTCAAAGGTGTCGGAAGAAGCGGCTGGTATCTGGCCCGCATTGCCAAACTGTTAGAGGATAATCAAATCTCCACTCACCACTCACAGGAAACCATCCGCCAATTCACAGCAACCTTCCGTAATGCCCTCACCGACTATCGTGCCACATTGGATAAGCAGCCGGCAGAGACACCATACGGAGTGCCTTACCGTCCCAGCATCTGGGGAGCAGGTTGGGACATCCAGCGCTTCGGTTTCGAATATTATTTCCTGGCTGATGCCTATCCTGATATCTTCCCGACAGGAACCGTCTATAGTGCATTGGACTTCATCCTCGGCTGTCATCCGGGCAGTAACACCGCTTCCTTCGCCTCAGGTGTCGGAGCCAAGTCTGCTACCGTAGCCTACGGACTGAACCGTGCTGACTGGTCGTATATCCCCGGTGGTGTCGTATCAGGTACCGCCCTGATTCGTCCCGACTTCCCTGAACTGCTCACCTTCCCCTTCCTTTGGCAACAGACGGAATACGTGTTGGGTGGTGGCTCGTCGCACTATATGTTCCTTGTCTTGGCAGCACAAAAGAATCTTAAATAACAATGATCATAAAACAAGCAACGATATGAAAGACTTTAATTTCTATGCGCCGACCGAAGTGGTGTTCGGCGAACAGGCAGAGGAGCAGGTGGCTGCTCTCGTCAGAAAGTATGGTGGCACGAAGGTGCTGGTACATTACGGTGGTCAGAGTGCCGTGCGCTCAGGACTGCTGGACAAGATTTGCGGGCTGCTCGACGAGGGCGGTATCGCGTATGTGAAACTGGGCGGTGTGGTGCCTAACCCGAGGCTGTCGTTAGCCAAGAAGGGTATTGAGCTGTGCCGCCAGGAGGGTGTTGACTTCCTCCTCGCCGTGGGTGGCGGCAGCGTCATCGACTCAGCGAAGTGTATTGCCTACGGTGTGTGTCTGGACGGTGACGTCTGGGACGTGTACCTCGGTAAGGTAAAGCCCGTGAGGATGCTGCCTGTAGCCTCGGTGCTCACCATCCCTGCCGCAGGCAGCGAGATGAGCGAGGCCAGTGTCATCACCAATGAGGACGGTGACGTGAAGCTGGGCTACTCCAACAATATGTCACGCCCCAAGTTTTCCATCATGAACCCCCGCCGTACCTTTACGCTGCCGCCCTACCAGACGGCTGCCGGCGTGACGGACATGATGATGCACACCATGGAGCGCTACTTTACGAAGGATGACGACATGGACTTCACGACGGACATTGCCGAGGCCATGTTGCGTAACATCAAGACGGCGGTGTTTGCCGTGCTGAAGAACCCCGAGGACTATCGTTACAGGGCACAGATTATGTGGGGTGGCAGCGTGATGCACAACGGACTGACGGGCTGCGGCGTTGCCGATGACTGGGCTACGCACCAGTTGGAGCATGAACTGAGCGCGATGTTCGATGCGACGCATGGTGCCGGACTCGCTGCCATGTGGCCGAGCTGGGCACGCTACGTCATGCATGAGAACCTGAGGCGCTTCGTGCGCTTCGCCGTGAACGTGATGGATGTGCCCAACGACTTTACTGACCCCGAGGGTACCGCGTTGAAAGGCATTGAGGCTATGGAGCGTTTCTACCATGCCATCGGTATGCCTATCAATATCAAGGAACTGATTGGCCGTGACATCACGGACGAGGAGATCAAGGAGATGACGCGTAAGTGCAGCCGCGACTATACCGCTACCTGTGGTCAGCTGAAGGTGCTCAAGGCGGAAGACATGGAAGCAATTTATCAAATGGCAAGAGGATGAGGATAGAAAGCATGAAACGATCTGTTGTGTTCGTGCTGCTGGCATGTCTTTTCCTGTCAGCAGAAGCAAAGGGAGGTGATGAACCTGTTTATCAACTGAAGAATGGTAACGTGACGATGGCTATCGACATTGCCCACGGAGGGAAAATCCTGTCGCTGAAGTATCAGGAGCAGGAGATGCTTTCGCAGTCACGTTGGCCAGAGTCCTTTGGCAGCACCTTCTGGACCAGTCCACAGAAAGAGTGGAACTGGCCCCCGGTACCTGAGTTTGACAAACAGCCCTACACCGTGGAGCGACAAGAGGAGTCACACCTGACGATTTTCAGTCCGGTGTGTGAACGGCTTGGTGGGCTTCGTGTAGGCAAGGACTTCCAGACAGATGCGACGGACGGAGCCTTCGTGGTGACTTACTTCATCAAGAACGAGGGACAGGCACCGCGGCGTGTGGCTCCGTGGGAGGTGACGCGTGTGCAGAATGTCGGTGGGCTCATTTTCTTTGAAGCGGAAGTTGATAGCATCTGGCCTGCTGGATTGATGAACTTCGAGGCAGCTCATGGTGCTGTGTGGTACAAGACTGATGAGGCACAGATGAACCGTAAGGTGAATGCTGACGGCAAAGGCTGGCTGGCGTATTGTGCTGACGGGCTGCTGTTGATTAAGAAGTTCCAGGACCTGCAGCGTGGCGAAGAAGCCCCCGGCGAGGCTGAGGTGCAGGTCTATGTGAACCGCGGAAAGAGTCATATCGAGTTAGAGAGTCAAGGTGCCTACACGCTTCTGCAACCCGGCGAACAGCTCTGCTGGACCGTGCGCTGGTATCTGATGCCAGTGGATGGCACGAATCAAGAATTACTGATACAGAAAGTCTTATGAAAGAACAGATATTACGTGTCGGCATCGTCGGCACTGGATGGATTGCTGAGAAGGCAGCTATCACGCTCCGTGGACTGACGGAGTGCGAAGCCTATGCCGTAGGCTCACGAACGAAAGAGACAGCGGAGGCGTTTGCCGCCAAGTGGAACATCGGGAGGGCCTATGGGTCATACGGTGAACTGATTGCCGACCCTGACGTTGACCTGATCTATATCGGCACGCCTCATTCGCATCACTTTGATGTGACGCGGGAGGCTCTGACAGCAGGGAAACCCTGTCTGGTGGAGAAAGCTTTTATGGCTAATGCACGACAGGCTCAGGAGATTCTCCAACTGGCACATGAGCGAAGAGTGTTCCTTGCCGAGGCCATCTGGACACGCTATCAGCCCGTTGTGGGGATGGTGCGCCAACTGATAGCCGCCGGGCGTATTGGCATGCCGAAGCTCATCACGGCAACTTTGGGCTACTCCATGGGCGAGAAACCCCGCATCATGCGCCCCGACCTGTGTGGCGGCGCCTTGCTTGACCTTGGTGTCTATGCGCTGAACTTCGTGCGAATGTTCTGCGGTGAGACAGAATCGGAAAAGAGCTTTGTTTCTGCCGACATCGTCAGCATGGAGAGCCAGTGCGTGAAGAGTAAGACAGACATGGACCTGACTAATGCCATGAGTATTGTACTCAGCAACGGCATGCTGGCCAATGTGCAGAGTAGCGCTGCCTGCGTGGGTGATAACATCGGTGTCATTGCAGGTACGGATGGAAACCTCATCATTGACAATATCAACAACCCGCAGACGATAACAGTAAATGGTCCCGACCGTACTTACGTCGAGACCATTCACGTGCCGCAGCAGATAACGGGCTACGAATATCAGTTCCTTGCCTGTCGGCAGGCGCTTATTGACGGGCTGCTGGAGCCTCGTGAGATGTCTCATGCCGAGACGCTCTACATCATGCAGCTCATGGACGACCTGCGTCGCAGGTGGGGTGTCCGTTATCCGATGGACTAATTCTTGATGGCGCCGGCAATGATTTCTGCCAGACGGTGAGCTCCTTTGCCGTCTGGATGAATTCCGTCGTCCAACATCTTGTCGCTGTCGCCGGCAAAGAGGGTGTGCAGGTCAATGACTTGCAGACCGTACTTCTTGGCTACTTCCTGTTGAATGGGGATAATCTCATCCTTGATGACCGATTCATTGATGCCCCAGTTGCTTGAGAGGGCAGGAATAGGTGTGCAGAGGAAGATTTGAGGTTTGAGGTTTGAAGTTTGAGGTTTCTTCTTGCCTTTCTTGACGGGCACAGCCAGTTCGGGGCATAAGGTCGTAATCATCTGTTCCAAGTCTTGACGGAACTCTGTCTTGTATTGCCAGTTCTGGGGTTTCGAGTCGTTCGTGCCTAACTTGATGATGACAATGTCGGGCTTGAATGCCTGTGCGTCGCGCCATGCCGTCTCATTCATATAGGGCATGTCGCCCTTGTTGAGCATCGTACGTCCACTCACACCGAAATTCTTCACCCAATAGCCTTTGCCTAACAGCTTCTGCAATTCTGCGGGGTATCCATAGGCTGAAGCCATATCGATGCCGTGGCCGTCGGTGATGCTGTTGCCGATACATGCTACGCGGATGGCATCTGGCTGTGGTGTCTGACGTGCATTCAGCCAGTTGCCGAGGTCGGTCAGTAGCTGGTCGTGGTACTTGAACCAAGGACCGAAACCAAAGCCGTGGTCTCCAGTAGGATAAACGTACATGGCACAGTCGTTGCCGGCATTGCGCATGGCTTTATAATACTCCAGTCCGTTGGTGACGAAAGGCACTAGACGGTCGTCGCTGGCAGAGAGAATGATGGCAGGGGGTGTGAGGTGGCGGCGCACTGCGTTCTGCGTAGAGAAGTCGCGCACCAGAGCCGGGTCTTTCTGTCCTTCCTCACCCAGGAAATTGACGCATGACCACTTGTGCGACACACGTTCGTCCATTGAGATGACAGGATAGAACAGGATGGAGAAGTCGGGGCGCACTTCGAAGTCGGCATGGGTTGAGATGACTGATGCCAGATGTCCGCCGGCAGAGAATCCCATGATGCCCACGTCGTGCGGGTTGATGCCCCATACCTGTGCTGAGTCACGCACGATGCGGATGCCGTGCTCCACGTCGCCGATAGGCTTGGTGCGGTCACCCTCAGGGAGTCGGTAGTTGACCACGAAATAGGCAATGCCCTGCTTGTTCAGCCAGTCAGAAGCCAGATAACCCTCATGTCCGTTTGACAGCACCGAATAGCCGCCTCCTGGAACACCTACGATTGCTTTGCCGGAGGATGTCTCGGGCAGGAAGCATACCATCTGGGCCTTCCCGTCGGGGGTGAGGTCCAACGTGAACTTTCTCGCTGTCTGTGCCTGCGTACTCATGGTAAGGAGTATCAGCGCGAATGTTACGAAATACCGTAACAGGCTTTTTCTTTCTTTCATAGATAGGTCTTTTTTTTGATTATTTGTTGATTTATTTGGTCTTTTTGGTTTTCTTGGGCTGTTCTGGCAATACTGTGACACGACGGTTGGACGGGTCGCTCATCACGTCGTTGACGATGGCAGTCACCTGTGCCTTCAATTCGTTGATGAACTGCTGCGCGTCGTATTTCTGGTGCTCTATGTCGCGCAGTTTCTTCTCCCAGATACCCGTCAGTTCACAGCTTTTGAGCAGTTCCTCACGAATCAGGTCAATGAGTTCCATACCGGTCTCTGTTGCTACCAGACGTTTCTTGTCGCGCTGGATGTAGCGGCGTTTGAAGAGCGTCTCAATGATGCTGGCACGGCTCGACGGACGCCCGATGCCGTTCTCCTTCATGGCGGCACGCAGCTCTTCGTCTTCAACAAACTTGCCTGCCGTTTCCATTGCACGTAGCAGTGTTGCCTCGGTGTAGTAGGGCGGTGGCGTGGTCATCTTCTCCGTGAGGGTGGGCTTGTGCGGGCCATTCTCGCCTTTAGTGAAATGGGGAAGGACAGTTGTTTCTTCTTTGCTCCCTTCACTCTCGTTCAACCCCTTATCACCTCCTGATTTGGTGGGCAAAGAAACCCTCCAGCCTGGATCCAGAATCTCCTTACCCGTAGCCTTGAACTCAATGGCTTCCTCCTGCTCTTTGCCCCTTGCCCCTTGCTCCTTGTTCCCTGCTCCTTGCCCCTCAACAACTCCTAATACGGTTGTCGTGGAGAACTTACAGTCGGGCAAGAATACGGCGATAAACCGACGGGCAACAAGGTCGTACACTTTTCTTTCGGCATCGCTGAGACCTTGCGGAATGATGCCAGTGGGGATGATGGCATGGTGGTCGGTCACCTTCGACGTATCGAATACACGCTTTGACTTTTTGAGGGGCTTGCCGCCGATGGGACGGATAATGTCGGCGTAAGGTGCCACTCCCGAGAACTTCACCTGGAAGAGTCCGTTCATCGTCTGCGGGCACTTTGCATAGATGTCGTCGCTGAGATACTGCGTGTCAACACGAGGATAGGTCGTTAGCTTATGTTCGTAGAGCGACTGGATGAGGTTGAGCGTCTGTTCGGCAGAGAACCCGAACTTCTTGTTGCAATCTACTTGTAGCGATGTGAGGTCATACAGCTGTGGTGGTTGCTCCTTTCCCTCCTTTTTCTCCACCTTCGTAATGGTAAATGGCTTTCCCTCTATCATCTTGAAGGCTTCCTCGCCCTCCTCTTTCTTCGTGAATTTTCCCTTTGTTGCCGTGAAGGTGGTATCACGATAAACGGTGGCCAGTACCCAGTAGGGCTCGGGTTTGAAATTGTCTATCTCTTTCTGTCGGTTGACGATGAGAGCGAGGGTTGGGGTCTGTACGCGTCCGATGCTCAGCACCTGACGGTTCTGACCATACTTCAGCGTGTAGAGGCGTGTGGCGTTCATGCCTAAGAGCCAGTCGCCGATGGCACGGCTCATGCCAGCCATATAGAGTGGCTGGTAGTCCTGCTGGTCCTTCAGCGACGAGAATCCTTCGCGGATGGCCTCATCGGTCATCGAGGAAATCCACAGTCGCTTCACCGGACATTTCGCTTGTGCCTTTTGCATTACCCATCGCTGGATGAGTTCACCTTCCTGTCCGGCATCACCGCAGTTGACGATACCGTCAGCCTGCTGCATCAGCTTTTCAATGATGGCAAACTGCTTGGTAATATGTTCCTGGGGGATGAGCTTGATGCCAAAGCGGGGTGGAATCATGGGCAGTTGTGTCAATGCCCACGGCTTCCATGCCTCGGTGTAGTCGCCAGGCTCCTTCAGCGTACACAGGTGTCCGTAGGTCCACGTTACCTGGTAGCCGTTCCCTTCCATATATCCATCGCGTTGCGTCGTTGCACCGATAATCCGTGCAATGTCACGCGCTACGCTTGGTTTCTCTGCAATACAGACAATCATTTTTTCTTTCTTTTTTCATTATCTGCCAATAGGCAGGGTGACGATAAAACGGGTACCGTCGGTGTAGTTCTCGTCGAGTGTCAGTTCTCCACCGAGCAGACGGGCTTTCTGGCGGCTCAGGGGCAGTCCAAGTCCTATGCCTTCTGAGAATGAGTCGAGCTTGGTGAACTGATTGAAGATGCGGCTGCGGTCAGCAGGGGCTATGCCGGCACCTGTGTCGCTGACCGTCAGGGTGACGGTGCGCTTGTCAAGTTGTTTACAACCTATGGTAATGCTTCCCTCAGGGGCAAACCTGATGGCGTTGCCCAGCAACTCAACAAGAATCATGAACAAGCCCTTGCGGTCGGTCTGAATGGTGAAATCGTCAGGCACGTTACTCTCGATGGTGATGGTGACCGTTTCCGGTTTCTGAGTACTGACGGATTCGACAGCCTCACGGCAAAGCGCATTACAGGCGACGGCGGTGAATTCTCTTGTGCTGTTCTCCTGTTGCGGAGAGGCAGATGCTGCTCCTAACATCTTGGTAATACGGCTGATGGTGTTGGCACTCGACTTCATACGTGTCGTGATGTCGGTGAGCACATCTTCCGGAAAATCCTGATAACTGGACGAGATGACCTGTGTGAAACCGCTGATGATGTTCAGCGGCGTGCGTATCTGATGCGCCATATCCTGCACAAACTCTGTCTTCTGCTGGTCGGCTTCGCGTACCAATTGATAGGCCTGCTGCAGTTCCTGGTTGTGCTGTTCCATTTCGTCGTTCATCTGCCTGTTCTTGTTAATGTGGCTGTTAAGCGACTGCAGCATGAGGATAAAGCTGTTCTGCAGGCGTCCCACGGTGTCAAGACGGTTGCTGTGAGGCAGCTGCTCGTCGAAGTGTCCGTCGGTGATGCGCTGTGCCGAGGTTGCCAGTTGATTGAGCGGCACAATGGCGTGGCGGATAATCTGGTAACAGAACAGCAGCAACAGCAGCAGCGAGAGTCCGATGACTGCCAAGGCAATGTTGAGCACCTGGTTGTAGCCGCTGAACACATCGCTGTCGGGACAGACAATGGCGATGCTCCAACCCGTGCGAGGCAGAGGCCGGTAGAAGACGTGTGCTGGCTGGCCGTCCACTTTCATCGCCCAGATGCCACTCTGACCGGCGAGCATGGACTGCCCCAGGGGAATAATATCCTGACGCGCCTCTGGGTCAGGGTCTGAGAAGATGGACTGACGAACGAGCTTGGCGGTATCGGGATGTACGATATAACGACCGTCATGTCCAAGCATGATAGCGGAGGAATGGGGGAAGGGCTTTACTTCCGTGACGGTCTGCGAAAGCCATTTCAGCAACAGGTCGGTACAGAGGACTCCGATAGGTGTTCCGTCAGAGGTGTAGAGCGGCTTGATATAGGAATAGTTATACTCCGACGACGTCAAGAATCTTGGGGTGTCGTCAATGTAAGGCTCCAACCATAATGGGCGTTTGCTGTCCCATGTTGACTTGTACCATATCTGTTCGAAATAGTCTTTATCCTCAACAACGGTAGTGATGCTGTCGCCTTGACGCAGGGAATAGGCGGAGTAGCAGCGCCCCTTGGAGGGGAAGAAGTCAGGCTTCATGGCAATGGTAAAGCCATAGACATCTGGTTGCTCCTCCAGCATTTGCCGCGTGAGTGACAAAAGCGAGTCGGGCTGCAGATTCGCAATGGCACGGCGTTCCATACTGGCAGTAACAGCCTCGGTATGGTCCATGATGTTGGAGATTTTGTTCACCGTCTCGTCAAGCACCAATGTGGCGTGGCGTACAGCTTCCTCCTCCACTTTCTGCTTCGTCTGATAAAACAGCAAACCAAGCGAGACACCGAAGACACCACCGACGACCACCAGAATCAGGAGGCCGAGACGCAACGACAAGTGCTGTTGGATATAGGTGATGAGGTTCGTCATTTGGTAGAAGGTTGTGAGGGGGTGATGGACGGGCGAGCTGGTATTGCCGATTGAAGTGATGTGGAGCTGACCATCTGGTCAAGCAGGCGAGTGACGGTGTCGGTGTAGGAAAGCATCTGAATCTGAATCTTCATCAGGTCGGTCTTCGATAGCTCGCTATGGTGCTCGCAGAGGCGTGTCGTCAAGTCATTAATGGCTTCGACCGTCTGCTCCATCTGGTCCGTCATCCTACTCAGGAACAGGGCTTTCGTGTCTTCGGCTTCACGGGCATGGTTATAGGCTGCTTCCAACGCTGAGTTTTGTTGGCTCAGCACGTCACTCTTCTGCTGCATCTCGGCAATATAATCCGCCAACGAACGTTGCATCTTTGCAAAGCTGTTCTGCAACTTGCCTATCTCGTCCTGATGTCCCGTGTCAGGTATCGGCTCATTGACCTTGCCGTCGGCAATGCGTTGGGCTGACGTTGCCAACATGTCGAGCGGATGCAGATAGTAATTGAATACCTTTTGGCATAAAAACAGCAGGACGACCAGTCCACCTACTGCTGTCAGCACAGCCGTCACCCAACGCCCATCGTCCGTGATATGGATGAAATGAAGCATCAGGAACAGCACAACCGTCATGATGACTGCTGCGATGCCTACCACCCAGAGCGTAATCTGGGCGGTGAAGGAACGACGGATGTGCGAAATCAGTTTCATAATAGTATATAGATACAGTCCCACAAAGGTACGAATAAGTGAGAATAAAACAAAATAAAAAGCGAAATTTTTAATTTTCTTTGTCTTCTGTTGCGTAGTGAGGACGGCTGGTGCCCATAAAACGGACGGCTTACACAATAAAAGGAACAGAAGAAACGTTATAAATAGGTATGAATCGGCTCTTACGCTATATCAGTATATCAGGTCTTATCATGCTTCTCACGTCGTGCGGAGCAGATCAGGCTATGAAGAAGGGCGATGCTTTCTATGCGTTGGGTGAATATTACGACGCAGCGGCACAGTATCGCAAGGCTTATAATGCCACACCTGCCAAGGAACGTACTGTTCGTGGCCAGCGAGCCTTGAAGATGGCTGACTGCTACCGTCGCATCAACTATACGCAGCGTGCCATTGCTGCGTATAACAACGCCATCCGCTACAAGCAGACAGACAGCCTCACGTATTTGTTCCTGGCTCAGCAGCAGTTGAAGAACGGCAGTTACAAGGATGCCGCCAAGACGTTCCAGACAGCCATTGACTCTGCTGCCAACGATGTCATCCGACAGCAGGCTGCCATCGGTCTTCGCTCGGCACAGCAGGCTCCGCGATGGAAGGAGGGAGGCTCACGCTACACCGTGAAGCGCATGTCGCTGTTCAACTCACGCCGTGCAGAGTATTCTCCTGTGCTGGGGGGCACTGACAACGACCATCTCTACTTCACATCGACACGTAATGAGGCACTGGGTGACGAGTACAGCGGTATCACCGGTGCCAAGAACGCTGATATCTTCATGTCCACCAAGGATGAACGTGGCAACTGGCAACGTCCCGTTGCCATTGAATCGGAACTGAATTCTGTTGACGACGAGGGGGCATGCTGTATCTCGCCTGACGGACGGACGATGTACCTGACGGTCTGTAAGACGAACGAGCAGTATCCGCGTTTTGCCACTATCGCCGCGTCAGCACGTTCCGATGCAGCATGGGGTAAACCGAGGGAGGTGGAAGTCAGCCACGACACCTTGTCACTCTATGCTCATCCTGCCGTCAGTCCTGACGGCAACTGGCTTTATTTCGTGAGTGACATGCCTGGGGGATTAGGAGGACTGGACATCTGGCGTGCCATGATGACCAGTCATGGCGTAGTGGGTGTGGAAAACCTTGGCGCTCCCGTCAATACGTCGGGTAACGAGATGTTCCCCACGTTCCGCCCCAACGGAGACCTGTACTTCTCCAGCGACGGACATCCGGGCATGGGAGGACTGGACATCTATATAGCCCATCCCCAGGAAAACGGTGGATGGCAAATCGAGCATCCTAGCTATCCGCTCAATTCCAATGGCGACGACTTCGGCATGACGTTCGAGGGAGTGTTCAATCGGGGCTACTTTAGCAGTAACCGCGGTGACGGTCGCGGCTGGGACCATATCTATTCGTTTGAGAATCCTGAGATTGTGCAGAGCGTGAAGGGCTGGGTGTATGAGAAAGACGGCTACGAGTTGCCAGCGGCACAGGTCTATATGGTCGGTAACGACGGTACGAACCTGAAGCTTAGCGTGCATGGTGACGGTTCGTTTACCCAGCAGGTACATCCTGGTGTGGAATATGTGATACTGGCGACGTGCAACGGCTACCTGAACCATGCCGAGCAGTTGAGTGTGGTGGAGGTGGACGACTCTGAGGAGCACGTCCTGCAGTTTGCGCTGGCGAGCATCACCGCCCCTGTGCTCATTGATAATATCTTCTACGATTTCGACCGTGCCACGTTGCGTCCTGAGTCGAAGACAGCTCTTGATGAACTCGTCAAGTTGCTCAACGAGAATCCGAACGTGACGATAGAGCTGGCTGCCCATTGCGACTACAAAGGCTCGTCAGAATACAACAAACGACTCTCGCAGCGCCGTGCGGAGTCGGTTGTCAATTACTTAATAGAGAATGGTATCAAGAAGGAACGCCTGACGCCCGTAGGCTATGGTAAGGAGAAGCCGAAGACGGTTAACAGGAAGCTCACCGAACGCTTCCCTTACCTGAAGGAAGGCAATGTGCTGACCGAGGAGTTCATCAGCCAGCTGGATCCGGAGCAGCAGGAAGCCTGCAACCAGTTGAACCGTCGCACGGAGTTCCGTGTGCTGCGTACAACATACGGACTGACTACAGCACCTGGCGAATAGCCCACCGTGAAATTCCCACCACTGACAAGGTCATCAGAGTCCCTACCACCAACAGCACCTCTATGAGCACCATCGTGGTGTCGCTTGGCGGGAACTGGAACAGCTCGGAGGGGTCGAATGCTGTGGGTAGTGTGCGCAGCAGCACTTCTGTGTAGGTGAGCGTCATCTGGACCATCTTCACCAGCGTCTGCCAGCCGTTCATCATCATGAACGCCACGACAAACAATGCCACGCAGAAGAAAGTCCACAGATGTGAGAGGAGTGAAACACGAAGCCTGGAGCGCGATGTGGCACCCTCTGTCTGTTCGTTGATTCGTTCCATCACCCGCTCTGTGAAGCCGTTGTCCTCTATCTGCTGAACAGCTGCTTCCTGGAAGAATTGCTCTAAGAGCCTGTTATCGTTATCTGTCATATCCATTCTGTATTAAGTAGGTTTTCAGTTTCTCTTTGCCTCGCGACAGGTGCGACTTCACTGTGCCGGCAGGCATTCCCGTTATCTTCGCTATCTCATCTATCGGCTGTCCGTCAATGAGCTGCAGCGTGATGCAAGTGCGTTCGTCAGGCTTCAGCAGGGCAAGGGCAGCGTAGATGTCCATTTTAAGGGTGGAGGGTGAAGCGTGGAGGGCGGAAGGAGGAGTGTCTGCAGCACGGTAATCTCCTTCCACCTTCCACCCTTCACTTTCCACCTTCCTCCTATGGTCATAGAACACGTTATAGGCAATGCGCATGAGCCACGTAGAGAAAGATGCCGTGCCTCGGAACTGGCGGATGTTGACGTATGCCTTGATAAACGTTTCTTGTGCGAGGTCGTCACTCAGCTGACTGTCTCCCAGTGTCTGATGCAGGAAGAACCGGCGCACAGGCGACTGGTATTTGACAACCAGCTTATCAAAAGCCTTCTTGTTGCCTAATACAGCCACCTGTGTGACAAGAGAGATGTCTGAGAGTGCTACCATTTGCTTTTATTCTATGGTCTTTATGGTCTTTTCAGGCATGATGATCATCGCGATGATATAGAAGATGACGCCTGCAAATGATGTAAAGATGGTTAGTGCGGCATAAGCAATGCGTGTTCCGGTGACATCAAGTCCCAAGTATTCTGCAAATCCTGCACATACACCTGCCAACATTCTGTCGTTGGACCTTTCCAATTTCTTTTCCATAACTGTATTCATAATTAGTTCTCCTTTTCTTCTGATTGTTCTTTATTATAGGGTGGGGGCGTCTGGTATGGGATGTCATACACTTTCTTCTCGTTTTCCTTGTCAATGAGGGCAATGACCAACTTGCCCAGACCGATGAAGAATATCAGGGCACCGATGCCGTAGCCCAACTTGCCGAGTACAAGACCTAACAGGATGAACAGTCCTACGCCGAGGAACATCTGCTTGACGCCACTGCGGAAGTTTTTGTTGGCAATGTTGTTGGCTGCTGTGGGCTTTTCGCGTATCAGCTGCTCGGGGATGGGCTGCCCGTGCATGACGGCCATCTGTGCCAGCTTCAGCTTGTCCTTGCGGTTCTTATTGATAAAGTAGAAGATAGCGATAATAATCACTACTGGTGCCAGTACGAAGAGGATAATCAGGGCAATGAGTGCGAAGATAGCCCACACAAGGCCTAGTCCTACACCTTCCATGATAGTCCCGATGGAGTCCCAGTCGGCGGTGTAGTGGATGTTGTAGCGAGTGGGCTGCTGATTCGCGAGTGAGTCTTCGGCAGCTATCGAGGTAGTGTCAGAGAAAGCCTCTACGGTTGAGGCGGTGTCCTGAGGCGTGGGAGCGACAGGTGTAACAACGGTCACCGGATTCCTTTTTGGAGTGTGGCGGTGCCTCTGCGCTGCAGCTTGCGTCGTTGTGGCAAGCGTGAGCAGCATGATGATAGTGATAAGATACTGTTTCATTTTCATTGGATTTATTTGTTATTTTTTTGTTTCTTCGTCTGTTTGACGTATTAAACGTCCATTTGGTTGCAAAGATAGAAAAAAAATGAAGAATGATGAATGATGAATGAAGAATTTGCTACCGCTTAACCTTTTTTTAAATCTTTAATCTTCTATCTTTAATCTTTATTTGTATCTTTGCAGTCAGATATGGTTCACCTGCCCGAAGATTTTGTCCGTGAGACGCGCCGCACGATGGGCGACGAGCGCTTCGAACGCTACCTGAAAGCGTTTGAGGAGGAATCGCCTGTGAGCATCCGGCTGAATCCTCGTAAACTGAAGGATGAAGGATGGAAGGTGGAAGGAGGAGAGCCCGTCCCCTGGTGCTCTGATGGCTATTACCTCGCCCGTCGTCCGAACTTCACGATGGACCCCCTGCTTCATGCAGGCTGCTACTACGTGCAGGAAGCCTCGTCGATGTTTCTTTGGCACGTTATAAATGAAGAATTAAGAATTAAGAATGAAGAATTTGCTGCCGCCGAAGTAGGGAGTCCTGAGAATGATTCTTCATTCTTCATTCTTCATTCTTCATTTAACGCCCTTGATCTCTGCGCTGCCCCTGGTGGCAAGTCAACCCTGTTGCGCTCGCTGCTGCCCGAAGGTAGCACGCTCATCAGCAACGAACCCATCCGCAACCGCTATCAGGTGCTGGCAGAGAACGTGCAGAAGTGGGGCTACCCCGACCACGTGGTCACCAATCTCTATCCCCGTGACTTCGTGAAGAGCAAGCAGCGCTTCGACCTCATTCTGTGCGATGTGCCCTGCTCGGGCGAAGGCATGTTCCGCAAGGACGAAGCCACCATCAGCGAGTGGAGCCTGAAGAATGTGGGACGTTGCTGGCAGTTGCAGCGTGAGATAGTCAGCGATGCTTGGAAGTGCCTCAACGATGGAGGTCTTCTTATATATAGTACCTGTACCTTTAATACGAAGGAAAACGAGGAGAACGTCCGCTGGTTTGTCAACGAGCTGGGTGCCGAGGTGCTGCCCGTAGCCGTCAAGCCCGAATGGAACATCACGGGCTCCCTGCTCGAAGGCTTTGACCTGCCCGTCTATCGGTTCATCCCCGGCATCAGTCGGGGGGAGGGATTATTTCTTTGCGCTCTGCGCAAAAATGGTGGAGTTTATAAGGTGGAAGGTGGAGGGTGGAGGGTTAAAGGAGAAATGTTCAAGTGCTTGAGGTATTCTCCCTCCACCCTCCACCTTCAACCCTCCACCCTCAACCCTGTGGAGTTATCCTACCCCCAGGCCATTGCCTACTTGCGGGGCGAGGCATTGGTGCTGCCCGAGGGCACACCGCGAGGACTGGTGACGGTGGCGTTCATGGGCCATCCGCTCGGACAGGTGAAGAACATCGGCAGCCGCGCCAATAACTTATATCCCAAAGCATGGCGTATCAGGACCACCCACGTTCCCGACGAATACGTCCCCATTTTAAATGAAAAAAAATCCCAATAAATCGAAAATAGAAAATCGTCAAATCGTAAATTACAAAGATGAAGCAATACTTAGACATTCTTAACCGCATCCTGACCGAAGGCACGCAGAAGGGCGACCGCACAGGAACAGGCACCATCAGCATCTTCGGCACACAGTCACGCTATCCGCTCAGCGAAGGCTTCCCCCTGCTGACCACGAAGAAGCTGCACCTGAAGTCCATCATCTACGAACTGCTGTGGTTCCTCAACGGCGACACCAATGTGCGCTACCTGCAGGAGCATGGCGTTCGCATCTGGAACGAGTGGGCCGACGAGAACGGCGAGCTCGGTCCTGTCTATGGGCACCAGTGGCGCTCATGGCCCGACTACAACGGCGGTGTCATTGACCAAATACAGTATGTTGTTGACCAACTGAAGCATAATCCCGACTCACGCCGCATGATTGTCTCGGCGTGGAACGTGGCCGAGGTGAACAAGATGGCGCTGCCGCCTTGTCACACCATCTTCCAGTTCTATACTGCTCCTTGTAATGAGGGGCAGGGGGCAGGGAGCAAGGGGCAAGAGGGAGCCCGTCGCCGCTTGTCGCTCCAGCTCTACCAGCGCTCTGCCGACACGTTCCTCGGTGTACCGTTCAATATCGCCAGCTACGCCCTGCTGCTGCAGATGATGGCGCAGGTATGCGACATGGAGCCAGGAGACTTCATCCACACCACGGGCGACACCCACCTGTATCTGAATCACCTGGAACAGGCAAAGCTGCAGCTCACCCGTGAGCCGCGTCCTCTGCCCACCATGAAGATCAATCCCGATGTGAAGAGCATCTTCGACTTCCACTATGAAGACTTCGAGTTAGAAGGCTACGACCCCTGGCCCCATATCAAGGCCGAGGTGTCGGTGTAACCTGTAAATTGTATCACTTTTTTCGTCGAAAAGTTTGGTGGATTCAAAACTAATTCGTATCTTTGTAAAAAGATTATCAGATTTCACTCGGGGAACTCATACACCACATACTGCATGTTGGGCTCGACGGGATAGTTGGTGAGACGGCCGGAGCGTGTCACAAACGACAGGATGCCGTCAAAGACGCTATTGCCGAAGGTAAACAGTCCTCCGTAGATATTGATGTGGTGGATGCGGCGGGCGTCATAGTTCAGCAGTTGCTCAATGTCGTTGACAGGCATGCCGTCAATCAGTACCAACGATGGTAATAAACTGGTGTGGTTGTCCTCCATTCTGCGGACAATCAGCAATTGCTCGCCGTTGATTTTCGTTTTCCTGACGAAGATGACGTATTCAAGCAGCACCTCCCTGATGGTGAGGAACTGGCGGTACTCGTCAAGATTATAGGAGAGGTCGGGCTTGACGCCGAACACGGTATCGTCGTAGTCTAACACTACTCCTTCTGCTGCCGACTCATTGGCAAGGTCGCCCAACTGCCGTTCATGCTTGGCTGGCGTGATGGCTATCTGATGCCGCTGCATGTCAAGGGAGCGGGTCTCGACCTCGCTGCGCTTGTAATGGAACACGAGATGGGGCAGCTCCTGCGGGAGCAGGACGGCAAAGGGGCTCTTCAGCTCGATGGGCAGGCTCTCGCCGGTCGATGTCATGGCTGAGAGCACTAACGGCAGCTTGCCATGAATGCCGAAGGTGTAGAAGACAGCCGTGGTGTCGTTGACCATCTTGCCCTCGAAATAATGAATCTGTTTCCCGATGATGCTCAAGGAAGGACGAATTGATGTTTGAGGGTTGAAGTTTGACGTTTGACGTTTGACGTTCTGGACATTCTTGATATGTGCCTGAATGATATGGCCTTCGAGTTCGGGAACGGAAGGGTTAAAGGTGGAGGGTGGAGGGTTAAAGGAGAAATGTTCAAGTGCTTGAGGTATTCTCCCTCCACCTTCCACCTTCCACCCGTCACCAAAAGATTCACCCTCCACCCATTCGATGTCGTCGTCCTGACTCTTGAGAAGGGGGTTGACGACGGCGATGAGCTGTTGTGATACCTCTGGGTTGCTGCGGGTATAGACGGACAGCATGTAATAGCCGCTATGGAGGTCGGCGGGCAGTTCGACAATGCCAGTCCCCTTTCCCTCTCTCAGACTGATGATGACGCCGGCTGCCAGCCCGTGTGTGTCGCACAGTTCGGCATAGGCTATCACGGCATCGTCGGCTGTCACGGTGACTTTCATCGGTTCACCGGCAAGGTACCAGGTACGGTCGGTCTCTACGTTCGTGGCATGGGTACTCAGGGAGAGCACCGTCATGGCTATGAGTGATATTACTTTATTCATCATATTTACTGTCTATCCAAAATTCGGGTTTTTCTGCTTTTGCACCTCTTAATCTGACATCGAGCTGATAGTCGTGTGCCCATGCTGTTTTCAGTTTGCCATCAGGCCGGTCTCTCTCGTCTATCCATTCGCACAGGAACATTTTTTCTTTCTGCACCATTCGGAGGCAGTCCATTTCGGTACAGTCGTTGAGCCATGTTCGGGCGTCTTTGGGGTAGGGATGTTCGATGGAGTAATCTGTGGCATCGAGGAAGAACCTGTGTTCGCTGATGTTCAGCGCACACCCCACAAAGCCTATCACGTGCCTCTTGGACGTGAGACAATGGATGTTGGTGGGCAGGGCAGAGGGCAGGGGGGTGAACAGGCCGCCCATCTCAGAACCTGCCTGGCGCCGTGCCAGCTCATATTCGTACTCGGCCTTTGTGATGGCACGTTGTTGTATCAATCCGCTATACCTGTAATACATCCGTTCATTGGCACGGTCGATGTCGTACAGCTTGAGCCGCAGGATGTGCTGCCCAGCGTAGCTCAGGCCTGTGCCGACCAGTATCGTCGAGCTTGTCACATACTTCCATCCGCGGTCGGGGAACTGGTGGGGATCATAGACCGGTGCCAGCTTCTCTGTGTCGAAAGAGATGTAGGTGGTGTAGTCAGGATGCACTTCCCATGTCTCAACGTAGGTCCATGAATAGTAAATCGTGTTGTCGGGGTCAAAGGGCGCATCAGGGGTGACGAGCACCTCGATGTTACTCTCTGGAGTCTCCTGCGGCGCGTTGACTTCTGCTATGGCCTCGGTACGGAGTGGCTTCTGAGGCTCTGACTCGTAGATGTCGTCGTTGGTCTCGATATGCAGATAATACTGCACGTCAGGATGGAGGGCGTCAAGCGTGCAGGAGTAATAGCCGTCGGCTTCCTCTGCCGTATATTCTGAGCCGTCGCTTCCGCGTACAGAGACTTTTGCTCCCTTGACCATCTGTGGCGTATTGGAATAGTTGACTGCCTGCGAGCGCGACAGGATAAACTTATTTACCTGGGAAGAGCATATCGTGCCTTCGACAACGAGCAGGTCGGAATCCTCAGACGAAATGTCTGCCTCGTATTCTTCAATGCAGCCTGACAACGTCAAAAGTAAAAAGGCAAAAAGGTAAAAAGGTAATACCTTCATACCCAATACCCTTGAACTTCCAAATCCTTTATATTTCATATCATTACTTTTTTTCTTATTTAACTTTTTTACCCTTTTACCCTTTCTTAGTTGAATCGTATGTTCAGTGAAACATAGGGAATGGCTGTGCCGAACACAGACAGCTTATATCCTTTGATGGAATCGCCCTCGGTGACATAATAGATGGAGTAGGCATTTTTGCGTGCAAGGACATTATAGACACCGATGGAGAACGACGTGTGCAGGAAGCTTGTCAGCTTATGGGTCGGCTCGATGTTAAAAGCAAGGTCCAGACGCATATAGTCTGGAATACGGTATGTGTTGCGGTCCGTATAGTAGGGCATGAATTTCTGGTTATGCGAATCGTAGTACTTGCCGGCCGGCAATGTCGTCGGACGTCCTGTGGCATAGTTGAAATTGCTGGAGAGACTGTATCTCTCGGTAAACTTGTAGTTTAGCACAGCCTTGAACTCATGGGGCCTGTCATATTCCGAGGGGTACCACTCACCATTGTTCAGGGGTATGGGCACCCTGTTGTCGTCCTGGCAGAGCATGGAACGTGAGAAGGTATAGCTTACCCATCCGTTTAGCTTTCCTACGGGTTTCTTGACCTGAAGCTCCAAGCCGTATGCCTGTCCCTTGGTGGAGATGACGTCGGTCTCCAGGTGGGGGTTCATCAGCAGGACAGCGGAACTGCGATAGTTGAGATAGTCGCTGATGTGCTTGTAATAAACCTCTGCCGAAAGCTCGTAGGCTTTGTCGGGTGTCTCATAATAGATGCCGGAAGCCAGCTGCCAGCCTTTCTGGGGCTTGATGTTCAGGTCGGAAAGCTTCCAGATGTCAGTAGGCGACATGATGGAGGTGTTCGACACTTTATGGATATACTGGTTCATCGTGTTGAAACCGGCCTTCAGCGAGAGGTTCTCCTGCAGGGCGTAGCGAGCCGACAGTCGTAACTCAGGACCGTGGTAGGTCTTGATAACGCCCGTTTCATGACGTGTTTCCTGCAAAGTTCCCTCTGCCGGGAGTTCGCCGTCATAATAATGATTCACGTCACGGGGTCCCAGCGCATTGAACATGGAATAGCGCAGACCGGCAGATACCGACAGCTTGTCGGTGAGGGAACGCTCATAGTCAATATATACAGCGCTCTCCAATGCCTTTTCGTTCTGCAGCTGGTCTGTCGTGATGCATGATTTCTCACCCACGGGCTCATATTTTCCTGCTTGGACATCGTAATGCTGTATGGAGAGACCATAGGAAAGAGCCTGCTTCTCAGACAGGCGCTGACGGATATGCAGCTTGCCCCACAGCTGGTCGATGCCGAAACTCAGTCGGGCTGCCATCGTGGGAATGTTCCTGTCCTCGTTGAAATAGTCGTAGTGGTCAAGTCCGGCAGAGAGTGTGGCTGTGACTCGGTCGTTCAGGATAGAGCGCCACTCTGCAGAGATGTTGCGGTTTTGATAGCCGTAATTGTCCTTGGAGCTGAACGAGAACTTGTCATTACTCCAATAGCCGTATATCTTGAGGCGATGCATGTTGTTTAACTTCCATGTCAGAACACCGCCAAAATCATAGAAGTTGGCAGTACCGTTCCTGTAGCCGCTATTCTCCGGCAAGTTCTTGAGAATCCAGTCACTATAGGTTGTACGACCGTTCAGCAGCAGCGACACATGGTCCTTGACGATAGGAATTTCAAGATTCGCCTTGCTGGTCAGTACGCCAATGCTGGCCGAACCGGTGAACTTCTGCATGTTGGCCTCCTTCGAAGTCACTCTCAAGACACTGCTTATCCTGCCTCCGTATTCTACAGGAATACTGGACTTGAACAGTTCCACATCCTCAACAGCGTCTGAATTGAACGATGTGAACAGTCCGAACAGGTGTGACGGGTTATACACGGTGCCTCCATTGAAGAGAATGAGGTTCTGGTCTGTTGCACCTCCTCGCACATTATATCCGTTGGAAGCTTCTCCAACGGTCGTGACACCAGGCAGCGTGAGCACAATCTTCATGATGTCCGACTCACCTAAGGCTGACGGGATGTTCTTCAGTAGCTGGGGCTTGAACTTCTCGGAACCCATCATCATGTTCTTCACAGCCGACTGACGACCACCGACAACGACTATCTCGTCAAGTTCCTGGGCATCGGCAAGACTGACCTTCGCCTTCTTCACACCCGGCACCACATAGGTGCTTGTTCTTCCCGGAATAACTGACGTGGCAACAGAAGCACTGTCAAGAACGGGTATGCCGGCAATAAGCATGGATTCATCAATCGTGGATGGTAGAAGGTGAAGGGTGGAGGTTGGAGGGAGAATACTGGTTTCCGCGTTCCTTGACATCGGAGAGCCTGAAATGCTTTCCACAAGTTTCACAAGACTTCCCTCACGTTCTTTCTTTGAGAAGGAAAGATCATGCTGCTTCGCAAACTGGTTGATTTCTTTTTTCTGTTCAGGGAAGAGCTTGGCAACATCTGAGGCACGCTTCACATGATACATTTCCCCGTCGGGCGTGACGAGCGTATAATGCTCTTCTGTGCTGAGGGTCTTTTGGAATTTGTTTCCCCAGAAAGGACTGTCGCCACTATAAACCTTCCATACGGTATGGTAGAGACGAACGCCGTTAGAACTTCCGTCGCAGAGCAGCGACGCATATCGGGAGCTGTCCTCCGGGTCGTGCACATAGAGGTGGCCATCCATCTCGAACCAGTCAATGAATTCCTGCTCAGGAACGCAGACCACCTTCTTTCCGGGAGGAAGAACAACAACACGCTGCATCAGTTGGTCGAAGCGCAGTTGCACATCTTCATACATCACACCATGATAGCTGACACGACCCTGGTACATATCGGTGTTACCGTTATAATAAGGCATGTCGTGCCACAACGATTTGGGATACTGCGGTTCAACTGCTCCCACATACAGGCGGGCATAATCGGCAGCGGAGGAGAAATACTTTGAATAATCAGTAACCTTTGTCACAGGCTGAGCCATAGCAATGTATGCTATGAAGAGCAATGATAAGGATGTCAGATACCTATTCATGTTCTGGACAATAAATCGTTATTTGTTAAATCTAATCAGTTCTATCGTAAATGGTGAGTTGTCAAAATCGTGAATCCTCAGATACCCATGACCGCCCACCATCGCGGCAATGGCCTCAGGGAAATGACTATCGTAGAACTTCATCACATCAGAATGGGAACCCCAGACGATGCTGAGCACACTGGGTGCCACCCATAGGGTAACAGCAACGGCAAAGGCTATAAGCGTGTTCTTCTGGGCTCGTGTCCACTTACCCAGTGAGTTGACGTATTGACGGATGAACTGCTGGGCTCCTTCGATGTGCTTGACGTCAGCGGGAAACATCCGCCACAGCACGACATAGGCGAGCACGAAATAGCACACCATAGCCACGATTCCCCAAATCATCCACTGGAAGAATGTCACGGTGGGAGCCTGTGGCGCCAGTTGGTCAAGGAATCCTATCATGATGATGTTGGGGGGTGTTCCTATGGGAGTCATCACGCCGCCGATGGAGCAGGCGTAGGCTGTCATCAGCATGAGACCCGTAGCATATTTGTAGTTGGCGAGGTCTATGGTCTTTCCGTTGGATGCCATCATCTCACGGATAGCCTCCAGCAGTCCCAGGGCTATGGGGAACATCATGGCGGCAGTTGCCGTGTTGCTGATCCAGCCGGAGCAGAGCATACACGCCAGTCCGATGGCAAGGAAGATGCGGCGCGGCGAGTCACCTACCCATTTCATAGACATGATGCCGTAGGCAATGCGCTTATCAAGGCCGTTGACCATCATGCCCTTGGCCAGCAGGAAGCCACCCATGAACAGGAATATCATGGGGTTGGCAAACTGCTTGAAGGCATCGTCCATCGGTGCTACACCGAATAGGACACAGAGCGTAGGTCCCAGCAACGATGTGACAGGTATGGGCACGGGCTCGGTAATCCACCAGATGGCTACCAGTGACATGATGGCCAGCAGATGGTGAGCTGGTTCCTCGATGCCTTCGATAGGCAAAAACCACAATAGCACGGCACAGAGCGGCCCCATGATGGCGCCTGTGATTCTGCGCATCTGCTCAAAACGTGAGTCCTTGTTGTTCATATTCTATAAGTCTGTCAGTTTTTAGTAATAGGGTATGCTGTTATTTGAACAGGGTGAAGTTGACGCTGCCATAGGCGCGGTGCTCCACGAAGTGGGGATGTTGGGAGAAGTCGTTGTCCTTGCCGTGCTCAAACACAAAGATGCCGTCGGGCTTCAGAAGACCCTTCTCCATGATAAGGTCGGGAATCTGCGGCAGCTCCTTCAGGGCGTAGGGCGGGTCGGCAAAGATAAAGTCATACTGCTGCCTGCACGTCTTGATGAAGCGAAAGACGTCGGCGCGAAGACATTGAACGTTGAACGTTGAACATTGAACATTCTTTTCGCCTTGTAATTTCTGCAAGCACTCCTTGATGAACCGATGATGGTCACGGTCAAGCTCAACGCTGGTGACGTGGGCGCAGCCGCGTGAGAGCAGTTCAAGCGTGATGCTGCCCGTGCCGGCAAAAAGGTCAAGGGCTTCGGCTCCGTCAAAGTCGATGTACCCCGTAAGCACATTAAAGATGTTCTCTTTGGCAAAATCGGTCGTGGGCCGCGCCTTGAAGGTGCGCGGTATGTCGAAATGACGTCCCTTGTATTTCCCGGTAATGATTCTCATCTTCCTTTTACAATCATGGTCATCATGTCGTAGGGCAGACCTTGTATCTGTGTGGCCGGTGAACGGTTGAAGTCGCCCGACGGGTTGATGATATAGGCACGTTTGATGTAACGGCGCAACTGTTCCAGGAGCTCCTCACGTTCAGGAATGTCGCCGACGATGTGCAACTCATCCTGCTCCTGTTTCAAGTTGAGCTGGTTCCACACGTAGAGCAGATAGTAGAGTGAGTCTTGCATGTGTGTGGCGCTGAAGGAGTTGTAGAACTTAAAGCGGTTCTGCTGATAGCTGAGAATGTCGAGCTGCTGGTCGTGGAAATAGCCGTAGAGCTTGCTACGCACACCTGTGAAACTGCGACGGTAGAGGTAGCGCCACACAGGGCTGCCGGCGCAAAGGTAACGTACATCCGTGAAATGTTCGTCAATGACCTGCTTCAGGTCACGGTTAATAGGGTAGAGCGCCACGCAGTTCAAGTCGGGCACCACCGTGTCGAGAATGGTTGAGGGCTGATGGTTGGCCGACGAGGGAAACGCATGTTGGTAAAGCGTTTCTTTCTGTGACTCATGGTATAAATCTACAGGAACCATCAGCGCTTGTGCGTCAATCATGGCAATCACCCGTTGGTAGGAGTATTGCAACATCTCGCAGGTGCGCAGTGCCTCACGCAGGTTCGCCGCCATCGAAATGCCGCTGTTTACGCTGTAGGGCTGGTAGTCGATGGGTCGCTCATTATTGGCAGGATCAAGGCTTACCAAGTCAAGACGGCCCCGGCTCAGACGCATCATTAGCCTCGGACGTGCGGAAATATGCTCGTTTGTTGTTGTCATTTCAGATGTTTTTATTATCTTTGCAGCTGCAAAGTTAAGAAAAAAAGTAAAAAGGTAAAAACGTAAAAAGGTAAAAACGCTGTGCATTAAGCATTATTAATGATTTTCGACGAACTGACATATCGCATTCGTGAGGCTATGGGACTCACGCCGACTGCCGAACAGGAGGTGGCCGTCAGCGAGTTCTGCCGTTTCATGATGGATGGTTTTGCTCCTTCCACGCTTCACGCTTCGTGCCCTGCCGTGATGGTCTTACGTGGCTGTGCCGGTACAGGTAAGACGACGCTGGCGGCAGCCATTGTCCGTGCTATGCAGTCGTTGGGGCAGAAACTGGTGCTGTTGGCTCCAACGGGACGTGCCGCCAAAGTGTTCTCGCTTTATTCGGGTACGCCGGCCTATACCATTCATCGCCGCATTTACCGTCAGCGTTCGGCTGGTGATATCACTTCTACCTTCCAGTTGAATTATAACGTGGCGCAGGACACGCTGTTCCTCGTTGACGAGGCGTCGATGATTAGTAATGGGGAGGGAACGACGGTCTTTGGCTCTGGTCGTCTGCTTGACGATCTGATGGAATTTGTTTATGGCGGTAAGAACTGCCGTCTGATGCTCATCGGCGACCGTGCCCAGCTGCCACCCGTTGGTGAGACGGAATCGCCGGCGCTGATGACTGATGTGTTACGCTCCTACTATATGAAGGTTTATGAGGCCGACCTCAATCAGGTGTTGCGCCAGAGTGAGGATTCGGGCATCTTGTGGAATGCAACCCAAATTAGGTGGAAGGTGGAGACCCTCCACCTTCCACCAGTCATCCGCTTCAAGGGTTTTCCCGATATTCATGCCGTTCGCGGTGACGAGCTCATTGACCAGCTGGGCAGCAGCTATGGTCGTGTGGGCAAGGACGAGACCATCGTTATCACCCGCTCCAACAAACGTGCCATCATCTACAACCGAGGCATTCGCAACACTATCCTCGGCTGCGAGGAAGAGCTGTGTGCGGGTGACATGCTGATGGTGGTGAAGAATAACTATTTCTGGGGGCAAGGGGCAAAGGGGGAGGAACAAACCCCTGAGATGGAGTTTTTGGCTAATGGAGACCTGGCTGTGGTGCGGCGTGTGCGTAACGAGCAGTCGCTCTACGGCTTTCGTTTTGCCGACGTCACGATGACGTTTCCCGACTATGACGACTACGAACTGACGGCAACGGTGTTACTGGACACGCTGACAAGTGAAGCTCCGGCATTGACGCATGAGCAGCAGACACAGCTGTTCGAGGGTGTTCTGGCCGACTATGCCGACGTGCCGTATAAGAGTGAGCGTATGAAAAAGCTCAAGCAAGACCCTTTTTACAACGCCCTGCAGGTAAAGTACGCCTATGCTGTTACCTGCCATAAGGCTCAGGGCGGACAGTGGGCACATGTCTATGTGGATCAAGGCTATATGACTGACGATATGCTCACACCCGACTATTACCGCTGGCTTTACACCGCTTTCACCCGTGCCACCGAACAACTCTATCTGGTTAACTGGCCGGACAATATGAAGGCTGACAACAACAATGAATAATTAATAACAACGTATTGAACGGATTTCTATGATATATATTAACGATCAACTCAACGACTTCGACCTTGATGCGGCACTGGTACAGTTAAGTGAACAGCGTCGAGAGCAAGCACTGCGTTTCCGCCACGAACAGGGACGGCGGGAGAGTGCTGCGACTTATTTGTTGCTGTGCCAGGCTCTAGAGAAAGAATACGGCATTACGGAAAAACCTGTATTCCAGTATGGCGAACACGGCAAACCTGCTATTGTCGGGCATCCTGACATTTATTTCAACCTCAGTCATTGCCGGTTGGCTGCCATCTGTGTGGTAAGCGGTCGGCCAGTGGGTGTCGATGTGGAGAGTATCCGTGAGTATAAGGACGGTCTGGCACGATACACCATGAACGACGAGGAACTGGCTCAAATTACTCAAGCAGAACAACCTGCCCAGGAGTTCACCCGTCTCTGGACGCAAAAGGAAGCCGTGCTCAAACTCACAGGTCACGGCTTACAAAGCGATATGAAGACCGTGCTCACTGATGCGAAGGACATTCATATCGATACCGTCGTCTCCCCCCGAGGCTATGTCTATTCCGTTGCCTCTTTCGCGCGCGTACATATAATATAATAGGCTCAATAAGTCTAATGAGTCCAATAGGGCTTATAAGGCTCAGGCCTATTCGACTTATTCGGCCCATAGGTCTTATCAAGCCCATAAGAAAAAAAACTTCCCTAAAATTTGCATTTTTGCCGAGTTCGTTGTACCTTTGCCGTCAAATCAATATTAATAATAAAACAATAAGCATTATGAAATTAGACGGACGTCGCCAGAGCGACAATGTGGACGACCGCCGGCGTATGGGCGGTGGTGCCAAGTTAGGTATAGGCGGTGGTATCGGTGCCATCCTCTTAGCCGCAGTCATCGGCTATTTCTCGGGAGGTACTGAGGGCGCCCTCAATGCCGTAGTCAACGAAGTGAGCAACTCAAAGAATCAGACCACTGTGGACAACCAACGCGAGTTTACGCAGGAGGAACAGGAACTTGCTACCTTCAGTAGCCAGATTCTCGGCGGCACGGAGGACGTGTGGGGACAGATTTTCAAAGAGCAGGGATGGGGCGAATACAAGAAACCCGTTATGGTGCTCTATACTGACGGTGTTCAGACCGCCTGCGGTACAGGCTCAGCACAGATGGGTCCGTTCTACTGCTCAGGTGACGAGAAACTGTATATTGACCTGTCGTTCTTCACGCAGATGAAGAAGCAGCTGGGTGCCGATGGCGACTTTGCCTACGCCTATGTTATTGCCCATGAAGTGGGCCACCATGTAGAATACCTGACAGGTACGTTGCAGAAAGCCCATCAGCAGATGCAGCGCCTATCAGAGGCTGAGGCAAACAAAATCAGCGTGCGCTTGGAGTTGCTGGCCGACTTCTATGCAGGCGTATGGGCGCATCATGACAACAAACGCTTCGGTTCCTTGGAGGACGGCGATATTGAGGAGGCCATCGACTGCGCCCAGAAGATAGGCGACGACTATCTGCAGAAGAAAGCCCGTGGCTACACTACGCCAGAGTCGTTCAATCACGGCACATCCAAGCAGCGCATGAAGTGGTTTAAGCTTGGTTTGCAGACGGGTGATGTATCAAAAGGCACCACATTCCAGTGCTCCGACGCAGAGCTGTAAGCTTCCTTTCCCCGCTGGCTCGAAAATCAAAAAATGAGCATATTTCGTAATAAATTAGCGAAAAATTTGCTCATTTCATTTGAATTTGCTATTTTTGTAGCCAGTTTTGCGAAGAAATCGCACTAATTTATTATATTTATTAACTAACATTTTAACACTTATGAGTAAAAGAATTACATCTTTTTTGGTCGTAGCTGTAGCATTGCTACTGGCTATGCCTGCTCAGGCTCAGCTTGCTAAGAAGCGGGCAAAGGCACCAACTATGGTGCTGAAGTCTGGTCCTATCAAGCCTGATGCCCTGAAAAAAGACCGAGTCGCAATTATGAAGGCCAAGGCCCAGCAGAATGAGGGTCAGGCATTTCGTGGTAATGCGGAGTCATGGAAAATGATGACTGTTTTAGATGTTGCGGAACAGGTTCAGCAACAGAGAGATGGTCTTGAGAAACTGATGGAACAGAATCTCAATTCTCCTGTTGCGTACAATTCTATCGATCATCGTCAAGGTACCAAGGTAAACCGCGGTATAGCTTCACGCAATGTCAATTTCAATACGGCTTCAGCTCCTAGTCGTAGAGCTTCTAACCGTGCTGAGGTTGTTGATGCTCACGGTATGATAACTTCTCCTGCTGAGGGCGAGAGCAAATTTTATACTCGTTCTGGTTTTGGCTATTATGTCCAAAACCAGCAGCTTTATTATGCTGAGCAGGAAGGTAATACTGAGATTGTAGAGACTACCGACGGCGTTGTCTATATCAAGAACTTTATTTCTAATGTTTCTAGCGGTGCTTGGGTTAAGGGTACCAAGTCTGGTAATACCATTACCATTCCTGCTGGGCAGGTTATTACCTACAACACTACTTATGACTATGGTCTGTACATTGCTAAGTGTACTTATGTAGAAGGAACAGGCTGGAGTGAAGTTGATGGCGACATCACACTGACAGTTGATGGCAACACGATATCTTTGGATGGCACTGATGCCGACAATCCCGTTGCTTGTTTCTGGACAGATGATTTCACATTCTCAGGCTATGGTGACTATGAGACCGTATTCACCTATGATCCAACTTATGTAGCTCCTGAGCTCATTGAGCTTCCTGAGGGCGCTACTGTAGAGACTTGGTATCAGGAGCAGACTGTTGCTAGTAATACAGGTGACAATGACGGCTTTACTAAGGTTGCCTTTGTAGGTAATGAGGTTTACCTCAGCGGCATCTTCGCTTCTTTCCCCGACTCATGGATTAAGGGTACAATCGATGGTACTACTGTTACATTTAGTGGCTTGCAGTTCATTGGTGAATATAGCGGATACAATATCTTTGCTATAGGTACTGACGGCGATGGTCTGGTGGACTTCCAGATGACATACGATGCTGATGCAAAGAAGCTGACTTCCGTTAACGATTTGTTGGCGAATGCCAAAGAAGATGCCATCTACTATTTGGAGTGGTATAAAAATATCGTCATTACCAAGGATGCTCCTGCTGAGGCTGAGGCTACTACTGGTGCCAATGTTGACGCAGTGCCTTACAGCAATCCTCTGGCTACTGAAACAGATTTTGCTGACTTTGGTATTCTCGATAGTAATAAGGATGGTTATACATGGCAATTTAGTTCAGACTATGGTGCTTATTACAGCTTCAACAGCTCAAACAATGCCAATGACTGGCTGATTTCTCCCGCCATCAAGTTAGAGGCAGGCAAGAAGTATCATTTTGCTATTGACGCCGCAACTGCATCAACTTCTTATCCCGAGAAATTCGAGGTGAAGATTGGTACAGAGCCCAAGGCTTCTGCACTGACACAGACCGTACTCGAAGAGGTTGAGCTTGCTTCAAAGGAATATGTGACTTATGAGAACGAACTGGTTACCGTCACAGAGACCGGTTACTATCATTTCGGTATCCATGCTACCAGTGATGCTGACGAGTGGAGACTGATGGTTAAGAACTTCCTTGTTGAGGCTGGTGTTGAGGCTGACGCTCCTGCTGCTGTAACAGACCTCGCTCTTACTCAGACTCCTAACAAACTCGAGGCTGTTGTTTCCTTCAAGGCTCCTACCAAGACTTCTGGCGGTGCAGACCTGACAGATCTTACCAAGATTGAAATTCTCCGTGACGGTCAGCTCATCAAGACCTTCGACGGCACTGCCGCTGCTCCTCTGATGGCGGACGCTGCTGCCAGCGCTTCTTGGGTTGCTGCCGATCAGGGTTATGAGAATGCACAAGCTGTTTCAAGCTTCACTATCGGTGCTGGCGTTTCTGCTGCTTTGGCTGATGGTGGAAACAGCAATTCTCCGAAGTACTACACAAGTGGTGATGCTCTCCGTATGTACGGTAATAACACAATGACCCTGTCTGGTGCTACCATGACGAAGGTCGTGTTCACACTGACTGGCAATGATAACCAGAAACTGTTGACTGCAAATGTTGGCGAGTATGCTCTTGATGGCAGTGTAGGTACTTGGACAGGTTCTGCAAGTGAAATTGTCTTTACCGTTCCTAGTGGTAGTGGTAATCAGGCTCGTATCCAGAAGATTGAAATCTGGACCGAGGGTGGCGGTTCTACCACAACTGGCCTGACTCCTGGTGCTGAATACAGCTATACTGACGCTGAGGGTCTGACCATCGGTACTCACGTTTATCAGGTAATTCCTTATAACGCTGCTGGTATTGGTGTCAAGAGTGAGGAGAAGAGCATCTTCCTCTCTGTTGCTTTGGAAGTTCCTTATACCTTCGACTTCTCACAGAATCTGCTGGATCAGTTTGCTGTCATCGATAACAATGCTGATGGTAAGACATGGATATGGAGTTCTGCTAATGGTGCTTACTATGGCTACAGTTCTGCCAACGCTGCTGATGACTATCTGATTACCATGCCGTTCAACCTGAAGGCAGGTAAGAGCTATAACGTTATCATCAATGCCAAGAATTCAGGTTCTTATCCTGAGAAGTTCGAAGTGAAGGCTGGTAAGGAGGCTACTGTTGACGGCTTGACAGAAACCGTTATTGCTGCTACGGAGATGACGACTGGTGAGTTCGATGACTATGAGGGTACATTCGCACCCGCAGAGGACGGACAGTATTACATCGCCATCCACGCAACCTCTGATGCTGATATGTTTAACCTCTGTGTAAAGACACTGACTGTTGAGCTTGCTCCCGAGCCCACTGCTCCTGCTGCCATCGCTGATTTCACTGCTGAACCTGGTGCTGAGGGTGCATTGGAGGCTAATCTTGCCTTCACCACTCCTACGAAGGCTATCGACGGCTCTGCCCTGACTGGCACTGTTGATGTAAAGGTTTACCGCGACAACGAGCTGGTGAACACCCTGACAGGTTTGGCTACTGGTTCTGCTCAGACTTGGAAAGATACAGAAGTTGAGGGTGGAAGCCATACCTACTTTGTCATTGCTGCCAACGCTTCTGGCGACGGTATGAAGTCTGAGAAGATCAGCGCCTTCATCGGTGAGGATGAGATTGGTGAGGTAAGCGGTATTAAGATTACTGGATCTACTCCTACCACTATCAGCCTTGCATGGGATGAGGTAGAAGGTGTTAACGGTGGCTATGTTAATACGGAAAATGTGAAGTATGCTGTAGTAAGCACGCACGTTGAAGTGTACTGGATCTGGGAGTATCTGGTTGTCGACGATATCATTGGTACGGTTACTGGCGCTACTTCCGGTACGTTCGATTATCCTGTTGACGAAGGTTCTCAGGGCTTCACGTATTTCGGCGTAGTAGCCGTCACGGACGATGCTCAGATTCCTGCTGCAGGTGATGAATATGCTGGTGGTTACTCAAGTGCTCTGGTAGGTACTCCTTATGCGATGCCGTTCCTGGAGAGCTTCACGGGTGGAACTACCACTTATGGCATTTGGGGAATTGGCGGTTGCGAGACAGCCTATGCACTCTTTGATACCGATGCTTCTGATGATGACTACGCTGTAGTAATTACCACCTATGATAACCCGGGTGAGGCAAGGTTGGAGTCAGGCAGAATTAAGGTTGAAGGTGCTAATCCCACCTTACTCTTCGATGCCAAGGCTTCTGGTCTTACCTCTGGTAAGGTTTATGCAAGCATTGACGATGCTGAGTGGACCGTTATCGCAACAGTTGATGTCACAGATGAATATCAGACTGTGAAGGTTCCTTTGACCAATGCTAAGGGTCAGCGCTTCACACGTATTGCATTTGGTGCAGATGTGACCGATCCTTCTGTGCCTGTTGATCAGGATGCTCAGGGCAATTACATCTGGGAGTGGCACGATGCTCTGTGGATTGACAACATCAAGGTGGTTGACCTCTATGAGTACAACCTCACTGCTGCTGTGAAGACTAAGGCTACGGTTACAGCCGGTCAGTCTGTTCCTGTCACTGCTACGATTACAAACGAGGGTGAGTTTGCTGCTTCCGGTTACACCGTGAAGATTACTGCCGGTGAGAAGGAAATCTTCAATGAAACTTTCAATGATGAGCTTGCTCCGTTCACCAAGAAGGAAGTTGAGGCTGACTTCGCTACGACCGTCTTCGACGAGGCTGGCGACGTGACCATCAAGGTTGAAGTTGAATTCGAGAACGAGTTGAATCCTGACGATAACACAGCTGAGACGCTGATTACCATCAAGGAGCCCACCGTTCCTGCTCCCGCTGGTCTGACCGCTACCGATAACGGTGTTGACGGTGTTGACCTTTCATGGAGTATGCCTGCTGAGGCTCGTGCAGCCGCTGCTGAGACCGAGGACTTTGACGATCAAGCTTCCTTCCCCGAGTTCGATCTCGGTGGTATCACGGCCGATGAGCACAACGGTGCACTTGCTGACTGGACGCTGTACGACGGAAATGGTATCACTACCTACGGCTTCAATGGTATAACGTTCCCGAACTCATACCAGCCCATGGCATTCATTCCGTTCAACCCGTCATCAAGTCAGCTGTCTGCAGACCTGAGCGCAAACTATGCACCTCATAGCGGTAGTCAGTTCATGATGTCATTCTGCCCGGTTGATGAGAACGGCAATGCACCTGCTACTGACCACTGGATGATTTCACCCTCACTGAGCGGTGATGCCCAGACTATCAGCTTCTATGCACGTGCTATTACTGACCAGTATGGTGCTGAGACGTTCGAGATTCTCGCTTCTTCTACTGACAACCAGCCTTCAAGCTTCACAGTTGTAAGCAGCGAATCTACTGCTGCAACGGATTGGGTTGAGTTCACTGCAGACCTGCCCGCAGGTACGAAGTACTTCGCTATCCGCCATACTTCTACTGACGTCTTCGGTCTGATGATTGACGATGTCACCTTCGCTGCCGGTGAAGGTGCTCCGCTTGTTCCTGTAAACTACAACGTTTACTACGAGCAGGGCAAGCTGGCTACCGTCAACGCTGATGTAACGACCTACACGGCTAAGGCTGATCAGATTGGTGTCGGTGAGCACGTCTTCTCTGTAACTGCAGTCTATGCAGGTGGTGTTGAGTCGAAGCCCATCTCTGCTACTGTTGACGTGATTACGAACATCAACCAGATTGCTGTAAACGGCCAGCCCGTTGATGTCTATACGCTCGATGGTAAGCTCGTACGCAGCCAGGTTACAAGCCTTGCTGGTCTGAAGGGCCTCTACATCATCAATGGCAAGAAGGTCATGATTAAGTGAGTGAAGACTCAAGCTTGCTTGGATATTTGAAAGAGAAGTGCAGCTACATGGCTGCACTTCTTTTTTTTTGTAAACATTTGGCTGTTTGGAGAATTTATCGTACCTTTGCACGCGCATATAAAACGAATAAGCATACAATCAAACGAAAACCATCAAATACAACGTAGATTTTTCATGAAAAAGAATCGATTATTTCTTATTGCCGTAACGTGCCTGGTGGCGCTGACGGCGTGGGCAGGTCCACGTACGCCTGAGCAGATGAAGGCCGCTGCAGCCAAGGCCATTAACAAACAGCGTGCCGGCAAGCGCATGGCACCCAAGAAGGCCAGTGAGCTGCAAACCCTGAAAGCTACAGCAACCTATCAGATTATTGGTCAGGAGCAGGGCGGCTTTGCCGTCATCAGCACCGACGACCTTGTACCCGAAGTGCTCGGTATCTCGATGTCGAAATACAACAACGAGAACGCAAACTTCAAGTGGTGGCTTGAGGCCGTAGAAGGCGCTGTGCAGTATGCTGTTGCCAACAACGTGCCACTGACGACCACCAAGCCCGACCCGACGAAATATCCCGAGTCAGTGGCTCCCATGCTGACCACATTCTGGGATCAGCTGGAACCCTACAATCGTCTGTGCCCCATCTCCAGTGGTGGCGACCGCTGCTACACGGGTTGTGTGGCTACGGCTATGGCGCAGGTGCTCAACTATCACCAGACCCCGGAGCACGGCATCGGTACACGTACCATCTACTATCCGCAGTACAATCCCTCGGGCACGGCTGTCACGGCTAACTTTGAGGAAGACTACTACGACTGGGATAATATGCTTGATAGTTACGACTACGGTAACTACAATGAGGCAGAAGCTATGGCCGTCGCCGTGCTGATGCGCGACTGTGGTGTGGCTGCCGACATGCAGTATGGCGGCTATGCAGAAGCTGGAAGTGGTGCCTATTCGCAGGATGCAGCCGAAGGTCTGCGCACCTACTTTGGTATTGCCGATGCTGAGTGCTTAGAGCGCGACAACTATTCAGAGCCCGCATGGATGGACATTGTCTATAAGGAATTGAGCGAGAACGGCCCGTGCTACTATGGCGGTGCCAGCTGGTCGAGCGGTGGCCATGCCTTTGTGCTCCACGGCTATAATGAAGAGGGTATGGTTTATGTCAACTGGGGATGGAGCGGTGACGACGACGGTTACTATGACATTGCCCTGCTGAACCCTGGCTACTATCAGTTCCACATGGGACAGGACATGATTATCGGTGTGAAGGGTGCGCCCCGCACGCTCACTGAGGAGACCGTCGAGCTGGCTGAGGCCGGTACGCTGAATGCCCAGTTAGGTGATGACATGATTGGTACCATTGGCAAACTGACTGTGACGGGTGACATCAACTCTACCGACCTGCTGCAAATCCGTAAGTTTGCCGGTATTGACCAGAACGGCGAGAGACTGAAGGGCTATCTGTCTGAGCTTGACCTGTCGGGCGCACGCATTGTGGCTGGCGGTGAGGCTTATCTCATCGAAGGCAGCAAACAATATGTGACGGCCGACGATGAGCTGACTGCCAAGGCATTCTATGGCTGCCGTCAGTTGAAGACACTCAAGTTGCCGGCTGGCATCAAGCACTTCGGCGACGGTGCACTGGGTCTTTGCCCGATGTTAGGCACCATCGAGATGGGCGAGATTGCTGCTGACGCCGACTTCACGATTGAAGAGGGTGTTGTATGGAACCTTGATAAGACGGAGATTATCTCTGTGTTGCCCAACACTAGCGGCGAGCTGAACATTCCGAAGGGAACAGTGAACCTGCACGACTATGCGCTGGCTGGCTGTCTGCGCTTGACGAAGGTATTGGTGCCTTCAAGTGTGGAGAAGATTGGTCGTGAAGGTTTCCGCTCCTGCGGTGGACTGTCGGAGATTCGCATGACTGTGAAAGAAGCTCCCGAACTGGGCGGTGCCGATGTATTTGCCGGTGTCAATACGTCGAGTTCTTGTAAGCTCTATGTTCCCAGCGGCAGCAAGACCAAGTATGCACAGAAAGCCCAGTGGAGCGCATTTGTAGGCGAGAACCACGACAATATCATCGAGTACGGTACGACTGTGAAGGTCCGCAACACCATCCGTAAATATGGTGAGAATAACCCGCAGTTTGTTTATACTGTTTATGGCGATCCCCTCGTCAGCGGAGAGCCTGTTCTTACTTGTGAGGCCACACCGACTTCTCCCGCCGGTAAGTATCCCATCATTATCAGCGCTGGTACTATCACTGACGAGACTGTCGAATTCGAGGATGGTTACCTGGTTGTGCAGAGGGTAGATGCTACGGCTACAGTCGTGGATGCCACACGCGAGGAGGGACAGCCGAATCCTGAGTTCACACTGACCTTCGAGGGACTGGTCAACAACGACGAGGTTCCCGTTTGGATTGAGGAGCCTGTCTTCTTCTGCGAGGCTGACGAGAACTCACCTGCCGGCACCTATCCCATCACTGTTGTGAGTGCCAGTGCCGAGAGCTACAAGTTTACCTTCGTAGCGGGTACGCTGACCGTCACAGAGTCAACGGGTATCAGCATTGTCAATACCTCTCGTGAGGAAGAGACTGCTGAGTACTTTACACTCGATGGCCGTCGTGTCAAGAACCCCACAAAGGGTGTCTATATTTATAAGGGACGTAAGGTCGTGATTAAGTAGAGCCTCCCCCCAAAGAAGGTGTGTCAAAATAGAAAAGAATGATTCCTGTGATAGTAAATTCAGTGAATTTGCGAACCAAATTCACTGTAATTGCTGACCAAATTCAGTGAATTTGCAGACCAAGAGATTATCACTTTCATTTAGACACGCCATCATCTAAATAATAAAGCCTCCGTGCAACTGCACGGAGGCTTTATTCTACTTATGCGGTATGTAAGCGTTACTTATATGGCACCTAATTCATGCTTCTTTATAGGTTTGCCAATTCAATAACTTTGTCAACAGCGGCAGAGAGTCCATCAATATTCTTTCCTCCTGCTGTGGCGAAATGGGGCTGACCGCCGCCACCGCCCTGAATGAGCTTGGCAGCTTCGCGTACCAGCTGACCGGCATTCAGACTATGCTCGCTCACCATGTCATCGCTGAGCATGATTGTCAGCAGCGGCTTGTCTTGATACTTCGAACCGATGACACAAAGCAGGTGCTCGGGCTGTGCCTGACGAATCTTGAAGGCAAGGTCTTTGGCCGACTGCGGGTCAACGGGCAGCACGGCACTCACCACTTTCACGCCGTTTGTTTCACGGGCCTTGCTGAGCAACTGTTCCTTGGCGCGCTCCACGGCCTGTGCCTGAAAGCTTTCTATCTTCTTCTTCATGGAGTCGTGCTCATCGATGTACTTACGGATGACACCCTGCAAGTCCTTGGCATTGTTGAAGAAACTCTTGACTGCTTTAAGCGTGTCCTCCAACTGGTAAATCAGCTCCTCGCACTCCTGACCTGTCTTGGCCTCAATGCGGCGGATGCCGGCAGCAACGCTGCTCTCAGAGATAATCTTGAAGAAACCGATGCGGCCTGTCGAGCTTGCATGAATACCACCGCAGAACTCGCATGACGGTCCGAAGCGTACCACACGCACCTTGTCGCCGTACTTCTCACCGAAGAGGGCGATGGCACCGAGTTTCTTAGCCTCGTCGAAGGGCACGTCGCGGTGCTCGTCGATATGGATATCCTGGCGAATCATGTCGTTCACCATGCGCTCTACCTCACGCAACTGTTCGTCGCTGACCTTCTCGAAGTGTGAGAAGTCGAAGCGCAGCGTGTCGGGTGAGACAAACGAGCCCTTCTGCTCCACGTGGTCGCCCAAGACCTGCTTCAGCGCATAGTCGAGCAGGTGTGTAGCGGTATGGTTGGCAGCTGAGGCGTTGCGCTTGTCGGTATCGACACAGGCCATAAACTCAGCCGTTGGGTCTTTCGGCAGCTGCTTGACGATGTGTATTGTCTGGTTGTTCTCGCGCTTGGCGTCGATAATCTCGATGGTCTCGACTTCGTTGCAGATGACACCACTGTCACCTACCTGTCCACCCATCTCACCATAGAACGGCGTATAGTCGAACACCAGCTCGTAGTATTCGTTTTTCTTCTGGGTCACCTTGCGGTAACGCAGAATGTGACAGGGATATTCGGTGTAGTCGTAGCCCACGAACTCTTGCTCCTTGCCCCCTGCACCTTGGACTTCTACAGTGACCCAGTCGCTGTTTTCTACGGCGGCAGCATTGCGGGCACGCTCTTTTTGCTTCTGCATTTCCACGTTGAACTGCTCTTCGTTGACTGTAAAGCCATTCTCACGACAGATCAGCTCCGTGAGGTCGAGGGGGAAGCCGTAGGTGTCAAACAGACGGAAGGCCTGAATGCCGTCGAGTTCCTTCTCTCCTTTATTCCTCATTTCTTCCATCGCATCATTGAGCATGGCGATACCCTTGTCAAGCGTGCGCAGGAACGACTCTTCCTCTTCCTTGATGACCTTAGTGACGAGTTGCTGCTGAGCCTTCAGCTCGGGGAAGGCGTCACCCATCTCTGAAACGAGTGTGGGTACGAGTTTGTAGAGGAGACCCTCCTTCTGACCCAGGAACGTGTAAGCGTAGCGTACGGCGCGGCGCAGAATGCGGCGAATGACGTAGCCGGCTTTGGCGTTCGACGGCAGTTGACCGTCGGCAATAGAGAACGAGACAGCACGCAGGTGGTCGGCACAGACGCGCATGGCGACGTTGATATCCTCCTGCTCTTTGCTGACCTCACCTTCCTCAAAGGTCGTATATTTCATTCCAGTCAGTTGCTCTTCAGCCTTGATAATGGGCTGGAACACGTCAGTATCGTAGTTTGAGTGTTTGCCCTGCATCATGCGGACGAGTCGCTCGAAGCCCATGCCCGTGTCGATGACGTTCATGGATAGCTTTTCCAGCGAGCCATCGGCTTTGCGGTTGAACTGCATGAACACCAGGTTCCATATCTCGATAACCTGTGGGTCATCCTTGTTCACGAGGTCACGGCCACTGATGCCGCTGGCCTTACGCTCAGCCTCGGGGCGGCTATCGACGTGAATCTCTGAGCAGGGACCACAAGGACCTGTGTCACCCATTTCCCAGAAGTTGTCGTGTTTGTTGCCGTTGATGATGTGGTCTTCGGGCACGTGCTTTGCCCAATAGCGGGCAGCCTCGTCGTCGCGGGGGATGTTTTCTTCGGGAGAACCTTCGAACACGGTGACGTAGAGGTCGGCAGGGTTCAGCTTGAGCACATCAACGAGATATTCCCATGCCATGTCGATGGCACCCTCCTTGAAGTAGTCGCCAAACGACCAGTTGCCCAGCATCTCGAACATGGTGTGGTGGTATGTGTCATGTCCTACCTCCTCCAGATCGTTGTGCTTGCCGCTGACGCGCAGACACTTCTGTGTGTCAGCACGACGGCGCGGCTCCGGGTCGCGTGTACCTAAAATAATATCCTTCCACTGGTTCATACCGGCGTTGGTGAACATCAGCGTGGGGTCGTCCTTGATGACCATCGGTGCAGAAGGCACGATGGCGTGTTGCTTCGACTCAAAGAACTTCTTGAACGAGTCGCGAATCTCATTGGCTGTCATCATGGGAATTTACAATTTGACAATTTACTATTTACATTTTCTTATTTGAGGTGCAAAATTACGAAGAATTCTTCGTATTTACCCCTATTTTTAGAAAAAAGTTTGGAAAAAAGCCCATATAGACGCAATAACGACCCTTTACGTGGTTGGTAAAGGGTCGTTACATGATACAAACAACCAGCAAATCCTGTTGATTATTGCTCGTAGTATTCTATCTTGCGGGTTTCGATTTTGTATGTCTTCGTGATATCCATGACCGGATCACCGCCATTGATGCCCGGGTCAACACCCTGCTCGCTGACAATGTAAACCTCGCGCTCAGTCCAGTTGCCCCGCTTGTCGAACTTGGTATATTTGTAGGTGATGTGATCCTTGAAGAGGTCGGCGCAGGCCTGACCCTCCATCTCCTCGCCCGAGGGATAGACGTTATCACCATCGTAAACGAAGGAATAATAGAAGACTTCCTCCCAGCCCGTATAGGTATAACTGGTCATGCGTCCTTCCTGGTCGTATTTGAAGTCGTAGGTATAGGCATTCCAATGCCCTTCTTCCGTATTGTCCTTGTGCTGGTATCTCTCAATGAGTCCACGAGGGGAACGTTCCATCTCGGTGTCAGCGTTGCGTCCCTTGATAAATTTGCCGTTACTGTCATAGGTGTAGGGACTGCCGAAGAAGTCGCACGTAACATATCCCTGGCGGTTGAAGGTGGCTGTGTTGTTACCGTCGCTTTCAATACGTTCGGCGCGCTGCAGCTTATTACCCTTGAGGTTGGCCATGTATAGCGTGGTGAAAACCTTTTTCACCGGCCCCACCAAACCAAAGGCTGTAGCATCGCTGGGGTCATAGCCGTCAAGGTCGTTCGAAGGTGCATCAGACTTGTTGACGCTGATGTCCATCGTTTCCGTGACAGGACTTTCTTCTTTGTCTATAATGCCTTTCAGCAATTTCTTACAAGAGCTCATGGCCACAGCCGTTCCCAAGACGAGCGTCATTGCCATTACACTAAGAAAAATCTTTTTCATATTCCTTGCTTTTTTATCAGTTAATAGTTCTTTGGGTGCAAAGTTACGAAAAATCGAGTGAAATGCAAAAGGAAAGCTTGCTTTTCTTTTCATTTCCGAGTGCTAGGGAAGTTCGGCGTAGCCAAAGTTACGAAAAAAGTCTGTAACAAAAGACGGATTTGGGAAGATTAACGCAATTCGGCCTGTAATAAAGGCAATACGGGGAAGAACGGGGAAGTTCAAATTTGGACTAAAAGCAAATAGGGGAGGATTAGTGAAAGAGTTAGGTTGCCAAATCGTAACCCGTTCTTATTCCGCAAACTGCTACATTTTGCATGGCGATGGATGCCAAAAGAAAGAGTAGTTTTGCAGCCAAAAATTAAAAAAGGAGTAAGAAACATGAGAAGTACTTTCAACATTCTGTTCTACGTGAACATTTAGAGCCCCTTGATAAGGGGCGGCTATAATGCAGGGTTTCAGTGATGGGACGTGTGACGATTAACGGTACCCAGAGCCAGTTCAGTTGTAAGAAGACGATCCCGCTTGACATGTGGGACGTGAAGGGCAATTGTGCCAGGGGACGGAGCAAGGAGGCTTTGCAGATTAACCGAGAGTTGGATAATATCAAGGCGCAGATCATCAAGCACTATCAGCACTTGTCAGACCGCGAGGCTTTCGTGACGGCAGAGATGGTACGCAACTCCTATCAGGGCTTTGGCAGCGAGTACGAGACATTGCTGAGTGCATTTGATAAGGACATTGCCAACCAGAAGAAGCGCGTGGGCAAGGACAGGTCGGCAAGTACACTTTGGGCTATGAAGCGTTCAAGGAAGGATGTGGCAGAGTTTATCCAGTCACATTATCGTCGTACGGATATGTCGATGCTGGAACTGACACCAGAGTTTATCAAGGACTTCGCTGCCTATCTCAGTACAGGCCGAGGATTGGCTAATGGCACAATCTGGCAGCGATGCATGTGGCTGAAAGGTATTGTATTGAGGGCGCACTACAACGGAAAGATTCCCCGTAACCCGTTTGCCCAATTCCACATCAGCCCCAACTGCAAGGAAAGGGAGTTCCTGACTGAGGATGAACTGAAGGCTGTCGTAGCCCATGAGTTCGAGGATGACAATCTAGCCTTCGTTCGTGACATCTTCGTCTTTGTTTGCTTCACAGCCCTCTCGTTCATTGACGTAAAGGAACTGATTACGGACAACATCGTGGACATCAACGGTGACAAGTGGATTATCAGCAAGCGTCACAAGACCAACGTACCCTATCAGGTAAAACTGATGGATGTACCCTTGCAGATTATTGAGCGTTACAAGCACCTGCAAGAAGATAAATACGTATTCGGCAAACTCAACTATTGGTCTATCTGCAAGAAGTTGAAGAGGGTAATCTCTGCCTGCGGGATAGAGAAGCAGATTAGCCTGCACTGCGGGCGCCATTCATGGGCTACGCTCGCTTTATCAAAAGGTATGCCTATTGAGAGCGTGAGCCGTGTATTGAGATCTACGCCCGTATCACCTCCCAGAAGTTGAACGATGACCTGACCATGCTTGGCGAGAAACTTAACAAATCATTCAGTAACATCAAAATGGCATAAGATTATGGAACAGAGAAATATCATTGAGTGGAGTGAACATAGTGAGTACAGTGAACTGACTATACCGAGTGGAGAGATTTGGATGAGTGAGTCCGAACTGGTTGACCTCTTTGGCGTGTTCATACCCAAACTGCGTAACACCATCCAGACCCTCTACAAAGAAGAACTGATAAGACCCTATGAGACAGAGCGGACTATCAGGCAGAAGCGTAACCTACACCTTACCGTATATAATATGGAGGTGGTCATGCTACTTGCCTTCCGTCTCAATTCCTATCAGGCAAGGGCAGTCCGCAAGGAACTGATGGAACGTATCAGCCGTGACCACAAGCCCTTTGAGGTTATCATGACTGCTATTAAGGGAGGAAAGAATAATTGTAAACGATAGGACTTGGCCAATAAGTGGCGGAAATGAATTCAGCTTTTAAAACGGTGAGCCACGGAAAACGTTATTTGGAGTGGAAGCAAGGTTGTGTTTTCGTAACCCGAAAACTACTTTGCTCCACACTCCAAGGAGTCGCGCGGAGGGGAATCCGCTCCCGATGGTTGCAGATTCTACAGTCTGGTTACTGGCGTAAGACAACAATGACAGCAAAGCAAACAAAGGCAGTTGGGACAGGAGAAACAGACACTTGAAGCCTGCCACAAACAGCAGGAAAAGAGTTGGCAGAAGCATAGCCAACAACTCACAGACATTGTGAAGAATAGCGAAGGTGTCAGGCTATCGGCAAAAATATTCTACATTGTCGGCTCTCTTTCTCTACTGCCAATCATAACGATTACCATAGAGATAGCTATCTATGTGTACTTCAAATGGATACATAAGTCAATTGATGAGAGTTGAAATATAAGTTTCTACCCACAAGTATATTGGGATAGATCTTTATGCAAAAGCAGGAAGAAGTGCTTTGATTGAATGAGCACATCTTCCCATTTCCTTGTGGTTTAAAACAAAAAGAATTAATCTTGGTATGGAGTATTCTCCACTCCCTTTCTGTTCAAAGTGTTAACTAATTTATCCAAGGGCTTACGCCAGAGAGTTTTAAACCAAGTTGTATTACCCAACCATTTAACCAATTTGGGGCTAATAGCATAATAAAACTTTATAAATGTCATTCCATACCATGTCCCTGCTAGAGTGTTGTCACGGAATCTGCGGAGAGTCCAAACTTCAGGACAATTATATGAGCCATAAACAGCAGTGGCAACGTAACAACCTCCAGAGGTCGAATTGGAAACATTATTAACTATTGTTGGTTCTTCAGATTCTTTTTCCAAATCAATAAGATATTGAGTTTTTTTATAGTCTGGATTAACCTTTAAAATTTCTTCAATTTTGTCGTTAATTATTTCAAGGTTTTCTTCTTTTGGAACCATTAATTGATCTATCTGTAGAAATTCTGTATGAATTTTAACTCCATCTTCTAAACATTTGACAGCAATTTGTTCATACTTATGTGAAAAAGTTTCGTTAATGTATGCGGCAAGATAATAGAGCAAGAAGAAACTATATAAAACTCTATCACAAGTTTCTCCCCGTAATTCATATCTAATTTCTACATCTGCATTTTTAAAGTAATTTACTGCTGAATTGAAAAATATATCTGCTATTATAGATATGCGAAGGTATATTTCTTCTAATACTTTTGCCTGTTCTTCTTCTGGCAGTGTAGATTTTACTAAAGCTAAGATAGGCTCGTAATTGTTGACTAGATTTACTTCAACAGAATATATCGGATCACCTGCATAACTACGTGGAATCAGTTATACTAAAATCATGATATTTCCGTTTTAATAGGAAACGCGATATCACAATGAATCCACAATACGAA
>CAJOFA010000012.1 GCA_905233985.1 uncultured Prevotella sp.
CAACCATTAAGTGTTAAAAATCAAAAGTTGCTGAAAATGAACGTTTTACAAATGGATGGTATTAGATATTCATGGTTGTTTATACCCGTTTAGATACAACGGGAAAATGCTTCACGGCCAATACTTGTTACAGTGTTAGGAATAATTGCAGATTTCAAACTGCTGCACCCCCAAAAAGTCCAATCATTTATACAGCTAACGTTGGGAATAGCTATTTCCGACAAGCTGCTACAGAACATGAATGCAGACATGCCAATACTCGTTACTGTATAGGGAATAGTTATTGATGTCAATCCACTACATCCATTGAAAGCGTATGTTCCAATACTGGTTACACTATTAGGAATGGTGACGGATAGTAGTTCTGTACAACCCTTGAACGCCTCATCCCCGATGCTCGTTACAGTGTAGGTTTTGTCCTCATAGGTTACAGTACTGGGAATCTTCACATTTCCTGTGTATTCATTATACGAGCTTGAATAAGTACCCCGATATGTGATAGCCACTTCTGTTTCGCTCGTTTTCAAACAATACAACACACCATCGGTGGAATTTGGAACCTGAAAGTCATGGGCAGATGCCCTTGCTCCAACCATGCTCATGAGCACGGTGAGCAGAATTGTTAATTTAAACTGTTTCATTGTATAAAATGTTTATTGATTAAATGTTTGAATTATATAGAAAGCACTCTTTTTAGGCTCTCCTTCTCTGCTAGTCAATTATAATTAGAGGTAATCTTCCTAAATTGTTTCTTGATTGTAATTCTTTTTTTATTAAATTTCTTTCTGTATCATTTAATGATGATGTTGTTTCAAAATCTTCTGTAAAGATTTGGAACACATCATCTTCTTGGCGACCTTTTAAGCATACACTTTTACTTCCCAAAACAATTCTAACGTAATTCGTATAAGGAATAAATGATATATCGCTCATAATTCCATCTTTTTTCTGCATCCTCCCTTTGCAGGGTTAATAACAAATGGTTTCGCTGATATACAAAAAAGAAGCGTGGGAGTTCTATCTGTTACTCGTCCCACGACTCGAGGCTCTGGCATTGCCCTAACAGTTGAACGAGCAACGCCGAAGCCCACGCCTGTATGTATATATACAAGATACCATTGCGTAACATGCCTATGGCGGCTGTCAGCAAAAGTTCTAGGATATTACATACCCATGGACGTCATTGCTGCAATGTTCTTGACTGTTAGTTTGGAACTGCCAGATTCCGAGCCGTCAAGCACAAAGCGCGAGATAACGCCTTTTCCTATATATAGGTCCTCATCCCGTTGCTTCCACCCTTGGGCGTCGGCATTGTTCTGAGAACAGGTGCAAATGTATGAAATAAATTTGATTCTGCAAAATAATTTTGGAAAAAGTTTACGGTATGCTAAGGATTCAAGGAATAAAAGGATAATTCCTTCGTTCCAAAATTCCCTAGAAATAATGCCGTTTTTCCCGCGATAGTATTGCGGGGTCGCCGCAATATAGGCGCGGGGGTACCCGCAATGGTATCGCGGGGGGTGCCGCAATTATATTAGGGCAAAGCCGCGCTTATATTGCGGCGAGGCCCTAATCATATTACGGCTTAGCCGCCCTTATTATAAAGCATTCTGGCTAATATGCCGTCATGAATTTTTTTTGAAAAAATCGGGAAAAATGATACAACCTATTATTTTTTTTCGTACCTTTGCACCGCTCAATTAGAGCAGGACCTTACTAATCAATGGTAAGGTTCATAGCCCCGAGCATTTTTTTAATTTTTTTAGGGTAGTAGTCCCCAACCTTTGAGTGCGTCCCATCAAAAGGCTACAAAAAAATTAAAAAATATAGTTAAAATGGAAATTAAAAGAGACTCTGGTTTCCGCATCAACTATTATAAGGTGCAGAACCAAAATTCAAAGTCCGAGTACTACGGAAAGTGGTACGGACGCACGCACATGCTCGGTACCACAGGTATCGAAGAACTGGCACAACGAATCCAGAACCGTTGTACCGTTCGTGAGTCAGATGTTCTGGCAGTGCTCACGGAGCTGTCTGATGCCATCGCAGAGATTCTGGCGGCTGGCTATCAGGTTCGTGTGCCTGGGTTGGGAATCTTCCACACCACTGTCACCACCGAGCGTGCTGACAGTAAGGAGGAGTTTACGGACGCCAATATCAAGAAGCTAAACATCAAGTTCCGCGCCGAGCGTCCGCAGACCCAGATGGGCAACCGAACGGCCACCGTGCTGAAGTACTGTAAGACTCCGGTCTTTATGGACTACACTCCACCGAAGAAGTCCAAGAAAGACGACGACACCCCGGAGCCGTAAGCCAGCCCCGATGTTGTAAACAAAGAAGAAAGCCCCTCGTCGGAGGGGCTTTCTTCTTACATTTTGCTCACTTATTCGTACCTTTGAGCTTTCAGCCCTTAGGTTCTTTGACCAAAGGTACAAAGCGGCAAAGCCGAGCGGGCTGCACCTCGGGAAAACTCAAATAATCTTCGATTTATTTGGTTTTTCGCTCAGTTTGCACTACCTTTGACTTTGTCGAAGGTACTTTCGCTCGAAAATGAAAGAAAAATATATTTTCCTTTTGCATTTTGCTCACTTATTCGTACCTTTGCAGCCAAATTGTTTTCTAGACATGACTAAGAATAACACTAACAACACGGTTGTAGGTTCCAAAATCAAAGGGATTAGGGAATCAAAGAACCTCACCATTGAGGAGATTGCAGAGCGTAGTGGTCTGACAACAGACCAGATTACTTCTATTGAAAACGACGAGAACCTGCCCTCGCTGGGCCCGCTGATCAAGATAGCACGTGCCCTGGGAGTGAGATTGGGTACGTTTATGGATGACAATGATGCACTGGGCCCGGTTGTGACCCGTGCCAAGGACCGTGAGGCAGAGAGCAGCATCAGCTTCTCGAATGGTGCCACTGATGCCCGCAAGCACATGGAGTATCACCCTCTGGCTCAGCAGAAGGCTGGACGACACATGGAGCCGTTTGTCATTGACATCAACCCCGAGGAGGCCCCTGAGTTCCAGCTCTCAGCACACGAGGGTGAGGAGTTCATCTACGTGATGCAGGGCGAGGTGGAGATTGTATATGGCAAGGACACCTACACGCTGAAGGAGGGTGACAGCATCTTCTACGACTCCATTGTGAAGCACCACGTACACGGTGCCCCAGGCAAGTCAGCGAAGATTCTTGCAGTGGTTTATATTCCGTTTTAAAAAATAAAAATGAGCAACGTAAAATTAGATATGGCAGGCCGTCCCTTGCCTGACAGAACATACCCTGCTGAGACTGGCTCGGAGGGATACAAACTTTGGGAACGGACATTGGGTGAGTGGCTCGAATACTGGGCTGAGACAACGCCTGACAAGGAGTACATTGTATATAGTGACCGTGACCTGCGCTTTACTTGGTCAAAGTTCAATGAGCGTGTCGATAACCTGGCCAAGGGACTCATCAGCATTGGCGTGAAGAGGGGTTCCAATGTTGGCATCTGGGCCACAAACGTGCCTGACTGGCTGACATTCCTCTATGCTACGGCAAAGATTGGTGCGGTGCTGGTCACGGTGAACACCAACTACAAGCAGAACGAGCTGGAGTATCTGTGCAAGGACTCTGACATGGAGGTGCTCTGCATCACCGACGGCACATGGGACTGTAACTACGTCGATATGACGTACACCATGCTGCCTGAGCTAAAGACCTGTGAGCGCGGACACCTGAACAGTGAGCGTTTCCCCTACCTGAAGAACGTGGTTTATATTGGTATGGAGAAGTATCGCGGTATGTACAACACCGCTGAGCTGCTGCTGCTGGGACAGAACGTGGAGGATGAGACCCTGAACGAGATGAAGAAGCAGGTGAGCTGCTACGACGTCTGCAACATGCAGTACACCAGTGGCACCACGGGATTCCCCAAGGGTGTGATGCTGACTCACTATGGCATCTCCAACGACGGATACTTCACAGGAGAGAACATGGGCTTCACACAGGACGACAAGCTCTGTGTCTGCGTGCCCCTGTTCCACTGCTTCGGTGTGGTGCTGGCCACAATGAACTGCCTTACACACGGCTGTACCGAGGTGATGGTTGAGAAGTTTGACCCGCTGGTGGTGCTGGCCTCTATCCATAAGGAACGCTGCACGGCTGTCTATGGTGTGCCCACCATGTTCATTGCCGAGCTGAACCACCCCATGTTCTCCATGTTTGACATGAGTTGTCTGCGTACGGGCATCATGGCTGGAAGCCTCTGTCCTGTGGAGCTGATGAAGCAGGTAAGCGAAAAAATGTATATGACCATCACCAGCGTCTATGGACTCACGGAGAGCTCACCTGGCATGACACAGACCTGCCTGAACGACACCTTTGAGCAGCGCTGCACCACTGTGGGACGTGACTTCCCTTTTGTGGAGGTGAAGGTGCTTGACCCTGAAACGGGCGAGGAGTGTCCTGTAGGTGTACAGGGTGAGATGTGCTGCAGGGGTTTCAACGTCATGAAGGGCTACTACAAGAACCCTGAGGCCACAGCAGAGGTCATTGACAAAAACGGATTCCTGCACTCTGGAGACCTGGGTGTGAAGGACGAGGAGGGCTTCTACAAGATTACTGGCCGCATCAAGGACATGATTATACGTGGTGGTGAGAACATCTACCCACGCGAGATTGAGGAGTTCCTCTACCACATGCCTGGCATACGCGACGTGCAGGTGGCTGCTGTCCCCTCCAAGAAATATGGTGAGGCCGTGGGTGCCTTCATCATCCTGGAGGAGGGTGTCAAGATGACTGCTGAGGACGTGCAGCTGTTCTGTCGTGGCAAGATTGCCCGCTACAAGATTCCCAAGTATGTGTTCTTCATTGACCAGTTCCCCCTGACCGGTTCAGGCAAGATCCAGAAGTTCAAACTCAAGGAGATGAGCCTGAAGCTGTGTGAAGAACAAGGCATCGAGGTTGTTTAAGAATCTCTAGTCTCTAAACTCTCCGCTCGGCTTTGCCGCTTTGTACCTTCAGGTCAAAAATCTCTCAACTCTCAACCCTCAACTCTCAACTATTTAGAGGACATTTCAATACGGAAGGTCGTACCCTTGCCAAGTTCTGACTGCTTGACAAAGATACGGCCTTTATGATACTCCTCCACTATGCGGCGGGCTAGTGAGAGACCAAGTCCCCAGCCGCGTTTCTTGGTGGTAAAGCCAGGAGTGAAGACGCTCTTAATGTCTTTCTTCTTGATGCCCTTACCCGTGTCCTGAACCTCAATGACCACTTGGTCACCCTCATCCATCAGCGTCAGGGTAATGGTGCCTGCACCCTCCATCGCATCAACAGCATTCTTGCAGAGGTTCTCAATAACCCACTCGAAGAGGGAGGCATTCATGCGGACAATCACCTCATGGTCAGGGAATTGGCGAATCATCTGTACCTTACTGGAAGTGCGGCGATCCATGTAGGCAATGACATGCTCCAGCACCTCGTTCATGGAGGACTCAACAGGCTCTGGCAGAGAACCTATCTTGGAGAAACGCTCAGCTATACGCTCCAGACGCTTCACATCCTGTGACATCTCTGGTATCATCTCATCCTCAGGATAAGTCTCTTTCAGCATCTCCGTCCAAGCCATCAGGCTGGAGATGGGCGTACCCAACTGGTGGGCAGTCTCCTTTGACAAGCCTACCCAGACCTTGTTCTGCTCGGCACGCTTTGAGGACAGCAGGGCAAAGATGGCCACCACCACAAACACCAGCACAATGCCTAACTGCACATAGGGCCAGGCTGACAGACGTTTCAGCATGATGGACTCGTCATAGCACACCACGTCATAGTCTGTAGAGTCGCCGTAGAGAATCTTGATGGCATTACCACTACGCTGCATACGCTGGCCAAAGTCAGCCAGATAGGCTGTTGTGTCTTTGCGGCTGATGTCAATATTGCTGAAGTCTATCACATCGCCGGCACTGCTCATCACCACCACGGGGATGGTGCTATTGCTCTTAATAACGCTGAGTGCCAATGAGATATCATCGTCAGGACCTGCAGCATTGATAGAATGCATGGCATCGGCCCATACTTGCATCTTTGCACGCTCCTCGTTTAGCAAGTCACGCACAAGCAGATGGGAAATCAGCAGTGAGGCAACAGCAATCACCACCGCCGCCACTACTAACACAATTTTTACCTGTCGGATTCTATCAGTCCACTGCATACCTATATATAACGGCAGGAATCGGGATTTATTGCAGTGTCCGTCAGTTTCCCCTTCTCATGTGCCCGCTGGTTTCCCCTCCATGTGCCCGCTGGTTTCCCCGGCGGGTTCTGTCATCCGAAGAAGAAATAGCTAATAAATACCGCTGCTATCATACCTGCAATGTCGGCAGACAGTCCACAGGTCACAGAGTAACGGTACTTCTTGATGCCCACACTACCGAAATAGACAGCAAGAATATAGAATGTCGTGTCGGTACAACCCTGCAGCACACTGGACAAGTGACCAATGAACGAGTCAGGACCAAAGTGCGAGAAATTCTCCAGCATCATGCCACGTGCTCCAGGGCCGCTGAGTGGCTTCATCAGTGCTACAGGTAGTGCTCCCACGAAGTCACTGTTCAGTCCGATGGCTTCTACACCCGCCTCAACAGTGTGTTGTAACATCTGCAGACCACCCGATGCACGGAACAATCCTACAGCAACAAGGATGGCAACAACGTATGGTATGAGCGTCACTGCCACATGGAAGCCACCCTTTGCTCCCTCGATAAACGAGTTATAGACATTGATTTTCTTATGCCACCCCGAATAGATGAAGATCATGATGGCACCAAGAATCATCACACTGGTGAGCACACGGCAGAAACTCTGCATCTGCTGGTTGTCCATGCCCAGAATGAAGGTGAACAACCCTGCCACAAACACCGCGATGATGAGAAACAACGCCATAATGTAGCGGTTGAACAGGTTGATGCGCTGATAGATGGAGCATACGATGAGACCCACAATGGTAGAGCACAACGACGTGAGCAGCAGGGGGATGAACACATCCGTAGGGTCAGCAGCTCCTGCCTTGGCTCGGTAGGCCATAATGGAAATGGGAATGATGGTAATGCCCGACGTGTTGAGCGTCAGGAACATAATCATTGAGTTTGATGCTGTATCTTTCTTCTCATTGATGCTCTGCAGCTCCTGCATCGCCTTCAGGCCCATAGGTGTGGCGGCATTGTCCAAGCCCAGCATGTTGGCCGAGATGTTCATGAAGATGGCACCCAGGGCAGGGTGGCCTTTGGGAATATCGGGAAACAGTCGGGTGAGCACCGGACTCAGCAGGTTAGCCAGCTTATTGATAAGCCCGCTGTCCTCGCCAATCTTCAGAATACCCATCCACAGCGTCAGCGTGCCCGTCAGTCCCAGACACATCTCGAAGCCGTCTTTCGACATGTTGAATGTAGAGTCCATCATGGCGGGCAACGCCTCGAAGTCGCCAAAGAACAACTTGATGACGCCCACCACCACGCCAATGAAGAACAACGCAATCCAGATATAATTTAATGCCATAGCTTAATCTTTTTTATTCCTTTTATATATACGCGCGCAAAAAATATCTGCAAAGATAGTGCAAATTGAGCGAAATGCCAAAGAAAAAGCCATTTTTTCTTTGTATTTCCGAGATGCAGCCTATCTTCGACGAGAGTCAAAGTTATCGCAAATCGAGTGAAATACAAAATAAATTACGATTTATTTGGTTTTCTCCTCTCTTAATCGTACCTTTGCGCTGACAAAAGAAGATAGTATGGACGAACAGATATTGAAGATAGCAGAGGACGTAGAGCGCCGACGCGAAACGAAAGGCATCGACAGCCATGAGCAGCTGCAGGGGTCTGACGACCAGATGGTGCTGCGCACCGAGGGACTGGTGAAGCGCTACGGCAAGCGTACGGTGGTCAACAACGTCAGCATCAACGTGCGTCAGGGAGAGATTGTCGGACTGTTAGGCCCTAACGGTGCCGGTAAGACCACCTCGTTCTACATGACCACAGGACTCATCGTGCCCAACGCAGGACACATCTACCTGAACGACCTTGACGTGACGGACTATCCTGTCTATAAGCGTGCCCGTGCCGGCATCGGCTATCTGGCACAGGAAGCCTCGGTGTTCCGTAAGATGTCTGTGGAGGACAATATCCTGAGCGTGCTCGAGATGACCGGCAAGCCCCGCGACTATCAGTTGGAGAAGCTCGAGAGCCTCATCAAGGAGTTCCGCCTGACGAAGGTGCGCAAGAACAAGGGTGACCAGCTGTCGGGTGGTGAGCGCCGAAGGACGGAGATAGCCCGCTGTCTGGCCATCGAGCCGAAGTTCATCATGCTCGACGAGCCATTTGCCGGTGTGGACCCCATTGCCGTCGAGGACATCCAGCAGATTGTGTGGAAGCTGAAATATCGTAACATCGGCATTCTCATCACCGACCATAACGTGCAGGAGACGCTGAGCATCACCGACCGAGCCTATCTGCTGTTCGAGGGTCGCATCCTGTTCCAGGGCAGTCCTTCCGAACTTGCCGCCAACCCCATCGTGCGTGAGAAATACCTGGGTCGTGACTTCATCCTCCTGCCCAAGGACTTCCAGAAGCGCGAGGAGGAACGCCAGCAGAAAGAAGCCGAAGAGGACGCCCAAGGGTAGTTTCTCTAATAACTATACCGACTATCCCCGCCCGTGTTAAGTTGTTGCACATTGTCACTCCCACCTTGGCACATTGCGGCTACGGCGCATCCATAACGGCTGGAGCTTAACTGCTCCAGCCTTTTCACAAACCACCCACATTGGGAAAAAATCAACGAGTCTTCTCTGGTTTACTTACCACGCACCTTTGCCTTTACAGCTAGGACAGGTCTTGTGCCAGTGGTTGATGGGTACAAAACTTTGGCATTCTTTACAATACTTCTGGCTGGTGCTGCCATAGTTGGATACACCCTCCTCGGTGGGTACCCATCCCTTTCCGTTACAGAGTCCACATCTGTGAGGCGTACGGCCCGTAGTACCCGATGACCCTGAGTATGAACCGCCAGTATTTGGCACAGGTCCTACGCCAGAGTTGTTGGCCGTCAGATTTCCTCTATACAAAAACATGTCGCTAATCTGTAGCCCGAAGAAATTAAAGATGTAACGCCAACGCAGTTCTCCTGTCGATGTGTTGTAGAGGTAATCGGGGTGGTTATTGCTAGCGTTGTTATGTCCGTACCATAGCCAATTCTCGTCTGTATTCCAGTATTGGTAGCTGACACCGTCGATTACCAGGTGGTCACGGTATATTTCCACCTGGTGAAGCGATACGATTCCCGTGTTAGAATACTGGCCTGTGTTGTAACTGTATGATGTGCCAGTGTTGGTATAATAACCTTTATAGATTAGACCGGAATCGTCGGGTAACTTAACAGCATGAATCGATAAGATGATGCTTGTTAGCAGTACTATCATCAAAAGCATTCTTTTCTTCATAATTTTAAGTTTTTAAGTTGGTAAATAAGTTAATTGTATAAGTATTATCTCCTTCCCGTTCCTCCACAAACAGGGCATTTGCCCTTGTTGGGATTGTTTACCCTGTCTCCATTTCTATTGCAGTTCACGCAAGGGGATTGCCCACTGCTATAACGATTGACTACCCATCCGGTATTGTTACAGGTTGGACACCATCCTGTACCATGGCAATGACTGCAAGCCCGTTGTCGCTGTTGATTGTTGTAGGTGCCACCATTATTTGTTCCTCCGTAATTTGGATTCACACCACCATTGAAGGAACCTCCCACATATGCGCTTCTTGTGTCTCCAATATTACTCATAATTAGCGACACAGTCGTTATATTTCCAACATAAGGGTAATTTTGTGTAGAAATTGAAAGTATATGTGGCGCTCCATTTCCATCTACTAGGTAGCAAAGACTTTCACCGGCATTTGGGTTTACATATTTACGCCCACTAATAAAATAGTGTTCTGCTGTCCCTACATAATTGTACACAACTCCATCACTGGTAACAAGAGCATTTTCATAAATTTCTAGTGTCATTAAAAAAGGTTGTGAAAAAGTCAAAGTTTGCAAACCTTGAAAACCAATACCAGTACAGGTGTATGTTCCACTTCCTATCAATTTCCCATAACTGGAATTGTTTTGCGAAATGCCAGCCACAATTCCTCCCCATAAACAAAGGATTAAAATAAAAGATCTAGTTATTCATTAGTTAATACTATTATTTTGCAAAAATAAGTATTATTATTTGAAATTCCAAATATTATCACCAATATTTGTATAATACTCCAGATATTTTGCAAGATACTTAAAAGCAACCAGACAGAACGAGTCAAGCCAGAGGTTTACCTCTGGCTTGACTCGTTTATATGCTAATGTTTAGAACGCATAGCCGAAGGAAAGCATAAGCTTTCCGTGACCTTCGTCTACACCCCCCAAGAAATCCGCACGCGCTGACAGGTCAACATTATACTTCTTGTTAATCCATAGACCGCATCCTATCTGGGCACCAATACCTAGTTTTGAGTTAGTCTCTTGCTTGCCATGTATCCAATATTGTTGTCCGTCAATGTTGGTATAGCCATCGTCTATCGCGTCAATGTCTCCAGCAATAGAGTAGTCCACGAAACCGCTGAGGTGCGGGTCAACGGCGATGTTATCACTGACGGGAAATTTCCATCCGAACCACAACGGCTGATAATAAACGTTGAGAACATTACGCTTGGTGGTTACTTCTACAGTTCCATTTGATGTCCACACATCCTCTGCAAAATTGCCGTTACGCGAAGCCAGGCCTAGCTCCATGCCCCAATAGGCTCCCTTGTGGCCAAGGGTGCGGTTGAAGCCGAACCCCACATTGTAGCCGAATGTGGGCTTTGAGCTTGTTTCAAAATCAAGGTCTAAACCTGCGCCTGCACGGACATACCACAGCGTTTCCGCCGGGCGTGAGAACTTGGATGTGGTTTCGGTGTGGTGTACCTGGGCCTGTGCTGCCGTACCCATCAGGGCCATTGCAGCTAAAATCATTAATTTTTTCATAATACTTAATTGTTTTAGGGGTTATTACTTCTTTTTTTCTTCTTGCTTTCGGCTGACAGGGGCAAACTGCATCCAGTTGAGGTCTGTATCAGTACATGTGCGCCAGTTGAGGTAGTTGGCAGCAAACCCCGTCACGTAGATGGTAAGCTTGTCATCCTCTTTAACTATGCTAACGGTTGGAGCAACCAACACATCGCACTTGTGCTTTTGTGTCACAACATAGATTGCATACGTTTTGAGGTCTTCAATCTTCTGATTAGTTTTGATTTCAACCTGTTCGGAAATCAGTCCCTTGGAGTTGTCAACCTTTAGTTCGGCTACGATAGGTTTGATGTAAGCGCAGGGGTCAACGTCAAAGTAACGTACCTCCATCTTGCTCTCAACTTTCTGAGCCAGTGCTGTTGCCGAAAAGCAGAGCACTAACAGCGTGATAGCATATAATCTTTTCATTGTTATTGGTAAGTTTTTAGCTCCACCAGCACCCCAAATAAAGCGGTTAGCATTGATTGTTGTTTGGTACATGATATGAAAAAGCGCGGGTTGCTGTACCTGTTACTCGTCCCGCTGCTTAAGGCTCTCGCATTGCCCTTTCATCGTCTGAACGAGCAACGCAGAAGCCCACGCCGAATATGTAGTCCTTCTTGTATCCTTACGAAGGAATACAATACGGGCTTATCATACCCAAATGAGCATCTACCGTTGCTTTGTTTTTGACGATGGTTCGAACTTGCGAGATTCTAAGCAGCCAAAGAACAAAGCGTCAAGTAAACGCTTGATCATATATGTGTCCCCTCCCTCGGCTTCTGCTTTTACACATGAGCCTTGTTCAAAGACGTTGCAAATATAAGAAATGTTTGTGAAAATAACAAATAAATAACGAAAAATTTTTCTCTTGCGTTTGTCAAAGCACACGGGGGACTGTGAGCTTCCGAAGGTATCGAAGACAGCGAGAATTACCGCAAAAGCAACGAAAAATCGTTGCCGGAATCAAGAAAGGCCTTGAGTTCAGAGCTCAAGGTCTTTCTTTGTTGTGCTCAAAGGCTTTTAAGCTGATGTTTGAAGGCTTTTAACCGTACGCTCGGAGCTTTTTAACTATACGCTTGGAGCTTTTTAACCGTAGGCAGAAAGGCTTTTAATCACCCTGCTGACTTAAGTCAACCGATCTGCTGACTTAGGTCAACAAATCTGCTGACTAAAGTCAACCAACGGGATGACTGGAGTCAACCGACCATCGTTTGCAGGGCAAAAAGGCATTAAATGAATCGGCTGTCGAGTTTGGACCGGGCAAACGGGTCGTTTGCTCCGAGCTTTCGATGCGTTTGCTCCGAGCTTTCGATGGGTTTGCTTGGGGCTCTTGAGTAGTCTTGTTGTGAGACGGCAAAATTTTGCCTTTTTCTTATAGTTTAAGTAGTAAAATACAAAAAAAATGTTTTTTGTTTTGTATTGTCCTCACTTATTTGTATCTTTGCAGCAAATAACTAACACCTAACTATAAGATTATGAAAAGAATTATCTATTTATTCATTGCAGCTGTGGTGCTGTCGTTAGTGCCTGTAACAAATGTTATGGGACAGGTAAAACCTAGAAAACCCAAAACCACAAAACGTGTTAAGCCAACAAAACGTCACGAGGTCGTAAAGGAAGATACAGATTTACTGACGGAGGAGGAAATGATAGAACGGATGGGGACGAAAACCCGTGTTGAAGTTTCGGGAGGTGATAGGTTTTCCGAAAGAGATGCTGAAGATGCGAGAAGATTAACGACGGATAGAATAGAGTTATCAGGATCATCTAAAGAGGACAACAAGATTTTCGACGTGGTTGAGCAGCAGCCAACGTTCAGCGAGGGTAACCCCGCCGCCTGGCTGAGCAAACATACGGTTTATCCGACAGAAGCTGTTGGAAGCGGTATTGATGGCCGCGTCACCGTTGGCTTCGTCGTCGAGAAGAACGGTACCATCTCTAACGTTCGCGTTCTGAGAGGTGTTGACCCCTCACTTGACAAAGAGGCTGTTCGCGTGGTGAAGTCCATGCCGAAGTGGAACCCGGGTATGCAGAACGGTGAGCCGGTTCGTGTGAACTACACCGTACCTGTCATTTTCAAGAAGCCATAAGTCAGGAGAACCGCCGTCCCCTGATCACCCAGATATTGTTTGTAATTTTGTAACCAATATGTAATGATATGAAAACAGACGAAACCAATAACGCAAACAATCCTGCCGCTGGGAAGAATAAGAAATCCAAAAAGGAGTCTAGATACACAGTGTTGGGCATGTCGGGCATGCTTATGGACGAAGACGGGAACATGCTCGACCCCTCTGAAATAGAAGAAGACGACTTTTATTACCAGCCTGCGAAAAAGCCGGAGCTTCCAGACTCTTTCAAAAAATCCTCGTTTGTCTCCGTACTGGATGACAAGTCCAATCCTGCGTATTGGTATCACTACTATGACCCGCGTTATAATGGACCCAGTCGTGAAGAATACATGGAACGTATGGCTCGTAAGTACCGTCATGATGCATCCGTAAACAAGACCGAGCCCACCTATAGAGAGCCGGAGAAGAAAACAACAAAGGAGCCGGAAACGAAAATAACAAAGGAAGAAAAAAAGGAACCTCCGCATAGCGTTCCGATAGCACTATGGGAGATTGCCGACAGGGAACAGAAGGCTGTGGAACGAGAGGGGTTACGCCCCGACTTCCACCGTTATTCGAATGGTATGTCCACCTGCGGAATTGTTAACCGCAACAATGAGGTGATAGTTTCCTACGATGAGTATTGTCACATCAGTTATTATCACAACGGATTGGCCAGGGTGCAAAAAAAGAAGACCAAGAGGTTCGGGTTTGTTGACCGGCATGGCAAAGAGGTGATTCCCTGTATCTGGCGTTCCGCAGGAGAGTTCTGGCAATATATGGCTGCTGTGGAGGACGACAACAGGAAATGTGGCTTTGTGGATGTGTCGGGTAAGCTCGTGATTCCTTGTGTATGGAAAGGTACGGGCGCTTTCAGCGAAGGTCTGGTCAGTGTGAGGGATGATGAAGACAGATGCGGTTTTGTTAACAAAGAAGGTAAGGTTGTCATCCCTTGCCGATGGAAAAACGCTTGGCCGTTCTTTGAAGGTCTTGCCGTGGTTCAGGACTTCAACAAGCTGTTGGGGTTCATCAATAAGAGTGGAGAGCTGGTCATTCCGTGTCGTTGGAAGAAAGTCAACTATTTCAAGGATGGACTGGCCAAGGTATCAGACTCAAAAACTTTCTTATGGAAAGACAAATGGGTGTATATTGACAAAGAAGGACGAATAGTAAGGTAAAGTTTTCTTTTGGTTTTCTGCTCACTTATTGCATAAATTTCTCACGTTCGAAGAAAAAAGTGTACTTTTTCTTTCTTGCTTAATCGAAATTTTCGTACCTTTGCAGCCCAAAAACGTATATATATAATTAAATAAGGTATAAAAAGAGATGAATATTTCATTTGAAGCTGCCGACAAAGTGAATGGTCTGATGACCATCACTATCGAGAAGTCGGACTATGCAGAGAAGGTCGAGAAGACCTTGAAGGACTATCGCAAACGTGCTCAGGTGCCGGGTTTCCGTCCCGGACAGGTGCCTATGGGATTAATCAAGCGCCAGTATGGTACCTCCGTGAAAGTGGAGGAGGTGAACCGCATGCTGGGCGAAAAGTTGTACGAGTATGTTCGTGAGAACAAGATTCAGATGCTGGGCGACCCCCTGCCTAACGAAGAGCAGCAGAAGCAGCTGGACTTCGAGGGTGACGGTCCCTTCGTATTTGTGTTTGACATCGCCGTGGCTCCTGAGTTCAAGGCTGAGCTGACCGGACGTGACAAGGTGGACTTTTACAATATCGAGGCTGACGACAAGCTGATTGACCAGCAGGTGCAGATGTATGCATCACGCGGCGGACAGTATGAGAAGGCTGAGAAATACGAGAGCCGTGACATGCTGAAGGGTGACCTGCGCGAGCTGGACGCCGACGGCAACACGAAGGAGGGTGGTATCACGGTGGAGGCTGCCGCCATGATGCCCGAGTACATCAAGGTGGACGACCAGAAGAAGCTGTTTGATGGCTGCAAGCCCGGTGACATCATCACCTTCAACCCCAAGAAGGCTTATCCCGACAATGACAGCGAGGTGGCTGCGCTGCTGAAGATGAAGAAGGAGGAGGTGGCTGACCTCACCGCCGACTTCAGCTATCAGGTGACGGAGATTTCTCGCTTTGTGCCCGCTGCTGTTGACCAGAAGCTCTTTGACCAGGTGTTTGGCGAGGGCACATGTAAGGACGAGAAGGAATTCCGCCAGAAGATTGCCGAGAGCATCAAGCCCCAGCTGGACAGCAACGCTAACTATAAGTTCATGCTCGACGTGCGTGCCCACATGGAGAAGAAGGTGGGTAAGCTCGCGTTCCCCGATGCCCTGCTGAAGCGCATCATGCTGAACAACAACAAGGACAAGGGTGCCGACTTCGTGGAGAAGAACTACGAGCAAAGCATCCAGGAGCTGAAGTGGCACCTCATCAAGGAACAGCTCGTGGCAGCTCAGGGCATCAAGATTGAGGACGCCGACCTGAAGGCTATTGCCAAGGACGCCGCCCGTCAGCAGTTTGCCCAGTACGGCATGACCGATGTTCCCGAGGAATACCTGGAGAACTATGCCGAGGAGATGCTGAAGAAGCGTGAGAACGTTGACTCGATGGTTGACCGCGCTGTGGATGCAAAACTGATTGAGGCATTGAAAAAAGTGGTCAAGTTGAACGTGAAAAACATCACTCTTGACGACTTCAATAAGATGATGCAAGGCAAATAATAGATTTTTTAGGAAAAAATAACCTCATTTTTTGTAGGTTATCGACTTTTTTTATTAATTTTGTTGCTACAAAACTTAATAGAAGGTCGATGACCTACATTTTTTATAGCTGAAAATCAAAAGAAAACAACGGAAAATGATGAACGATTTTAGAAAATATGCCACCCGGCATCTCGGTATGAACAGCATGGTGCTTGACGATGTCATCAAGTCGCAGGCACAGTATCTGAACCCCTACATTCTGGAGGAGCGTCAGCTGAACGTGACGCAGATGGATGTCTTCTCGCGCCTGATGATGGACCGCATCATCTTCCTCGGCACGGAGATTGACGACTATACTGCCAACACGCTGCAGGCCCAGCTGCTCTATCTCGACTCTGCCGAGCCGGACAAGGACATCTCCATCTACATCAACTCGCCTGGCGGAAGTGTCACGGCAGGACTCGGCATCTATGACACGATGCAGTTCATCAGCAGCGACGTGGCAACGATATGCACCGGCATGGCTGCATCGATGGCTGCCGTGCTGCTCGTGGCAGGGCAGGAGGGTAAGCGCTCGGCACTCACCCACAGCCGAGTGATGATTCACCAGCCGCTCGGTGGCGTACAGGGACAGGCCAGCGACATTGAGATTGAGGCCAAGGAGATCCTGAAGTTCAAGCAGGAGCTCTACAACATCATCTCCAAGCACTCGCACACTCCCTATGAGAAAGTGTATGCCGACTCTGACCGTAACTACTGGATGAACGCAGAGGAAGCCAAGGAGTATGGCATGATTGACCAGGTGCTCGTCAAAAAGTAAACTTCGGGAGGACGCAATGAAGAAGACATGTAACTTCTGCGGAAGAAGTGACCGTGAGGTGAGGCTGCTCATTACGGGCTTGAATGCCAATATCTGTGAGGACTGTGTCAGACAGGCCTATGAGATTGTGCAGTCGCAAGCCGTCAGCTCTAACGACAAGAAGGTGGTCAAGACGGACATCCCCAAGCCGAAGGAAATCAAGGAGTACCTCGACCAGTATGTCATCGGACAGGATGAGGCCAAGCGCTTCCTCGCGGTGGCTGTCTATAACCACTACAAGCGTCTGCAGCAGCCCGAGGACAAGGACGGCGTGGAAATCGAGAAGTCGAACATCGTCATGGTGGGCTCTACGGGTACGGGAAAGACGCTGCTGGCGCGTACCATCGCGAAGCTGCTCGACGTGCCGTTCACTATCGTCGATGCTACGGTGTTCACGGAGGCCGGCTATGTCGGCGAGGACGTGGAGAGCATTCTGACCCGTCTGTTGCAGGTGGCAGACTACGATGTGCAGGCTGCACAGCGAGGTATTGTCTTCATTGATGAGATTGACAAGATTGCCCGTAAGTCAGACAACCCCAGCATTACGCGTGACGTCAGTGGCGAGGGCGTGCAGCAGGGACTGCTGAAACTGCTGGAGGGTACGACGGTCAATGTCCCGCCGAAGGGTGGACGCAAGCACCCCGACCAGGAGTATATCCATGTCGATACACGAAACATCCTGTTCATCTGCGGTGGTGCCTTCGACGGCATCGAGCGTAAGATTGCCCAGCGCATGAACACCCATGTGGTCGGCTATAACTCCGTGCAGAACGTCCGTAAGATCAACAAGGACGACCTCATGCAGTATGTTTCACCACAGGACCTCAAGTCGTTCGGACTGATTCCTGAGATTATCGGCCGACTGCCGGTGCTCACCTATCTCAACCCGCTCGACCGCGAAGCCCTCGAACGCATCCTCTTAGAGCCGAAGAACTCGATTGTGAAGCAGTATATCAAGCTCTTTGAGATGGACGGCATCAAGCTCACCTTCGCCAAGGATGCGCTGGAGCTGATGGTCGATAAGGCTGTGGAGTATAAGCTTGGAGCCCGCGGACTGCGTGCCATCGTGGAGAGCATCATGATGGATGCCATGTTTGAAATTCCTTCGAAGAAAGTCAAGACCTTCGAAGTCACTCTCGAATACGCTCAGCGACAACTGGAGAAATCGCGAATACAGGCGTAAACAACCTATTTAAAGAAAAATCCTATGACAGATAAAGTGAATCTAAACGACGCATTGAAGCGCTACTTCGGCTTCGATAAGTTCAAGGGCGACCAGGAGGCCATCATCCGTAACGTGCTGGCGGGTAAGGACACCTTCGTCCTCATGCCTACCGGTGGCGGCAAGTCGCTGTGCTATCAGCTGCCTTCGCTGCTGATGGAAGGTACAGCCATTGTCATCTCGCCCCTGATTGCGCTGATGAAAAACCAGGTGGACGTGATCACACACCTCAGTGAGACACAGGGTACCGCGCACTATCTCAATTCGTCGCTTAACAAAGCCGCCATCGACCAGGTGAAGGCTGATATCATGGCTGGAAACACCAAACTCCTGTATGTCGCCCCTGAGTCGCTGACAAAAGAAGAGAATGTGGACTTCCTCAAGGGTGTCAAGATATCGTTCTATGCCATTGACGAGGCCCACTGTATCTCGGAATGGGGACATGACTTCCGGCCTGAGTACCGGCGTATTCGTCCCATTATCAATGAGATAGGCGATGCTCCCGTCATCGCACTTACTGCCACGGCAACCGACAAGGTGCGCACGGACATCAAGAAGAACCTGGGCATCCTCGATGCGGAGGAATTCAAGTCATCCTTCAACCGGCCTAACCTCTATTACGAGGTGCGCCCCAAGACGAAGGACGTGGACAAGGATATCATTAAGTTCATCAAACAGCATCCCGACAAGAGCGGCATCATCTACTGCCTGTCGCGTAAGAAGGTGGAGGAGCTGGCTGCCATTCTCCGTGCCAATGATATCAAGGCCGAAGCCTATCATGCCGGTCTTGACTCTGCCACCCGTTCGCAGACGCAGGACGACTTCCTCATGGAGAAGATTGATGTCATCGTAGCCACCATCGCCTTTGGTATGGGTATTGACAAGCCCGACGTGCGTTTTGTCATCCACTATGACATCCCGAAGTCTCTCGAGGGTTACTATCAGGAGACAGGACGTGCAGGACGCGACGGCGGTGAGGGCATCTGTCTGGCTTTCTACGCTCATAAGGACCTGCAGAAGCTTGACAAGTTCATGGAAGGAAAGCCCGTTGCCGAACAGGACATCGGTCGTCAGCTGTTGCAGGAGACGGCCGCCTATGCCGAGACCAGTGTGTGCCGGCGTAAGATGCTGCTCCACTATTTCGGTGAACAGTATGATAAAGACAACTGTGGCAACTGTGACAACTGTCTGCATCCGAAGACGAAGATAGAGGCACAGAAGCAGCTGCTCATCGTGCTCGAAGCGGTGAAGGCACTCAAGGAGAATTTCCGTACGGACTATGTCATAGACTTTATTATGGGTAGGGACACCGATGAGATTGTCGCCCATAAACACCATGAGTTGGAACTCTTCGGCTCCGGCGAGGATGAGGACGAGAAACTCTGGAACCCCGTCATTCGTCAGGCGCTGATTGCCGGCTATCTGAAGAAGGAGGTGGAGAACTACGGTCTGCTCAAGATTACCGCTGCCGGTAAGAAGTTCATGAAGAAGCCCACTGATTTCATGATTGTGGAAGACAAGGAGTTCAATGACGATGACAGCCCTATGGAGCCCGAAGGCGGTCCCAGTGCCCTCGACCCTACGCTGAACGCCATGCTGCGTGACCTCCGCAAGAAATGGAGCAAGCAGCTGGACCGTCCACCGTATGTCATTTTCCAGGATGTGTCGCTCGAACAGATGGCTACGGACTATCCGGTCACCCTCGAGGAGCTGAAGAACATCCAGGGAGTAGGTGAGGGAAAGGTGAAACAGCCGTATGCCAAGGAGTTTGTCGAGCTTATCAAGCGCTACTGTGATGAGAACGACATCGTGCGCCAGGCTGACCTGCGCGTGCGTACCGTGGCCAAGAAGTCCGTGCTCAAGGTGAGTATCATTCAGAGCATCGACCGTCAGATAGCCCTTGACGACATCGCCAATGCCAAAGGCATTGACTTTGAAGAACTGCTTGACGAGGTGGAGGCTATCGTCTATAGCGGAACACGCCTGAACATTGACTATTTCCTTGATGAGGTGATGGACGAGGACCATGTGGATGACATCTACGACTACTTCGCTGACTCGGAGACCGACGACCTTGAAACAGCCATTCAGGAACTGGGCGAGGACTACAACGAGGACGAGATACGTCTGGTGCGCATCAAGTTCATCTCGGAGATGGCGAACTGACCGCCCTGAAAATAACATCATGCGCGCACGCGTACACGCGTGCGCGTACATTTGTATATATTTAGACTCGTTTATAATTTGATTGACTCGTTCTAAAATAATTTAATAAATTTGGTGTTTTACGCACTTCTTTGTACCTTTGCACGCAATAAAAAAGAAAAGGAGTAATTTTTATGTCATCATTTATTGCAGATAAGATTGTGATGGACGGTCTCACGTTTGACGACGTCCTGTTGATTCCCGCTTATTCGGAGGTACTGCCAAAGACGGTAGAGTTGAAAACACGCTTCTCGCGTAACATCGAACTGAATATACCGTTTGTGACGGCTGCTATGGACACGGTCACAGAAAGCCGGATGGCTATTGCCATTGCCCGCGAAGGCGGTATCGGTGTCATTCACAAGAATATGACCATAGAGAATCAGGCTCGTGAAGTGGCTATTGTGAAGCGTGCTGAGAACGGTATGATCTACGACCCCATCACGATTCCTCTTGGCTCAACGGTGGCACAGGCCCTTGACATCATGGCAGAATATCATATCGGTGGTATTCCCGTGGTGGATGACGAGAAGCGTCTGGTGGGTATCGTGACGAACCGTGACCTGCGCTTCGAGCGTCGCCTTGACCGTCCGGTAGATGAGGTGATGTCAAAGGACAACCTCGTGACAACCCATCAGCAGACTGACCTGATGGCAGCTTCGGAAATCTTACAGCGTAACAAGATTGAGAAACTTCCTGTGGTGGATAAGGATAACCATCTCGTGGGACTGATTACCTATAAGGATATCACGAAAGCCAAGGACAAACCCATGGCTTGTAAGGATGAGAAGGGACGTCTGCGTGTAGCTGCCGGTGTGGGTGTTACAGCTGATACGCTCGACCGTATGCAGGCATTGGTCAATGCCGGTGCAGATGCCATCATCATTGACACGGCTCACGGACACTCGAAGGGTGTCATTGACAAGCTGCGCGAGGCCAAGGCTTCATTCCCCGACGTGGATATCGTGGTGGGTAACGTGGCTACAGGAGCTGCTGCACGGATGTTGGCAGAGAACGGCGCTGACGCTGTGAAGGTGGGTATTGGCCCGGGTAGCATCTGCACCACACGTGTGGTTGCCGGTGTCGGCGTGCCCCAGCTGAGTGCTGTCTATGATGTCTATACCGCCCTGAAGGGTACGAATATTCCTCTCATTGCCGATGGCGGACTGCGTTACTCAGGTGATGTGGTCAAGGCGTTGGCTGCCGGTGGCTCGAGTGTCATGATCGGTTCGCTCGTTGCCGGTACGGAAGAAAGCCCGGGTGAGACGATTATCTTTAACGGACGTAAGTTCAAGAGCTATCGTGGCATGGGTTCGCTGGAGGCTATGGAGAACGGTTCGAAGGACCGTTACTTCCAGAGTGACACGAAGGATGTGAAGAAGCTGGTGCCCGAGGGTATCGCCGGTCGTGTGCCTTACAAGGGAACCGTACAGGAAGTTATTTATCAGTTGTCGGGTGGTCTGCGTTCCGGTATGGGCTATTGCGGCGCTCCTGATATTGAGCATCTGCACGAAGCGAAGTTCACGCGAATCACCAATGCCGGTGTCATGGAGAGTCATCCGCATGATATCTCTATCACGAGTGAAGCTCCGAACTACAGCAGACCCAATAATTAATTGACAGAAGAAATCCCCGTATAAGAAGTAAAGAGGACATGATGAATGTAAATCTTCATGGTTTGATGAATCGGTGTAAGAGGGTAGTGGCTCTCTTGCCCATCTGTCTTTCTGCTTTTATTTCTTTACAGGCACAGACGCAGCAGGACCATGTGCTGATGACTGTGGGCGGTGAGCCGGTCAAACTGTCGGAGTTCCTCTATAGTTATCAGCAGAACACTCAAAACGGTAATGACAATGAATTGACGGTTGACGATTTCCTGGAGCAGTTCATTAACTTCAAGTTGAAGGTCAGGGCTGCCAAGGATGCCGGTATCACAGTACCGGAACCTACAGCTGCTTCGTCAGTCCCAGCGTCCTATGTTGCTGAGACAACAATGGTGAATTCAACTGCCTCTGAGGATGCAGAGTATATCTACCGTCTGGCATGCCTCCGTGCAGGAGATAATGATGTGTTGCTGCCGGCACAGATACTGATGCGTGTGGACACACGTGCCTCGCAAGGCGAGGAGCATCGTCAGCGTGCACGCATCGACTCCATCTATCAGGCATTGCAGGCAGGAGCCAATTTTGAAATGCTGGCCCGTCGGTTGTCACAGGATAAGATGACTGCTGCACGAGGCGGTGTGATTGGCTGGACATGGCAGGGACAGATGCTGGCAGAGATGGAGCAGCAGTGTTATGCGTTGCAGACAGGAGACATCAGCTATCCGTTCCGTACGCCTGCGGGGTTTGTCATTGTCAAGATGATGGACCGCCAGCGGGTTGGCTCGCCGACGGTAAGGAATGCCATCATGAACGGGCTGCTGGTTGCTGACGCAGGACAACAGCCGGTCAACAGTAACCGCCACGCGATGAATCAAGGGGTTCGGATCACGGATGAGAACTTCTTGCGTGAATATCGTGAGGGTGTCATGGTTGACATCATCAGTCGCAGGATGGTGTGGGATTGTCCTGATGCAGATGAGAAGACGCTTTACAAATATTATAAGAAGAACCGCGAACGCTACGGAAAGGATCTGAAGAAGAAAGATTTTCCCAAAGTGCGTGACCTTGTTGCTCTGGACTACCGTCAGGTTTGCGAGGAGGAATGGGTGGAACGGCTGCACAAGCGTTATAAAGTGAAGATCAACAAACAAATTTTGAAGCTGATAAGATGAGAAAGACCAAAATCATAGGACTGGGCTTGGCAGCCATGCTGCCGCTTATGGGTATTTTAGCACAGCGGAGTGTGCCGGACGACGACCCCACAGCCAAGAATGTCATTGACGAGGTGTTGTGGGTGGTCGGTGATGAGCCTATCTTGAAGTCGGAAGTGGAAGGCTTGCGTCTGCAGGCCGAGATGGAAGGCATACGCTGGAATGGTGACCCCGATTGTGCCATTCCTGAGCGTATCGCTGTGGAAAAACTGTTTCTACATCAAGCCGCTATTGACAGTATTGAAGTCACAGAGCAGGAAATCGCGACGAACATAGAACAGCGACTGGAGTTCTTTATCCAACAGGCCGGTTCGCGTGAGAAACTGGAGGAGTGGCGTGGCCAGACCATTGCACAGATGCGTGCGCAGATGCATGATGAGCTGCGTAACCAGATGCTGATACAGCGTATGCGCGAAAAGTTGGTAGAGAACATCACCGTGTCACCGGCAGAGGTACGTCGTTACTTCAGCACGCTACCGCAGGATAGTGTTCCCTTCGTGCCGACAGAGGTGGAGGTGCAGATTATCTCCCACATGCCGAAGATAGATCAGGAGGAAATCAACCGTATCAAGGATGAGTTGCGTGAATATACAGACCGTGTGACGTCAGGCGAGACAACCTTCCAGACGCTGGCACGCTTGTATTCTGAAGACCCGGGCTCTGCACGCTATGGTGGTGAGCTGGGATATACAGGTCGTGCAGGATGGGTTCCTGAGTTTGCCAATGTGGCCTTCAACTTGACTGACCCCAAGCGTGTATCGAAGATTGTGGAGACGGAGTTCGGTTTCCATATCATCCAGTTGATAGACAAGCGTGGCGACAAGGTGAACGTGCGCCATATTCTGCGTAAGCCGCGTGTGTCAGATGAAGCCGTTGATACTGCTATTGCACATCTGGACTCTATTGCCGCTGACCTGCGCCGTGGGAAATTCACGTTCGAGGAAGCTGTTGCTGTCATTTCCGATGACAAGGATACCCGTAATAACCATGGACTAATGGTTAACAGTACCGATGACGGACGCCGCACATCGAAGTTCCGTATGCAGGACCTGCCCACAGAGATAGCCCGTGCTGTGGAACAGTTGCAGCCCGGGGAAGTGTCACCTGCTTTCAAGATGGTGACACAGCGCGGTAAGACCATATGTGTTATTGTGAAGTTGAAGAGTCGTGTGGATGGACATAAGGCCACGATTACTGAAGACTTCCAGGTGATGAAGAACGTGGTGCAAAACAAACGTAGGGAAGAGAAACTGAACAAATGGGTTGAGGATAAGATAAAAACCGTATATGTTCGTGTGAACGACCGTTACAGAAACTGTCAGTTCGAACACCAGGGATGGATTAAATGAACATCAGAGACACCATAAGTCGCAATACTGGCGGGCATAGAATCATCATCGGTGTGATTCTGTGCCTGTTTGGACTAAGCATCGTGCAGTCGATGCCGCCAGTCAAGAAGCCGCGCAAGCGCAGACCGGCGACAACGGACACGCGTGTCTATCTGGTTCATGCCGATGAACTTCGTTATGACCAGTTCCAGAACAATAATGCGCAGGTGTTGGTGGGACATGTTCATTTCACGCACAGAGGAGCCCGACTGTATTGTGACAGTGCCAACTTCTTTGAGTCCAGCAATTCGTTTGAGGCCTGGGGGCACGTGAGGATGTATCAGGGTGACACGTTGTCGTTGACGAGTGACTATGCGTATTATGATGGTAACGAAGAACTGGCACGTGCCCGTTATAATGTGGTGCTGAAACATCGTAAGTCCGTGCTATATACAGACAGCCTTGACTATGACCGCATGTACGATGTCGGTTATTTCTTTGAAGGTGGAAAACTTGTGGACGAGAGTAGTGTGCTGACTTCCGACTGGGGCGAGTACCATACGGATACAAAGATTGCCTTGTTTGCCTATGACGTGGAACTGCGTAACAAAAAGTTCTTTCTGACCACCGACTCACTATACTACAATACGCAGACCTCGATGGCTCATATTGTAGGACCGTCGGACATCACGTCGGGCAGTAGTCATATTTATTCGGAAGACGGATACTATAACAGCAAGACTGACCATGCCGAGCTGTTTGGTCGTTCTGTCATGCAAAACAAGGGACGTACGCTCGTGGGTGACAGCGTCTTCTACAACGGTACCAAGGGTATGAGCCATGCTTATTGGAATGTGGAGTTCAATGATTCCGTGAACAAGAACAAACTCACCGGCGATTATTGCGAGTATGACGAGGCAATGGGTTATGCAATGGCAACCCAGCGTGCCGTAGCTATCGACTATTCGCAGCGTGACTCGCTTTATATGCACGCAGACACGTTTAAGGTGTTCACCTATAACATCGATACGGATTCTGTTTATCGTGTGATGCATGCATATAATAAGGTACGCGCGTATAGAAGAGATGTGCAGGCGGTGTGCGACTCCTTGGTATATAATCAGAAGGATTCGTGCATGACGATGTATCGTGACCCTATTGCATGGAATAATAACCAGCAGATATTCGGTGAGGAGATTCGTGTCTATATGAAAGACTCGACCATTGAACGTGCCCACGTCATCGGCCAGGCTTTCTCGGCAGAGCTGATGCGCGACTCCGTCAACTACAATCAGGTGCAGTCGAAGGAGATGGTGGCATACTTCACCGATGGTGAGATACGCGAAGCCGATGCCATCGACAATGTGCTGATTGTCTATTACCCCATTGATGATGCTGACAGTACACTCATCGGTTTGAACTACACGGAGACTCCGAAGATGAAAATGTTTCTGGAAAAACGTAAGATGCAGCGTATCTGGTTTGAGAAACCGACGGGCACGCTCTATCCCATGACACAGATTCCGCCCGGCAAGAAGTTCCTGCCAAACTTCGCGTGGTTCGACTATATTCGTCCGCTTGACAAAGAGGATATCTTCAACTGGCGTGGTAAGGGCGAAGAACAGAAACTGAAAATAGTGAAACGGCGTGAAGCTCCCGTGCAGACACTACCCAAGAAACAACCCGTGGCGGACGATGTGCCCGCCAGCACGGAGCAGATAACGGAGGAGGAACATCATGAGTGACATCATACAACTACTTCCCGATTCAGTGGCTAACCAGATTGCCGCGGGTGAGGTCATCCAGCGTCCGGCTTCCGTCATCAAGGAGCTGGTGGAGAATGCTGTGGATGCCGGTGCGAAGACCATCAATGTCATTGTGGTTGATGCTGGGCGGACATCCATACAGGTCATCGATGACGGCTGTGGTATGTCGGAAACCGATGCGCGCCTGGCATTTGAGCGTCATGCCACATCGAAGATTCGTCAGGCAGACGACTTGTTTACTCTGCACACGATGGGCTTCCGCGGTGAGGCATTGGCTTCCATTGCCGCTGTGGCACAAGTGGAGTTGCGTACGCGTCAGGAGGGAAATGATGTCGGTACATTGCTTACCATTGCCGGCTCGCATGTCGTAGGACAAGAACCCGTGTCGTGTCCCGTCGGTAGTAATTTCAAGATAGATAACTTATTTTATAATGTACCCGCGCGTAGGAAATTCCTAAAGTCGAACGCCACGGAGCTGAACAATATCATGACAGCCTTCGAGCGCATCATCTTGGTTTATCCGCAGATTAATTTCACGCTCCACCATAACGGAGCCGAACTGCTGAACCTGCGTGCCGGAAATCTCCACCAGCGTATTGCCGATGTCTTTGGCAAACGTTTCAATCAGGATCTCCTGCCCATTGAGGTTACTACGACACTCTGCCATATCACCGGATATGTGGGTAAGCCGGAGGCGGCACGGAAGAAAGGAACACAGGAATGCTTCTTCGTCAATGGGCGTTACATGCGTCATCCTTATTTTCACAAAGCTGTGTTGAATGCCTACGAGCGACTGGTTCCCGCAGGGATGCAGGTGCCTTATTTCATATACTTCGATGTGAATCCCGCAGACATTGACGTGAACATTCATCCCGTCAAGACGGAAATCAAGTTTGAGAATGAACAGGCTATCTGGCAGATTCTCTCTGCTGCGGTGAAAGATGCCATCGGGCGATTCTGTGAGGTGCCGTCTATTGACTTCGACACGCAAGGACGTCCTGACATTCCTGCGTTCGACCCGGGTAATAGTGCTGCTCAACCCAGTCCACAATATAATCGTGACTATAACCCGTTCCGCAGTCAAACGGAACGTAAGGCTTCCGTTCCTGAGGACTGGCAGCAACTCTATGAAGGGCTGCGCCCGCAGACAGAGGAACAGAATATCTTTAATACCGTCTCTCCCCGGGAGAAGACGGACGGAGTGTCACTCCTCTCATCTGCACCACTACTTGAAGATAAGTCGCCTGCTCACTATCAATATAAAGGAAAGTATATCATGACAGCAGTCAAGTCGGGGCTGATGGTCATCGATCAGCACCGTGCCAGTGTTCGTATCTTGTTTGAGCGTTACATGGAACAATTACGTAATCATACGGCGAGCACACAGCGTGTCCTCTTCCCTGAGGTGGTACAGTTTGCTCCGTCCGATGCCGTGTTGCTCACCATACTGCTGCCCGAACTGGACAATATCGGCTTTGACCTCTCCGACCTCGGCCAGTTCTCCTATGCTGTTAATGGAGTTCCAGCGGGCATCGAAGGACTCAATCCGGTGCAACTCCTGCGTGACATCGTGAGTGATGCGCAGGAAAAATCTGTCGATGCTGCTGAAGAACTCAGCCGTTCTCTCGCCCAAAGTATGGCACAACATGCTGCCATTCCATACGGGCAGATTCTCTCAAACGACGAGATGGAGTCTTTGGTCAATGAACTCTTTGCCTGTTCGAATGTCAATTATACCCCAGACGGGCATCCGATCCTTGCCATTCTGCCGCAACGTGATATTGAGCGTTTATTGACATAAATTGCAGAAAAAAGTGGTTGAAAAGCGGAAAAAATTGCAGAAAATAGCAAATTTTAAACTTTTTTTACCCTAAAATAGCAAAATATTTGCAATTTTGTTTGCAGATTGAAAATAAATGCTTACTTTTGCACAACAAAATTGAAACATAAACGTAAACATAAAAAAAAGAATTATTAATTTACACTAATTAGTATTAATATGAAAAAGTTATTAATGGTGCTGGCTTTTGCCGGCGTGTCTGTTGCCACAATGGCACAGAGTGAGACACCTGTAGAGAAGTACAGCGTGGCTACAAATTCTTTCTGGAGCAACTGGTTTATCCAGGGTAATGTTGGTGCAACTGCTTTCTGGGGCAACCAGGAAGTTGGTAATAACTTTGACAAGAGCCCTCTGAAGGGCTTCCGTCTGGGTCTTCCCACTTTCTCGGTAGCTATCGGTAAGTGGTTCACTCCGGGTCTCGGACTTCGCACTAAGTTCTTTGCTGCTCCTCTGAAGGCTTCTGGTCGTACTGTTATTTCTGAGGACAAGAGCACTAACGAGAGCAAGAGCTGGATGCTGAGTGAGCAGGTTCTGTTCAATCTGAGCAACATGCTGCTGGGTTACAACGAGGACCGTGTTTGGGACTTCATCCCCTACGCTGGTGTTGGTCTGGCTCGTAACATGTCTTACAATACTTATGCTCCCACATGGGGTGTTGGTATCCTCAACGAGTTCAAGCTGAGCAACAAGTTTGCCATCAACCTCGATGTTAACTACTTCATCGGTCTGAGCGACTGGGATGGCGTTGAAACTGCTCTTCCTGGTACATCTAGCTACAATCCTCGTAGCCTGAAGGGTCTGATCGCTAACCACGACCGCACTCTGAACGTTGAGCTCGGTATCACCTACAACCTCGGTGAGGCTACTTGGAACAAGGTTCCCGATGTTGATGCTCTGAAGGCTCTCACACAGGGTCAGATCGACGCTCTGAACGCTCAGCTTGCTGACGCTAACGCAGAGAACGCTCGCCTGAAGAACCAGCTGGCTAACAGCGGTGGTAACGATGGTCCTGTTACTCCTCGCACTATCACAAAGGTTGTTGCTGCTCCTGTATCAGTATTCTTCAACCGTGGCAAGGCCGATATCGCTTCTCAGAAGGATATGCAGAATGTTAAGGATCTCGTAGAGGTTGCTAAGGCTAACAACGCTAAGCTCGTTGTTACTGGTTACGCTGATAGCGACACTGGTAGCGCAGAACTCAACCAGGATCTGTCTCAGCGCCGTGCTGACGCTGTTGCTGACGAGCTCGTTAACCTCGGCATTAGCCGCTCGAACATCACTGTCGTTGCTGCTGGTGGCGTAGATACGCTGACTCCTCCGGAGAACAACCGTCGCGCCGTGATTACTATCAAGTAATTGAAGTATAACGATTAATATCAAAAAGGCCGGTGAAGCAGCTGCTTCACCGGTTTTTTGTTTCTGCGCTTGGATATTCTCTTTGCTCATGGGTGTTTGTCCTACGGGTACTTTTCTTTTGTGTTTTATTAAAATATGTAAAAATGTTTGGCGGTATCATCTAAATGTCGTACCTTTGCACCCGCTTTTGACGAGAAGTCGGCGGGATTAGTCGCTTCTTCGGTCATGAGGGCGCTTAGCTCAGCTGGTTTAGAGCATCTGCCTTACAAGCAGAGGGTCGGCGGTTCGAATCCGTCAGCGCCCACCAAACAGTTCAGGAAGCCGCGACATCGTCGCGGCTTTTCTTGTTATTACCATCGAGTCCCTTGGGGGGACCGTTTCGGTCCCCCCAAGGGACTAAAACGGTCCCCCCGGGGGACTTAGAAAGAAAAACGGGGATATACTTGGTCGTTTCCCTTTTTTTTATTATCTTTGCACCATCAATACAAACCAACACTGATAGGAAAGAATGATTTGGAATGAGACAATGGAATGCATGGACCGTGAACAGTTACGTGAGGTCCAGAGCAAGAGATTGGTAAAGATGGTGGAATATGTTTATCACAACACACCGTTTTACCGCAAGAAATTTCAGGAGATGGGTCTGGAACCCGGCGATGTGAAAAGTATTGACGACATCGTTAAACTCCCCTTTACTAACAAACTTGACCTACGCGACAACTACCCCTTCGGGTTGGCTGCGGTGCCGATGAGTCAGATTGTACGCATCCATGCGTCAAGCGGTACGACGGGCAAGCCCGTGGTGGTGCTTTATACGCGCAAGGACCTTGCGATGTGGTCAGAGGCCATCTCGCGTGCTTTTACTGCCTATGGCGCCACAAAGGATGACATTTTCCAAGTAGCCTATGGCTATGGTCTTTTTACTGGTGGACTGGGTGCACACGATGGTGCTACGAATATCGGTGCGAGTGTGATACCTATTTCTAGTGGTAACACGCAGAAGCAGATTACGCTGATGCACGACTTCGGCTCGTCGGTGCTCTGTTGCACGCCGAGTTATGGTCTGTTCCTCGGTGAGGCACTGCAGGAGAGTGAATGGCCTCGCGAAGAGTTTAAACTGCGTGTCGGAGCCTTCGGCGCAGAACCTTGGACGGAAGAGATGCGTCAGAAACTGGAGCAGTCGTTAGGCATCAAGGCATACGATATCTACGGCTTGAGTGAGATTGCCGGTCCTGGCGTAGGCTACGAGTGCGAGCACCAGCATGGTACACACTTGAATGAAGACTATTTCTATCCGGAGATACTCAATCCTGAAACAGGTGAGCCGTTGCCTGAGGGACAACTGGGTGAACTGACGTTCACGCACCTGACGAAGGAGGGCATGCCGCTGTTGCGCTATCGTACGCACGACTTGACGGCATTGCATTATGATAAGTGTGCATGTGGTCGTACGCTGGTGCGCATGGACCGTATCTTAGGCCGTTGCGACGATATGCTGATTATCCGCGGCGTCAATGTGTTCCCATCGCAGATAGAGGCTGTCATCCTGTCGCTGCCCGAATATGAGCCGCACTTCCTGCTCACTGTTGATCGTGTGAATAATACCGATACTAGTGAACTGCGTGTTGAGTTGAAGGAGGAATACTTTACCGATGATATGGCTACGATGGTTGGTCTGCAGAAGAAGCTGGAGGCTGAACTGCGAAGTGTCATAGGACTTGGTTTCAAGGTGAAACTTGTTGAGCCGAAGGGTATTGAGCGCTCTACGGGTAAGGCAAAGCGAGTGATTGATAATCGAAAATTCAAATAATATGAAAGCAAAACAGTTATCCGTGTTCTTAGAGAACAAGTCTGGTCGTCTGACCGAAGTAACAGAAGTGCTGGGTAATGCCGGCATCAACCTTTCAGCTATGAGTATTGCCGATAACTCGGACTTCGGCATTCTGCGCTGCATCGTGAGCGATCCTGACAAAGCTTATCAGGTGTTGAAGGAAGCCCACTTCGCTGTGAAGATTACCGATGTCATCGGCTTTACCTGTCCCAATACCAGCGGTTCGCTGGCCGTGGTGCTCAAGCATCTGTCAGACCGTGGCGTGTTCATAGAGTATATGTACTCGTTCGCTAACGGTGATGCTGCCACGGTGATTATCCGTCCCACTGATTTGGAGAGCTGCGACAGCATCCTGGCAGAGAAGGAAGTTGACTTGCTTGCGGCCAGCGACTTGTATAAATTGTAAGTTTTTGCGTTCTCTGCAGGCCATGCGTCCAAGTAGAATGAGGAACGAGAAACGGGAAACAGGATATAGAAAGGTTAAATAATATTAACCTGCAATATTTTCTCATTTCTCATTTCTCATTTCCTTGATTTCTTTGTACCTTTGCGCCGTGATTTGAGAATAGCAGTAACCTAGCATTGCTTTTTGAACTTCTGGGGCGCTTAGCTCAGCTGGTTTAGAGCATCTGCCTTACAAGCAGAGGGTCGGCGGTTCGAATCCGTCAGCGCCCACGGATCACCGCAGATGATGGATATCTGCGGTTTTTCGTTCAGACAGAAGAAAGAATTTACGTGTAAGAAAGATTAAAGAAACGCATTTATAAAAACACAGAAGGTTTAGGACACAAGAAGACATGAAGTTAGATGAATTGACAGCCATTTCGCCTATCGATGGTCGCTATCGGGGAAAGACAGCATCGTTGGCAGCCTATTTTTCAGAGTATGCGCTCATACGCTATCGCATACGTGTGGAAATCGAGTACTTTATTACGCTTTGTGAATTGCCGCTTCCTCAGCTGGCAAACTTCAATCATGCCCTTTTTGAACCGTTGCGCGACATCTACCGTAACTTTACTGAGGAAGATGCGGCGCGTGTGAAGGAAATAGAAAAGACGACCAACCACGATGTCAAGGCTGTGGAATACTTCATCAAAGAGCAGATAGATACGCTCAGTGGCTTCCCCGTAGAAGCCAAGGAGTTCATCCACTTCGGCCTGACCTCGCAGGATATCAACAATACGAGTGTTCCCCTTTCCATCAAGGAGGCGTTGAATGATGTCTATGTGCCGCTCATTGAAGAACTCATAGAACAGCTCAACGACTACGCTGAGCAGTGGAAGAATGTTGCAATGCTTGCCAAGACACATGGTCAGCCTGCATCACCGACACGTTTGGGCAAGGAAATCATGGTTTATGTCTATCGTCTGGAGGAACAGCTTCGCTCTCTTAAAGACACGCCTATCACTGCCAAGTTCGGTGGGGCCACTGGAAACTATAACGCACACCATGTAGCTTATCCACAGTATGACTGGCGCGAGTTCGGCAACCTTTTTGTCAGCGAGAAGCTCGGGTTGGAGCGTGAGCAGTGGACAACACAGATTAGCAACTATGACTGGTTAGGTGCCTTGTTCGATGCCATGCGTCGTATCAACACCATTGTCATTGACCTTGACCGCGACTTCTGGATGTATATCTCCATGGAATACTTCAAGCAGAAGATCAAGGCCGGCGAAGTGGGTAGCAGTGCCATGCCTCACAAGGTGAATCCCATTGACTACGAGAATTCGGAGGGTAACCTCGGCATTGCCAACGCTATTCTGCAGTTCCTGGCACAGAAGTTGCCCGTCAGCCGTCTGCAGCGCGACCTGACAGACTCTACGGTGCTGCGTAACGTCGGTGTACCAATGGGTCATGCTGTCATTGCATTCCAGAGCACGTTGAAGGGACTGCGTAAGCTGATTCTCAATGAAGACAAGCTGCGTGAAGACTTGGAGCAGACATGGGCTGTGGTGGCCGAGGCCATTCAGACCATCCTGCGACGTGAGGGCTATCCCCATCCTTACGAGGCATTGAAAGCCCTGACGCGTACCAACGAACGTATGACCGAAGAAACCATCCATGCTTTTATCGACGGACTGGACGTCAGTGACGACGTGAAGGCAGAACTGCGTGACATCACGCCATGGAACTACACAGGAATATAATGAACAAATAAGAGAATAAGTAAAGCTTAATGTTGAATATTAAAACCAAATCGTTAAGGCCGTGAGGTTAAATTAAAAAAGAAAAGGAGAATTATTTATGGATTTAGAGAACGAAAAGAAAACGGAAGGTTTTTCTGCAGAGCAAAACACAGAAAACCGTGAAGGAGGTTATCAATCATCAAACCAAAATGGTGAATACCAGAGTAATTACCGTATAGGACGCTCCCCGCGTCCTCGTATTCAGAAGCCGCGTCCCTACGGACAGGACCAGCGCGGCGGTTACAATCGTAATCATGATGACGAAGGCGGATTCCGTCCAGAGGGTTTTGGAGCTGCATTGCAGAACTCCGCACCCCAGCAGCGCGGTGGCTATCGTCCCCGTTACAACAATAACGGTGGTGAGGGTGGCTATCAGCAGCGTGGCGGTTATCGTCCTCGTTACAATAATAATGGTGAGGGTGGCTATCAGCAGCGTGGTGGCTATCGTCCCCGCTATGACAACAATGGTGAGGGTGGCTATCAGCAGCGCGAGGGTGGTTATCAGCAGCGCGAAGGCGGTTATCAGCCACGTGGTGGTTATCAGCAGCGTGGCGGTTATCAGCCACGTGGTGGCTATCAGCAGCGTGGCGGATACCAGCAGGGTGGCTATAATCACTATGGCAATCAGGGTGGCTACAACAAACGTCCGCAGCAAGGTGGCTATCGTCGTCAGCATACTGCCGACTATGACCCCAATGCCAAGTACAGCATGAAGAAACGTATTGAGTACAAGGAGGAACATTTCGATCCCAATGAGCCGCTGCGTCTTAATAAGTTCCTGGCCAATGCCGGTGTGTGCAGTCGCCGTGAGGCTGATGAGTTCATCCAAGCAGGTGTCGTAACGGTTAACGGTGAGGTGGTAACAGAACTCGGAACCAAGGTGCTGCGCACTGACGAGGTGAAGTTCCACGACCAGCCAGTAACGCTTGAAAAGAAGGTTTACGTGTTGCTTAACAAGCCGAAGGACTATGTAACGACCAGCGATGACCCGCAGCAACGTAAGACGGTGATGGACCTCGTCAAGAATGCCTGCCCTGAGCGCATCTATCCCGTAGGACGCCTCGACCGCAACACGACGGGTGTACTTCTGCTTACTAACGATGGTGATCTCGCTTCGAAGCTGACACATCCGAAGTTCCTTAAGAAGAAAATCTATCACGTGTATTTGGACAAGAACCTGACCGCTCATGACATGCAGCAGATTGCTGAGGGTATTCAGCTTGAAGATGGCGAAATCAAAGCCGATGATATTCAGTATGCTGACGCTGTGGACAAGAAGCAGGTGGGTATTGAGATTCATTCTGGCAAGAACCGTATCGTGCGCCGTATCTTCGAGAGCCTTGGCTATCGTGTGACGAAGCTCGACCGTGTGCAGTTTGCCGGACTGACCAAGAAAAATGTTCGTCGCGGTGATTGGCGCTACCTCACAGAGGAAGAAGTTGATCGTCTGCGCATGGGAGCGTATGAATAAAGTGAAGTATGTTGTTATGCCATAACAACAAACAAAACAATAAGAAGCAATGAAAAGAACAAAGATTATTGACATACTGAAAAGTACAGATTTTGGCAAGGAAGTCTGTGTGAAGGGTTGGGTGCGCACGCACCGCTCAAGCAAGGCAGTCGATTTCATTGCGCTCAACGATGGTTCTACCATCAAGAACGTACAGATTGTCGTCAACCCCGAGCAGTTTGATGAAGAACTGCTCAAGCAGATAACCACTGGCGCCTGTATTGCCGCTACAGGAACACTCGTGGAGAGCCAGGGAGCAGGACAGACCAGTGAGATACAGGCTACGCAGTTAGAGGTGTACGGACTCTGTGACAACAGCTATCCGATGCAGAAGAAAGGCCAGTCGTTTGAGGTGATGCGCAAAAACGCCCATATGCGTCTGCGTACCAACACCTTCGGTGCCGTGATGCGTATCCGTCATAATATGGCAATGGCTATACACACCTATTTCCATGAGCATGGCTTCTACTATTTCCATACACCGCTTATCACGGCGTCGGACTGTGAGGGAGCAGGAAATATGTTTCAGGTGACGACGAAGAATCTCTATGATTTGAAGAAGGACGAGCAGGGAAAGATTATCTACGATGATGATTTCTTTGGCGAACAGACATCGCTGACCGTCTCCGGACAGTTGGAGGGCGAGTTAGGTGCTACGGCCCTTGGTGCTATTTACACCTTCGGTCCGACATTCCGTGCCGAGAACTCCAACACGCCGCGCCATCTGGCTGAGTTCTGGATGATTGAGCCTGAGGTGGCCTTCATTGATCAGGAAGAGCTGATGGACTTGGAAGAAGATTTCATCAAGTACTGTGTGCGCTGGGCGCTCGACAACTGCAAAGATGACCTGGAGTTCCTAAACAAGATGATTGACAAGACGCTCTTGGAGCGCTTGGAGGGTGTCTTGAAGGAGACATTTGTGCGTCTGCCCTATACTGAAGGTATTAATATTCTGCAGGAAGCCATCAAAAATGGCAAGAAGTTTGAATTCCCCTGCAACTGGGGTGATGACCTTGCCAGTGAGCATGAGCGCTATCTAGTAGAGGAGCATTTCAAGAAACCTGTCATCATGACGGACTATCCTCGTGCTTTCAAGTCGTTCTATATGAAGCAGAACGAGGATACTGCCGATGGCGGTTCTGTGGGCTATAAGGGAGCTGTGGCTCCTGGTCCGACGATGCAGGGTACTGATGTGTTGTTCCCGCAGATAGGCGAGATTATCGGTGGTTCTGTACGCGAGGAGAGCTACGATAAGTTGATGGGTGAGGTGAAGCGCCGTAATATGGACATGACTCATTTGTGGTGGTATCTGGATACCCGCCGCTGGGGCACCTGTCCGCACGCCGGCTTCGGCTTAGGTTTTGAACGTCTGATACTCTTTGTTACGGGTATGCAGAATATCCGCGACGTCATTCCTTTCCCACGTACTCCGAAATCGGCAGAGTTTTAAAGTAAATGAATACCGTTATCGTCGAGCGTGATAAGACGCTGACGGTAAAGGTCACCTATAGCGCGCTTGAAGGTCTTTTTGCTGACCTTGAAGCGCGCTTGTATGATTTCAGAAGGGCTCTTGTCCCCCAGGTCACAGTGTCCGCCATTGTCTTTCAGATATTGTAGCAGCACGGCAGCAAACTCTTCCGTATGCTGCTGACCGGTAGGCTGTAATATGATGTCGGCCTTGCCGTCCTGACGGATATGGTCAATATAGCCTTGCAGTCGCATACCTGAACGGATAGGTTGGAAAATCTGGTTCTCATAGAGCAGTCCTTGATAGCGGTTGTCCACGATGACCTTAAATCCTAAGTCGGTTTTCTGCCATACCAGCAAATCGACTTGTGTGCCGTGGGAGTAGGACTTAGCAGTAACTGGGTCTTCTGATTCCGCAGGGTTTGCTGGGGCGATGGAAACTGTGAGTGGGCTGAGGTATTTGTCTATCTTGGCTGTAGCCATGAGGCGATAGCTTTCCTCGTCAATGGTGACGTAAACGAGGTACGACTGTCCTTTCTGCATACGCATCTTCTGTTCGCGGAACGGACAGAAGAGATCCTTCATCAGTCCCCAGTTAAGAAAAGCACCATATTGGTTAATCCATGATACTTCAAGCCATGCGAAGTCGCCCACCTTAGCCAGTGGACGTTCCGTAGTGGCTATGAGCCGTTCCTCCTGGTCAAGGTAGATAAAAACCTCCAACTCGTCGCCGACGGTGGTTCCTTCAGACACGTAACGATTGGGTAACAGTATCTCGCCGGCATCATCGCCGCCGTCAAGGTAAAGGCCGAAATCAACGGATTTCACAACCTTTAGGGTGTTGTAATCGCCGAGGTTAATCATAGGGCAGATGAGGTTAATGGGTCTGATGGGGTTTCCAACAGACCATCACGCATGTGGATGGTGCGGTCGGTGATATTGGCCAGTTGTTCATCGTGAGTGACGATGACAAAGGTCTGTCCGAACTGATCGCGCAGGTCAAAGAAGAGCTGGTGCAGTTCCTGCTTGTTCTTTGTGTCGAGTGATCCGCTGGGCTCATCAGCGAGGATGACGGCAGGATTGTTGACCAAAGCTCGTGCCACTGCTACGCGCTGTTTCTCTCCACCGCTGAGTTCGTTAGGCTTGTGGCTGGCACGGTCGGTTAGGCCCATGAAGTCGAGCAGTTCAGCGGCACGATGCTGTGCCTCTTTGCGTGAACTTCCAGCGATGTAAGCCGGTATCATGATATTTTCGATGGCTGTGAACTCTGGCAGCAGCTGGTGAAACTGGAATACGAAACCGATATGCTGGTTACGGAAATCCGCTAATTTCTTCTGAGAGAGGGTGGTAACATCGACGGAATCGACATACACAGAACCGCTGTCGGGACGATCAAGCGTGCCGATGATTTGCAGCAGTGTGGTCTTGCCGGCACCACTTGGACCGACGATACTGACAACCTCGCCTTTATAAATGCTCAGGTCAATGCCCTTGAGCACTTGAAGAGAGCCGAAGCTCTTGGTGATTCCTTGGGTTTTTATCATTGCTTTTACTTTTTTTAGGCTTTTGGGATTACTGGAAACTTGGTTAGTTGGGACGGTATTTGTTAACCTTGGTCAACAGCCAGTCATAGACGCTTCGTTCCTCGTGGTGCTGTGCTTGTGTGAAGGTCATGGAGTCTTCCTTCTGTTCACCGTACTGGTCAGGGAAGATAATCATGAGGTTCTTGCCCGAGAAATGCTGCATCAGCTCATTGGGCAGCCGTTCCATAGCGGTTTTATAGGAAATGGTTCCCTTACGGGCTGTCACGACGACAAACATGTGGTCGTCATTGATTTGCTCGGCCAGTCGCGGAAGGTCTTTCCAGTGGCTCATATATGTATAGTCTGCCCGCACATTGGAATGTCGGTTGTTGGTGTATTCACGGATAAGCGACAGGCTTTCCTGACGTCCGTGGAACTGAATGCGGCAGTCCAGGTTACCCGCCATACGACACAGACGTTCCAACCAACGATGGAAACCTGGCTCAAACTCGGCCCTTGAGGGCACGCACACTTGAATGCGACGCAACGTGTTCAATGGCTGCACGAAGCGCGTCAGCACAATCTGGCGGTTTAATCCGTTATAGAGGCTCTGTATGAATTCACCCCAGAACTTCGGGTTGACATCCGTATGCACGTGCATTCCCATGATGATGTCGCTGGCGGCAGATTCACGGAAGGCGTGTTTGATGCCGTTGGCAATGTTTGTAGCCAGTCGTACCTGCGTCTGCATTTTTACGTCACTGGCGCAGGCCTGCCGTTCCAACTGCTCCAGTAGTAGCAGTCCGTGTTCGCGATTGTTGGCGGCGTTCTTGTCGTCGTATACCACGTTCAACGCCACCAGTTCTTTGTGATTACGGCTACCCATCATGACGGCCAGATCCAATAGCTGTGGCGCAATATCAGGGTATTTCACACAGAGCAGAATCTTCTCGTTGTCCTTCTGGTTTTCTTCGTGTTGCAGATGGTTTTTCTCACGCAGGGTAATCTCCTGTGCTGCGTGTTCAGTCATCATCGTACTGACAATACATGTCACGAGAATCATGATGACTACACCGTTCATCATATCGTCAGTCACAAGATATTCACCTGGTGATACCTCCAGTCGCAGTCCTACTGCCACCATAGCGATGGCACCGGCAGCGTGGGCACTGGTCAGTCCGAACATCATGTTACTTTCAGCCTTTGGCATTCGGAACAACAGCCCGGAGAAGTAAGCAGCTAGAGCCTTGCCGAACGTTCCGAAGAACGCGATGAGCAATACAACGCCAAGCATTTGCACGCCGTCAAATAAAGTGCGTACATTGATGAGCATTCCCACACCGATGAGGAAATAAGGAATGAACAGGGCATTACCGGTGAACTCTATGCGGTTCATCAATGGCGAAACATGGGGAATGTAGCGGTTTAGGATGAGTCCGGCAAAGAAAGCACCGAAGATACCTTCCAGTCCAATCAGTTCTGAGAGCGCAGCCGAGCAGAACATGACGGCGAGCACAAAGATGAACTGCATAACGGCATCGCTGTAGCGTCGCAGAAAGTAGCGTGTCAACATGGGAATCAGCCAGATGGTAGCTGCACAGAACAGGGCGAACTTCACGACAAACAACAGCCAGAATACTGTACCGGCATCTTCGTTGAACGAATCTGCCAGGGCTGCCAGCATGACGAGTGCCATGAACAGCGAAATCATCGAGGAGCCGACGCTTAGGGTGACGCTTGAGTTACGTTGCAGACCATAGCGACCGATGATGGGGTAGGCTATGAGTGTGTTCGACGCCATAATACATCCCAATAGGAACGAGGCTTTCGGCGAGTATTCAAGCAACCACATAGACATGAAGAACGTCATAATGAGCGGGACAAAGCAAGTCAGTATGCCGAAAATGAGGAAACGTGCTTTGTGCTTTTTCACACCCTGCATGTCCATTTCCAGTCCTGCCAGAAACATGATGTAGTAAAGTCCCACCTTGCCAAATAACTCAAAAGAGTTGTCACGCGCAAGAATGTTCAGACCATCCTCACCGATAATCATACCTGCCAGCACCATGCCAATGATGTGCGGAATGCGCAGTTTGCTCATAATGATAGGAGCAAACAGAATAATACAAAGCACGACGAAGAAAATCAGCGTCGGGCTCGTAATGGGCAGATATGTGGATAAAGGGGCTTGCATCAGTCTCTTTTAGTTCCTTTCCGACTGCAAAGGTACTTATTTATTCCCGAAACGACAAACGAAATAGCAAAATAAAAATCGTGATAAAATAAAAAAAGCAAGCAAACAGGCACATATTTGCATGAAATATTGTATCTTTGCAGTCAGAATAAGATAATAGGTAATACGGAATTAGTAAATCGTAAATAATACTTAGATTATGAAAGTAGCAATTGTAGGCGCCTCGGGCGCTGTCGGTCAGGAGTTTCTGCGCATCCTCGACCAGAGAGATTTCCCCATGGATGAACTGGTGTTGTTCGGTAGTGAGCGTTCAGCCGGACGTAAGTACACCTTCCGCGGCAAGGAGCTTACTGTAAAACTCCTGCAGCACAATGATGACTTCAAGGACATAGACATCACCTTCACTTCTGCTGGTGCCGGCACGTCGAAGGAATTTGCCGAGACCATTACCAAATACGGATGTGTCATGATAGACAACTCGTCAGCTTTCCGTATGGATCCTGACGTGCCCCTCGTGGTACCCGAGTGTAACGCTGAGGACGCACTGAATCGTCCGCGCGGCATCATTGCTAACCCTAACTGCACGACAATCATGATGGTTGTTGTGTTGCAGCCATTGGAGAAGCTCAGTCACATCAAGCGTATCCATGTCAGTTCCTATCAGAGCGCCAGCGGCGCAGGTGCCGCTGCTATGGCCGAACTGCAGCAGCAGTACAAGGAGATTTTAGAGACTGGCCAGGTGCAGACTATCAAGAAGTTCCCCCATCAGTTGGCCTATAATGTCATTCCGCAGATTGACGTCTTCCAGCCCAATGGCTACACGAAGGAGGAGATGAAGATGTATAACGAGACGCAGAAGATTATGCACACCGATGCCAAGTGCTCAGCCACGTGTGTCCGTGTGTCGTCTTTGCGTGCTCATTCTGAGAGCGTTTGGATTGAGACTGAGCGCCCCATCAGTGTAGAAGAGGCTCAGCAGGCTATTGCTGCCGCTCCTGGCTGTACGCTGCTTGACGACCCGTCGAACCTCGTATATCCTATGCCTAACGATACTGCTGGCAAGGATGACGTCTATGTGGGGCGTGTTCGCAAGGACCTCAGTGACGACTGTGGTCTGACCTTCTGGCTTTCCGGCGACCAGATTCGTAAGGGCGCCGCATTGAATGCTGTGCAAATTGCCGAATATCTTATCAAATGAAAAAGCTACTGACAACTATTCTGATGCTCTGCGCTGTCATGACAGCGATAGACGTGCAGGGGCAACCGCTCCTGAAAACCCATGTGGAAACTGGTGATGTGGAAGGTGTTCCCGATGGAGCGCTTGCCGTGTATAAAGCTATTCCCTATGCGGCCCCGCCTGTAGGTGACCTGCGTTGGCGTGAACCACAACCCGCTAAAGCATGGGAGGGCGTGAGAGTGTGTGACACTTTTGGCCCCATGCCCCCGCAGCCCACGCGTCCTGGCCGTACGGCAGACATGATGAGCGAGGACTGCCTCTACCTTGGTATTGCCACACCTGCCACCTCTGTCAATGACCGTCTGCCCGTTATGGTTTGGATTCATGGCGGTGGCTTCCAGACGGAGTACTATGCCGGTGACCTTTGGAAGTACCTTGCACTGCGTGGCGTAGTTATTGTCAGTGTCGAATACCGCACGGGAGCGCTGGGCTTCATGGCTCATCCCGAACTTACCAAGGAGTCGAAGGGGGGACACTCGGGCAACTATGGTATCCTCGATCAGATTTTCGCCCTCCAGTGGGTGCAGCGTAACATCGCCAACTTTGGCGGCAACCCGTCGAATGTCACCATTTTCGGTGAGAGTGCCGGTGCTATCAGCTGTAGCATTCTTTGTGCATCACCTTTGGCCAAAGGGCTTTTCCATCGCTGTATCAGTCAGAGTGGTGGCTCGTTTGCCCCATGGAGCGACAAGCCCCGTTCATTAGGTATGGATGCCTCGCAGAAGGGTGCTGAGCAACAGGGTCTCGCCTTCCAGCAACATCTGAAGAAGAAAAACCTGAAGCAGCTGCGTAAGATGGATGCTATGACGCTTTGCGATGGGAATGTCGGCTTTGGTGGCTTCTGGCCCTGTGTGGATGGTTATGTGATAACCGACGACCAATATCGTCTCTATGAGCGGGGCGAATACAATGATGTCCCCGTTATTGTGATGACCAACAGCGACGAGGGAGCCCTCTTCACGCCTGGCAATATCAAGGCAGAGGATTACCAGAAGTCTGTTCGTAACATCTTTGGTGCATTTGCCGATGAAGCCTTGAAGGTCTATCCTGGCAACACCGACGATGAGGCTTTCCATGGTAATGGCGATGCTTTCCGTGATATGGGCTTTGCCTGGCCATCTTACGCTTGGGTAAGCCTGCAGGCAAAGACAGGTCATAGTCCTGCCTATGCCGCTTACCTTGCGCAGCCTTCTACACGTAGCTTCTCGCAGGATCCGCGTCGCAGGGGCGTGGCTCATGCTGATGATATCCTCTACCTGAACGGAGAGTTCCTGACACAGCCTGACAAATATCCCGCTGAGGCTGCTGTGGCTGAAATCATCCAGCAGTACTGGGTGAACTTCGCCAAAACGGGTAACCCCAATGGTAAGGGACTTCCTTACTGGCCTACATTTGATGACACGAAGCCTACCACGATGCAGTTCAGCAATGGTGCTTCGCTGATTATGCGTCCTAACCGCGAGCAGGTAGATTTCGTTGACCGCTTCTATAGGGCAAAGCGCGAAGAAACAGAACGGCAGCGATAGTATGGTGAAGAAGAGTTTTGGGCTGTTAATAGCGTGCATGACAGGTCTTGCCTGTCATGCACAAGGCGTAAAGGTTGAGTTCTTTACGCCATCCATTGTGCACATCGTAAAAGGTCAGCCCACGAACAGTCTGGTTATAACGGCAAAGCCGGAGCAAGTAGCCGTAACCCGCAAGGGTGACATGATGTCAAGCAGCGAACTGACGGTTAAGGTGGATGAGCGCACAGGTTGTGTGACGTTTCTCACACCGAAGGGCAAGGTGCTGCTTCGCGAGAAATCAGGTGACGTCAGCAAATGTAGCCAGACGTTTTTGCTTGACAAGGATGAAACCATCTACGGATTGGGTACTATCCAGAACGGAAAGATGAATCGTCGAGGGGAGCACAAGCGCATGGAACAGTCGAACCTCGAAGACTTCCAGAACGTGCTGCAGAGCATCAAGGGCTGGGGTCTCTATTGGGAAAACTATTCGCCTACACAATTTGACGATGGCCCTGACGGTATGACGTTCACTTCCGAAGTCGGCAAGGGCATTGACTATTACTTTATGTATGGCGGAAGTGCTGACGGTGTTATTGCCCAGATGCGTCAGTTGACGGGCGATGTGCCCATGTTCCCATTGTGGACCTATGGCTATTGGCAGTCGAAGGAACGCTATAAGACTGCCGCCGAGACGGAGAGCATCGTTGACAAGTATCGTGAATTGAATGTTCCGCTCGACGGTATTATTCAGGACTGGCAGTACTGGGGCTCCAACTATCTGTGGAACGCGATGGACTTCCTGTCGGAAGACTTTGCTACAGGCCCGCAACTCATCAAGAATGTCCATGCGAAGCACGCCCACTTCATGATTAGCATCTGGGCCAGTTTCGGTCCGATGACACAACAGTTCCGCGAGTTAGACAAACTTGGGTTGTTGATGCCTTTTGAGACATGGCCGCAGAGTGGTATCTCGCATGTCTGGCCTCCCATGAAGGATTATCCTTCAGGTGTGAAGGTTTATGATGCATTCAGTCCTGTGGCCCGTGACATCTATTGGAAGTATCTGAAGAAGCTTTTCGATGATGGTGTCGATGCCTGGTGGATGGATTCTACGGATCCCGATTGCTTCTATCCCACTGAGGCTGACTACGCCCATGAGGTGTATGGTGGTACGTGGCGTTCGCTGCGTAATGCCTTCCCATTGGAAACGGTACGTGGTGTCTATGAGGCGCAGCGTAAAACTCCCCTCCCTTCGGAGGGGTCGGGGGAGGCCAAGCGTGTCTTCATCATGACACGTTCCAGTTATGCCGGTCAGCAACACTATGGTTCGAACATGTGGAGTGGCGACGTCAACTCGTCGTGGGACATGCTTCGCAAGCAGATTCCCGCCGGACTGAGCTTTACGCTGACGGGCAACCCCAACTTCAATACCGATATTGGTGGCTTCTTCTGTAATGCCTATAATACTATGGGGCCGGCATCTGCACCACGTAATCCGCAGTTCCAGGAACTCTACGTGCGCTGGATGCAATATGGCTTGTTCTGTCCCGTCTTCCGTAGTCATGGTGCTGATGCACCGCGCGAGATATGGCAGTTCGGACAAAAGGGAGAGCCTGTATATGATGCTATTGAGAAACAAATTCGTCTGCGTTACCGCCTGATACCTTATTTATACAGCATAGCTTGGCAGGTGACCAGCAACAATGCAAGTTACATGCGTCCGTTGTTCAGCGACTTCGCTGGCGACAAGAAGGTTTGGGACATGACCGATGAGTTCCTCTTTGGTAATAACATTCTGGCCGCACCTATTGCCGACCCGCAATATACTGAAGAAAAGATTGTCCGCACCGATGCCATGACAGGCTGGGACAGAAATGATGTAAGAAGTCAGAAGGAAGATGTCGTAGGTGTGAACTGGACGGCAACGAAGACGGTTGTGAAGTATCTTCCGAAGGGTGCCGACTGGTATGACTTCTGGACGAACGAGCGCTATAAGGGTGGTCGTGACGTGTCATTGCAGACTACACTCGACCGTGTGCCGATGTTCGTACGTGCTGGTAGCATTCTGCCGTTAGGTCCTGAGATGCAGTATGTGGGTGAGAGGTCGTGGGACAACCTCGAACTGCGTATCTACCCTGGTGCCGATGGCGAGTTTGTGCTTTATGAGGACGAAGGTGATAACTATAACTATGAGCGCGGCGTCTATAGCACCATCACCCTTCGTTGGAACGATAAGAAACGCACGCTGACCATTGGCGAGCGACAGGGAAATTATCCAGGCATGCTTGTCAGCCGTCAGTTCACTGTTGTCCTGCCTGATGGCAGCAGCCGTGTGATTCTTTACAACGGTCAGGAGCAGTCGATAAGCCTTTAAAAGAACACTTACATATGGGAAACCGCCAGCTCTCAACGTGAGAACTGGCGGTTTCCCATATATGGATAGTTAGCTCGTCATTCTTGGTTATTTCACAATGTGACAAAAAGCAGGAATTTTTGTTCATTTTGGGAGGAAGGACCCCGGATATGTTAATTTGTTGCGCAAAAATGTGTCTTTTTTATAAATTTATTCGTTTTTTAGAAAAGAAAATAATAACTTTGCACCTTGCTAAGCCTCATTCTGCCGAAATGACAGAAGCATTGTATATTATATATAATGTACGGGTACATATTTTAAATAACAAAGATAAGAGAGTGTATATGAGAAAAAGAATTGCTCTGATGATGGTCGGCCTGTTCCTTAGTGTGGGACTGGCTTTCGCCCAGAACAAAATTTCAGGTACGGTCTTTGACGACTATGGTGAGCCGTGTATTGGTGCCACTGTAATGATTCAAGGTACAAAGACAGGTACGAAAACCGATGTTGACGGTAACTTTACGCTGACTGTTCCCGCCGGAAAGAAACTTGTGATAAGTTATATCGGTATGACAACACAGACCGTCACCCCAAAAGACGGCATGAAAGTAACACTGGAGCCTGATGCCCTGAGCATCGGCGAAGTTGTGGCTGTAGGTATCATGAAGCAGGATAGACGCCTGTTTACCGGTGCTACAACCAAGGTGGATGCAGAAAAAGCAAAGCTCGACGGTATCGCAGATATATCCCGTTCGCTGGAAGGTCGTGCAGCCGGTGTGTCGGTGCAGAACGTATCCGGTACGTTCGGTACGGCTCCTAAGATCCGTGTCCGTGGTGCTACGTCAATCTATGGTAGCTCTAAGCCGCTGTGGGTGGTCGATGGTGTTATCATGGAGGATGTGACGGAGGTTGATGCCGACCAGCTTTCCTCTGGTGATGCTGCCACGCTGATTTCCAGCGCTATCGCCGGACTGAATGCTGACGATATTGAGTCGTTCCAGATTCTGAAGGACGGTTCTGCAACGTCAATCTATGGTGCACGTGCTATGGCCGGTGTGATTGTCGTTACCACCAAGCGTGGTAAGGTCGGTACCACCAAGATCAGCTATACGGGTGAATACACCATGCGTCTGCGCCCCAGCTACTCACAGTTCAACATCATGAACTCGCAGGAGCAGATGTCTGTTTATCGTGAGATGCAGAACAATGGTTTCCTCTCATTCATGAGTTCTTACCGTTCCAGCTCCAGTGGTGTGTTCGGTAAGATGTATCACCTGATGAACGAATACGATCCCGCTACGGGCGACTTCAAGCTCGCCAACACGCAGGAGGCTATGTATAACTACTTGAGAGAGGCTGAGATGCGTAACACCAACTGGTTCGAGGAGTTGTTCTCCAACGCCATCCAGCACAACCACTCTATCTCACTTAGTTCTGGTACGGAGAAGGCTCAGTACTATACGTCATTCTCCATCATGAGCGATCCGGGATGGTATGAGCGTGGTAAGGTGGAGCGTTACACGGCTAATATTAATGCCAACTACAACATCAATGACAAGGTTTCACTGAACTTGATTGGTAACACCAGTTATCGTAAGCAGGAGGCTCCTGGTACAGGTAACCAGAGCATTGACGTAGTGAGCGGTGCTGTAGGTCGTGACTTTGATATCAACCCTTATTCGTATGCTATCAATAGTTCACGTACGCTTGACGCCAAGGAGTTCTACGTACGTAACTATGCTCCTTTCAATATTCACCACGAACTGCAGAACAACTACATGCAGCTCGATGTGGTTGACCTGCGCTTCCAGGGTGAGCTGAAATATCGCCCCTGGAAACAGCTTGAGTTGAGTGTGCTCGGTGCTTATAAGTACTCGACCACCACTCAGGAACACTACATCAAGGAGAGCAGTAACCAGGCTATGGCTTTCCGCATGATGGACGATGCCACCATGCGTGACTCCAACCCTTGGCTCTATACCGATCCTGACGTATTGAATTCACTGCCTATCAGCGTGTTGCCCGAGGGTGGTTTTAATCGTGAGACGGTCTATAAGATGAACTCTTGGGACTTCCGTGCTACAGCCAGTTACAACAATGTGTTCAATGACCAGCACATTGTCAGTGCATATGGTGGTATGGAAATCAACGATATTGAGCGTATTGCAACGTCAAACACCAAGGTTGGTGTGCTCTACGATATGGCTCAGCTCGGTAACTACGATTACCGTTACTTCAAGCAGGCCAGCGAGGAGAACAATATGTACTATGCACTGAACAACGGTTATAGCCGTGAGGTGTCGTTCTTCGGAACTGCAACCTACTCATGGAAGCACCGTTATATCATCAATGGAACCATCCGTTATGAGGGTTCTAACCGTTTGGGTCGCGCCACCAGCGCACGCTGGCTGCCTACTTGGAACGTGTCAGCTGCGTGGAACGCTCATGAAGAGCCTTGGTTCTATAAGACTTTCAAGAAGGCTTTGACGCACGCAACGCTGAAGGCCAGCTACTCACTGACTGGTGACAAGCCCGCTGTGACCAACTCTATGGTGATTATCCAGGCTTACAACCCCTGGCGTCCTTATTCTGCAGACAAGGAGTCAGGTCTTGAAATCACCAGCTTCGCTAACCCCGAGCTGACATATGAGAAGAAGCATGAGTTCAACATCGGTCTTGACTTAGGCTTCCTTGACAACCGCATTAACTTCCAGTTCGACTGGTACACTCGTAACAACTACGACCTGATTGGTCCGAAGCGTACAACGGGTGTCGGTGGACAGATTGTGAAGTATGCTAACGTTGCCTCCATGAAGTCGCACGGTGAGGAGTTCACGCTCTCTACGCGTAATATCGTCACCAAGGATTTTGAGTGGAGCACTGACTTCATCTATTCGCACACACATTGTGAGGTGACCGACTTTGAGTCACGTAACCGCGTCATCGACCTCATTACTGGTAATGGTTTCACCGAGAAGGGTTATCCCTACCGTTCGCTGTTCTCTATGGACTTCCAGGGACTGAACCAGTATGGTTTGCCGACGTTCATCAACGAAGAAGGTGAAGTAACGACCAGTAACATCGACTTCCAGTCGTATGACACCAGTCACCTCGTTTACGAAGGACCTACAGATCCTACTGTAACAGGTTCATTAGGAAACACCTTCCGTTACAAGAACTGGCACCTCAATGTCTTCATCACCTATTCTTATGGTAATGTGGTACGTCTTGACCCGACCTTCGGCGTCAGCTACTCTGACCTCACCGCTATGCCGCGTGAGTTTGCCAACCGTTGGGTTGTACCCGGAGACGAGGAGTTCACGGATATTCCGGCAATGGCTGACCTTCGTATGATTCAGAATGACTCATACTTAGGCTATGCCTATAATGCCTACAACTACTCTACGGCACGTATTGCTAAGGGTGACTTCATCCGCATGAAGGAAATTTCTCTCTCGTACGACTTCCCGCAGACATGGATCAGCCATCTCGGACTGAGCAACCTCAGCATGAAGCTGCAGGCTACCAATCCCTTCCTGATTTATGCCGACAAGAAGCTCAATGGCCAGGATCCTGAGTTCTTCAACTCTGGTGGTGTGGCTGTGCCGATGGCTCGTCAGTTCACATTCACGCTGCGCGTTGGTATTTAATTGATAGTTGATAATTGATAATTGATAATGAAGATGAAAAAATATATATCAAGAATTGGTTATGTTTGCTGCGGCCTTGCCGTAGCCCTCACGCTGACTGGCTGTAACGATTATCTCGACAAACTGCCCGATGAGCGTGCTGAGTTGAACACCGAGGAGAAGATTACACAGCTGTTGGTGTCAGCTTATCCCACATGTACCAACAACCTGCTTGTAGAGGTCCTTTCCGATAACGTCAGCGATAATGGTCGTGCCTACTCTTCGCCAGCTATCGTCGATCAGATATATCGTTTTATGGATACTACGGAGGAAGGTAACGATACCCCATACGACATCTGGGGAGGATACTATGCTTCAGTAGCTACTGTCAACGAAGCAATTCAGGGCATTGAGGGCTTGGGCTCTCCTGCTTCGCTGCAGGGTGACCTGGCCGAAGCAAAGCTCATCCGTGCCTACAGCATGTTCATGTTGGCACAGACGTTCTGCATGGCTTGGGATCCCGGAAAGGCTGACGAATATCTCGGATTGCCTTATCCGCTCGTTCCTGAGCAGGACATCAACACACAGTATGAGCGTGGCACCTTGCGTGAGCTCTATGCCGCCATTGACAAGGATATAGAGGAGGCACTGCCGCACATTGCAGAGGCTGCACAAAACTATGTAAAGCCGAAATATCATTTCAATGTGAAGGCTGCCTATGCTTTTGCTGCACGCTTCAATCTCTATTACATGAACTATGAAAAGGCTATTCGGTATGCTTCACAGGTGCTCGGTAGTGATCCTACAACCGTTATGCGTAACTATGAGCCTTATCGTACGCTTGGTCGTGAAGACTTTGCCAACCTCTGGATTCGTTCCGAGGATCAGGCAAATATCATGCTGCTGGCCACTTATTCTATTGCTCCCCGTTACTTGACTTGGGCTACCAGTTCTCGCTTTGCCCATAACTACGATGTGACGGCTTACGAGACTTTCTGGGTGGACATGCCGTGGGGAAGTGGTTCAAGCAACAACACCATTATCTATGCCAACAACCTATATGGTTCCAACCAGTGCGTTGCATTCCCTAGTTATGAGGAGCAGTTCGAATATACTGACAAGGTGGCTGGTATTGGTTATACTCACTCTGTTGACCCAATCTTTACGGGTGACATGACTATTCTGGAGCGTGCCGAGGCTTACTGCCTGTCCGGTCAGTTGGAGAATGCCGTCAAGGACATCAATACTTGGATTACCACTCATTGCAAGGAAGTGGAAGGCTCTACAGTACGTCCAGTCATGACTGTTGCTAATATTACGAGCTATGTCACGGGTACTGACTATGCTAAACGTACGCCAGATGGTAACCGTGACCGCTCCTTCCGCAAGCACATGCATCCCCAAGGTTTTACCATTGGTGCCGAGGGTAGCGATCAGGAGTGTATGCTCCAGTTTATCCTTCACATGAAGCGTCTTGAGACAGTCTTCCACGGTGTCCGTATGCAAGACCTCAAGCGTTATGGTATTGAATATACACATCTCTTGGCAGGTGAGGATCCGCAGGTATTTATCCGTGGTGACTTGCGCGGTGCCATTCAGATTCCTAATACGGTCGTTGCTGCTGGCCTGCAGGGTAATCCCCGTCAGACAGCTGATGAAATCAAGGCATTCGTCAATGCTACTGAGGATGAGTATAAGGATCCTGAAGATGAAGAATAATCATTAAGTGTCAAAACCCTAAAGATATAAGAAATATGAAGTTCAAGAATATAAGCATATTGTTACTGATGGCCGGTTTGCTCGGCTTCAGCGGTTGCGACAATGAAGAGCTCGATTCCAAGAGTATATTCGACGATGTTGTGATACCCGAGAAGAACGAGTTTGATAACTGGCTGGAGACCAACTATCGCAAGGCATATAACATTGACTTTAAGTATCGCTTCAGCGATAAGGAGTCAGACCGTGCCTATAATGTCATTCCTGCCAATTACGATCAGTCTGTGGCACTTGCCATCCTCATCAAGCACGTATGGCTCGATGCCTATTCTGAGGCTGTGAGCCAAGAGTTCATGAAGACTTACGTACCCCGTATCATCCAGCTCACAGGTTCCTATAAGTGGAACGATAATGGTTCACTGGTGCTCGGTACGGCTGAGGGCGGTCTGAAGATTATGCTCTATGGTGTCAACGAGCTTGACATCGACAATCCTCGTATTAACACCACGAATCCCTATGAGAGTCATGACGTGAAGCCCATTGACATGAACTATTGGTTCTTCCATACGATGCACCATGAGTTCTGTCATATCCTGACGCAGAAAAAGGACTATGATACCTCGTTCCGTGCAATCAGTGCCGGTACCTATCACGCCACAGACTGGATTAATCAGGAAGACAAGGACGTGGCTAAGGAAGGTTTCGTCAGCAGTTATGCTTCCAGTGAGTACAACGAGGACTTTGCAGAGATCTATGCTACCTACGTGACGAATACGCCTGAGGGTTGGCAGAAGATTATCAATCAGGCTGGTACTGATGGTGCTGCCATCATCAACCAGAAGCTTGACCTGATGAAGACCTACTTCCTGAATAGTTGGAATCTTGACCTTGACGAGTTGCGTGACATCTTGATTCGTCGTTCTGCTGAGAGTACTACACTTGATTTACGTACACTTAAATAAGAAGAGAGGAACAGAATATGAAGAAAATCACATATATCCTTTTGGCCTGCTTGACCTTGGTGTCATTTAGTGCCTGTTCGCTGAAGGAGGACGAAAGTTTTGAAAAGTCGGCTTCGGAGCGTTCTGCTGAAAATATGGCTAATGTGCAGAAAGTTCTTCTTACTGCATCTAACGGCTGGCTCATGGAATACTATGGAGACCTCAACATGGGTGGCTACAATGTCATGGTGAAGTTCGAGGGTGAGAATGCTACCTTCGCCAGTGAGAAGTGGGGCGATAGCCACAAGGCTGGTCTCGATGCTGATGGTAAGTGTATTACGACTACCAGTCACTTCAAGCTGGAGCAGAGCATGGGTACCGTTATCTCGTTTGATGAGTACAACGAGACTTTCCACTACTACTCGACGCCCGCTAACCCCGACTACACGTATGATACGGCTGATGGTCTTTATGGTGACTTCGAGTTCCGTGTGATGAAGGCTACAAACGACTCCATCATCCTGCGTGGCAAGAAGCACAACAACAAGATTATCATGACGCCTATCCCCGCTGACAAGACTTGGGAAAGCTATATCACCGAGGCTCAGGAGACAGAAACTTATATGTCCTCACGTTCTTACACCCTCTCAGGTGAAGACTACACCAAGGAGCAGGAGGTGACAGTCACCAATAATGGTAGCTATCGTTGCCTCATCTTTACCTATAAGGACTCCACCGACCAGAAGGTCACTGTGGCCGCTCCCTATATCGTGAAGAAAGACGGTTTCTACTTCTACTATCCTGTGAATGTCAATGGTGTGGAACTTGACGGACTGCTCCGTGGTGACACCGACGACTATTTCCTCTTCCGCAATAACCAGAAGCTGCAGCTTGACACCTATATGCCGACGCTCGTTGAGAGCATTGTCACTGGTAACTGGTACATGCGCTACGGCAGTGTAGGCGACTATGCTAAGCCCAAGTGGGATGCTATGATGGCGATTCTGAAGACCGCCGGTAAGAACAACCAGGAAATCAAGATTTATACAGCCACCATCGGCTTGACCAGCGACAATAAGCTTTGCTCTAGCATGAGCACATCGACTGACCAACCCTATTGGGGCTTTAACGGTGAGGATGTCAGCAAGGCCAAGGACGGTACGAAGATTAAGTTCAATCAGAATAGTACTGTGCGTAACAAGGCTGGACGTGACTACTACAGCAAGTATAAGTGGAGTGACGTACTGAACTGCGTCTATGGTCATACTTTTGAGCTGACCTGCGACTATCAGCGTCGTCCCTTGTGGATTAAGATGACAGACGTGGATGACCCCACCAATGTCATTACTATCTATTCAACGCCCTCTTACTTCATGGAG